>CP158972.1:3107500-3752971 GCA_040429635.1 Tamlana crocina | reverse complement strand
TGTCGCCTTTAATGGTACCCGGGGCGTGCATCACTACTACATCAATGTCTTCGGGGTTTTTATCGCCCAATGCCATTTTCATCGATTTCTGAAAACATTTTGCGTCGCTCGAAATGGAAATATTGTGTTTTAAAATTTCGGTGGCATAGCCATAGCCCGTAATTAATGCCAAGGCGTTGCTTTGTTCACCTTCTTCCAAACAAGCCATGGAAGCGCCTTCGCCCAAAACCATGGTGTTTTTGGTTTTGTTGAAGTCTAATGCCCGGCAGGGGTAGAGGTTAATGTTACCTTGAGCGGAGTCGAAAGGTCTCGACTTCGCTCGACCTGACAAATCATATTTAGAATAAATTTTCAGAGCCTGCATCTGCGCAATGGTAAATGGAGTTAGCGGCGCTTCACTGCCGCCCACCAAAAATTTATTGCACATGCCCGAATTAATCCATGCAATGCCATTAAGTAAGCTGTGCAATGCTGTGGAACAAGTGATGGAATGGCTAATTTCGGGGCCTTCGGTTTGCAAATCGTGACCTACCCACGACGAAATATTGCCCAAAGTTGTGGTGGGCGAACTTAAAGTTTCGGCTTTGTTATTTTTTAAAAAAGACTCGTGATAGTTTTCAAAAAGGGCTGTGGCACCGCGAGACGAACCGATATTGATTCCAAAATTATCCGAGGGTTTCCAGTTCGCCTGTTTTACCGCTTCTCGTGAGGCGTACATGGCAAAAAGGACGGTGTCGTCCAACGATTTGTATTTGGAATCCGATTCTCTCAATATTTCAATGTCCGCTTTGGCTTCCTTTGGAATTTCGGCCACAACAACGTCTTTGCCTAATACCGATTTTTTAGTCAAGTAATGGTTTTCGTTTTTGTAACTTTTCCAAGCTTCCGCAGAAGATTTTCCTAATGGAGAAATGGATGAAATGGCCGTTATGGAGATTGGTTTTTGCATAGTTTTGTCATGCTGTCCAGACGGTTTTCTGGACTGATTCGGAATCTCAAAAATTTGGTGAGCGAATCCTGTTTATATTTTAGCCTGCAAATTTACACTATTGATAAAGATTCTTCGATAACTCGGTACACTTTTTCCAATTCATGGTTGGTAATCACATAAGGGGCTTGTATGTAAATGGTATTGCCCAAGGGGCGTAAAAACACGCCGTTGTCCATAAAAAACTTAAAGAGTTTATCGCGGAGGTTACCGTAGCGTTGCATTTCTACATCTAAATCGAGGGCGAAAATGATTCCGGTTTGCCGGATGGATTTCACTTTGGGGTGATTTTTTATTCGGTTTCCAAAGTTTTCGTGTGATGCCGTAATTTCTTTTATTCTACCTTGAATGTTTTCGGTTTGCAATAATTCAATACTTGCCAAGGCTGCGGTACATGCCAAAGGGTTGGCCGAGTAGGTATGCCCATGGAACAGCCCTTTGGCAATATTGTCGCTATAAAAAGCATCATAGATTTTTTGTGAGCATGTGGTAAGTGCCATGGGCAGCAATCCGCCAGTTAGTGCTTTGCTTAAACACATCACATCGGGTGGCGTTTCCATGTACAGCGAAGCGAAATGTTTCCCGGTTTTGCCGAAGCCTGTCATCACTTCGTCGGCAACGGTAATGATGTTATGGTCTGTGCAGAAATTTAAAATTTGGTTCAGTCCTTCGGTATTGTGCATTTTCATGGCTGCGGCACCTTGTACCAAGGGTTCGTAAACAAAACCGGCCACTTGGTGTGTTGATGCCAAATTTCGTAAAGTGTTTAATATGTCATCGTGATTTTTTCCATTGGGCACGGGAATGCGTTCCACTTTTAAAAAGAAGTCCTCAAAAGGCCCGTTGTATACAGAAAGTCCCGAAACGCTCATAGCACCAAAGGTGTCGCCGTGGAAACCGTCTTCAAAAGCGATTAAAGTATTCTTTTTATTGCCGTTGTTAAAATGATATTGCAGAGCCATTTTAATGCCAATTTCTACAGACGTGGAGCCGTTATCGCTAAAAAAAATTTTGTTTTGGTTTTTGGGCAGAATGTTTATGAGGGCTTCGCTGAGTTCTATAGCAGGTTTGTGGGTGAATCCGCTAAAAACCACTTGGTCCAATTGCTGCATTTGTTCGGACACCCGATGGGTAATGTATTCATTGCAGTGCCCGTACATACAGGTGTACCATGAGGCGATGGCATCGATATATTTATTGCCGTTTTCGTCGGTCAATGTGCAACCTTTAGCCTTAGTAATAGCCAAAGCTTCAGGGTGCAATTTGTGTTGCGTTAACGGATGCCAGAGGTGTTTTTTGTCGCGTTCTTGTAAATTCATATTTTTTATTTCTGCGAAGGCAGGAATCTTTTAATTGTTAATCTTTTTTGTGGATTCCTTCCCGACAGCTACAGCTTCTCCCTAAATCGTTCCGCATATTCCTTTATCACATTTTGGTCAAAATAGGGTTCTTCTTCAATCCTTCCGATAATAGGAATATTGGTCATTTTTTCGATGATGGATTCGGTGGTTTTGTGTTCGTTTCCACTGAAAATAATGGACACATCAAAGCCTTTTTCCTTTAATAAATTGACCGTTAAAAGCGTATGGTTGATGCTGCCCAAATAGTGGCGCGATACCACGATGACTTTAAAATCGGGTTGGATAATATTTAAAATGGTTTCTTTGTCGTTCAATGGAACCAGTAAGCCACCTGCGCCTTCTATGACCAAATGATTTTTGGTTTTAGGCGCATTTATATTTTTTAAGTCTATGGTAATGCCATCAATTTCGGCTGCGATGCGGACTCATAGGCGTGTTAAGGGCATAGGTATTGGGGTGAAATTGTGATTTTTTATTGGAAACCAAACGCTCCACTTTATGGGTGTCGCTATGGTCTAAATCGCCAGCCTGTATGGGTTTCCAATAATCGGCTTCCAAGGCTTCGGTAACGATGGCCGAAGCTACGGTTTTGCCCACCTCGGTTGATATTCCTGTTATAAAGTATGTTTTATTTTTCATTGAATTTTTTTAAGAGGCTACGAATGCACGAATCTATTTTGTAGTTATTGGAAAATGATTCGTGAATTAGTGGTAAAAATCATTTTAAATCGAATTCCGTGTTACAATTTTCGCATTTGTACTTGTGCCTGGTGTAAAAAGGCAACGATGAAAATAATACACCAAAAATAAAAGCAAAAAAGGACTTGGCATCTTTTATGGTTGAAAAGAGCTCAATGTTTTCGCTGTTACAATTAGGGCATTGTATGGTGTTGCCATCATCGTCAACCGAATATTTTTTAATGGACGCCAAAATATGTTGGGCTTCCAAGGCTTGTCGCGATAACACTTTAAGTTTAACGCCGCCAATGGCGTTGCTCACCAGTGGGTCGGTGTCGATGGTGAAATTATCCTGCATAAACACCTGAATGCCTTCGGCCTCCAGCCGGCCTTTTACAATTTGGGCTTCGGTGGAGTATTGAAATCGGGCTATGGTTTTAAATGTATCGCTCATTGATGCTTAATGTGTTGCGTCATGCTGAACCACAAAAATAGAAAGTCGCTGTAAAACTTCCGAAATTTCCTTTTTAGAATTGTAACTGTGTAAACAAAACCGCAACCGTTCCTGCCCCTTGGGTACGGTAGGTGATAAAATAGGCTTTACATCAAAACCGCTTTTTTGGATTTGTTGGGCGATGTGTTTCACCGTTTCGTTTCCCGGAATGATGCAACAATGTATGGCAGAATGACTTTCGATAAAGCTGTTGTTAAGGTTGTTTTTAACCATTTCAGATTTAAAAAACGCAATATTATCTTGTAGCTTATTTATACTTTCGGTTTTGGATAATTCGTTGTAAGCCGATTGAATGGTCGCTAAACTATGTGGGGGCAAGGCTGTGGTATAAATAAAGGAGCGCGAAAAATTCACCAAAAATGCTTTTAGACTATTGCTGCCCAAAATGGCGGCGCCGTGGCAGCCCATGGCTTTTCCAAAAGTGACGATGCGAGCGAAAATATCGTGTTCAAGTTGTAACTGTTGTATTAATCCAGTGCCGTTTTTACCAAAAACGCCAATGGCATGGGCCTCGTCAACCACCAAGTAAGCGTTGTGCTTTTTGCATAATTCTGAAAGCCCAACGAGGTTTGGGGTGTCGCCATCCATGGAGAATACCGATTCGGTAACGATGTAAATGTTATGGTGCGATTCTGAAACAACCTTTTGACTCCGCTCAAGGTGAGAAGGTTCAGAATGACGAAGAATTAGTTTTTCCAAATCCTCCAAATCATTATGTTTAAACTTGTAACCTTTGGCGTTGCTCATCGATATGCCATCGCGAATGGAAGCATGGATTAGTACATCATATATAATAACATCGCCACGTTGCGGTACGCTTGAAAAAAAGCCAATATTGGCGTCGTAGCCTGAATTGAAAATCAAAGCCGATGCGCTGTTGTGGAATTGGTAAAGTAGGCTTTCAACCACATCGTAAAGTTGGTGGTTTCCGGAAAGCAAGCGCGACCCCGTGGCTCCGTTTTGTTTTATGTGGTTTTTAATTAAAAACTGGTGGGCATTATTGAAAATCGTTTCGTTTTTTGAAAACCCCAAATAATCGTTTGATGAAAAATCCACTAAACCAGACGGCGTTCCCAATTCTCGAAAAGCGTTGTTTTCTTTGCGATTTTCTAATTTTTGCACAAGTTTTTTAGGAAATTCCATAGAGCAAATGTATGCAAAATTTGTACTTTTGGTTCTATTCAAAACAGATATACCATGAAAATATACGCCGTTCTTTTACTTTCCATTCTATCGTACGCGGGTTTTGCCCAAAACAATTACATTGTAAAAACCGAAGACGGTAGGCGTGTATTGTTGAAAGCTGATTACACTTGGGAATATATTGATTTGGAGGCTCCGAAACAGGCTGAAGAAGTACTTGTTGAGGCTGGGCTCGAAGAGGATGGCTGTAATGTGCCGGCAGATTTTGAAGAACCAAAATTGAATGGTAAGGTTCAAAATCAACTAAAAAAAGGCCGAGCCACTATTGATGATGTAAAAAAGAAAGTGGCCAAAGATTACAATTGTACCGTTGATGAGGTGATTTTGTTGTGGGCATCCGAACGTAAATCGAACGGAAAATATACGTTTTGCGCCAACGGTACCAAAGTAACTTACAAGCGCAATGGCTTTGTTATTATTGAAAACGGGAAGCTATTTTAAAGTTAGAAACCATTTTCATTATGATTCTAATAGATTTACAATTCACAAAAGCAAACAAATAACGTTATGGTGCAGCTGCATACAATAGACTATGTACTAATAGTTCTGTTTTTTTCAATTACATTATTTATTGGATTTTGGGTGTCAAAAAAATCGGGAGAAAATTCATCCGAATATTTTCTGTCAGGACGCTCCATGCCTTGGTGGCTTTTGGGACTCTCTATGGTGGCCACCACATTTTCTACCGATACGCCAAACCTTGTTACTGATATAGTAAGAACCAACGGAGTTTCCGGAAACTGGGTATGGTGGGCTTTTTTGCTTACCGGTTTGCTTACGGTTTTTGTTTATGCCAAGTTATGGCGTAAATCGGAAGTGAGTACCGATATCGAGTTTTATGAGTTGCGCTATGGCGGAAAACCAGCCCGTTTTTTGCGCGGTTTCCGTGCAGTGTATTTGGGAGTGGTGTTCAATGTTTTGGCGATGTCGGCCGTAACTCTAGCAGCTATTAAAATAGGAGGTATTATGTTGGGGTTGGAACCTTGGCAAACTGTTATTATAGCTGGTTTGGTAACGGTTGTTTTTAGTGCCATAGGAGGTTTTAAAGGTGTGGTGTATACCGATTTTTTACTCTTTTTTGTGGCGATGACAGGCTCAGTTGGTGCGGCATATTACTTGGTTAATCTTCCGGAGGTGGGTGGTATGGCTGCCTTAATTGAAAATAATCAAGTAACTGATAAACTCTCGTTGCTCCCAGATTTTAACGATACAAATTCGCTTATTGTTTTGTTGATTATCCCTTTGGCAGTGCAATGGTGGAGTGCATGGTATCCTGGAGCAGAGCCCGGCGGTGGTGGGTATATTGCCCAGCGAATGCTTGCCGCAAAAGACGAAAATCATGCTATTGGGGCTACTTTCTTTTTTAATATTATGCACTACGCCTTACGTCCTTGGCCATGGATTATTGTGGCTTTGGCTTCATTAGTGGTGTATCCCGATGTGGCCAGTATCCAACAAGCATTTCCAAATGTTACTGAAAGTAAATTGGGGCATGATTTGGCCTATTCTGCTATGCTTACCAAATTACCAGCAGGTTTATTGGGGGTGGTTTTGGCATCGTTGGCAGCACTTACATGTCAACCATTTCTACACATTTAAATTGGGGGTCTTCATATATTGTTAACGATTTTTATATTCAGCAGATTAATAAAAATGCTACCGAAAAACAGAAGGTTGCTGTAGGTAAAATTTCAACAGTAATTTTAATGGTTTGCAGTGCATTGCTGGCGTTGGTACTTCAGAATGCATTACAGTTGTTCGATATTATTTTGATGTTTGGAGCTGGAACAGGACTCATTTTTATATTACGCTGGTTTTGGTGGCGCATCAATGCGTGGAGCGAAATAGCAGCTATGTTTTCATCGGGTATTATTTCAATCTTATTGAATTTTACAACCTTGGGAACATACTTTTTTGGAGAAGAGAGTAGTGTGTTTCCAACTTGGGCCAAATTTCCATCAATAGTATTGGTAACAACCATTTTGTGGTTGGTCGTTACCTTTTTAACCCAACCGGAAAGTAAGGACGTGCTACAGTTGTTTTATAATAAAATACAGCCTGGTGGGCCAGGATGGAAAAAAGTGGTTGATGAAGCTGCAACTGAAAACATTACCATAGTAACAACTAAAGAAGGCTGGAGTGTGCCTTCGGGCATTCTAGCTATGCTCTTTGGGTGTGCGCTTATTTATAGTTGCTTGTTCGCTACAGGATATTGGATTTATGGTGAGTTTAATCTTGCTGTAATATTTACCGGTACAGCTCTAATTTCTGCGGTATTATTGATTAAAGTCTGGAAAGAAGTAAAAAGTACAGTTCTGTAATTTGCTGCAGAATCCTTGTCTGGTTTTGTTAAGTAAATTGAAAATCAATCCTTTTAAAAAGAAGGATTGATTTTTAACACATACCCCATTTTTTTTAACGTTAAACTAATCGAAAAGACGTAAATTTACATATGTTTGCTTTAGTAGATTGTAATAACTTTTATGCCTCATGCGAGCGGGTGTTCAACCCGAATTTGCAGGGGAAGCCCGTTGCTATTTTAAGCAATAACGATGGCTGTGTTATTTCGCGAAGCGATGAAGCCAAAGCATTGGGGTTGCCCATGGGGGCGCCTATTTTTAAATGGGAAGGCTTTTGCAAGGCCAACAACATTCAGGTGTTTTCTTCCAATTATCCGTTGTACGGCGATATGAGTAGCAGGGTAATGAAAATCTTGGAACAGTTTACGCCCGATGTTGAAGTGTATAGCATCGATGAGGCTTTTCTTCAATTTAAAGGATTCCATAATTACAATTTTAACGAGTATGCCACCCAAATCAGGAGTCGGATTTTAAAATGGACGGGTATTCCAACCTGTGTAGGTATCGCACCAACCAAAGCTTTGAGCAAAGTGGCCAATAGGATAGCGCGTAAATTTCCGAAGCAAACCAAAGGCATTTATGTGATAGATTCTGAAGAAAAGCGTATTAAAGCTCTAAAGTGGATTAAGATTGAAGATGTTTGGGGCATTGGCCGAAGATTGAGCAAAAGGCTTCAGGCTAAAGGTTGTAAAACGGCTTACGATTTTACGCAATTGCCAGATGAATGGGTTCGGAAAACCTTTTCAATAACCGAGTGGAAATTGAAAAAAGATCTAGAAGGCAATTCGAAAATAATTTTGGACGAGCCCCAAAACAAACGGGCCATAGCCACCACCAGAAGTTTTGAATATACATATTCGGATATCGATAATATAAAAGAGCGCATTTCTACCTTTGCCACCGCTTGCGCCGAAAAATTGAGGCAGCAAGGTTCCAGTTGCCACATGATTATTGTGATGTTGAGCAGCGATAGGCATAAAAAAGATTTGCCACAACATCGAACAAGTAAAAGTATTAGCTTATCTTACCCAACCAGTTCTTCTTTGATTATAAGCCAGTGTGCGGTTGATGCCGTAACAGCTATTTTTAAGGAAGGCATTAAGTACAAACGGGCGGGTGTAATCGTTACGGGTTTGGTGCCGACCAATAACCATCAGTTACAGTTATTCGATAAGGAAAACCCCAAGCACCAACCCTTAATGCAGTCTATTGATTTTTTAAACTCAAAATACAAAAGCCATAAAATAAAATTGGGCAACCAAGACTTAAAGCGTACATGGAAAATGCGCCAAGAGCGATTGTCGCCGCGGTACACCACAAACATTAACGATATTATTTTAGTAAGATGATAGCACACAGATCTGGAAGTTTAACGTTTTTTACCCCGCAAACCATTGATGGTGCTGCGGCATTTTTTTGATGCTGGAATTTCGGCAGGGTTTCCTTCGCCGGCTGAAGATTTTAAAGAGCAGCGTTTGTCTTTGGACGAAGAGTTGGTTAAAAATAAAGAAGCGACCTTTTATGCCCGTGTAAGTGGCCAATCGATGATTGGGGCAGGGCTAGAGGATAACGATCTTTTGGTAATTGATAGAAGTTTGGAGCCTTCAAACAATAAAATAGCCGTTTGCTTTTTGGATGGCGAATTACAGTAAAGCGTTTGCGTGTTTCGGGAGGCGAGGTGTGGTTGCAGCCCGAAAATCCTGATTATCCTATCATTAAAATTACGGAAGACAATAATTTTTTAATTTGGGGCATTGTAACCAATGTGATAAAAAAGGTTTGAAAATACGGCTTAACGGCATAAAAAAACGCGAAACCTAAGTTTCGCGTTTTTATTTATGTTGTGTAATGAAATTTAGTCTGCTAAAACAATCACTTTGTTGTCTTTCATTTCAACAGTTCCGGAATTGATTTTCAATAGGGTTGTATTGTTCTCTCCTTTTGAAAAGTTGTCCTCAACATCGGCGTTTAAGGTCACTGCTCCAGAAATTTTAATAAAGCCTTCCTTTAAAGAAGAAACAATAGCTGCGTGGTTGTTCAACATTTGAAACTCACCATTTACACCTGGTACGGCTACGGCGTCTACTTCGCCGCTAAATAGTGTAGCTTCTGGTGATACGATTTCTAAATACATATTTCTTAGTCTTTAGTTTGTGGTCTTTAGTTTGTAGTCACCGAAAAACTGCGACTGAAAACTGTCAACTAATTTTACGCCTCAGCTAACATTTTTTCGCCAGCTTCAATAGCTTCCTCGATAGTACCTTTAAGGTTGAAAGCTGCTTCTGGAAGGTGATCTAATTCACCGTCCATAATCATGTTAAAGCCTTTAATGGTTTCTTTAATATCAACCAATACTCCTGGAATACCTGTAAACTGCTCAGCTACGTGGAATGGTTGAGACAAGAAACGTTGTACACGACGTGCACGACCTACGGCTAATTTATCTTCTTCTGATAATTCTTCCATACCAAGGATGGCGATAATATCTTGTAGTTCTTTATAACGTTGCAATAACTCTTTTACACGTTGTGCGCAATCGTAGTGCTCTTTTCCTAAAATTTCTTTAGTCAAGATACGAGAAGTAGAATCCAATGGGTCTACTGCAGGGTAAATACCAAGCTCGGCAATTTTACGAGATAATACTGTTGTGGCATCTAAGTGGGCAAAGGTTGTTGCAGGCGCTGGATCCGTTAAATCATCCGCAGGTACGTAAACCGCTTGTACAGATGTAATCGATCCTTTTTTAGTTGAAGTAATACGCTCTTGCATCGCACCCATTTCTGTTGCCAAAGTTGGTTGGTAACCTACCGCAGAAGGCATACGACCTAAAAGTGCAGATACCTCTGAACCTGCTTGTGTAAAACGGAAGATGTTATCAACGAAGAAAAGTACATCTTTTCCTTGTCCGTCGCCAGCACCATCACGGAAATACTCAGCAATAGTCAATCCAGAAAGCGCCACACGAGCACGTGCTCCAGGAGGTTCGTTCATCTGTCCGAATACGAAAGTCGCTTTCGATTCTTTCATTTTAGATTTATCTACTTTCGATAAATCCCATCCGCCTTCTTCCATAGAGTGCATAAAATCTTCACCGTAACGGATAATTCCAGATTCCAACATCTCTCTTAAAAGGTCATTTCCTTCACGAGTTCTTTCACCTACACCGGCAAAAACCGATAAACCACCGTGACCTTTAGCAATATTGTTGATCAACTCCTGGATCAATACTGTTTTACCTACACCAGCACCACCAAATAATCCAATTTTACCACCTTTTGCGTAAGGCTCAATCAAGTCGATTACTTTAATACCGGTAAATAAAACTTCAGTAGAAGTTGATAATTCATCAAACGCAGGAGCTTGACGGTGGATAGGCAAACCAGCTTCACCAGCTTTTGGTAAATCACCTAATCCGTCAATAGCATCACCAATCACATTAAATAAACGTCCGTAAACAGCATCGCCGATAGGCATTTGTATTGGGGCTCCAGTAGCAATAACTTCTGCGCCTCTGCTTAAACCATCAGACGAATCCATTGCGATAGTTCGAACGGTATCTTCTCCAATATGGGATTGTACTTCTAATACTAAAATAGAGCCATCAGGTCTTTTAATTTCTAATGAATCGTAAATTTTTGGAAGTTCAGAACCCGCACCGAATTCAACATCGATAACCGGACCTACTATTTGTGCAACTTTACCTGTAACTTTAGACATTACTTATTTGTTTAATATTATGCGATTTAATTGTGTGAAAACTGTTTTGGTTTTCGGCTGCAAAGATATACCTTTTAATTTAAAATAAAAGTTGTTTTTCTAGGTTTTTTGGAATAAAAAAACACCCTCATTTCGAGGGTATTATATAAATGTTTATCTGCTTTTATTTATTGCAATGTTGGCGAGTAGTTGGTAGGGTAGTTACCAATGTCTACCAAGTTGCCCGAAGCCTCAAAGTTAGAGGAGTAAGTGGCATCAATAGCTTTCATAAATTCGTTGGCTATTAAAGCATTGCCTCTCGCAGTGGGGTGAATACCATCTAAAGAAAACGCGCCAAACACCAAACTGGAATTTAAAGTGAAACTATTACTGGAAATGCCTCCGTTTGCTAATTGGTTAAGCAAGGCATTGGCATCAACAAAGGCCAAACCTGCTTGTGTTGCTGTGGCTTTAATGGTGGCATTAAAAGCATCGATGGCTGTTTTGATTTCAGCTTGCTCGCTAGGAATCAATACCCATTTGTCGGCCAAAGGAACAGCAACACCATTAACGGTTAAAGAGTTTCCGGGAACGGCTTCCGTACCAATAAACGATGATGCGGTAAGCACCAATAAATCATCGGCCGTAGCTTGACGGATTTTTGGAAGCGCCGCAAAGGCAGGGTTAATAGCACCAAGATCGGTTAAGCTTTCATCTTCAATAACAACAGCGTTGCCCGCACCCGCTGAAAAATTAATCATTCTTAAATTGGCTTCTTCTTCGGTAAATAAACCGGTGCCTGCAAGAGCAGCTAGTGCCGCTTGGATACCACCGTTATATTCGGCGTAAGCTTGATTCACGGCGGTGGCCGTTGATGCATCTAGCGGAATGGGGTTGTGTGGGACGGTTGTAAAATGCGGGATATCGGTTACATAAGGTATGTTTGCCACAACACCTTGCGCGCCTTGCGAGATTAATGTGGTTACCAGCGCCCCGTAAGTTTGGCTGAATCCAACGCCTGGAGGACCATCTACGGGAGTGATGGGGTTTGAACCATCTCCACCAGAAGTTGCATAACCCAGTACATCGTTATTGCCAATCCAAAGGGTGAAGAAGGTTGGCGATTGGGCCATGGCATCTCCCAGAATAGTGGCATTGGGAGCCGAAGCCATTCTTACAAAATAAGGGTTTGCAGTGGCTGGTGTAGTTTGTAAGCCAGCAGGATTTCCGTAGCCATCAAATAACAAATGGAAACTTTTTGCGCCTGGCACGCCCATATTATTGAAAGGACCAGTTGGGTTTGAAGTGAGATCGGTGGTCACCGTTACTGGTCCAACTACACTTTCTAACGGAACGGGGCCGGCACCACCAAAAACCAGTCTCGGGTTAAAACCGGGTAATCTGTTACCGCCAAAGGCAATGCCACCAAAATTATCTTCCATTAGCGGTAATGAAAAATCACCTCCACCTGCTAAAGCAAATTTTTGTGACAGTATATTAGGAGTAGCGTTTTCTTGTGCAGCCTTAAAAAGGGCATTGTCTGTAAACCCTGCAGTTAAAGAGTTTCCTACGGCTACGTAAGTTGAGAAATCTGCCGATCCGGCGGTGAGTTCCGGAAGCGGTTCTTCCATAACGGTATTGCTGTCATCGTCCTCACAGGAATAAAAAGCAATAAATAAAGTAGAAAGGAATATATATTTTAACGTTTTCATGTTTTGCAATGTTTTAATTTTTACAGGTTGTTGATGGTCCAAGACAAGTAGTAAATCGATCCGATGTTTCCGGTACCGAAAGCCGTGGCGTATTCATTGTTCAACAAGTTTGAAGCACCAATTTTAAAAGAAGATTTGATGCTGGGCACTGTATAATTCAATTGGGCGTCAACTACGTGATAGGAGTCAATCTCGCCGTCCCCAAAAGACGATTGCCACAAGTAGTTATCGCTCCATCTCCAAGCTAGGTTAAATCCGAAGTTTTTAAATAGTTCTGTATTTCCAAAGGAAGCTTTTACCTTGTGTTCAGGTGTGTTGAAGCTGGGGCGGAAATTAGGGTTGGCCTTTTTATCGAAATCGAAATTAGCGTAGGTATAGTTAGCACCAAGATCGAAATTGCCAAATACTTTTGTGTTTACTGCAACGGCACCACCGTATGAGTTTACTTCAGTGCTTGAATTGGTGTAGGTTTGGTATCTTACAAAATCATCGTTTTGGAGGGCGGCAAGAATGAACTGAGTATCTTGGTTTAAACCCGCCACTGAAGCCGGGTTGGCAGGGTCGTAACCTGTTAAATCGAAGTTTGCAACATTACCGTAGTATGGAGCGGCCACGGTTTCGTTCGCTATAAAATCTTGATAAGTGTTATAATACGCACTTAAATCGATGGTAACATTTTTTAATTTTCCGCGGTAACCCACTTCGAAAGAGGTTACTTGCTCCGGTTTTACAGCTTGAGTTTCCAATATATTCACTTCCGTTGCTAGATGGGTTGTGTGTTGCCAAACCTGCTGCCACGGTCGAGGATAGAGAGTTATTGTAGGCCGCAGTACCCGATTGAGAAATGGAAGATGGTTGCCCCAAATTGTTTTGGGCAAATTGACTCACCTCATATGGCCGTACAAAACGGTCGCCATTATCATTGGCGCCACCAATCAATACGCCCAATCCGGTAACTAACCCGATGTACAAATCTTGGGTGTTTGGATTTCTAAAACCAGTTTGGACCGAAGCCCTAACGTTATGGTTTTCGTCTTCGCCTAAAGTATAGCCTGCCGATAAACGCGGCGAAAAGAATCCGTCGAACAGTTCCGATTTATCGTAGCGAATCGAGCCTGTTAACTTTAAGCGTTCCATAACTGTTTTTTGAATTTGGGTATAAACGCCAACTTCCGAATAGTTAATGGGACCTTGAGCGTCGGTATATATGGTTCCGAAGGAGTTTAACTTGTATCTTCTGTACGAACCGCCTACCTGTATTTCGGCCCAATCGATTAAGTGGCTGAAGTTATAGTTGGCATCCGAATGGTAAATTTTGGAATTATCCTGAAATTTTGAACCCGTTAAAAAGTTGGTGTCGCTTATAACGGCATCAAACGCATTTTGATATTCGGGAGTACCTGGAATAAAGCGTCCCGTTTCGGCGGTTTGGCGGGCAATGGCATGAGCCTCTTCGTTAGTGGCACCGCCCAAAGTCGATTGAATGTAAGCGCCTGTGTATTCACCAAACCAAACATCGTGGGGTTTCCATTTGGCTAATAAATTAGGGCCTGCTACGTCCAGTACATAAGAGTCTCCAGCTTTATCAGAAGTGATGTAGCCACGTAGGAAGAAATTATCATTTCTAACTTCCAATTTGTGCTGCTGCATGGAAAAGTTGTCAATCATATAACGTTGAGCACCTTGGTAAATGGTAGATCCTCGGCCAACTTTCCCCACATATTGAATTTCGAAATCGTTGGCCCATGGGCGGTAATAAAGTCCCCAATCAGCTTTTACACTTTCGGCTTTATAATCGGTCATATATTGTTCTTCGTACCCCGTTCTACTTACATCTACCGAGGGAACTAGGTTTTCGGATCCAGCTGGTGCTCTTCCCAGCTCGACCAACCTTAAAGCCACATCGTGTATGTTGATGGAAAAATCATCACCATAAACATTTACACCGTTGTAGTTTATGTTTGTCTCTCTGGTGCCTCCCGCTAAATTTTTATCGTCCAAATCATTGGCCATCCAATCGGTTCCTCTTAAATATCCAAAATTCACTTTAGCAGCAAACTTGTCACTGAATTTATATGCGGCACGCATGCCTACATCGGTGTACGGATTGGTGCCTGCTGCCTCTTGGGAGGTAACACCTCGCTTTATGGAAACGCTGATTCCCGGAAAATCGAAAGGGTTTTTACTTTGCATGAATAAAATACCGTTAAAGGCATTTGCCCCGTATATGCCGAAGCTGCACCCGGAAGCAGTTCTATGTTTTGTACGTCGGTGTCAATCATCCCCACTAAGTTTCCTAACGGAAAGTTCAGGGCTGGTGCCGAGTTATCCATACCATCAACCAATTGCATAAAACGGTTGTTCCCGAAGGCGGCAAAGCCGCGGGTGTTAATTGATTTAAAGGTTAGACTGTTGGTGTTGATGTCAACCCCTTTTAAATTTTCTAGCCCGCCATAAAAGTCTGGAGAAGCCGTAGTTTTTAATGCTTTTAGTCCGAATCTTTCAACCGTAACGGGCGATTCAAAAATACGTTCAGGTGTTCGTGAAGCCGAAATAACCACTTCATCTAGGGAGGTACCTTCTTTAAGGGTAAAGGTTAAGTTTTGATTGTTGGCAGTAACTTCTTTAGTATCTGTTTCAAAACCTACGCTACTGGCCTGTACTTTGAAGGGTGGGGCCTGGCTATAGGTTAAAGTAAAGTTGCCATCAAAATCGGTAACCGTTCCGGTGGTAGTTCCAACAACAATAACATTGGCACCGGGAATAGGCTGGCCGCTATCGTCTACCACAGAACCCGAAAAGGTTGTTTGTGAGTATAAAAAGCCGCCAAAAAGGAACAATAAAAAGGGGAGAATTGTTTTCATTTAGTGTAATTTAGGTTAAGGATTTTCGTATAAAAATAAAGATAATAATATTTTTGTGCTTTTAAAAATATAAAAAATTATGCATGCATAATATATTTTTAACAAAAATCAGCTATGATTTTTATTAATTTGATTAAATAGAAGTGCTTAAAATGAAAAAGGCGCAGTTTAATTAAACTGCGCCTTAGCTACTTTTTTGTATTTGGAAAATTATTCCACAGTTACCGATTTTGCTAAATTTCGGGGTTGGTCAACATTTTTACCCAGCATCACAGCAATATGGTATGATAGTAATTGTAACGGAATGGTTGTTAAAAGCGGAGAAAGTGATTCAAGACTTTCTGGCACTTCAATAACGTGGTCTGCCAATTGTCTTACCTGCACATCACCTTCGGTTACAATACCAATAATTTTACCTTTTCTGGATTTTATTTCCTGGATATTGCTTACTACTTTTTCGTAATGCCCTTTTTTGGTAGCGATTACAATAACGGGCATGTTTTCGTCAATTAAGGCGATGGGCCCGTGTTTCATTTCGGCTGCAGGGTAACCTTCAGCATGTATATACGAAATTTCTTTTAGTTTTAACGCGCCTTCCAAAGCTACAGGGAAATTAAATCCACGACCTAAATAAAGCATGTTTTTGGCATCTTTATAAATATTGGCTATGTTTTTTATTAAATCGTCCGACTTCAAAGCTTGTTCTACTTTTCCAGGAATCATTTCCAATTCCAATAAATGCTGACGGAAATCGGAACTGCTAATAGTACCTTTTGCTCTTGAAAGTCTTAAGGCGATTAAAGTTAACACTGTAATTTGGGTAGTGAATGCTTTGGTTGAAGCCACCCCAATTTCTGGTCCGGCGTGGGTGTATGCACCTGCATGCGACTCACGAGCGATAGATGATCCCACAACGTTACAAACGCCAAATACAAACGCCCCTTTAGATTTGGCCAATTTGATCGCAGCCAAGGTGTCGGCTGTTTCTCCCGATTGGGAAATGGCTATAAGCACATCGTTTTCGGTAATTACAGGGTTTCTATATCTAAATTCAGAAGCATATTCTACTTCAACCGGTATTCTGGCTAAATCTTCAAAAATATATTCGGCTACCAAACCGGCGTGCCAAGAGGTACCACAGGCCACTATAATAATACGATTGGCATTAAGGAATTTTTTCATGTTGTCCTCGATGCCTGCCATTTTAATAATAGCCTCATTTCGCAACAATCGTCCACGGTAAGTATCCTGAATAGCTTTGGGCTGTTCATGGATTTCTTTAAGCATAAAATGTTCGTAACCGCCTTTTTCAATTTGCTCTAAATTGATTTGTAGTTCTTGAACATAGGTGTCAACTAAAGAATCGTCCTTTATTTTTCTAACTTTTATGCCTTTATGGAAACGGATAACAGCCATTTCTTCGTCTTCCAAATACACCGCGTTTTTAGTGTATTCAATGAAAGGTGATGCGTCACTGGCGATGAAAAATTCATCTTCGTCTTTGCCAATACCAATAGCTAGTGGGCTACCGAGCTTGGCAACAACCACTTCTTCGGGTTTGTTTTTGTCGAATACCGCGATGGCATAAGCGCCAATCACTTGGTTTAAGGCGATTTGAACGGCTTTACCAAGTTTAACCCCTTCTGTTTTTTTTACGTATTCAATGAGATTGATTAAAACTTCGGTATCGGTATCTGATTTAAAGGTGTAGCCGCGAGACGTTAACTCTTGTTTTAGCGAATCGTAATTTTCAATAATACCGTTGTGGATAATCACCAACTCTCCAGAGTTTGAAACGTGGGGGTGTGAATTCACATCGTTAGGTACACCATGTGTAGCCCATCGTGTATGGCCAATGCCCACACAACCGTGGGTAGTTATTTCAGCTTCAGATTTTTTTTCTAAATCGGCAACTTTACCTTTGGTTTTTGAAACTTTTAAGTCTGTACCGTCAAAAAGTGCAATTCCAGCACTGTCGTATCCTCTGTATTCCAGTCTTTTAAGGCCCTCAATAATGATTGGGTAAGCGTCCCTTGTGCCTAAGTATCCTACAATTCCACACATAGTTTTTTTGTTTTAGTTTTGGGGTTAATAAATTCAAAACAAATATGTTAAATAAAAACTTATAACAGTTATTTATTATGTGAATTTGCCGTTTTATACGACAAAATTCACTTTTGCATTCCGAAGAAAGACTTTTGCACTAAAAGCTTAGATAAACGGTGGAGGTTATTTAGGCTCTGTGTAAAATATTTTCAACTTTAAACGCTTCTTTTCGGTAGCTGATTGGTTGCCGTGTAATACGGTGCCTCTTGGACTTATTATTGCTGCCGCTGGCACATTGCTAACCTCATCCGTCGGGTTTAAAATTTTAGCATTGTTGATGTAGTTGACGTTGTTAGACAACACCAAACCTATTTTTGTACTGGTTGAATCGCGTATCAAAATATTCTTTAAATGCTCGGTAAGTCTTATTTTGAATTTCCCGGTTATGGTATCTCTTTGGCTTAAACTTATAATTTTTGAATTGAATGCACTTGCTGAAGATTCTACAGGGTCAAGATTATAATCCACTGTGGGCAAACTGTTTTTAATATCGTAAGCGTAAAGGCGGTCGTATTTGTGGTATTCAGTGCCATAAGGCCCTGTTACCGCATTAATGGAGTCTTCATAAACTTCTAAAAAGGCATCGTTAACTAATTTTTTAAGCGGATAATTGCCGTTTACTTTTTCGGCATAATCACCATTTTCATCAAGCTCTCTATAAGTTCTTTTAAAGCAATCGAATGCCGTTCTCATGGTAATGGTGCCATCTTCATCTTCGCATTCAACCATTCCACTGAACAGATCAACAACAGCCATAGAGCCTTCAGTACCTTTAAGGTAAAGTGCGGATCGCCTTCGGTAGCATTGCCATCTTCCAAAGGTTGGTCAAAGTTATTAATAAACGTATTTAAAATATTACCCGAAAAATTAAGGGTGTAAGTAGATTGTAATCGTGAATCTGCCGCACCATAAGTATAATGTATGGTGATATTGGCATTGGCTAAATTGAGTAATACCATTTGCCCATCGTTATTAATGGCTTCTGCTTTTAGGTAAAGGCCTCTAAAATAGTTTTTAAAGTCGCCAGGATTATCTAAAACAACATCACCTTCTTTATCAAGAATGGTGTTTTTCCAGAATAATTTAGCTTCATCTGATTCCAATTTAACATGGAAGGCAGGCGCAGAGCGTGTCGTATCGGTAGCTGTGCCAATAAAATTGGGCTTTGCACTTGGTAAAAAGTTGTTTGTTTGGTAGATGGTATCGACAACATGCTCATCAAAATTGATGGTGTTACCTTGGGGTGTTAGTATAGAATTTTCTGTGCTGCTACTGGCATTAGAGTAGTAATTCTGGGTTGAAGTTGAACCACCACTGGGGTCATATTCCAATAGAAAATAATTGTTTTGGTAAATAGACAGTTTTATTTTGGCTTCGGTATTTCCAAAAACAGAATCCAATCGGTAAATAGAGTTGCCATCTGTATCGGCATCAACAACTGTACTATAATACGGAATATTTATAGCAACAGAATCTATCACCGGGGTTTCTCCAAAATTAGGGCTGTAACTCGACGGTGTTACCTGTGCAACAATGCTTGCCGTGGTTGTGCCGTAAGCAGGATCGTAAAAAAAACCGAGCAAGTTTGATGCCAGTCTGTTAATGCGTAGCCCTTCCAGTTTTTTATTATAAGCTGCAATGGGCAGGGAATCCACTTTTGTATTGAAATTTGAATTTCCTTCACCCAACACATCACTCTCTAAAGTGCTAAAATCTTTATCGCAAGCAATAAAAGAGGTCACGGCAAAAATGATGAAAAAGGAAAATTTAAGGGCTTTAACAGATTTTTTCATATAGGTAAGTAAATGAATTAACTAGCTTAAAACGGCTTCGTTGAAAAAGCTGGTGTAGGCATCGCCAAATTCATCTTTGCTTTTGTATTCTAGAATAGGTTTTTCGGAAGCTTTGATGTATTCTTCCAAGTCGTCTGGGATATTTTCAGACCCAACAATCAACGCATCCGAATAATCAACGGCAACTTTCATTAAATTGTTGTATGATGGTTCTTCCAAAGTTTTAATGGCGCCTTCATCAATATTATCGAACTTAATTTTGTTGGCCATATCTTTATTCAACGTATTGTCAAAGCTTTGATTGTACACCGAAGTAACAATTTTGCTTTCGTTGAACAAAGGTTCATCTTTATAATATTCTTTAAGGTACAGCGGAAGCAACGAAGCCAACCAGCCGTGAACGTGAATAATATCGGGCGACCAGTTTAATTTTTTAACCGTTTCAATAACGCCTTTTGCGAAGAAAATAGCACGCTCGTCGTTATCGGGGAACAAATTGCCTTCTTCGTCGGTCAAAGTGGCCTTACGCTTGAAATATTCGTCGTTATCAATAAAATATACCTGAATGCGTTCTTTCGGGATCGAAGCTACCTTGATAATAAGTGGCATATCCAAATCGTTTACCACTAAATTGATTCCTGATAACCTAATCACCTCATGCAATTGGTGTCTGCGCTCGTTGATGTTGCCGTAACGTGGCATAAAAATTCTTATTTGTCCACCCTGTTGGTTAACCATACGAGGGGCTTCAAATGACATGGATGAAATTTCGGTTTCTGGTAAATAGGGTACAACTTCAGATGATACATATAATATCCTCTTATCTTTCATATGCTTTGTTTTGTATACTTTAATATAGCCTCAATAAAAAAAGCCGTTAATCTGTTTTTCGGTTGAAATTTTAAGAGCAATGCTTCAAGAAAAGCAGTGCTACTCGTTGTATTTCAAAATAAAAAACACGCAAAAGTACAAAAATTTATGCAAATTGCCTGTAAAATCTTAAGTTTGCACGCGTTAATTTTTTATTAAACCGTGGAGATTTATTCAAAAAGACAACAAATAGCAGAGGCTATTGAAGGACTAAAAGCCAAAAAGCAATCTGTTGGTTTGGTACCCACTATGGGCGCTTTGCACGAAGGGCATTTACAATTGGTTAAAAAGGCCCTGAATGATAACGATACAGTGGTGGTAAGTATTTTTGTAAACCCCACGCAGTTTAATAACCCCACCGATTTGGAGAAATATCCGCGAACCCTTGACAACGATGTAATGTTGTTGAAAGGTTTGAGTGATACCCGGATTTTGGTTTATGCGCCAACGGTTCAAGACATGTATGGCGATAACCCCGTTTCTGAACAGTTTGATTTTGATGGATTGGAATATGAAATGGAAGGGAAATTCCGCCAAGGGCATTTTGATGGTGTGGGTACTATTGTTAAACGTTTTTTTGAAATAGTAAAACCGCACAAGCCTATTTTGGTGAAAAGGATTTTCAGCAGCTTCAAATTATAAAAAAGCTGGTTGAAAAGCATGATATCCCTGTAAATATTGTGGGGTGTAAAATACAGCGCGAATCAGACGGATTGGCTATGAGCTCGCGCAATACACGACTAAAACCTGAGTATAGAAAAGTAGCATCTTTTATTTACGATACCATAAAAACTGCCAAAATGCACTTTGGCACAAAAAGTGCAAGAGAAATAACGGAATGGGTTGAAAATCAGTTTTCTGAACACGATTTATTGAAATTGGAATATTTCATTATTTCGGAAGTAGAAACCTTAAAACCGGTTAAACGAAAGATGGACAATAAAGACTATAGAGCATTTATTGCCGTATATGCTGACGATATTCGATTAATTGACAATATCGCATTAAATTAATTATCTTTGCCGCATGCAAATTCACGTAGTAAAATCTAAGATTCACAGAGTTAAGTGTACTGGCGCCGAGCTCAATTACATAGGAAGTATAACCATTGACGAAGACTTGATGGATGCCGCCAATATTATACAGGGCGAAAAAGTTCAGATTGTAAATAACGATAACGGCGAACGCTTGGAAACGTATTGTATTCCCGGCCCAAGAAATAGTGGTGAGATTACCTTAAATGGTGCTGCTTGCCGAAAGGTTTCGGTGGGCGATACCCTAATTTTAATCACTTATGCCGTAATGGATATCGAGGAGGCTAAAACATTTAAGCCTTCGCTGGTGTTTCCAGATGAAGCCACTAATTTATTAAAGTAAGCTTTTGGCTGCCAAAATAAAAAGATCATTAAAAATTTTACTCCCACTTTTGCTGGGAGTTTTTTTGGTCTGGTATTCACTGTCAAAAGTATCGTTAAGCGAGCTTTTAGTGTATGCCAAAAATGCCGATTACACTTATATTATTTTGGGCATGTTTTTGGGGTTTTTAAGCCATTTGTCTAGGGCTTACCGCTGGCGTTTTCAGTTAGAGCCTATGGGCTATAACATTAAGTTTGGTAATAGTGTTATGGCTGTTTTTGCTACTTATTTAATAAATTATACGATTCCCCGAGCGGGTGAAGTGGCTCGGGCATCCATCATTACAAATTATGAAGGCGTACCGTTCGAAAAAGGTTTCGGAACCATTGTGGCCGAGCGTATTGCCGATATGCTGGTGATGCTGGCCATTATGGCCATAACCTTGTTTTTACAGTTCGATTTTATTTATAGCTTTTTGGTAGAGCGATTCAATCCGGTAAAAATAGCCGTAGCCATGGGCGTTGGGGTTTTGCTCATGCTGTTCTTTTTTAAACTTCTGAAAAAAAGCAAGTCGAAACTGGCCGAAAAAATCAAAAACTTTGTAAACGGGTTGATTGAGGGGGCTTTGAGTATTTTCAAAATGAAAAAGAAATGGCCTTTTATTTTCCATACGTTATTTATTTGGGGCATGTATGTGCTCATGTTTTATGTTACTTCTTTTGCTATGGAAGAGTTGCACGGCATCAGTTTTGGGGCTATTTTAATCGGTTTTATTTCAGCCAGTTTTAGTATAGCTGCGACCAATGGTGGAATTGGCTCGTACCCCTTGGCCATTTATGCGGCGTTTTCGCTGTTTTCAATTCCTGAGCAACCCAGCATTGCTTTCGGTTGGATTATGTGGGCCTCACAAACCCTGATGATTATTATTTTCGGGGGGCTGTCACTGCTGTATTTGCCCATTTTTAACCGAAAAAAGCAAGTTGATAGCTAGGCTTTATTTTATTACCTTGCCTCGATAAAACTCAAATCTGTTCAAAAAAATGAAAAAATCGGTCATTTTTATATTGTTGCTGTGCGCTTCTTTTAGCATCAATGCCCAAGTGAAATACGAAACGTTTCAGTCTTCAAAATTAGGAGAAGAACGCCAAATAAAAATACAATTGCCGCGTGGCTATAATTCCAACGATGATAAAGCCTATCCCATATTTGTAGTGCTGGATGGCGATTATATGTTTGAAGCCGTGGCTGGAAACGTTGATTATTTTTCGTATTGGGAAGACATGCCCGAAGCCATTGTGGTTGGTGTAAATCAATACGGCAAGCGCTTCGACGATACTTTGTATTCCGAACAAAATTCGTTGCCCATTGAAACCGGTGCTTTTTTTTTTTTTGAATTTATTGGCATGGAATTGATGCCGTATCTGGAAAAGAATTTTAGGGTGGGCAATTTTAAAATCGCTGTAGGGCATGGGGAAACGGCCAATTTCATCAATTATTATTTGTTGAAGCCCAATGCGCTGTTTCAGGCTTATGTGGTGGTGAGTCCGCAATTGGCACCCAATATGCTGGATTATATCCCCGATGTGTTGGGCAAAACGCCAACAAAAACTTTTTATTATTTGGCGAATACCAAAAATAATTCCGAATCCATTCTACAAATGACGCAGGCTTTGGATTCCGATATTTCAGCTTTGGAAAATGAAAATTTGGTGTACCGTTTCGACAGTTTTGAAAATCCATCGCACTATTCGGTGCCAACGCATGCTATACCTAGCGCCATTGAAGGCATCTTTAAAGTGTTTCAACCCATTTCCAAAAAGGAATACAAAGAAGTGATTTTAGAGTTGGAAGATTCCCCCGTGCTTTATCTTCAGAACAAATACCAAACGATTAAAGAATTGTTCGGAATTGAAAAGCCTATTTTAATCAACGATTTTAAGGCTGTCGCTGCGGCTATTGAAAAAAACGAGCGTTTCGAGTATTATGAAGAATTGGGTAAAATGGCCAGAAAAGCGTACCCAGAAACCTTGTTGGGCGGTTATTATTTAGGTCGTTTTTACGAAGAAGGTGGCGAGCCCAAAAAGGCGATGCGCACCTATCAATCGGCTTACACTTTAGAAGAAATAGGCGGAATTACCAAAGATGAGGTGTTGGAGCGCGCCGATTTAATAAAACAAGATTTCGGCTTTTAAAATATCTGTATTCAATTTCAATAAAAACTATGGCCAAGGTAAAAACGACTTTCTTTTGTCAAAACTGCGGTACGCAATATTCTAAATGGCAGGGGCAATGCAATGCCTGTAAAGAGTGGAATACCATTGTGGAAGAACTGGTTGAAAAACCGAGTCAATCGGATTGGAAGTCGCCAACATCAAGCGTAAAACGAAAAGCCGTTCCGTTAAAAATTAATGAAATTGATGTGTCGAGCGAACCCAGGCTAAATACGTTCGATGCCGAATTTAACCGTGTGCTTGGTGGTGGTATTGTGCCCGGTTCCTTAACGCTTTTGGGCGGTGAACCCGGAATTGGTAAAAGTACACTGCTGCTTCAGGTGTCGTTAAAACTACCTTATAAAACCCTTTATGTTTCGGGCGAGGAAAGCCAAAAGCAAATTAAAATGCGTGCCGAACGCATCAACCCAGATAACAACAATTGTTACATTTTAACCGAAACGAAAACACAAAACATATTCAAGCAAATTGAAGCTTTAGAGCCCGAAATTGTTATTGTTGATTCCATTCAAACACTTCATAGCGATTATATCGAATCGTCTTCAGGAAGCATCTCTCAAATTAAGGAATGCACCACCGAGTTGATAAAATTTGCCAAAGAAACCGCTACGCCTGTGTTGTTAATTGGGCATATTACCAAAGATGGCCATATTGCCGGACCTAAAATTTTAGAGCACATGGTCGATACCGTTTTGCAATTCGAAGGGGACCGTAATCATGTGTTCCGAATTTTAAGAGCCCATAAAAACCGATTTGGATCTACCAACGAATTGGGCATTTACGAAATGCAGGGTTCGGGCTTGCGTGAGGTAAGTAATCCTTCAGAAATATTGATTTCAAAAAAAGAAGAAGAACTTTCGGGTAATGCCATTGCTGCGACTTTAGAAGGCATGCGTCCACTCATGATTGAGGTGCAGGCTTTGGTTAGTACTGCCGTTTACGGAACGCCACAGCGTAGTGCTACGGGATTTAACGCCAAACGATTGAATATGCTTTTGGCCGTTTTGGAAAAGCGTGCCGGGTTCCGATTGGGGGCCAAGGACGTATTTTTAAACATTACCGGAGGAATTACGGTTGATGATCCCGCTATCGATTTGGCGGTGGTGGCCTCTATACTTTCCTCAAATGAGGATGTATCTCTTCCAAGCGACTTTTGTTTTGCGGCCGAAGTAGGGCTATCGGGAGAAATTCGTCCTGTTCAACGTGTAGAACAGCGCATTTTAGAAGCCCAAAAACTGGGGTTCTCAACCATTTTCGTGTCCAAATACAATAAAATTTCTCTTAAAAATACCAACATAAAAATCCAATTAATTTCAAAAATTGAAGACTTGGTAGACTTTATTGTTTAATTAAGTTTGGGTTAAAGTATTGTTTATCAGTGTTTTAAATGTTGGTTTTTAGATTGTTTTATGTTGATTATTTTGCATTTCAACGAATTAATTAAACACTTTATCGAAAAAAAGTTGTATTTTTTCTAGATTATTCACGCTTTTATTGGTAATATTGTATCGATTATTGCATTGAAAACTAAAATATTGGTTTAATGTGGCGATTGCTTTCCCTCGAGTTGTCCCAAATTAATTAATTTTTTTTGCGCCCCAACGCAAACTAACTTAATACTTAACCTATGAGGATTCTTCGTGACCACTTACGCTATATTGTATTTGCGTTTATTGCTATTTGTTTTTCAGCAAAACAAGTGTCTGCTCAGTATTGTGAGCCTTCTAATATTGGTGGTTATAACAATTTCTATATTTCGAATGTTAGCCTAGGAAGTATTAATAATTCCAGTTCGGGTTCAACAGGGGGGTATACGTATTATTCTGAAATCGCGGCTGCCGATATTGCCGTAGGTGAAACGATTGAAGGCACGGTAACCGTAACGCTAGATGGTTGGAATAAAAATAAGCATACTTTGATTGTTTGGATGAATTTCAATAATTCTGACGATGATTTTGAAGATAGTGGTGAGCAATTCACATTTACTTTTCAAGATAAATCAAAACCTAGTGGCTTAAAAACTATTGAAGTTCCTATTTCAATAGCGGTGCCCAGTACAGCAAAATCTGGTAGCTCGGTGATGCGAATTGCTTTTAGGGAGAAGCAAAGTAGTAATTTTACATCTTGTGATTTTAATTATAAGGCTGGAGAGGTTGAAGATTATAATATTAATTTCACTTCTGATGCAGCAGAAGAAGAGGTTGTTGAAGACCCCGAGTACCCAGAGCCAAACAATATAGGCGATTGGAACCATTACTATATTTCTAAGGTGTCTATTGGCGACATGAATAAAAAAACCTCCGGAAAAACGGGGCAGTATAAAGATTACTCTCTATCAAAAGAGACAGAGATTGAAGCAGGTGAAACTTTAGAAGGGGTTGTTCAAGTAACTTTAGACGATTGGAATACTGCAACCAATGCAGTGGTGGTATGGTTAAATTTCAACGAAGAAAGCGATGATGATTTTGAGGATAAAGGCGAGCGATTTATTTTTCAATTTAACGCTTCCAGCGACGACGTTGATGACGATGACGATGATGATGATGACGATGACGATGGTGACGAAGACGACAAGAAAAAGAAAAAGAAAATAGACGTTCCAATAAGTATTCCAATTCCAGAAAATGTAGTGGCTGGAAATTCCATAATTCGAATTGGAGTTAGAGAAGGTACGGGTACTAATTTTTCTTCAAGCAATTTTAACTACAAGGCAGGAGAGGTTGAAGATTACAAGTTGGTTTATAAAACAAGTTCAAGTGCTCAGTCTGGGGGTGGTTCATCTTCAGGAGGTTCTGCATCAACCTTAGATTCCGATGGTGATGGTATTGTTGATACCATTGATGTAGATGACGATAACGATGGCATTTTAGATGCTGTAGAATGTGGTATTGCCTACTGCGCCGAGAGTATCATTAATGAAAGTTTTGAAGAAATAGTAATTGGAAGTTCTACCTATCGTATTACGCATGAAGATAATATTCCGGGTTGGAAAACTACAGCGCCCGATAATCAAATAGAACTTTGGAGCGATGGGTTTTATGGCGTTCCAGCGGTTGATGGCAACCAGTTTGCAGAACTCAATGCCAACCAAACCGCAGCGCTTTATCAAGAGTTGTGTGTTTCTGGAGGGGCAAAGGTACAGTGGTCTGTTAAACACAGAGGAAGAAGCGGTACCGATGTGGCGGTCGTAAAAATTGGTGCAGATTTGGCATCGGCAACCACTGTAGAAACCATGTCTGACGGAACCAGTGCTTGGGGAAGCTATTCGGGCGTTTACGATGTTCCCGAGGGGCAAGATACCACCTTCTTCATATTCGAGGCGATTAGCACCGCTTCGGGTTCAAATTCAGTTGGAAATTTTATTGATGATGTAGAAATCATCATTTTAGAAGAGGCTTCCTGCGCCGATGCCGACGGCGAGGGGTCTGAAAATAAAGTAGATATTGATAGTGATAACGATGGTATTCCAGATAATGTTGAGGCCCAGTTAACTCGAGGCTACATACCGCCAAGCGGAACAGTAAATACCTCGGGAGATTATCCTGGTTTATGGGACAATTATGGCACAGGTTTAACTCCTGTTGATACCGATGGTGATGGCACTCCGGATTATTTAGACAGCGATTCCGATAACGACGGTACCCCAGATATTCAAGAAAATGGTATGGCCAATACATCAACCGCGGCCGATGCAGATAATGATGGGTTAAACAATGCTTTTGAAACCAACGGGGTAAACGATGCCGTTTGGGATGTGAATGAAGATATTGAAGATCCGACAGATTTATCCATTTTACCAGATGGCGATGGCGATTTATTGCTCGGTGGAGATTTGGATTACAGAGATGTGTTCGAGGTTAACCCACCATCATTAGCGCTCATCGATTTTGACGGTGTAGACGATTACTTGTCGAGAGACGCCTTTATTAATGGTTTGGGTAACCTTACCCTAATGGCTTGGATAAAATCAGATACAGGAAATTCAACCGATATGGTTGTGGCCGGTGAAGATACAGGCAGTAAATTATGGCTTAAAAATGGCAAGAAACCCAATTTCACCATAAAAGTAGCTGGTGCTTCAGAAGAAACCGTTGGTTGCTCCTGCAGTATCAATCTCGGCAAATGGCATCATTTAGCGGCTAGTTATAACGGTACCACAGGAGAGGTAGTGCTTTATGTAGACGGTGAAGTAGTCGATTCGGCTAATATTGGGGTTGGAAAAATCATTGAGAATACCGGAAATTCCAACGGTAATTTTGAGGTAGGCAGATTGTCAAGCAATGTGGCCGACAAAAAATACTTTAAAGGCGATATTGATGAAGTAAGGGTTTTTAATGTGGCTTTAACCCAAAGTCAATTACAAAAAATGATTTACCAAGAAATTGAAAACAATTCAGGATATGTTAAAGGAACTATTGTACCCAAAAATATTGATGACGATTCCTCTGGAAATACCGTCTCTTGGAGCAATTTGATAGCCTATTACCCTATGACGGATATTCTTTCAGGAATAACCTTAGATTATTCAGATTTCGGAAACACCTTGCTTTTAAATAATATTACAACTGTACAAGAGCAAACAGCTCCCATGCCGTATGTAACTAAACAAGAAGGGAATTTATTGGATGCTAGTACCTGGGAGCATGGCGAGGTTTGGAACACCTATTTTCAAACTAGTGGAGGTGTGAATAACGACGATGATGATGATGATGATGATGATGATGATGATGATGATGATGATGATGATGGCGATGGTAGCAATAATGGCGCTGTGTCGTCACAGTCTACTATCATTCAAATTAAGCACGATATTTCAATAAACGAAAATTTAGAAAACTTAGCGCTAATAATAGATTCGGGTAAAACGGTTACTGTTGGAACTGATGGAGAAGACTATTTGGTGAAGAATACCTGGTGCTTAGAGTTAAACGGTACTTTAGATTTAATGGGCGATTCGCAGCTTGTGCAATCGGTAAATAGCGATTTGGTAACTTCTGCCCAAGGGAAAATACTTCGAAGACAAGAAGGTGTGTCAAGCCCTTATTGGTACAACTATTGGGGGTCGCCAGTAGGCCAAAAGGGAGCAACTCCGCTCACTGATAATAATGCAGCAACCAATAACGCTAATAACACAACGTTTAAACTTAACTTATTAAAGGATGAGTCTGGGTTTAATGTGCCGTTTACTTCAAGCTACTCTGGCAATGGGAGTATTAGCACTACCTGGTTGTACACATTTATAAACGGACTTACATATTGGGATTGGGCACATATTTCGCCCAACAAAGCCATTAATCCGGGGGTAGGCTATACCCAAAAAGGAACAGGGGCTGCGGGTACCGAGCAGCAGTATATTTTTGAAGGTAAGCCCAATAACGGCACCATTCTAATCGATGTAACCGATAAAGGTGGTCCAGGTTCCGTGCCTAACAAGACTAAAACCGAGTATTTATTGGCCAACCCTTATGCCTCGGCTATCGATATTCATAAATTTATCGACGACAATGCTGGGGTTATAGACGGAACGCTTCAGCTATGGCAACAGTGGGCGGGTAATTCGCATAACTTAAACGAGTACCACGGGGGCTATGCCCAAGTGAATAAACTGGGAGCGTGCCGTGCATATCAATTCGTTGGATTTTATGGTGCCCACAATGGTTCTCAAGATGGAACGGTAGTACCTACACGCTACCTGCCCGTGGGGCAAGGTTTTATGGCTGAGATTATTGCCGATGGGCAAGTAGAATTCAACAACAGTCAGCGTGTATTTATAAAAGAATCTGACGCCAACGGCAGTTACGAACAGGGTTCTACGTTCTCAAAATCAACCAAAGCCAGTAAATCCTCAAAAGAGAAAGTGGCTAAAAGCGCCATGCAAAAAATACGCTTGGAATTCAATTCAGTAGTTGGTCCTAAAACTAGAAGGGAGCTTTTGCTTGGGTTTAGCAATTACACCAAAGACGATTTTGATTATGGTTACGACGCCAAGTGTACAGAATCAAACAACAACGACCTTAATTTAGCTCTTGAAGGAAAAGGTATGATCATGCAGGCTTATAGTCCAATTACGGACGAAAAAGTCATTCCGCTTAATTTTAAATCGTCTGGTAAAAACACCTTTGAAATCAAAATTTCTGAAAAAATAAATATCCCAGAAAATCAAGCTATTTACATAAAAGATAATTTAACCGGTGAATATTTCGACCTTTCGCAAGATGGAACTTATCAGTTTAGCTCAGAACCAGGAGTTTTTAATAGTCGATTTGAAATTGTTTTCCAAGATGAACAACAATCCTTAAGTACAGAAGTGGCTATGACGCCAGAGAGTTTTATTTATTATCAAAACAGCAGTAAAACCTTTTATGCTAAAAAATTGAACAGTAAGGTTAAGCATTTTGCTCTGGTAAATATGCGCGGGCAAAATGTGTTGGAAATGAGTAATGTAAGCACGGCGCAGCTAGATCAAGGTATTCGTTTTAACAATATGGCCACTGGAGCTTATGTCGTGTGTTTAAGAACGGAGAACAATGAAGTGCTTACTAAAAAGATTGTAATCAATTAACGAAAGAAAATAACCTTTCATCTAAAAAAATGAATTTAGTAAGAAAACTTTACTCTTTAACGAATAAATAGTATAACGAATTGAATATTAGTTATTTTTGAAGTCCCAAATCGATTAACTATGAAATTAAAGTACTTCTTGTACCTGTTTTTAGTATGCCTCATGTTTGGTAGCATCAATGCTCAAACCAATGCACCGAGCATTCAAGCTGGTGTTACTTTTCAATGGAGCGATGTTCAAACTAATAGAACGCAGCCGGCAACTATTGAGAGTGTTACTGTAAATGGTATTGTATACCTCAATTTTGGACTGCCAACCGCATACGAACTCACCCAGCTAGGGCCAGATGGCCATGGACAGAACAAAATTCTGAGAAATGGAGCGAATGTAGAAACAACTAGTGCAAGTGCTTCTTGGAATGCCTCTGCATTAACGGCTTTTCAGGATTTAAACCTCAATCATTATTTTGGCTCTAGCAACAATGGACAAAATATTTGCGATAATTATTCCTCCGAATCCACGACAACAGCACAACGCCAAACATTGTCGTATGGCACTGGTATATTGGCAACCTCAAGTGGGGTAATTGCAGTTACAGAGCGTAATGCTAATAATTGTCTTCATATAGAACTTTTTGGTATTCCAGCGGGTGGCGGAGCAGAACAGTCTTTGGGTGAAACTTTTGTCAACAAAACATCCACCAAATGGGGTTTCGGAGGTACAGGAACTAGTGGTAATTTAGGGACTAACGGTGCAATTAATCCACCTCCTGCTGGGGCCGATTATTGGTTGAGCGATAGAGTGGTAGAAAATGGTGGTACCATTGGTATTGCATTGTTTTATTTAGATGATATTGCACCAAACGGGTCACTCATTACCAAAGCGCAATTAACAGCTTCAACGCGAGATCATGCCGATGGTAAAATGTTTATTTTTACTTTGGCAGATGATGATGAGGATGGGCTGAGTGATGTCGATGATTTAGACGATGACAATGACGGTATAAAAGATACTTCTGAATCTGGAGGAATTGATCCTTCCGCCGATCATGATACAGACGGTATTCCTAATTACAAAGATGCCGATTTCTGTACACTTAATGCTCATGGGATTTGTGAAAATATCGATTTCGATTCAGACGGTGTTCCCAATCATTTTGATTTAGATAGTGATAATGATGGTATTCCAGATGTTTTGGAGTCGGGAGGTGTAGATGGCAATGCAGACGGAATGGCAGATGGTTCAATTGGTACTACAGTGGCAACTTACGGAATACCAAGTTCTGCCGGTTCGGGAACCACCCCCGTAAATACCGATAATAGAGAAGATTTCGATTTCTTGGATATTGATAGTGATAATGACGGTATTCCTGATAACGTTGAAGCACAAACTACCTTAGGGTATGTTGCGCCATCTGGAATTGTAGCCGTTACCGGGGTAGATGTGGCCTATGTATTAGGTATTGTGCCTGTAGATACCGATTTTGACGGTATTTGGGATTTTGTGGATTCTGATTCAGATAATGATGGGCTCGATGACATCAAGGAAAACGGTATGGCCGATACACTAACGGCTGCCGATGTAGATGGCGATGGTTTAACGAATGCATTTGAAACCAACGGAGTCAATGATTCTAATTTGGATGTTAATGAAGATATTGAAAACCCATCTAATTTGGCAATCTTACCCGATGCGGACGGTGATTTGTTCACTGGAGGGGATTTGGACTACCGCGACCTTTTCGATGTAAACCCGCCGTCGTCTGCGACGATCGATTTCGACGGTGTTGACGATTACCTGGACAGCGACCTCGACCTTGGTGGCTATACTGCGGCCACGGTAATGGCCTGGATAAAATTGGACGAGAATTTTCTAAATTCATCTTATGTGCTAAATTTTGGCAACCTGCACATCCAAACGCACAGTTCAAGGCAGGTTTGGTTTAAAGTTAACGATGTGGCAATAACCCCAGCATCAAAAATCGATAAAGATGTTTGGACGCATGTAGCGTTGATATTTGATAGTACGTCACCCTCGGCAAGGCTAAAGGCTTACATTAATGGGGAGCTTCATGGCTCGAGCAACGATGCTTCTTTATCTGGTGCGATTTACACTTCCCCAGATTATTTTACCATTGGGGCCAGGGCACTTGACCATAATATGCTCTTTAATGGAAGTATTGATGAAGTGCGCGTGTTCGACGAGGCATTAACCGAAGATCAAATGCGAAAGATTATTTACCAAGAAATAAATAATAGTTCGGGAAATGTGTACGGAAGTGTAATTCCTAAGTCCATATCCGATTCGGCCACATCAGCGGTAATCCCATGGTCAAATTTAAAGGCCTATTACCCGATGACGGATATCGTGAACCTAACGACCACCGATTTTTCGGGCAACGGCCTGTCTGCTCGTCTGCACAACATCACCACGGTACAGCCACAAACGGCGCCTATGCCCTATAAAACGGTAGCTGATGGGTGTTGGTGCACCGAATCCACTTGGTTGCACGGCGATGTATGGGATATCGAAAATGCTTCAGATAATAAAGATTGGAGCATTATCCAAATCTCTAATAATGTTAGTACTACTAATTCGCATAACCATTTGGGCTTGATAATAGATTCGAACAAAACCTTAACGGTAAACGGAGATAATTTGATTGAAAACAGTTGGTATTTTGAACTGAACGGTACTTTGGATTTAATGGACGATTCCCAACTGCTGCAGACAGAAAACAGTGATTTGGTAACATCGGCCGAAGGCAAGATTTTAAGAAGGCAAGAAGGCCAATCCAATCCGTATAGGTACAACTATTGGGGCTCTCCGGTTGGTTTTACGAGTGTTTCAACCCTATCAGACAATAATACGGGTAACAATGCCAACAATACAACTTTTAGTTTAAATATGCTTAAAGATGAAGCTGGTTCAAACTGTTTGTTTACTTCAGGGCAAACGGGCAACGGTAAGATCAGTACCCAATGGATCTACACATTTATAAACGGATTGACTTATTGGGACTGGGCGCAAATTTCGCCATCCACATCATTAAGCCCGGGCGTGGGCTATACCCAAAAAGGGACCGGGAATGCCGGAGCGGAACAACAATATATTTTTGAGGGAAAACCAAATAACGGCACCATTTTGTTGGATGTAACGGACAAGGGCGGAGCGGGCTCCGTGCCCAACCAGTCCAAGACGGAATACCTTTTGGGCAACCCCTACGCCTCGGCAATCGACATCCATAAGTTCATCGACGACAATGCGGGCGTGATAGACGGCACGCTACAGCTTTGGCAACATTGGGCTGGCAATTCGCATTACCTAAACGAATACCAAGGTGGTTATGCCCAAGTGAACAAGTTGGGGTCTTGCCGTGCCTATCAATTTGTTGGGTTTTACGGAGACCATAACGGCTCTCAGGATGGTACTATCGTGCCTTCGCGCTACCTTTCTGTCGGTCAGGGCTTCTTGGCCGAAATTGTGGCCGATGGGCAAGTGGAATTCAACAACGGGCAGCGTGTTTTCATTAAGGAAGCCGATGCCGATGGTACTTACGATAATGGTTCTACGTTCTCAAAGTCTTCCAACGGAAAAAATCCAAAAGAAAAGGCTTCAAGAGATACAATGCAGAAAATCCGTTTGGAATTCAATTCGGTAACAGGTCCCAAAACGAGAAGGGAACTGTTGATGGGCTTCAGCGATTATACCACTGATGGCTTCGACTATGGCTACGATGCCAAGAGTACGGAGACCAACAACAACGACCTGAATTTATCATTGGAAGGAAAAAATATGATTATGCAGGCCTATGGCGAAATTACCGATGAAAAAGTAGTGCCTTTAAACTTGAAATCGTCGGGCGATAACACTTTCGAAATTATGATTTCCGAGAAGGAAAATATTAAAGAAAGTCAAAGAATTTATCTGCACGACAACCTAACCGGCGAGTATTTCAATCTTACAAAAGGCGAGGCGTGTCAGTTCGGTTCAGAAGCCGGGGTGTTCAAAAACAGGCTGTCAATCGTTTTCCGGAGCGAACAGCAAATGTTAAGTGCAGAAGAGGCCGATGGAACAAAAAACCGTACTTATTACCAAAACCCAGCCAAAACGTTTTATGCGAAAAATATGGATAGCGAGGTTACCCATTTTACCGTGGTGAACATGCGTGGCCAAAGCGTACAAGATTTGAGTGGTGTATCCAATGCCCAATTGGAAATGGGCGTTCGATTGAATAGTTTAGCTGCTGGTGCTTATGTGGTTTGTTTAAGAACGGCCAATAACGAGGTGCTGACCAAAAAAATAGTAGTGAATTAAATCCCTAATTTTTACAATACCAAAAGAGCCCTGAGTTTTTCAGGGCTTTTTTATTCATTTTTAAATCCAAGTAAATGTATTTTGTCGAAGAAATTTGCATTTTGTGGATTTTTTTTCTACGTTTGTTACTAATAATGCCCCCAAGCTATTATAATACTTAATTAACTATGAAGGTTTTCTCTCATTTTTTGAGTGTGTTGTGTTTTATTGGTTTCAATGCGTTCGCCCAAACACCTGCTAACGACGATTTTGTAAATGCAGAGGTTATACCGCACACTACAAATTGGTGTTCCTCCAATTCACCTTTCACTACAATTAATGCCACCCCCGATGGAACAAAGGGTTCAGCATGGCGAAATGGTCCAAATTACAACGTTTGGTATAAATTCCAGGCTACCACAACGCAGGTGAATGCCGAAATTAGCACCGGAGGGTCATCAGGGAGTTTACGCTATCCTTATTTGGGGCTTTGGGACGATAACGGCACAGAAATAACTAGTATGACATATTACAGTTCAACAGGAAGTATCAACGTTCAGTCCGACAATTTAACCGTCGGAAATTGGTATTATATTTCTGTGGATAACCATTCATCAACTAGCTATCGAGGTTCCTTTACGTTATGCGTGGAGGATGAAGTGGATTTTGATTATATGGAAAAAGCCCATGAGGTACCGCACACCTCAAATTGGTGTTCGGCAGATGGTGAATTCAGTACAATAAATGCTACCCCTGATGGTGTAAAAGGCTCAACTTGGCGAAATGACCCAAATTATAACGTTTGGTTTAAATTTCAGGCGACCACAACAGAAGTTAATGCGTCTATAAATACAGGAGGGTCTACGGGAAGTTTACGTTACCCTTTTCTCGCACTTTGGGACGCTGTCGGAACGGAGATTACAAGTTCGACGTATTACAGTTCAACCGGTACCATTAACGTTCAGTCTGATAATTTAACCATTGGAAATTGGTATTATATATCGGTTGATAATCATTCTAGTTCAAATTACAGGGGTTCATTTACACTTTGCGTTGACGATACTGTAAATAACGATTTTAAAGATAAAGCCATTGAGTTGCCACATACTTCAGACTGGTGCTCGGCTGATGCCGAATATACCACGATAAATGCTTCGGCAGATCAAGCTAAGGGAAGTACATGGAATAATGGCCCCAATTATAATGTTTGGTACAAATTTCAAGCCACGACAACCGAGGTCAATGCTCAAATAAATATTGGGGGCAGTTCTGGCAGTCTGCGTTATCCTTTTCTAGCCCTTTGGGAGGACAGCGGTGCAGAAATAGCCAGCTCGAGATATTATAGTTCAACAGGAACGATAAATGTGCAATCGGATAATTTAACCGTTGGCAATTGGTATTATATATCGGTTGACAATCATTCTAACTCAAACTACAGAGGCTCGTTTACGCTTTGTGTTGATGACGAGGTTAACAACGATTTTAAAGACAAGGCCATTGAATTGCCGCATACATCAAGTTGGTGTTCGGCCGATGCTGAATACACCACGATAAATGCTTCGGCAGATGAGACTAAAGCAAGCACATGGAATAATGGGCCTAATTACAATTTATGGTATAAATTCCAGGCTACCTCAACCGAGGTGAAAGCCGAAATATATATTGGTGGTTCGTCTGGAAGCCTACGCTATCCATTTATGGCGCTGTGGGATGACAGCGGTACAGAACTTATGAGTTCGGCTTATTATAGTTCAACAGGAAACATAAATGTACAATCCAGTAGTTTAACGGTTGGAGAGTGGTATTATGTTTCGGTCGATAACCATTCCAGTTCGAGTTATCGAGGAAGCTTTGCATTGTGTTTGTACGACGAAGTAGATTATGATTTTTATGAAGGCGCTATAGACGTTACGAGTATTATTAATAGTTGCTCGCAAGATCAGCAATACACTACCATAGGAGCATCGGCTGACCGCAACAAGGGCTCTAACTGGAATAACAACGGGCCGAAAACAAACCGTTGGTTTAAGTTTACAGCACCTGCTTCTGGCGAGATTAATGTTACCGTAGATATAGGAGGCGGTAAGGGCACTCAAAAAACGACGCAAATGGCACTATGGGCCGCTGATGGAACTACCGAGATTGCCACTAAAAGATATGCTTACAATACCGAAGATGTGGTTATGGGAGCCAATGGGTTAACTCCAGGAGATACTTATTATATTTCTGTTGATGCTTATCATTCAGGGTACAGTGGTACGTTTACCTTATGCCTGCAAGACCAATTGGATTACGATTTTTATGAAGGAGCCATAGATGTTACGAGCATTATCAATAATTGCTCACAGAACGAAGAATACACTACCATAGGCGCATCGGCCGACCGCGACAAAGGGTCTAACTGGAACAACAATGGGCCGAAGACTAACCGTTGGTTTCAGTTTACGGCACCTGCTACCGGCGAGATTAGTATTACTGTGGATATAGGAGGAGATAAAGGTACTCAAAAAACGACACAAGTAGCTTTATGGGCTTCCGATGGCATCACCGAAATTAATAGTAAAAGATATGCTTACAATACCGAAGATGTGGTGATGGGAGCCAATGGGCTAACTCCGGGAGATATTTATTATTTTTCCGTTGATGCTTATCATTCGGGGTACAGCGGATCCTTTACTTTATGCATCCAAGACCAATTGAATTATGATTTTTATGAAGGGGCCAGAGATATTACAAGTATTATAAACAGTTGTTCGGCAGATGCAGAATTTTCAACTGTGGGAGCCTCACCAGACCGAAATAAGGGTTATAATTGGAACAATAATGGCCCAAAAAACAATAGATGGTTTAAGTTTACCGCACCAGCAACTGGTCAAATTGAAGTAACCGTTGATGTGGGCGCAGAAAAAGGTACCCAGAAAACCACCCAAATAGCCCTTTGGGAAACCGACGGACTCACCGAACTGAGTAGTAATAGGTATGTTTCTAATACTGATGATGTTATTTTGGGTTATACATCACTAACGCCCGGTGAGGTATACTACGTTTCGGTTGATGTTTATAACTCCAGTTACGATGGGTCGTTCACCCTATGCGTAAAAGATAGGATAAGCTATGATTTTTACGAAGGTGCCATCGACATCACAAACCTTATAAACTCTTGTTCGGACGATGCTATTTACGACACCACAGGAGCGACACCCGATAAGGTGGCGGGCTCCAGTTGGAACAATAATGGGCCGAAATATAACCGTTGGTTTAAGTTTACGGCGCCAGAAACAGGACAAATTAGCATTACCGTTGATGTTGATGGAACCAAAGGAACCCAACGAAGAACCCAAGTGGCCATGTGGGAAGATGGCGGAACGGTTGAAGTGGATAGTAAAAGGTATGCATCCAACAATGATGATGTGGTAGTTTCTGGTTTTAATTTAACTCCAGGAGCAACTTATTATGTTTCTGTAGATGCTTATCCGGGTAATACGGGTACGTTCTCACTATGTGTTGAGAACACTTTTGTTGATTTCAATGGAACAGACTATTATGTTGATTTTGGTGATAATCACGATTTATCTCGTAGTTTTTCCCTAGAAGCTTGGGTGCTACAAAAGTCTACAAGTGCCAAGGCAACAATTATGTCTAAAGGTGATGTTGCATTGGGGGCGCTTAGGGGCTATCATTTCACATTGGAAAATGGGTATCCTAGTTTGATATGGTATAATAATTCAGGCATACCGGTATTAACTATTACCTCGACAAACCAAATTGAGAATAATAAATGGTACCACGTAGCAGCAACATACACAAGAAATACGGTGTCTCTATACGTTGATGGCGTGTTGGTGGCTACAAGTGTAAGTGCCTCAGCGCCTTCAAATAATAGTTACAGTTTTTTATTAGGAGCTAGTTATGATAGCAGTACACCAAATACACCCAAGTATTGTTTTGATGGGTATATAGATGAAGTCCGTATTTGGAATGTGGCTCTTAGCAAACAACAGATAAGGCAAATGATGAACCAGGAAATTGTTCAAAGCGGAACAGGGATTCGTGGAAAATTAATCGCTTCAAATATTTCAGATAATTTGCTTTGGGCGAACTTAAAGGGATACTACCCGATGGCTAACAATGCCGCTGCCGATTTTTCAAGTAATAATATCAACGGGTATTCAAAAAATAATAGTGCTTCAGTTCAAGAACAAACAGCACCACTGCCTTATGTAACAAGCGCTGATGGACCATGGGCCTCAAGCTCTACTTGGCTTCATGGCGATGTTTGGAATATTTCAAATTTAGGAGATGATAATGAATGGGGAATTGTTCAAATAAAAAACAACATTGCCATTGATCACGATATCAATACCATGGGGCTTTTCATTGATTCCGGTAAAACCTTAACGGTAAACGGAACACGGCAGGTAAAGAACGAATGGTATTTTGAGCTCAACGGAACTTTAGATTTAATGGAAGATTCGCAGCTTATCCAAACCATAAATAGCAACTTGGTAACATCGGCAACGGGTAAATTGCTTAGGAGGCAAGAGGGTGCTTCAAGTCCGTTTTGGTACAATTACTGGTCTGCACCAATTGGTGCAATGGCCGCTACCTCACTTACAGATGATAATGCCTCTATTAATAACCTCAATAACACATCCTATAAATTGAATATGCTAAAGGACGAATCAGGTTTCAACTTGCCTTTTACTTCAGGACATTCAGGTAATGGAAGTATAAGTACGGCTTGGTTATATACTTTTAAAAATGGTGTGACCTATTGGGACTGGAAAGCTGTATCTCCCACTTCGCCATTAAGCCCAGGAGTGGGTTATACCCAAAAAGGAACAGGTAGTCCCGGCAACGAGCAACAATATATTTTTGAAGGTAAACCCAATAATGGTACTGTTTTGATTGATGTTGTAGATAAGGGCGGTGCCGGTTCTGTGCCCAACAAAACAAAAACCGAATATTTGGTAGGGAATCCTTATGCTTCGGCTTTAGATCTTCATCAGTTTATAGATGATAACGCGGGTGTAATAGATGGAACCATTTATTTGTGGCAACAGTGGGCAGGAAACTCACATTATTTAAATGAGTACCAAGGCGGATATGCTCAAGTCAATAAGCTTGGCGGTTGTAGGGCTTACCAATTTGTTGGCATAGAAGGTGGTGTAGATAATTCCAAATTCGGAGCCATTGTGCCTACCCGTTACATTGCTGTAGGGCAGGGGTTTGTTGTTGAAGTCGTTGCAGATGGCCAAGTAGAGTTCAATAACGGTCAGCGGGTATTTATAAAAGAAGTAGATGCGAACGGAACTTACAATCAAGGGTCTATCTTTTCGAAGTCTACCAAAGCCAGCAAATCTTCAAAAGAAAAAATTGAGAAAAGTGAGATGCAGAAAATCCGTTTGGAATTCAATTCAGCAACAGGTCCAAAAACCAGAAGAGAGCTTTTGCTTGGATTTAGCAATTATACCAAAGATGATTTTGATTATGGTTACGACGCCAAGTGTACAGAATCAAACAACAACGACCTTAATTTAGCTCTTGAAGGAAAAGGTATGATCATGCAGGCTTATAGCCCAATTACGGACGACAAAGTCATTCCGCTTAATTTTAAATCGTCGGGTAAAAACAGTTTCGAAATTAAAATATCCGAAAAAATAAATATCCCAGAAAATCAAGCTATTTACATAAAAGATAATTTAACCGGTGAGTATTTCGACCTTTCGCAAGATGGAACTTATCAGTTTAGCTCAGAACCAGGAAGATTTAACAGTAGGTTTGATATTGTGTTCCAAGATGAGCAGCAATCATTAAGTACCGAAGAGGCTATGACACCAGAAAGTTTTATTTATTATCAAAACAGCAGTAAAACCTTTTATGCTAAAAAGTTGAATGGTACGGTGAAACATTTTGCATTGATAAATATGCGCGGGCAAAATGTGCTTGAAATGAGTAATGTAAGCACAGCAGAGCTAGATCGAGGCATTAGCTTCAGCAATATGACTACAGGGGCTTATGTGGTGTGTTTAAGAACGGAAACCAATGAGGTGCTCACTAAAAAAATTGTAATTAATTAACGGTAAAAATAACGTTTCATCTATTTTGAGTTGACGAAAAAAGAGAATATAATGCTTTTAGCGAATAAATAGTGTAACGGATTGAATATTAGTTGTTTTTAGGTTCCCAAATCTATTAATTATGAAAACAAAATTATTTTTTCACCTACTCGTGGTATGCCTTGTTTTTAATTTAGGCAGTGCCCAACATTCACCGATAAAGGTGAGGGTTAAATGGCCTAAACAGTCTTACGAACATAAAGTTGAAATTTATAATACGGCTAACGATTTATTACTTACCCTTTGCGACGATTCGCAGTGTTACACTTCAAGTCAAGTTACTTCTACAGATCGGTATAGCGTAAAGTACGATTTAGGATGTGTTCCTAATGGTACAAATTATTACGTTAAATTATACGATGTCGCCAACAACGGTTGGGACGGCGGAAGCGTAAAAGTAGAGGTAGATGGTGTGCAAGTGGTCAACGACAATGGGGCTGGAGCAACAACTTCTGGCCAAATCATTTACTTCGATGTGTCGGGAGGAGATTCCACCTGTAACAACATTCCTGATTTAGATCAGGATGGTGTTGGAGATTACTTGGATTACGATGACGATGGTGATGGCATACCCGATGCCATTGAAAACTTAGGGGAAAATAGATTTGAATGCACACTCCCACCTTTAAATTTTGAAAACGGATACTATGATAGTTCTGTAAGTACAGGAGCAGAAGGGGCTGTTGGTGCCGTGTATAGGTTTGGAAACACTATTACAGGGTATGATGTTCTTATGGAAATTACAGAACTTACCAATACAACCATTGCTAATATTGATGATGATACTACGGGTAATGTGCCCTATTTACAAACTACACTGACTTTCGCCGGAACGGGAACTCCAGGGGCTACTTTTAAATTTACCATAGTAGATTCAGGTACCGCAACGCCTTCTACAAATATTTTTAGGGTGAATGGTATTACTTGGGATTGCGACGGTACTTCAAGTTTGTTGGAGTCGGTTATTTATTATAATCCCGCGGCTTATGGTATTGATAACCCTTCAGATTTAACCGTTACGGATTTAGGTTCGAATAATATTGAAATGACTTCTGGAGATACCACGGTAAACGGGTTTTCTACATTGTCTTGGTTAAGAGCGTATTACCAGTTTATAGGAAATTCGTTTACCATGAGAATGCAAGCTATAAAAACATCTTCTGGTTCTTCAACAAGGCAGTATGCTATGTCGTTCACACAATGTGAATTTTTAGATTTCAACGCCAATTCTTTAACCATAGTAACGGGTGAAGATTTTGACAATGACGGGGTTTATAATCATTTAGATATTGATAGTGATAATGACGGTATTCCTGATAACGTTGAAGGGCAAACTACCTTAGGGTATATTGCGCCATCTGGAGTTGTAGCTTCTACAGGAATAGATGTTGTTTATGGTAGTGGGATAGATGTTGTCTTTACAGATTGGGATTTAATGCCGGATTTTCTTGATTTAGATAGCGATGATGATGGTTTATTAGATATCGAAGAAAATGGTATGGCAGATGAAATCATAGTGTTTTCAGACACCGATAACGATGGTTTGGATATTCTTTTTGAGGGCTCGACCCCTTATGATCCAAATGACCCAAATGATGAGATTGATAACCCCAGCGACCTATCGATCTTACCCGATGCGGACGGTGATTTGTTCGCTGGCGGTGATTTGGACTACCGAGACCTATTCGACGTGAACCCGCCATCGTCCGCGACGATCGATTTCGACGGTGTGGACGACTACCTGGACAGCGACCTGGACCTTGGCGGGCTTACCGCAGCGACGGTAATGGCGTGGATAAAGCTGGACGCTGGCTTTTCGAGCTCGGGCTATGTGGTTAACTTCGGGAACCTGCACATCCAGGCGCACAGCTCTAGGCAGCTTTGGTTCAAGTTGAACGATGCGGCGATCACGCCAACGGCTAAGTTCGACCGTGACGTCTGGGTGCACGTGGCCCTGGTTTACGACAGCGCCTCGGCCTCGGCGAAGCTCAGGGCCTACGTGAACGGCGCGCTCCACGGTTCGAGCAACGACGGTTCGCTCTCGGGTGGGATCTATGCCTCGGGCGATAGCTTTACCATAGGGTCCAGGGCACTGGACCACGCCCTGCCGTTCCACGGAGCGATAGACGAGGTGCGCGTATTTGACGTGGCGTTGACCGAGGACCAGTTGCGCAAGACGGTCTACCAAGAGATAAACAATAATTCGGGCACGGTGCAGGGCAGTACCATTCCCAAACCGGTATCCGATTCGGCCACATCGGCGGTAATCCCATGGTCAAATTTAAAGGCCTATTACCCGATGACGGATATCGTGAACCTAACGACCACCGATTTTTCGGGCAACGGCCTGTCTGCTCGTCTGCACAACATCACCACGGTACAGCCACAAACGGCGCCTATGCCCTATAAAACGGTAGCTGATGGGTGTTGGTGCACCGAATCCACTTGGTTGCACGGCGATGTATGGGATATCGAAAATGCTTCAGATAATAAAGATTGGAGCATTATCCAAATCTCTAATAATGTTAGTACTACTAATTCGCATAACCATTTGGGCTTGATAATAGATTCGAACAAAACCTTAACGGTAAACGGAGATAATTTGATTGAAAACAGTTGGTATTTTGAACTGAACGGTACTTTGGATTTAATGGACGATTCCCAACTGCTGCAGACAGAAAACAGTGATTTGGTAACATCGGCCGAAGGCAAGATTTTAAGAAGGCAAGAAGGCCAATCCAATCCGTATAGGTACAACTATTGGGGCTCTCCGGTTGGTTTTACGAGTGTTTCAACCCTATCAGACAATAATACGGGTAACAATGCCAACAATACAACTTTTAGTTTAAATATGCTTAAAGATGAAGCTGGTTCAAACTGTTTGTTTACTTCAGGGCAAACGGGCAACGGTAAGATCAGTACCCAATGGATCTACACATTTATAAACGGATTGACTTATTGGGACTGGGCGCAAATTTCGCCATCCACATCATTAAGCCCGGGCGTGGGCTATACCCAAAAAGGGACCGGGAATGCCGGAGCGGAACAACAATATATTTTTGAGGGAAAACCAAATAACGGCACCATTTTGTTGGATGTAACGGACAAGGGCGGAGCGGGCTCCGTGCCCAACCAGTCCAAGACGGAATACCTTTTGGGCAACCCCTACGCCTCGGCAATCGACATCCATAAGTTCATCGACGACAATGCGGGCGTGATAGACGGCACGCTACAGCTTTGGCAACATTGGGCTGGCAATTCGCATTACCTAAACGAATACCAAGGTGGTTATGCCCAAGTGAACAAGTTGGGGTCTTGCCGTGCCTATCAATTTGTTGGGTTTTACGGAGACCATAACGGCTCTCAGGATGGTACTATCGTGCCTTCGCGCTACCTTTCTGTCGGTCAGGGCTTCTTGGCCGAAATTGTGGCCGATGGGCAAGTGGAATTCAACAACGGGCAGCGTGTTTTCATTAAGGAAGCCGATGCCGATGGTACTTACGATAATGGTTCTACGTTCTCAAAGTCTTCCAACGGAAAAAATCCAAAAGAAAAGGCTTCAAGAGATACAATGCAGAAAATCCGTTTGGAATTCAATTCGGTAACAGGTCCCAAAACGAGAAGGGAACTGTTGATGGGCTTCAGCGATTATACCACTGATGGCTTCGACTATGGCTACGATGCCAAGAGTACGGAGACCAACAACAACGACCTGAATTTATCATTGGAAGGAAAAAATATGATTATGCAGGCCTATGGCGAAATTACCGATGAAAAAGTAGTGCCTTTAAACTTGAAATCTTCGGGCGATAACACTTTCGAAATTATGATTTCCGAGAAGGAAAATATCAAAGAAAGTCAAAGAATTTATCTGCACGACAACCTAACCGGCGAGTATTTCAATCTTACAAAAGGCGAGGCGTGTCAGTTCGGTTCAGAAGCCGGGGTGTTCAAAAACAGGCTGTCAATCGTTTTCCGGAGCGAACAGCAAATGTTAAGTGCAGAAGAGGCCGATGGAACAAAAAACCGTACTTATTACCAAAACCCAGCCAAAACGTTTTATGCGAAAAATATGGATAGCGAGGTTACCCATTTTACCGTGGTGAACATGCGTGGCCAAAGCGTACAAGATTTGAGTGGTGTATCCAATGCCCAATTGGAAATGGGCGTTCGATTGAATAGTTTAGCTGCTGGTGCTTATGTGGTTTGTTTAAGAACGGCCAATAACGAGGTGCTGACCAAAAAAATAGTAGTGAATTAAATCCCTAATTTTTACAATACCAAAAGAGCCCTGAGTTTTTCAGGGCTTTTTTCGTTTATTTGGAAAATGAAACACTTCTGGTTCAAAAAATAGAAAACTAAAATGAATAATCCTTCAGAATATTATAAAACCCATTCGCAAACCTATCAATTGCAAGTAAAAAAATACCAGAAAAAGATGGTGCTGTTGAGTACTTTGCGTTTGTTGGTTTTTGTTCTAACCGCGGTGGGCATTTATGGGTTTTTCAATACTTGGCAAGTAGCTTTGGCTATTGCTGTTTTAGGTGGTGCCGGTTTTGTTTTTCTTCTTTCAAAACACACCGACGTTAAAAGACTAAGGGCGCTCAACAAAGCTTTGGTAGATATTAACGAAACGGAACTAAACATTGCATCGGGGCATTTTTACGATAGGGAGCAAGGTTTACAGTTCCAGGATACCAACCATTTTTACAGTTTGGATATCGATTTATTTGGGCGCGGCTCGTTCTTTCAATATATAAACCGCACAACAAGTGCCGAAGGAGCTAAAAGATTAGCCGATGAATTAAAAGCCAACAATACCAACGAAATTGTAGCAAGACAAGAGGCTATAAAAGAATTAAGCACAAATCCGGAATGGCGACAAAAGTATGCGGCCACCTCTAGTTTGGTTCGAGTGGAAACCCCTGCCAGCCAGATTACTACTTGGTTTAAAAAACATCAATCGTTTTTGCCAAAAGTTATGCGATGGTTGCCCCTGGCGTTCGGCTTGGGTACAGTGCTGCTATTCGGTTTGGCTGTTTTCGGAGTTTTGAATAACCTCGGTATTATAGGTTATTGGTTGGTTTTGGGCTTGGCCATTACTGGGACATATTTAAAAAAGATTAATGTTTTAGCATCAAATACCGATAAAATTCGGGATACCTTTCGTCAATATGCTTCATTGTTATATTTAATTGAAAATGCTTCTTTTTCTTCGGCATTATTGAAAGAAAAGCAGCAGCAAATCCAATTGAAAGATGAAAAAGCTTCGCTTATTTTTAAACGTTTTTCAAGGGCTTTAGATGCGTTAGATAACAGAAACAATTTTATTGGAGCCATTTTTGGTAATGGTTGGTTTTTAACCGATTTGAAAAATAGTTATCGTATCGAAAAATGGATAACTCGGTATGGTGACAAGTTGGGCGATTGGTTTGAAGTGGTCGCTTTTTTTGATGCTTACAATTCGTTGGGCAATTTTGCTTTTAATCATCCCGAATTCGTATTTCCTGAAATAACCAATAATGCAACCACTATGGATGCCAAAGGTTTGGGGCATCCACTATTGAAAAAAGAAAAGCGAATCGATAGCGATTTAACCATTAATAATGAGCAGTTTTTTATAGTAACCGGAGCCAATATGGCTGGAAAAAGTACCTTCTTGCGCACGGTGTCGTTGCATATTGTAATGGGTAACGTTGGTTTGCCTGTTTGTGCCGAGTCCAGTCGATATTCGCCAGTAAAATTGATTACCAGCATGCGGACCACCGATTCGCTTACCGATGAAAGTTCATATTTCTTTTCAGAACTTACCCGATTAAAATATATTGTTGATGCATTGAAGAATGAGTCCTACTTTATAGTATTGGATGAAATTTTAAAGGGAACGAACAGCACCGATAAAGCTATTGGGTCGCGAAAGTTTGTTGAAAAACTGGTGGCTTCAAAAGCGACGGGAATCATTGCCACACACGATTTAAGTTTATGTGAAATTGAAGAGGAATTGCAAGCGGTGAAAAACTATTATTTTGATGCCGAAATCATCAACGACGAACTTCATTTCGATTACGTTCTAAAAAAGGGCGTTTGCAAAAACATGAATGCGTCATTTTTATTACAGAAAATGAAAATTGTATGAATTAGCTTATCTTAAGTTTGTTTCCATTCGTCTACAGATAATACTTACTAATCGAAGGAAAAGCCTGTTTTTATAGGTTTAGTATTATTTTTGAATCATAAATCATTTAATGTCAGGGGTCTATGGTTTGGTTGTGGTGTTTTTTTATTGGTCTTGTGATGATGTATGTTATAAAAGTCTTCAAATCTGACTCAGACTTTAGAAGGTTTGAAAAGGAATCGATGGAACTGTATGATGAAGATTTTCAGCAAGAAGTCGTCGAAGAAAAAACAGTGTTCAATGATGCGGAAACCAAGGAAAAGGCCGACTTTTCAAAAAGTGTTAAGGCTTTGGCGTATATCCAAACCATGGAAAACCGTTATAACAATTCAAAAAATTCCATTGAAAATGCGCTTCAAGACAATATAGAAAACTTCCAAAAGGCAAAACGTTTAAGTCAGCAAAAAATAGAACAGACCTTAAATGACAAAAACGATTCAGAAAATTAATTCGTAACCAGTAAAGTTTAGATTTTCTGAGTTACCTTTTTTATTGCATAAAGATGAAAATTGTGTAGTTTTAAGCATGCAACATTCATCTAAACTTCCCCATGTTGGCACCACCATTTTTTCGGTGATGAGTGCCTTGGCGGCAAAACACAATGCCATTAATTTGTCGCAGGGCTTCCCTAATTTTAAAAGCGACCAAAAACTAATTGATTTAGTCGGCAAGGCTATGAATTCGGGCTACAATCAATATGCGCCCATGCGTGGCCATTTGGAACTCCGAAATGCTATTTCAAAAAAATATGAATTGGTTTATGGAGAAAGCTATCATCCAGAAACCGAAATTGTTGTGACTGCTGGGGCCACACAGGCTATTTTTACTATCATTTCAACTTTTATAAAACCCAATGATGAGGTGGTTGTTTTTAAACCAGCTTATGATAGTTATGAACCTAACGTTCAATTAAATGGAGGTATTCCTGTCCCTGTTCAGCTCAAAGCTTCAAATGGATATAAAGTAGGTTGGGAAACGGTAAAAGCTAAAATTAGCAGCCGCACCAAAATGATTATTGTTAATACGCCTCACAACCCCTCCGGTAGCGTTTTTTCGAAGCAAGATATGCTTCAACTGCAGGAAATCACTAAAAACACGAATATTATAGTTTTGAGTGATGAGGTTTACGAACACATGATTTACGATGGCGGAAAACACCAAAGTGCTTGTTTGTTTTCCGATTTAAAAGCAAGGAGTTTTGTGGTGTCGTCGTTTTGTAAAACTTTCCACAATACGGGGTGGCGTGTGGGCTATTGCTGTGCGCCAAAATCACTGATGGACGAGTTTTTAAAAGTACATCAATTTGCGGTGTTCTGCATCCACCACCCCACGCAAAAAGGTATTGCCGATTATATGCGAACCCCCGAGCATTACCTGAAATTGCCCGAGTTTTACCAAAAAAAGCGTGATTTATTCTTAAATTTAATGAAGGATTCAAGGTTTAGGTTTACCCCAGCCAAAGGTTCGTATTTTCAAGTTTTGGATTACTCCCAAATCACCCAAGAAAACGATGTGGATTTCGCAAAGCGATTAACGGTTGAAAATGGTGTGGCTTCAATACCTATGTCGGTATTCAATATCGATAATATAGACCATAAAGTGCTGCGTTTTTGTTTTGCTAAAACCGAAGATACCCTAAAACAAGCTGCCGAAATATTGTGCAGGCTATAATGTTAAAAGCGCGTTAATGGCGTGACAAACCTTAAATTGTGGGTCTAAATAGTAAGTTGAATTTTAAAAAGAAGATTATGAGATTTTTAGTTGTTACTCTGTTTTTTTGTTTGGGTTTGATGCTTCAAGCTCAAGAAGTTACCTTAAACGGCGTAATCTATACCGTGAAAGGCGAAGCCGTTTTAAAAGATGGTGTTGATGTAACGAATAAATTAAGTTTAGAAGAACGGTTGGAAGTAAAAAAGGCTTTGAATAAAAAGGTAGAAGCAATTGAAGCAGCCAATGAAAAAGAAAAGGCGTTAAAAAAAGCAGAGAAAAAACAAAAAGCTGCTGAAAAGAAACAAAAGAAGGCTGAAAAAGCGTTAAAGCAAAAAGAGAAGGCGCACTCCAATTATGAAAAATTAACGGGGAAATACGAAAGTGCCCAGCAAAAGTATGAAAAGTTAAAAAAGAAAGGTAAATTGTCACCTCAAGACGAACAAAAATGGCTTTCGAAAATAGAAAAGTTGAAAGAACAAACCGCCAAAGCCAAAAGAAAACTATAAATTAAAAGTTTTGCAAAATCAGCTTAATATCGCATTAGTGCAGTCCGATTTGGTTTGGGAAAACCCCGAAGCAAACCGGAAGAACTTCACCAAAAAAATAGAGGATATTTCCAGTCCTGTAGATGTGGTAGTGTTGCCCGAAATGTTCGCCACAGGTTTTACCATGAATGCCGAAAAAGTAGCCGAGACGATGCAGGGCGAAACGGTTAATTGGATGAAACAAATGGCGACTAAGAAGAACGCTGCCATCTCGGGAAGCCTTGTGATTATAGAGAATGATAAGTTTTATAACCGTTTTTTGTTTGTCGAGCCCTCTGGAAATATTTCAAGCTACAACAAACGCCACACCTTTACTTTGGCGAACGAACACAAAACCTACACTGCCGGAACAGAAAAAGTGATTATTGATTGCAAAGGCTGGAAAATTTGCCCGCAGGTATGTTACGATTTGCGTTTTCCCGTTTGGGCCAGAAATGTTGAAGATTACGATGTGTTGATTTATGTAGCGAATTGGCCAAAACCTAGAATTTCAGCTTGGGATATCCTATTAAAAGCCCGTGCCATTGAAAATATGAGTTACTGCATTGGTGTAAACCGAGTGGGCGTTGATGGCATAAATATAGAGTATGTGGGGCATTCGGGCGCTTATGATGTGTTGGGGAATTCCATCGCTAATTTTCAATCTGGTAAGGAACAAATAGAAATAGTTACCTTAGAAAAAAGGCATGTTGAAGCCTATCGCAATAAATTCAAATTCTTAAACGACCGCGATACGTTCAGTATCAGTTAAAAGTCAAGGTTTCCTGAATTCCCCAATCGGCGCGAATTTCAATATCCTGAAAATGACTCACTTTTTCTGGTTGAATTTTATTTAGGAAACTTCCCGTATCGAAAAGCTGATTGCCATTAACATCGTGCACCACCCTTATGGAATAGGTGCCTGGTTCTAAATTTAAAAAATCGACCATATCTTGCTCTTGTGTGTATCCTTCTACTTTTACCTTGCCTTGGTTGTCGGTCAATTGGATGATAAGCGGGTATGTCGGGGCGTTGGCCAAGGTGAACCGCACGTACCCAAACGATGAAGCCTTTTTGGTGTTTAAGGAGACGTTGATGGTGTCGTTTTTGTTTCCGAAGAATCCAGTAAAGGCTTCCGGAAGAATTTGCATTTTATAACTGTTGTCTTCGGTTTTGTTAAACTGGAAGGTATAAGTATTGTTGATGGTGTCGAAACGCGTTTCGAAATTTACCGCTGTTGAATCTTTGTCTAAAAGCGTGATTTTTGAAGCGTTAAATTCAACAAAAGGCGTTGTGCCGATTATTTTTAAATCTTCTTCAATACTGATGGAACCAAAGGGCAGGGCTTTAATGGTTAACGAATCCCGTTTTTGTTCGCTAATGCGTACAGTGAATTCTTTTTCAAGAGCGGGGTGCGACACTAAAAAATTAAGTGAATCGACTTCCAAACGAGGTTTGTACCAGTACATCAATGAATCTGTTTTTTCATCTTTGGTAATGCGGTATTCAAACTCTGGTGGCGTTTCCGAAAGGATATCAATATGCATGTTTTCATAACTGCCTTCGAAACCGAAAGCAATTTTTTCACCCGAAATCAATCTAGGGCGTGTCGCCCTAAAATCTAAATTTTCCTTGAATAATTTTAGGGTGTACGAAGTGTCGGTAGGTACTTCAATAAATCCTTCATGAAATGCAATTTGATCCACCTTTTGTTGGAATTTGTTATCGCCGTTGTTGTCTTTCAGTGCGATAAGTTTATATTTTCCGGGTTTTATGTTTTCAATGGTGAACGTTGTTAAACTGTCAAGCGTGTTGGTAATGTACTTAGGTTTTTCTTTGTAAACAATGGAATCGGAATACGTAGAATCGACCTCGTAAAGCGCCACATTAACAAAGGTTTCGGGCTGTTTTAAAAGGGCATCGACAATGTTGCCTTTTACGGTTAGCGAATCGATATAATCGCCGGTTGAAAACACATAGCGGTAGTACGGATACGGGTTGCCCTCGTTGTTGTCAGTAATGCTGTTCCCGAAGTTAAACGCATAAGTAGTGTTGGGCTGCAGTGTATCGTAAATTTTTATGGTGATATACTTGCTCGCACCGCCCAAAGGGGTCACATTGGGTTGGGTGTTCATTGGTGGTGAAATAATGAGCTGTTTTTGCAGATCTTTTATTTTGATAAATTCATCGAAATAAATTTCAATTTCATCGCCTTTAAAATTGGTGGAGTAGTTTTCTGGAATCGACTTTATTATTTTAGGTGGCGTAATGTCTTTTGGTCCGCCTTCGGGGCGGCCTCGATTGGCGCAATTGGCTAAAATAAGACCAATGAAAATGGCCAAAACAAAGTTTAAAAACGACTTGCTCATCAACAGTTTAAAAATTTTTAACAAAAGTACATGAATTTTTTCGTTCTGAAATTCACAAAAAAAAACAGAATGAAATAATTTATGTGCTAGCGAAGCGGTTACTAAAGAGAAATGAAATTTTGCATTTTTTTGAACAAAATTTCGTTCTTACAGAAGAAACCTAAACATTTTTCAACATATAACGTGAGTTCGTTTACGCTATTGCCATGGTGGCGATGCTAATTTTTACGTTTTCAGATTGGTTTAAAACATTAATGCAAGCCTCGAGCGTTGCTCCGGTTGTAATGAGGTCGTCAACCAAAAGAATGTGCATGCCTTTAATGCTGTTAGGATTATTAATTGCAAATAATTCGTTGCTGCTGTCCCAGCGCGAAAAACGGCTTTTTATGGTTTGCGATTGGGTGTTGGTGATTTTAACCAAAACATCGTCTTTGTATTCGGCATTTAGGGCTTCGGCAATTTGTTGTCCAAATTTGGTCACTTGGTTGTAGCCTCGCTTTTTTTGTTTTTTAGGGTGCATGGGTACGGGGATTACGGCATCAATCTGCTGGTATGCTTCAACCGTTTTTAGTTCGCCGCCCAACCAATTTCCCAAGAAATAGCCGATGTTTTCATGGCCACGATATTTTAAATTATGAATAAGTTGCTGTACTTTGCCTTTCTTTTCAAATCGAAATAATGCTGTACCGTTTTCAATATTCGCACGGCCGTACAGTACTTTTTTAACTACATCGCTATCATCAAAATGAAAGTTGGTTACAGGCAAATCATGCCGGCAATCCATACAAATAGTATGTTCGTTGTCGCCCAATAAATTATTGCATGCCACACATACTTTTGGGAAGAATAAATTGATGATGGGGTTTAGCATGTGCAATGACGTTGGGTAAATCTTAAATTAGCCACGAATCCACGAATTGTTTTCAATGCTTAATTTACTGAATTTATTTGATTTTGGAATATTTGCTTTTGGCTAATCTATAAATATGCCATGTGCAGAATAGCATTCGTGCATTTGTGGCTAAAATAATCCTCCACTAATTTTTCATTAAAAATGCATTAGTTTAAAGCGGTTTATTATTTTTGCAGCTATGGCAAATCAAGACGATCAATTTAAAAAAGTAATCTCTCACGCAAAGGAGTATGGTTACGTATTCCAGAGTAGCGAAATCTACGACGGATTAAGTGCAGTTTACGACTACGCACAAAACGGTGCAGAATTAAAGAAAAACATCCGCGATTACTGGTGGCGCGCCATGGTGCAGATGAATGAAAATATAGTGGGCATTGATGCTGCTATTTTTATGCATCCCACTACATGGAAAGCTTCTGGGCACGTTGATGCCTTTAACGATCCGTTAATTGATAATAAAGATTCCAAAAAGCGCTACCGTGCCGATGTATTGATTGAAGATTATTGTGCTAAAATTGAAGCCAAAATCGACAAGGAAGTCGCTAAGGCCGAAAAGCGTTTTGGAGACGCTTTTAATAAAGAAGAATTTGTTAGCACGAACCAACGGGTGTTGGGCTATCAGGAAAAAATAAATACCACGCTTTCGCGGATGGCAAAATCGTTGGAAAACGAAGATTTGGCTGATGTAAAATCATTGATTGAAGAATTGGAAATTGCCGATCCACTAACAGGAAGTAAAAATTGGACAGATGTTAAGCAGTTCAATTTAATGTTCGGTACCAAATTGGGGGCTTCAGCAGAAAATGCCATGGATTTGTACTTGCGCCCAGAAACGGCACAGGGCATTTTTGTGAACTTTTTGAATGTTCAAAAAACCAGCCGATTAAAGATTCCGTTCGGAATTGCACAAACCGGAAAGGCATTTAGGAACGAGATTGTGGCGCGTCAGTTTATTTTCCGTATGCGTGAGTTCGAACAGATGGAAATGCAGTTTTTCATCAAGCCGGGCACACAACAGGAATGGTACGAGCATTGGAAGGAAACCCGATTAAAATGGCACTTGAGTTTGGGAATGGGTGAGGATAATTACCGATTCCATGACCACGAAAAATTAGCACATTATGCTGATGCCGCTGCCGATATCGAGTTTAAGTTCCCATTCGGATTTAAAGAATTGGAAGGTATCCACTCGCGAACCGATTTCGATTTGAGTCAGCACGAAAAATACTCCGGTAAAAAATTACAATATTTCGACCCTGAGGAAAATAAAAGCTATGTACCGTACGTATTGGAAACGTCTATTGGTTTAGACAGAATGTTCTTGGCGGTATTCTCTAATTCGTTACAAGAAGAAGAATTAGAAAATGGTACAACCCGAACCGTATTAAAATTGCCAAGTGTTCTAGCACCGGTAAAAGCGGCTGTTTTACCATTGGTAAAAAAGGACGGATTGCCAGAAGTGGCTCGACAAATTGTGGAAGACCTAAAATGGGATTTCAACATCATTTACGATGAAAAAGATGCCGTTGGAAGACGTTACAGAAGGCAAGATGCCAACGGAACACCGTTCTGTATCACGGTTGACCATGATACTTTGGAAGATAATAGCGTGACTATCCGCCACAGGGATACCATGGAACAAGAACGAGTAAAGATTGACGATTTACGCGATATCATTAAAAAAGAAGTGGATGTACGTAACTGGTTATTGAAGATGAAGTAACGTCCAAAATATTTTGCTGAATTGTCAGGCTGAGCACAGCCGAGGTCGCTGAGCGTAGTCGAAGCGAAGCCTTGATTCAGCATCTCATAAATAAAAGAAACCCGAGTAGCAATGCTCGGGTTTTCTGTTTTAATAAGGTAAATAATGAACCGTTGATTTTCGTCAGTTCGAGTGAATTTCACGATTGGAAATGAGTGGAATTTGTATCGAAAACAAGAAAATTTATGACCAAAAAATGTACTTCTCGATAGCCCTGTCGAACGTAGCCGAAGTACAAAATTCTAGCAGAATTTTACTCGAAGTAATGCATAGAAAGTTAAACACTGATTAAGTTAAATATGTATCTGCCTATCAATCACCTGGCCTAAAGAAATAAGCGATTCGGTGCGTTGCACTCCAGAAATACTTTGAATTTTTTCGTGCAGTAAATGCATCAAATGGGTGTTGTTTAAGCTGAGTAGCTTTATAAACAGACTGTAATGCCCTGTGGTGTAGTGGCATTCCAAAACTTCAGGAATGCGTTTTAAGGCACGGACAACATCTGTGGTATTGGCTGTTTTATCCAAATAAACACCGATAAAAGCCATGGTAGAGTACCCTAAAACTTCGGGATTGATAATAAATTTTGAACCCGAAATCAGTTTCGCCTTTTCCAGTTTTCGTAAGCGTTGGTGAATGGCCGCTCCCGATATGCCCACATTGCGGGCAATTTCCAAAATAGGGGTTCGGGCGTCTTGCATCAGGGCGCGGAGTATTTTTTTGTCGATACCATCAATAGTGATGGTTTTTTGTTTTTTGGGCATAGCTGCTGTTTCAATTTAAAACATAAAAATAGTCATTTGGTTTTAATTTGAAATCAAATATTGCGTTAGGGATAGTAGTGGAAAGCCCAGAGCGAAGTATGAGCGAGGACTTGAAGCGGATAGCCCGACCCTTGGGTAACGCCATAAAACTTATTGATGCAACGGATTATACCCAAAATAAGGCACTTCTTTTTCGTTAAAAACAATCCCGTGGTTTTGTAGTTCTACTAAAATGGGCTGGTAAACTTCTTTGTTGATGGGGCGCTGAACACCGGTCGACTTTATTTTGCCGTTTAAAATAGCAAGGGTGGCCATGGCAACGGGAAGCCCAACAGTTTTTGCCATGGCGGTATAGGTTTGGTTTTCGCCCAGAACGACCATATTGGCATCTATTTGGTGGTTTTTGCCATTCAATTCATAGCCAAATTTATGGTACATCACAATCATGTCTTTGTCGTTAGGAGAAAGCGTCCATTTGTCTTCCAATATTTTTTGAAGGATTTGTGCCGGGGTGGCGTTTTTCAAGTCCACGCGTTTGTTGGGGTTGAAGATGTCGAGTTCCAAAAGTTTGTCCCAAACCATATCGTCTTGGTCTATTTTTAATTGGTGTCGTAGTTTCAGTTCCACGGAATCGGAAGGGCTGTAGGGCAAAAAGGCATTAACGAAGTCGCGGTAGCTCATGTGCTCGCTGTCTTCAATGGTGTAGCTGTCGTCGGTCATGCCCAAAGCCACAAAAATGTTCCAAGCCCTACTAAAACCTACACGGCGCATGGTACCACGATACAAAGTTTTTATATTTTCCAACCCGTAAACCGTTTGGTATTTTAAGGAATCGCGGTTGGCATAGGCTTCAAATCGGCCAAAACCTTCAATATCCAAAAACTCGGTACGACGGAAGAGTCGGTGATACGGAATGTATTTATAGGTGCCCTCCTGTAAAAATTTGGCAACCCCACCTTGCCCAGCGGTAACCACGTTTCTGGGGTTCCAGGTGAATTTGTAGTTCCAGAGGTTGTTGTCGCTTTCGGGAGCAATCAGTCCGCCGGTAAACGATTCAAATAGAATCATTTTTCCGCCTTTATTTCGAATGCGGTCAATAACCTGCATGGCGCTCATGTGATCAATGCCCGGATCTACGCCAATTTCATTTATAAAAAAGAGTCCTTTGCTTTTAGCTTCATCATCCAAAGCCTGCATTTCTGGGCTGATGTACGATGCGGTGACCATATGCTTTCCAAAGCGGATGCAATCTTTGGCCACTTCAATATGAAATTGCGCCGGAAGCATTGAAATCACAATATCGGCCTGACTTATGGCCTTAGCTCGGTCTGTAGCGTTAAAAACATCCAAAACTTGGGTGGTAGCTCGCCTACGATTCGCGATGAGCGTTTCGGCATGCTTCAGGCTTATATCGGCAACGGTAATAAAAAGTTGCTCCATTTCGGCGTTGTCCATTAAATATTTTAACAGATAAGACGTCGATTTTCCCGAACCAATTACCAAAACTTGACGCATAGCAAACGTTTTAATAAAATTCAATTTATTTTAGTTATCTGCTAAAATAATATTTATTTTTACGAAATTAATAATCAATAAAAGGAATTGTTGAGAATTATTTATGTACAATGAGTAAAAAAGTTTTAATTACGGCCTCTGCTTTGGGGGGATTAAGTATCGTTTTAGGGGCTTTTGGCGCCCATGCTTTAAAGGCGTTGATTTCTGTGGAGTCGCAAAACAGTTTTGAAATTGGCGTAAGGTATCAAATGTACCACGCTTTGTTTTTGCTGTTTGTTGCTGTGGTTCCGAATATTTCTGAAAAAACTAAAAATATAATGGCGAATTTGGTGCTACTGGGCGTGATTTTATTTTCGGGCTCCATTTATTTGCTATCAACAAACGTTTTAACCGCATTCAATTTTAAAACTATTGGCTTTGTAACACCCATTGGCGGACTCCTTTTAATAGCGGCGTGGATAGTGTTATTGGTGAACGTTATCAAAATCAGAAAAAGCGAATAAACCCCAATAATTAAAACATTATATTAACTTAACGGAAAATAATCTGGAATACTATGGAAAAAAAAGCCAAGGTAAAGCGAACGGTTTCATTAGAAAATTACGGTATTAAAAATGCAACGGTAAGATATCAACTGTCGCCCGATGAGTTGCACAAAATTACTATAGAAAAGGGGCAAGGTGTTGAGGCTTCTTCTGGGGCGTTGGCCGTGAATACAGGAGAGTTTACGGGGCGGTCACCGCAAGATCGGTTTATTGTAAAGGATAAAATAACCGAAGATAAAATTTGGTGGGGCAACATTAATATTCCGTTTGATGGGGATGCCTTCGATGCGCTTTACAGAGAAGTAACAGATTATTTGTCCAACAAAGAGATTTTTGTGCGCGATTGTTACGCTTGCGCCGATGAAAATTATAAAATGAATATTCGTGTTATTAACGAATATCCTTGGAGCAACCTGTTTGCATACAATATGTTTTTGCGTCCCGTTGAGGAAGATATAAAACGTTTTGAGCCCGAGTGGACGGTTGTGAATGCGCCAGGTTTTAGAGCCAATCCGGATGAAGATGGCACACGCCAGCATAATTTTGCGATTTTGAACTTTACAAAAAAAATAGCCCTTATTGGCGGAACGGGTTACACGGGCGAAATTAAAAAAGGTATCTTTTCGGCGTTGAATTTTATCCTTCCGGTAGAAAAAAACACATTGCCCATGCACTGTAGTGCGAATGTTGGAAAAAAAGGGGATACCGCAATTTTCTTTGGGCTTTCGGGTACTGGGAAAACGACGCTTTCAACTGATCCGAACCGCAGTTTAATCGGTGATGATGAACACGGGTGGACTTCTGAAAATTCGGTGTTTAATTTTGAAGGCGGATGCTATGCCAAAGTCATCAATCTGTCGAGAGATAACGAACCTGAAATTTACGCTGCCATTAAAAAAGGGGCTATTCTCGAAAATGTGATTTTAGATAAGGACGGGAATGTAGATTTTGCGGATACCTCCATTACCCAAAATACGAGAGTTAGTTACCCCATCCATCATATCGAAAACATTAAAATTCCTTCCATCGGTAAAAATCCAAAGAATATATTCTTTTTAACGGCCGATGCTTTTGGTGTTATTCCGCCCATTTCAAAATTAACACCTAGCCAAGCGGCCTATCATTTTATTTCGGGCTATACGGCTAAGGTAGCAGGAACCGAAGCAGGCGTGGTGGAGCCTGTGCCTTCATTTTCGGCCTGTTTTGGAGCGCCTTTTATGCCATTGCACCCCTCGAAGTATGCCGAAATGTTGAGCAAAAAAATGATTGATGCCGGTGTAAATGTTTGGTTGGTCAATACCGGTTGGACTGGCGGACCTTATGGCGTTGGCAAACGCATGGAACTCAAATACACCCGAGCTATGATAAACGCAGTTTTAAATGGCGATTTAGGACTTTACAATTACGACGATTACCATATACATTCGGTTTTTGGAGTGGCACAGCCTCGCAGTTGTCCGGGGGTACCAACCAGCGTACTAAGTCCAAGGGCTACTTGGAACGACGATGAAGCTTACTACACAACGGCATTTAAATTAACCAATGCTTTTAGAAACAACTTTAAAAAGTTTGAAGCCCATTGTAGTGAGGAAATTAGGCGTGGCGGCCCACAGCGCTATGCGTTTTAAAACGGGGAAGAAATACAGTGCGAATTACACACAGCGCCAAATGAAAATAGGGATGACTTAAACTTAAGTCATCCCTATTTTTTTATAAAAGTTTGGTTTGTTTATTTTCCTTTGTTAACCTTTTCAATGTACTTTTCCAAAGCCATGGTCATTGATGGTGTTTCGGGGGTTGGGGCAGCGATATCTACTCGAAGTCCTTTTTCCTCAACAGCCTTTATGGTCGTGTTTCCAAATACAGCAATCCGGGTGTTGTTTTGCTTAAAATCTGGGAAGTTTTGAAATAACGATTCAATTCCAGATGGGCTAAAGAACACTAAAACATCGTAGGTCACATTCTCCAAATCAGACAAATCACTAACCACCGTTTTGTAAAAAGTAGCTTGTTTCCAATCTACACCAAGTGCATCTAAAGTGTTAGGTACTTCGGGCTTCACCTTATCGGTATTTGGTAGCAGAAACTTTTCGTCTTTATACTTTTTGATTAACGGCGAAAGCTCGGCAAATGTACGTTTGCCCACATAAATTTTACGTTTTCTGTATACCACGTATTTTTGAAGGTAGTATGCAACAGCTTCCGATTGGCAAAAGTACTTTAAGGTATCTGGTACTTTAAAGCGCATCTCTTTAGCAACTCTAAAAAAATGGTCTACGGCATTTCTACTGGTAAGTATAATTGCCGTGTATTTGCTCAAATCTACTTTTTGTTGCCTTACTTCTTTAGCGGGTACGCCTTCAACGTGGATAAATGGTCTGAAATCAATTTTTACGCGTTGTTTTTCCTGTAAATCGAAATATGGCGAATTCTCAACTTTTGGTTCTGGTTGAGACACTAAAATTGTTTTCACTTTCATAAGCGCGGGCAGTTTTTCTTTTATTTATCGATAAACACCTTATATAAAATTACATAAGGCGCAATTTCGAGAGCGCAAAGATATAAAATAAAATAAAATATGTTGTGTTTTATTAAACTTTGATGCTCTTTAAAAGAACTTGTTAATCCTACAATATTTAAAATTAACAGTAAGATAATAATGCCGTAAATTAATGATGTATTTGGTGTGAAACTAAAAAGCAATAAAGCATTTATGGGCAATAAAATAAGACCTAGGTAATTTTTAAAGCTTATTTTGTGAAAAATGTATTGGTCAATTAATTTATCAATTTCAAAAAGGCTCCCAATAAGGCGTTCGGCAAGTACTTTTATTAAAATAAAAACCGCGATACCTACTAGTAATTTAAACATGTCGTCCATTGAAAGTTGGTAGTGTTCTTTAATATGGCGCATGCCTATAAAGCAGAACACCAATACCGAAAGCACCAAATTGGTAAAGAGCAGGGCATCAAACTTATCGAAGAATTTTTGCTCGCGAGAGTAAATTTTAAGGTATTTATCGTTGCCCAAAACCAAAACAAAGTCGTCAAAACGCTTTGGAGCGGTTAGTTTTGCGGCCGCAACTACCACCAACCCAATAACCATAAGAATGGTAAATAATTCGTTTGAAACTATATGGCGTAACATGGCGTAAAATTATTATATTTTTTAAAATCGGTATGTATAATTAGGTAATATTTAAAAAAAATAAACACTGATTAACGTACATTTGCGGAAAACCTTTTAAAGCTTTTTTTAAAACCAACTTATGGCCAAAATTGTTGTAATTATCCCAACATATAATGAGATTGATAATATTGAAGCTATTATCAGGGCTGTACTTTCGCAGGCGGAAAACATTGATGTGTTGATAGTTGACGATAATTCGCCAGATTTAACGGGGTTAAAAGTAAAAGAACTACAAAAAGAATTTTACAGCCGTTTGTTTTTGGAAACGCGAAAGGAAAAAGCAGGTTTGGGTACGGCTTACATACATGGTTTTAAGTGGAGTTTAGAGCGGGCGTACGATTACATTTTTGAAATGGATGCCGACTTTTCGCACAACCCCAACGATATTTTAAGACTATACGAAGCCTGTAAAGAACAAAACGCCCATATGGCCATTGGTTCCAGATATGTTAAGGGTGTTAATGTGGTAAACTGGCCCATGGCACGTGTGCTCATGTCCTACTTCGCATCAAAATATGTGCGCCTCATTACTGGGATGAAAATCCATGATGCCACAGCCGGTTTTGTGTGTTACAAAAGGCACGTTTTGGAAAGTATTGATCTTAATAAAGTGAAATTTATTGGTTATGCTTTTCAAATTGAAATGAAATTTAAAGCGTATATTAAAAACTTTAAAATTGCTGAAGTGCCTGTTATTTTTACCGATAGAACCAAAGGCGAATCGAAGTTGAGTTCAGGAATTATTTCAGAAGCCATTTTTGGAGTGATTTCTATGAAATTGAAAAGTTTGTTTAAAAAATAGAATCTTTTTTTATGAAAAAAACTACTTTAATAAAGAATGCCAATATTGTAAATGAAGGCACTGTTTTTAGTGGCGATATTTTAATTGAGGGCGAATTTATAAAGCGTATAGCCGATTCCATTAGTCCGAAATCGGCAGATGTAAATGTGGTGGATGCCGAAGGTAAATACATTTTACCCGGAGCTATAGACGATCAAGTGCACTTTAGGGAACCGGGGCTAACGCAAAAGGCAAATATCGAGACGGAAAGTAAGGCGGCGATTGCCGGAGGTATAACCTCGTTTATTGAAATGCCCAATACCAACCCGCAAACCACCACCATTGAAAAGCTTGAAGAAAAATTTAAAATAGCCGAAAAAACATCTTCGGCCAACTATTCGTTTATGTTTGGTGGCACCAACGATAATTTAGACGAAATTTTAAAACTGGAATCTGGACAAGTAGCGGGACTAAAATTGTTTTTGGGCTCTTCAACGGGCAATATGTTAGTTGATGATCCGGAAGTGTTGGAAAAGATTTTCAAAAGTACCGATATGGTTATTTCGGTGCATTGCGAGGATGAAGGCACTATAAAAAGCAATTTTAAAAAATACCACGATAAGTATGGTGATGATATTCCTATTAAATATCACCCTGAAATAAGAAGCGAAGAGGCTTGTTATCTGTCGTCTTCAACAGCTATTGAATTGGCCAAAAAAACAGGGGCGCGTCTGCATATTTTTCACCTTTCAACCGGGAAGGAAACAGAATTGTTTAGCAATAAAATTCCTTTAAAAGATAAAAAAATAACTGCCGAAGTTTGTATTCACCACCTGTGGTTTTCAGATGAAGATTACGAGAAAAAAGGTACACTTATTAAGTGGAACCCCGCCGTAAAGAAGGCTTTAGACCGTGAGCAATTATGGGAAGCCCTTTTAGATGATAGGATTGATGTGATAGCTACAGACCATGCGCCACATACTATAAAGGAGAAAAATAACGTTTATACCAGTGCGCCGTCGGGTGGACCATTAGTACAACATGCTTTACCAGCCATGCTGGAAATGTATCACCGTGGAAAAATAACTTTGGAAAAAGTGGTTGAAAAAATGTGCCACAATCCAGCCATTTTATTCCAAGTAGAAAAGCGTGGTTACATTCGTGAGGGCTATTATGCCGATTTGGTAATGGTTGATTTGAACAACCCATGGACGGTAAATAAAGACAATATTTTATACAAGTGCGGATGGTCGCCATTTGAGGGCACAACCTTTAAATCGAGAATTACACATACCTTTTTAAATGGTAGTTTGGTGTATCAAAATTCAAAGTTTAGCAAAGAAAAAGCGGCTAAACGATTAACGTTCGATAGATGATTTTTAGAAAATTAATAGGTGTTATTGGCTTGCTTTTTTTTGTTGTGGCATGCAACAGATTGAAAGCCCCCGATAAACCCAAAAATCTCCTTTCAAAAAAGGAAATGGTCAACATCATAATTGACGCCAAAATAATTTCTTCGGCTAGTTCCATTAACAAAAGAACGATGCAGGACAGCGGAGTGGTGGTTAATGATTATGTGTTTAAGCGCCATAATATTGATAGTTTGCAGTTTGCTGAAAGCAATAACTATTACGCCTTTCACGTGAAGGAATATGATGCTATTTACACCATGGTTTCCGATAGTTTGGAAAAACTGAAGGAAAAGCTAAAAGAGCAGGAGGCTGAAGAGTGGAAAACACAAACCAAGCGAGAGGAAGACTCTTTGAAAGCGATTAAAAAAGATACGATAGAGGAGGTTGTGAAAGTTGTAGATTCTTTAAAGTTGAAGCAAAGGGATTCGTTGACCGAAAAATTGCTTCAAAAAAGGGTAAAGGAAGGCAAAGGTTTAATTGCCCCTATTTTAGATACTGTTTCCCTACAGAATTAATAGTGTTTTCCATGTCTTGAAACTCAAAATCTAAAGCATCTTTTATTTTTTGGCTGCTGTAATCGTGTTTTGTGGTTAACGATTTGGCCAATTGTTTGGTGAGCTGTCGGCGTTTCCCTGTTATTTTATGAGTTAGCCAATCGAGTCGCCAAGCGATATTCAGCAGGGTTTTATTGATTTCTTTTTTAGGTGGTTTGGCATTTACCGATTTTGCCAAAGTTTGAAGAAATTTTTTGTAGCTCCAATCTTCGGCCACTAAAATATATCGTTCGTTGCTGATGGTGCTGTCCATTAATTCCACCATCACCGAAACAACATCCTCAACAGCAACAAGCCCGACTGAACCTGCGGTGTAAAAACTTAAACCTTTTGCGGCTCTTTTAAATAAACTGCCCGAGCCGTAACGCCAAATTCCAGAGCCAATAATAACACCGGGATTTACAATAACAGCGTTGAGCCCTTCTTGTGTGCCGCGCCAAACTTCCATTTCAGCACCATATTTAGTAATGGCATAAACGCTGTTGTCGGTTTCAGGATTCCAAAAGGTGTTTTCGGTAATGGGGTCGTTGTTTAAAGTACTTCCTAAAGTAGCCACCGAACTGGCGTAGCACAATTTTTGGATGTTTTTCGCCAACGAAATATTAACAATATTTGCAGTGCCTTCAATATTGGTTTTTCGTAAAAGTTGGTATTTATCCGGCTCGAACGATACAAAAGCAGCACAATGGTACACCTGTGTAATACCGTTAAAAGCTTCGGTTAAAGCGGGAATGTCTAAAATATCAGCTTCAAACCATTCGATTTTATTAAAAATAGTTTCGTAGTCGTCCGTGTAGCAGGAAAAAACATTTCTGGTGTTGTCGATTTTGCGTTCGTTTCTAAAAATGGCCCGAACGGCTTTACCTTCACTTGCCAGTTTATAAAGCAAATGGGCGCCGACCAAACCCGTTCCTCCTGTTACTAAAATCATAAAAACGAAATTAAAGAAATATTCAATAACGCCCGGTAATTATACCCGTATTTTTATCTTTGCATAGTTTTTTAAAAAGTAAACCATGATAAAGAATTTTGTTGAAGAATTAACTTGGCGCGGCATGATACAGGATAGCATGCCCGGAACAGAAGAACACTTAATGGAAGCCATGCGCCAGGCGTATGTGGGGATTGATCCCACGGCCGATTCTTTACACATTGGGCACTTGGTGGGCGTTATGGGGCTGAAGCATTTTCAGTTGGCCGGCCACAAACCCGTAGCTTTGGTAGGTGGTGCTACAGGAATGATTGGAGATCCTTCTGGGAAATCTGCCGAAAGAAATCTGTTGGATGAAGAAACCTTAAGGCACAACCAAAACGCTATTAAAGAACAGTTATCGCGATTTTTGGATTTCGATAGCGACGCCGAAAATGCAGCTATTATCGTGAACAATTACGATTGGATGAAGAACTTTTCGTTTTTAGAGTTCATTCGCGATGTGGGTAAGCATATCACTGTTAATTATATGATGGCGAAAGATTCTGTGAAGAAACGTTTGTCGTCTGATGCCTCGGTGGGGATGAGTTTTACCGAGTTCACCTATCAATTGGTGCAAGGTTACGATTTTTTGCATTTGTACCGCGATAAAAACTGTACACTGCAAATGGGCGGAAGTGACCAATGGGGGAATATTACCACGGGAACGGAACTCATAAGAAGAATAGATTCCGGAAAAGGATATGCCTTAACTTGGCCATTGATTACAAAAGCTGATGGTACTAAATTCGGAAAAACCGAAGGCGGCAATATTTGGTTGGATGCCAACCGAACATCACCTTATAAATTTTTTCAATATTGGTTAAATACCAGCGATGTAGATGCCGAAAAGTACATTAAAATATTCACGTTTTTAAGTCGTGAAGAGATAGAGGCTTTGGTGAAAGAACACAACGAAGCGCCTCACATGCGTGCTTTACAGAAACGTTTGGCTGAAGAGATTACGACGATGGTACACTCTAAAGAGGATTTGGAGAATGCTATAAAAGCGAGCAATATTCTTTTTGGAAAATCGACTGCGGAGGACTTAAAACAACTTAACGAGCAAACCTTTTTGGATGTGTTTGATGGTGTGCCACAAATGCAGTTGCCAAAATCTGAAATTGAAAACGGCTTGGACGTTATAGCGGCATTGGCTGAAAAAGGAGGTTTTTTAAAATCGAACGGGGAAGCAAGACGCGCCTTAAAGGAAAACTCCATTTCGGTGAATAAAGAAAAAGTAAATGAAGACTATAGCATTACAGCAGAAGATTTGATAAACAATAAATTTGTTTTGCTTCAGCGGGGCAAGAAGAATTATTTTGTGTTACAATTCAATTAAAATAAACGCGGCTCGAATTTAAATTCGGGCCGCGTTGTTAACAAACCAAACTAATAACTAAATTTTTCTTTTTATTAGCTGGTTTTTAAGTCGTTAGTTTGCTTTAAACCTTACAATTTATAATATTTTTTTAAAGCGCTAACAGGTTGCAACCTCGAATATCTGAATGGTCGAAACGGCCAATCACCTCAAAAGTGCCATTGGCGTGTACACGACCTAAATCTTGTGTGGCAATAAAAGCACAGGAGTTGATGTTGGTCAAATCGATAACATTGATGCCGCCTGCTTTTTGTTGGGTATTTATTGTCAGTGGATCTTCGGTATCTCGGGTTAAAGTTTTCATCCACGGTGGGCATTCAAAAACACCTTTCCCTTTGGAGTAGCCCTGACTTAAAAGTTCGGTCATTCCGTATTCGCTATGGATGTGTTCAACTCCAAATCCACGTTTTAATTCCTGGTGAAGCTCGGCACGAATCATTTCTTTCCGTCGCCCTTTCATACCGCCCGTTTCCATAACTATGGTGTTTTTAAGTTCGAATTGGTGGGTTTCAACCAAATCTAACAACGCAAAAGAAACCCCAATGAGCAATATTTTTTTTCCTTCAGCATCCAATTTTGTGAGTCGCTTTTGTAATTCCGAAAGGTTGTTGAGGTAAAAGCCACTTTCGGGTTGTTCGGAGGCTTTAATTAAAGTATCGACCATGTAAATAAGTGATGAACCTTCGCGCTCCAAATACGATGGGAGCAAAGCTAAAACCACATAATCTTTTATGTTTCCGTAAAAATGTTCGAAGCCTTTACTGAAACTTTCTTTGTAAATATTTAAATCAGTCACAAGATGTCTGCTGGTGGCACTTCCAGTAGTGCCCGAGCTGGTAAATGTGGTTTCAATCGGTGCTGTGCTGCTCAAAACATCCCGGGTTTTAAAAAACTGAATGGGTAAAAACGGAATATCGACTATCGTTTTTACGTCGCTGGGATGTTTGTACAATAAATCGCAAAATGAACGGTACACTCTATTATTTTCAAATTGAAATTTGAAAACCTCTAATGCTTTTTTTTCAAATTCATTAGTGTTTTTTATGTTGAAAATAGAGTTTGGGTCTATCATAAAAACGGATGTAAATTATAGATTCGGTTTAGCTAGTGACAAAAATATATAAAATAAAAAAGCGTTACCAGTATGGATAACGCTTTAGGGTATAAAAGAGTAAAGTATGTTTATTTTACGACTAGTTTTTTAGTCGATAGTTTTCCGTTTTGGAAGGCCTTAATAAGGTACACCCCGGCCTGTAAACTCGATATGTCTATTTTGTTATTTATAACGGATGGCTTTAAAACTTGTTTCCCGATGAGATTGTAAATGGTCACGTCCATTTTTTCGGTGCTGTTGCTGCTTATATTAACATGTCCTAATGATGTAGGGTTAGGAAAAATGTTAAAATTAGTTATTTCGGTTGTTTTGTTAGAAAGTGTGTTGGTGTCAACAAAAGACAAGTCATCCCAATATACAGTGGCGTTGTTGTATGATCTTACCTCAAATCTAAATCCGTCTACGCCAGAACTAGGTGCGGTTACAGTAGCCGTATATTGTTGCCAAGTAGGGCTACTTGTAAAATAATCATTGTTTGGTCCGCGTAGTGCATCATCAGTGCTCGCATCAGCAACTGTTGAAGTTCCATTAAGCCAATAGCTCCAAATCCTAGCATCACTGCCGTCGCCAGTCTCAACATAATACCAAAGGGAAATTTGATAAGTTTCTCCAGGTTGAATGGATACCGATTGAGTTAAGTCTCTGGTGCTGGTAGCAATTACTTTTAAAGCGTTAGACCCTGCATGAATGGTTGATGTTTCCTGTGCGACACTTTCGTATTTGTCCCATCCAGAAGGAGTGTTGGGGTCGTCCCAATTCTCAAAGTTACCATTGGTCAATAGTTCTTGGCCAAAACAGAATGAAGTCATTGAAAGAGTAAGTAAAAAAACATAAAGATTTTTCATAGTTGATGTGTGTTTAATTAAAGACTAAAAGTAATGGTTGCTCTTTAATTAAATTTATGAAAAACCTGAATTTGTTGGTTTTTTTACATTGAAGTAACGATTTCTTTACTTTATCACTAATTTTCGGGCTTCGCTTATCCCATTTTCAGTAATCTTCAAAATATAAACACCGGGGTTTAATTGCGAAATGTTTAACTGCTTCCCTCTTAAAACCGTTGCAAAAAGGCGTTTGCCCAAAACATCGAAAAATTCAATGTTTTTGTCAGAATTCAAATTTGATTGAATGGTTAAAAAAGATTGTGTTGCACTGCTTAAAGGGTTGGGGTAAACGGTTAGCCCTTCAATATTTTTTTCAATTGAACGCGTTCGTGCCATGCTTTGTGCCGTAATATCTTGGGCGAGAAACAAGGAGAAAAAGAGGAATAAAAAAGCCAAGTAGTTTTTTTTCATTTATTTGAAATTTATACCAATCTTGTTCAAAGGATTAATTACAAAGTTAATAGGAGTAATCAAAATTGATGCCAAAACCTTGTTAAAAATGCTGTTAATCTGATGAAAATTCGATGAAAGTTAACTTTGTGTAAGTAGTTTGTTATCTTAATGTTATTTATAAACGCTATTTTAAGGAATTGTGTTTTAAGTTTTATCTTTACTTCGATAAAAACAGTAGTTGACAAATGAAAAAAAAGGACATCAAAATATTATTGGTTGATGACGAACCAGATATTTTAGAAATTGTTGGTTATAATCTTAGCAACGAAGGCTATCAAGTAATTACTGCCGAAAACGGATTGGAAGGCGTTAAAAAGGCAAAAAAAGAATTACCGCATCTAATTATTTTGGATGTGATGATGCCCGAAATGGATGGCATTGAAGCTTGTGAGCAAATCCGAAAAAATCCCGATTTAAAAAATACCATGGTTACCTTTTTAACGGCACGAGGCGAAGACTATTCGCAGGTGGCTGGTTTTGATGCGGGAGCCGACGATTATATAACAAAACCCATAAAACCCAAAGTGCTTATCAGTAAAGTGAAAGCGCTTTTAAGACGCTTTAAAGAAGAAGACGTTGACGATACGGTAAAGGTAGGTAGTTTGGTGATAAATCGCGACGAATACAAGATTACTTCAAAAGGAAAAGAAATAATATTGCCTCGAAAAGAATTTGAATTGTTATCTTTATTGGCATCTAAGCCCGGTAAGGTTTTCAAAAGAGACGAAATTCTGGATACCGTTTGGGGTAACGAAGTGGTTGTGGGAGGCCGTACCATCGATGTCCACATCAGGAAACTTCGTGAAAAACTGGGCGACGAAAGTTTTAAAACCATAAAAGGCGTAGGCTATAAGTTTGTAGATTAATATTAATGCAGACAAAATTTAAGAGGTCGTATAAGTTTGCGATAAAAACATCGCTATACATCACTATTTACATAACACTCCTTATGAGTGTTTTTTTGTATTATTTCTACGAGTTTAAGTGGTACCAGGTTTTGGGTATTTCCGTTAGTTTGTTCGTGTTTTGTTTTTTTATCATTCAATACAGTATTGAGCGATTTATATACAAAAGGGTGAAAAAAATATACGACGATTTAACTCTACTCGAATCGGCAAACTTAAGCAAAGGACCCATTACTACCGATATGCGGACACTTACGCAGGAAATCGACAAGTTTGCCAGACACAAAAAGATTGAAATAGAAACCCTAAAAGTTAGGGAAGAGTACCGAAAAGAATTTTTTGGTAACGTATCGCACGAACTTAAAACGCCGCTGTTTACCGTTCAAGGCTATATTTTAACCTTGCTGGATGGCGCCATGGACGACAAAAACATCAGGGAAAAATATTTACTTCGGGCCAGTAAAGGTATTGAGCGTTTGGGATACATTGTTAAGGATTTGGATATGATTACCAAATTGGAGGTAGGCGATTTACGTTTGAAAATGGAAACATTTGATATTGTTGAACTCACCCGAAGTGTGTTCGATATGTTGGAAATGAAGGCAGCCAAAAAGAAAATTACGCTAACCTTCGATCGCGATTATCCCAACGCCATAATGGTCCGTGCCGATAAAGAGCGCATCCAACAAGTTTTGGTGAATTTAGTGGTAAATTCCCTGAAATACGGAAACCAGAAAGGCACCACTGAAATTAGTATTGAAAATCTCATAAAAAACAAAGTTATCGTGAGGGTAACCGATAATGGCGAAGGCATCGGTAAAGCACACTTGCCACGACTATTCGAGCGTTTTTATCGGGTTGATAAAAGTGGCTCCAGAAAAGAAGGTGGCTCCGGTTTGGGACTTTCCATAGTTAAGCATATTATTGAAGCGCACGAAGAAAAAATATACGTAGAAAGTGAGTACGGAGTGGGCAGCGAGTTTTCGTTCACTTTAGAAAAGGCTGAATAATTCCTTATAATCCACATTAAAATTAAACGCTTTTAGCCCCATGTAATTTTGAGCTTGGTTGAGTTTGTCGAGACTAAAATCGTCCTGTTTACAACTGGGTACCATTTGCATTTCGGTGAGTCTTTCGGCTAGGTAAACCTGTTCAAACTGTCCGGGCGTGGGTATAAAAAAGGCCTTTTTGTTCAGTTTGGCTAAATCCATTACGGTAGTGTAACCCGACCGCGAAATGATTAACTTACTTTCGTTAATGGTCTTTTCTAACAATTTTGAGGTCATAAAATTGTAAATGGTCATGTTGCCGATAACCTGAATGGTCTGCTCGGTTTCCATGATGCCTTTTACAAATACCACTTTGCCTTTATAATTTTTAAGTTCTGAAAACAACTTTTTTTCAAGGAGGGTGCGCTGCGGTTCCGGTCCCGAAAGCAAAACCATTAAATCGTTTTTAGTTTCGTTTGTGGTCGGGGTAAACCTGCTTAGTGGGCCGATGTATTTGGTGGGGATGTTGAAAGTTTTTACGTGCCCCAGTTTTCCGCTCAAATTAATTTCTCCTTCGGTATCCGGCACCCAGCACTCGTCAAATTTTTGAATGAATTTTTGATGCATTTTAGTGCTAAACCAAGTGGTGCTTCCGCTTAAAACATTCAATTGGTGTGTGATAAATATGGACGGCACTTTTTTGTTTCGAACACCCAATCGGTTATCTGAAATGATTCCGGCAATATCGTTGTGCTCCAAAATATCTTTTACGGCTTTTTTTTCAGCTGTAATGGCTTTTAGCAATTTTGGGGAATCCTTGATGAGTTTCAGCTTAAAAAGTTTTCCGTTTTTGGCGTATGTGACATTGTACGAAGGTAGTTCGATTGAAGACAGATTGGGGAATTCTTTCCGCAGCAGCGACAACGCCACGCCATCACTCGCAATAACGGGTACGAAATCTTGTTCCATTAAGGCGTTTATAATGGGGATACATCGGGTGGCATGACCCAAGCCCCAATTCAGCGGTGCAACTAAAATCCGTTTTTTCATTTAGATATTTATAGCGTGTTAATTATTGCCAAAGGTGTGGCACCACGCATGTTTATAAAAATTCAAAAATAAGGCTATGACGGCTGTTGTATATTTCCTTAATTTTACCAAAAATAAAATAATAATAAGAAATAGTTAACAAGCCTTGGGAAGCAAGAATAAACTTAGACGATTTAAGGAAAACGAAACCTTTGCGAATGTGTTTCAGCCAACACGCGATGATTTGGTAAATTCCAATTACAATTTGAAAGGAAACTGGCAAAAGGAAGTATTTAAAAATAACAACCCGATAGTTTTGGAATTGGGCTGCGGAAAAGGAGAATACTCAGTAGCTTTGGCGCAAAAGTATCCCAACAAAAACTTTATCGGCATCGATATTAAAGGCGCACGCTTTTGGCGCGGAGCTAAAACGGCGGTTGAAGATAATATTCCCAATGTCGCTTTTTTGCGTACCCAAATAGAATTGATTGAGTATGCTTTTGCCGAAAATGAAGTTGATGAAATTTGGATTACTTTCCCCGATCCACAAATAAAATATAAGCGCACCAAACACCGTATGACCAACACTGCGTTTTTGCAACGCTACAAAAAAGTGCTAAAACCCGATGGTGTTGTAAACCTGAAAACGGACAGTGAATTTATGCACGGCTACACGTTAGGGCTATTGCACGGTGAAGGCCACGAGGTGCTTTATGCGAACCACAATGTATATAAGCAGGAAGGCAGTCCAGAGGATGTCACAGCCGTTCAAACCTTTTACGAATCGCAATATTTAGAACAGAACAAACCAATTACGTATATTCGGTTTAAAATTAAGTAACCGTGGATATTACCCTAATTTTCTTTCTAGGAGTTATTTTTGCGCTAATTGGGGTAATTCCGCCTGGTTTGCTTAATATGACGGCAGCTAAAATTAGCCTTAAAGAAGGGCATGTTCGAGGTATTATGTTTTCCATTGGGGTTTGTGTGGTAGTGTTCGCTCAAACCTATTTAGCGGCCATATTTGCCCGGTATTTAAGTAAACATCCTGAAGCGGTTAGCGTACTTCGAGGGGTGGCTTTGGTGATTTTTATATTAATCACCATTTATTTTTTGTTTGTTGCCAAGTCGGCACCCAAACAGCAAATAGAACCAAAAATGAGAAGCAAGCACAGTCGGTTTTTTCAAGGTATTTTGTTGTCGGCTATCAATATGTTTCCCATTCCCTATCAGGCTTATATAACTATTACATTGGCTTCCGTAGGTTGGATGTCTTTCGAGCAAAGTAACATACTATCTTATGTGGCAGGAGCAGGTACAGGTACGTTCGTTACGTTGTACATGTATATTTTCTTTTTCGATAAAATAAAGGATAAGCAGTTTACCAGCCAGAGAAACATGAATTTTATAATTGGCGGCATTACGGGGATCATTTCGATTATTACATTAATTAATATCCTAAAGGACTTTTGGCAATGAAACCCGAAACATTGAGTTTTTTCGATAGGGTTTATGAGGTATCCAAACAAATACCTTACGGAAGGGTAACCAGTTACGGCGCCATAGCCAGATATTTAGGTGCGGCCAGAAGCGCCCGAATGGTGGGTTATGCCATGAATGGCTCTTCCGGTAATGATGTTCCGGCCCACCGTGTTGTAAACCGAAAAGGCCTCCTCACTGGGAAACAGCACTTTGAAGGCACCAACCTGATGCAGCAATTGTTGGAGAGTGAAGGCATTGAAGTGATTGAAAACCAAATACAAAATTTTGAAAAGGTGTTTTGGGATCCTAGTGAAGAATTGTGATTTCTACTTTTTTGTGAATTTTATGGTGTGGTTACCTAAATTCGTTTTCACTTTTACAAAGTAATTTCCAGAAGATAGTTTGTCGGTTGACACCTCGGTGTTCATTGTATATTCAGGAAATGGGATTTGCAATACCAACTGGCCCCAAACATCGTAAAAACTTATAAGTTCAATGGCTCTCTTAGTGTTGACGGAGATTTTATCTTCTGAGGGGTTAGGATAAAGTGAAAGGCAGTTAACGTCATGGTTTTTCGAGTTGCTTAATGAGTTGCTAATTTTTGTTGCGTATTTGTTGGTTATTATTGGTGCATTATAGTCAAAGTAAATTTCAGCTTCGTTTTCAAAAATATCTCCGATCTGTAATGTTGGCAAGGTCTTTATTTTAAAAGAAACATAACCGTCATTATTGGCATCATCAAAAGGCAAATTAATTTCCTCAAAAATAAATTCTACATTGTCACCATTAATTTCAGTGACCATTGGATGACTTGAACCTGTAACCATCAGTGAGTTAATGTCTAATTTGTTGCCGTCAATAACGTCCTTTACTATAACATTAACGGCTTCAGCAGACCCAGTGTTTTCACAACGAATTAAGTAGTGTACATAATTACCAATTAAATCGGGAGTAATAGTGTTGCCTTCCAAGCAAGTTTTGTCATTAGGATCGAAGGAATTAACAACTGTTTGATTAAGTGTAAAAGTATTGTCGGTTTCAGTATAGTCTCCTGTAATTGGGGAAATACTGGCCGTAAAGTTTAAAATGTCGCCATCATTAACTGAAGGTGTTTCCAGAGGCGTGTTTATGTTGAATATAATTGAAATTTCATTCGACTGGAAAGGCTGTAAATTACTATAGTTCCAAGTAAGTGAGCCGTTTGATTGTGTACTGACTTCAGGGCTGGAGGAAGTCAGGTCTAATATGTCATCTTGAAAGTCAATTTCAATAGAACCAGATAATGTCTGGTTTCCTTTATTTTTATAGATTATTTTATACTCACTGTTAAAACCAGGTCTGGCTCTGGTTATTGGGATAATTATTACTTCTAAATCGTTGTATGTGCCATTTGGCGTAATGCAGAAATTTTGAGCTACTGAAAATCCATCATCAGGAAAATTAACTGTTAAAACTTCTGGTGATATTTTAAAAAATTCAGGGTTTTCTAAAATAGGTGTTACACTATAACTTCCTTTGTTTACAGAGGTCTTAAAGGAACCAGAAAAATTCGATATAAACTGGCCGTTAATTTCGGAACTACTAACATTATATTTCACATTGGCGTAAAAAGGAACCGCATCGCTACAGTCCCCTCCATTTTGATTTAAAATGTTTTGCCCTTCAATAACGAAAGATTCACCACCTGGAGTAAAGCTGCAATAAGTATTGACCTCACAACCGCTGTATCCGTAGAGGTCAATGAGTTCTTGTATTTTTGATATTTCAAAATCATCAGCACAGATATATTCTAAATTTGGGTTGTTTTCAAAATTAATGGTAGTTGTAGATTCATTAAAAGTGGTCTCGTTTATGCCATTTTTTAGAAATAATGTTACTAGTTTGTTGTCGTTGCATTCTAAATGGTCTAAATTATAAGCCGTTGTGCAATCTAACTCTGTTAAATTGTTATTGTGGCATTTGATAAGTGCCACATTGCTGTTTTCAATTGATAGAGATTCTAATTTATTGTCATTACAATGAAGAAACTCTAATGCTTCTAAATTAGAAACGTCTAGAGATGTTAGATTATTAAAAGAACATTTCAATGATTGAAGAGCATTCAGGTTTTCGACGTTTAGACTAGAAATTTGGTTGTTTGAACAATTTATCGTTTTAATTTTGTAAAGGTTATCCACATTTAAACTTGCCAATTCATTATAATCACAATTTAAATAGTCGAGATTAATAGCAGAGGAGATATCTAGATTATTTATTTTATTATTGTTGCAAATTAAGCGTGTAATCTTGGTTAGCCCACCAACCATTAAATTATTTAACAAGTTGTAGTTACAAGTCAAATTCTCTAAATCAATAAGGTTGCTAACATCTAGGTTGGTTAATTGGTTGTAATTGCAAGTTAATTTTTTCAGTTTTGTTAAGGAGCTAATGTCAAGCGTAGTTAGTTTGTTGTTGTACAGGTTTAACTCTTCAAGGTTTGCCAAGGTGCTAATATTTATATCCGATATTTGGTTTGAAGAAGATTTTAATGTTTTAAGATTGGTTAACTTGCTAATGTTTGATTCTAAAATACTATATGAACGATTCGCGCTCAAATCTAAAAATAGTAGACTGTTAGTGTCGTTTAAGGTTAAACTCGATATTCTATTGCCATAACAGTCTAAGGTTTCAAGATTTAGTAGAAGTGATACATCTAAAGTTTCGATATTATTTCTTTTACATATTAAAGTTTTTAGATTAATAAACTTTTCAATGCCTACCATGCTATTAATAGAGTGATATATATCGTATTCAAACTGAGAAATGCCCATTAAAGAAGCAATATTGAGGCTTGAGAGGTCTAAACTCGTTGTGCTCTGAGCTTCTGATATTTGTATTTCATTATCCCCATTGGTGTCAATACCCAAAACAATCAGTGCATTTTTAAAGTTAGGGTCTTCAAAACTTATATTTTGGGAAAAAATGCATTGAGCAAAAAAAAGGGCTAATAAAGAAAAGCAGAAATATTTCATAAATATAATTTGCAGTAAATATATTTCAATTTGTCAGCTTAGGTAGGTGTTTTAGTTCATTTTAGATTAAATGAACAATAAATTTGATGAAGTGTTTAGGGATACTTTAGAGTGCTTGTCATTCTTTCAGATTAGTTAAGAATTTAAAAAAGCACAAATTTAACACGATAATCAAGCACAATAAGGGTATAGTCAAAACTTCTAACAACCGCCTTCTGTCTTCTAGCTTATTTACTTATCTTTGCATTTGGATTTATTCTGAATAAAAACGATGAAACTTAACAAGAACGATATATTAAAGGCGTTGGAAACCATAACAGTACCAGGTGAAGGACAAAATATGGTGGAAAGCGGAGCGGTAAAAAACGTTGTCACTTTTGGTGATGAGGTGATTGTGGATATTACCATAAAAAATCCTAGCCTGCAGGCGAAAAAACGAACCGAGGTCGATATTTTAAAAACCATTCACGAGCAGGTTTACGAAAAGGCTAAAATAAAAGTGAACGTAACCGTTGATGCGCCCGAAAAGCCCAAAGCCAATGTTATAAAAGGAAAACCAATACCTGGTATTCAAAATATAATTGCCGTAGCATCTGGTAAAGGTGGCGTGGGTAAATCTACTGTTACAGCAAATTTAGCGGTGTCATTATCTAAAATGGGCTTTAAAGTAGGGGTGTTAGATGCCGATATTTATGGGCCTTCTATTCCGATTATGTTCGATGTTGAAGCCGAAAAACCTTTGGCAGTAAACGTTGAAGGAAAATCTAAAATGAAACCCATTGAAAACTATGGTGTAAAAGTGTTGTCAATTGGGTTTTTTACCCAGCCCAACCAAGCGGTAGTTTGGCGAGGACCAATGGCGGCCAAAGCCTTAAATCAAATGATTTTTGATGCCCACTGGGGTGAACTGGATTTCTTATTACTGGACTTACCTCCAGGAACGGGCGATATCCATTTAAGTATTATGCAGTCTTTGCCCATTACGGGAGCGGTAGTGGTGAGTACGCCTCAAAATGTGGCGCTTGCCGATGCTAAAAAAGGGGTGGCCATGTTCCAACAGGAAAGTATCAATGTGCCTGTTTTGGGTATTATAGAAAACATGGCGTACTTTACACCAGCCGAATTGCCCGATAACAAATATTATATCTTCGGAAAAGAAGGTGCAAAAAACTTGGCCGATGATTTAGGCGTACCGTTTTTAGGCGAAATTCCTTTGGTGCAAAGTATTCGGGAAGCAGGTGATGTGGGGCGACCTGCTGCGTTACAGACAGCAACACCACTCGAGCAGTCTTTCGAAAAATTGACACAAAATGTGGTTCAGGAAGTGGTACGACGTAACGACGATTTACCACCTACCGAAGCCATTAAAATAACAACTATGGCCGGCTGTTCGGCAGTGAAAAAGTAAATATATTGCAACCTTTTGTAATTAAGGATAAGTAATTGCAACTAAACAGATATGACTTCAGAAGAATTAAGAGAAAAAGTAGAAATAGCGCTAGAGGAAATCCGACCGTTCCTTCAAAGTGATGGTGGTGATATTTCGTTATTGTCCATTGAGGACGATAAATTGGTGAAGGTTCAGTTAAGCGGTGCTTGCGTGGGCTGTAGCGTCAATCAAATGACGCTAAAATCAGGGGTTGAGATGACCATTAAAAAACATGCTCCACAAATCGAGCAGGTGGTTAATATCGAAGCTTAGATTTTTCAAATAAAAACTGATAAACTTTCAATCAGAATAAGTTTATAATGTCAATTGGCATGTGAAAATATAGGAATTTTAATGATTTCTTATTTTTACGTGCCCTTTTTCAAATTGGCATTAAATTCCTATTAAAATATACACACATACCTTAAATTTGTGGCACGAAAAATGACGTGCTATTTAAAAACACAAAACTTTAGTAATGAGCGACATTAACATAAAAATAACCGACAGAGACGGCGTAACCCACGAGATTGTTGCACCCACCGATATGGCCATGAACCTCATGGAAGTAGTGCGTAGCTACGAGTTGGCACCAGAGGGAACTATTGGTATTTGTGGAGGTATGGCCATGTGTGCGTCCTGCCAGTGCTATGTGTTGAGCGATCATGAACTGCCCGAAATGACTGATGACGAAGACGCCATGCTAGCAGAAGCTTTCGATGTTAAGGATAATAGCCGTTTGGGTTGTCAAATTCAAATGACGCCAGAGATGGAAGGTCTTGAAGTTGAATTGGCTCCTGAAAGTTAATTTTTATTTGTTCTAAATAAAAGTTATATTTGTGCCCGTGAATAAAAAGATAGATACAAAGCAGAGCTACCAAATCGAGTACCTTACCTTCTGTAAGTATGTGTTGCATACACCAAACAAAAGCATTTATTTGAGTTTTCCGCAAATGCTCGAGCTAAGGCGTAAAATCAATGAGTTGACAAGTTTCAGTTCGCTCAATCGAATCGTTAATAATGAGAATTTCGCCTTACTTTTTGTAGCCGATAAGCAACATTTAATTTTTCTTGAAATTCCACAATTGCTTAAACTTAAAGAAGAAATCGCAATGTTTTTCCAAACTCCCGAACCGGTTTTGGTGTAAATTTTAAGTTTATTTAGACTTTTTTTAAATTTTATTCACAAGCTTTTAAGCCCTTATTTTATTGTAACTTTGTGTAAAAGTGGAATTATGAACACAATAGTTAGAAAACAAATGTCTATTCACCCGGAGGTGATGGATTTACTCAATAATCAAATAGGAATGGAAATGAAAGCATCGGCGTCGTATTTAGCGATGGCGTCTTGGTGCGACCAACGTGAGCTGCTGCACAGTAAAGCGTTTTTTTATAAGCAGGCCGAAGAAGAAAGAGAGCACGCCATGAAAATTTTCGAATTTATAAACGATAATGGCGGGGCGGCCATTTCTCCAAATATTACCAATGTAAATAACGATTTTGAAAGTTTAAAGTCTATTTACGAAACTGGTTTGGAACAGGAAATTAGCGTAACGCAATCCATTTTTAAGATATTTAAAACCGCAAGAAAGGTGGACGATTTTACTACCGAAATCTTCTTGCAATGGTTTATCACTGAGCAATCTGAAGAAGAAGATACTTTTAGAAGCATAATCGATATTTTCGACTTAATGGAAGGCATGCCGTTAAAAATGATTGACGAGCGTATCCCAACGGAATAATGCTATAAAAGTTTAAAAAAAATGCTCTTGGTCTAATCGGCTGGGAGCATTTTTTTTGTTAAGAGGTTTTATAATCAATTAATTTTTTGGGACCTTCCAAAAGCACCCGAACAATTTGTAGCGTGCCGTCGTCTTTCGTGGCAATTTGCCATTTAATTAGTGAAATACTGCCATTTTCAATTTCAATTCCAGTTATACTCCGCGGATGTACACAGCTTCCGTCGTTAAAAAAAGCGATATCGCCTGGCTCAGGAAAGCGTGGCCTGTGCGTATGCCCGGTAATAGTTAGTAAATTATTATTTTCAATAATCCATTTTTTGGTGCGGCGCTCTACTTTAATAAGCTCTTTATAGTTTTTTGCTGGACTGGTAGGGTCGGCTATTCCCATAACATTGAGTGGTTTCCAAAGAATGCGAACCATAAAGCGGCTCCACTTCCAAAAGATATAATTCCACCAGTCGGCTTGGTGTCCATGGGTTAAAAACAATTCCTGTCCCGTCATACAGTGTTTCAATACAATACCTTCGTGATAAGTAATATCGCCAAATAATTTTTCATCCTTTCCGGTTTTAGGGTCGAAATAGGAAGAAAGGTGCTTTTTTACATAGTTGGGGTCGCGGTAAACCATGTCGTGGTTGCCCCAAATCATATGTAGTTTATCTTCCTTATGAAAAAGCTTCATAAGCATGTACACGTTTTTATGGGCATTCAGAAGAGATTCAAACGATAAATTTTCCCAAAGTTCGTCGCCGTCTCCCAATTCGCAATATTGAAATCCTTCGGCGTAATAGTGTTTCAGGGCATGGAAATAGGTATTCCGATTGTTGGCAAAATCGTCGGCGAAGCTGTTGTCGCCACGGTGGCAATCACTAAATAGAATAAATTTGCTGTCATCATCAAAATTAATGATTTTGGCATTATTGTAAGCGTTGTTTAATCTTTTTCTCGATGAAAACATAAGTTAAATGTAAGTAAAAAAAAGCCAAAAAAGCATGTTGTGTGATACACTTTTTTGGCTTAAAAAAACAAACACCAAGATAAACACAGTTACTTTCTAAACAGTGGGTCTGCGCCAATGGTACCCACCAAACTGTTTAGGTACTCTTCAGATTTTACTTTGTTGTACAATGCTTTCGTCTTGTTTAAACGTTGCTCAAGATTTAATTCGCCTATTAATTCTTTATTGTTTGGGTTTGCTTTAAAAGTTTCTAAATACGCTATTTGTGCGCTGTAGTATTCAATGTCTTTTTGTTGTTTTAAACTTAATCGGTCTTTATACCAATCAGCATTTAGCACGTAATCTCTATTGAAATAGTTGCGCAATTCAGGGTCGTTAATATCCTTGCCTTCATAATTCCCGTATGCCATGATGTTTAAAAGGATTTTTAATGGTGGTATGGCGGCTTCAATACTGCCATCTTCAAAATAGTTAAGGGCCACTTTTTGTTGAGCCTCAACAATGTTGTTAATGCCGTCAACATAATCTTCCATGCCTTGCAGTTCTGGTTTTAGCATTCTGTCGTCAAAAACGGCGGTTGGCTCATCGAACAATCGGTTTAAGCATAGCAGGGCAAAAGTTTTAGTAATTCGGTAACCTAAACGGCTTGCCAATATTTTTTTGCCTTCGTATTCAAAATCTTCCAACTTTTCTAAAGCCCCGTTAGCGATGAGGTTTTTAGGGTTTCTATCTTCAGGAGCCATTCTTGCCCAAATTTCGGGTATCAATAAACTTACGTCGTGGTCTATTTTCTTTTCGGCGCCCACATAACCTGCTGCAGTGCTGAACCCGTTGGATTCGGTTAAAATATGCGATAACAAAGCATTGTTTAAATCGGTGGTCGGCGTTAACATATTAAACGGTGCTTTGGTTAATGCACCTTCCGATCCAGCGCCGGTAGTTGATGGTGACTTACCGGTTAAACTACAAATGAAGTCCATAAACAATTCTGGCGTTTCCTGAAAGTGAATGGGGTTGTAAACCGCCAGAGGTCTTATGCCAGCTTCTTTGTCTACAGGATTGTTTCGTCGGCCAGAAAGAACGGCATTTACCGTGTGGATTACGGGGTCGTCCAGTTTGATTTTTCGTTTTAAACGTACGCCCATGTCTGAGATGTATGATGCTTCAGTTTCATTGTAGAATCTGTTCGGCTCTAAATAACGGGGGTTTTTAGTTGGCAAGCCATCTTCAATAATTCTTGGGTGCGATGGCAATACAAACTGAATATGGTCATCATCACTATCAATAATATCCTTTATAAAATCTTTTACCGGCTGTGTATATTTGTCGTAATTGATGGTGTCTTCATAAATTTCAACCGCATCCTCTTTAGTCAGCATTTGATAGTTGGTTAGGAACCTTCCGTTTGAAATAATGTCCAGTTCAGCACCTTTATCGTAACCTCTTACAATCGCTTCATCTGGTCTTTGGAACAGATGGGCCTCGCAGTTGGTTAATACCTTTACGCTTTTGTTGGTGTATTCCGGATTTAAATCTTTAAACTGATTTCTAGGAAGCGTAATCGATGCAGTAATGTCGTCTTCAGTCTGGATTTTTTCACATGCTGAAAAATCAGACCGCAATTTATTTAGCATCCAGTTGCCTTGTTGGTTGAAGCCGATGCGCACATAACTCCCCACAACCGGCGTGTTATTGTATAGTAAAGAGGTGCCTTTTACACCGTTAATGATTTCAACAGACATCATGTCTTTCCAGTTAAGGTTTGCGCCATGTGCTTGTCTGAACAAACGCTTAACGAATAACACAAGAGAGCGAACATGTACAGGAATATTGTTTAGCCATTCGTTGAATTCATCTGAGTTTTCATCTGAAGGAGTTAGCAATTTTACCACCGAGCCCAAAGTTCTTTTTTCGCTTAAAAACGATCTTGATTTTGGTCTGTTGGGATCTTTGTCCTTCCATCGGGTAGAATAGTCGAACTCAATAATTTCGTCGGCTTTTTTGAAGTCTTCTTCAATATTGTGTATGTTGAAACGGCCATAAGTAATGGCGTTTTGCATCGATTTTGAAATCTCCGATTTTCCGCCACCTGAAACTGTACAAGGCTTATGGCAAAATACGCCCTCGGGATAGGTCTCAACAATGCGCCATAAGTCAATAGACTTGTGCTTTTCCAATCTCAGCTTGTTTCCAGATGGGTGCATGTAGGTTTTAAAAGGCGACAATTTTAATTTTTGTTCTTTGCCTTTGTAATTCCATGTTATACTGTTGGTATTGGTATTGAAGTACGATGATTCGGGAATGTACACCACATTAGGGTATTTTTTGTCTATCGCATAATTTTCTGGTTGAACTTCAATGCGGTCGCCAAGTAAGGTTTTTACATCTTCAATGGTATGGTCTAGCCCATAATACTTGTTGTAATCGTTGCAGTTTACAGTGTCTCCCATAACGCGTCTGGCATAGGCAATGGCGCCACCAGCATGCTCTTCTTCTAAAATGCCGTATAAGTTAGCCGAATAGCTAATTTGGGTTTTGATTTCTTTTTTGGAATAACCATAATAGTTGTCGGCAATTAAAGTAACAACCACACCCCTGTCGTCTCTACAAGTAATTTTAAAGGCTCCGCCATCGTTGTAAAGCTCGTTTTCTTCAATCCAGCACATGCCGTCTTTTTTCTGGCGCTCGGTAGCGTCATCAAAATGAGGTAAGCCAACATCTTTCTTTTTAAGTTTTAAAAGTTGCGGGGCAAGTATGATGCATCCAGTATGTCCGGTCCAGTGTTCGGGGTCTAGTGCTGCATCGTTATGTACTAAATTAGGATTGCCCGCGTTGCCAAAAATGTTCTCCACAAAGTCAAGGTTGCTCACCAAAGAGCCGGGAGCGAAAAACCGAACTTCCAGTCTTTTTTCGGAAATTATACCTTTTACTTCGGGGCAAACCACAGGCCTTAAAAGCATCGATACCATGGTTTTTGCTTTTTCCTCTTGGTTGGATGTAAACGGAAGTGTATTTAGTTCATCAGAAGGTTTAAAAGCGGCGTTTAAAAAGTGCGCCAACACTTCACGAGGCACTTCTTTTTTATCTAAGGGAACGGGAAGCGGCCCTTCCACGATGTGAAAAGTTCCCTTAGTGGTTCTTTTATCGTGCAATGGGTTATTTAAAATCCCTTGTTTTAGTCTTTTTGAGTTCACCAAATCGCTTTCAAACGAATCGTCATCTGGGGGTAAACTCGCTTCTCTGGCTTGACCTTTTTTAGAAAGTATTAAGGTGTTGTTGGGTATTTTGAACGATTTATCGGTTTTTACATCTTTTAAATAATCGTCTATAAAGGCTTGGATTCTTGTATCGGCCGGAGAGAGGTGGTCTGCTAAAAGTCTAGACTTTTCCCTAAGGTTCATTATTAATGGGCGAGTAGTTTTTTCAAATTCAGGGTCGCAAAGTTGCTCCTTGCTACCTGGTTTGTCTTTAAAAACCGGCTGCCCAATCGCTGCCAATTGTAAATTGATAAATTGAATGAGATCTTTTCTTGATGCTTCCATGATGCTTAACTTTGAGTTTTGCTCGTGCTTTACGAACATCTGCTACAAAGTTATATTCCGAATTCCTGAAAAAAACTGTCGAAAGTCATATTCGACAAATTTTTTCGAGAAATCTTTTGCGCAATAGAATGACAATGAGAAATTTACTTAAAGGCATTGAGCCCGGTAACATCGAGCCCGGTAATTAATAAGTGGATGTCGTGAGTGCCTTCATAGGTAATTACACTTTCTAGATTCATCATGTGGCGCATAATACTGTATTCGCCGGTTATACCCATTCCTCCTAAAATTTGTCGGGCTTCGCGTGCAATGTTCAAAGCCATATCCACATTGTTGCGTTTGGCCATAGATATTTGTGCCGATGTTGCTTTGCCTTCGTTGCGCAAAACACCTAACCTCCAGGTTAATAGCTGGGATTTGGTGATTTCGGTAATCATTTCGGCCAGTTTTTTTTGCTGAAGTTGAAATTGTCCGATGGGTTTCCCAAACTGTGTGCGTTCTTTGCTATATCGTAATGCGGTGTCGTAGCAATCCATGGCGGCACCAATAGCACCCCAAGCAATACCGTAACGGGCAGAATCCAAACAGCCCAATGGAGCACCAAGCCCCGATTTATTGGGCAATATATTTTCTTTGGGGACTTTAACATTATCGAAAATCAGCTCGCCGGTAGCGCTGGCACGCAACGACCATTTGTTGTGGGTTTCTGGTGTAGAAAAGCCTTCCATGCCCCGCTCCACAATTAAACCGTGAATCCGTTCGTTTTCATCTTTAGCCCAAACCACTGCCACTTGGGCGAAAGGCGCATTACTAATCCACATTTTGGCTCCATTAAGTAAATAATGGTCGCCTTTATCCTTAAAATTTGTCGTCATTCCGCCAGGATTGCTGCCATGGTCGGGCTCGGTAAGTCCAAAACAGCCCATCCATTCGCCGTTGGCCAATTTGGGTAAATATTTTTTACGTTGTGCTTCAGAACCGTATTTCCAAATGGGGTACATCACCAAAGAGGATTGCACCGAAGCCGTGCTGCGAATGCCTGAATCGCCACGTTCAATTTCCTGCATAATGAGTCCGTACGAAATTTGATCTAATCCAGCACCACCGTATTCCGTTGGAATATAAGGCCCAAAGGCACCAATTTCTGCGAGCCCATTAATAATTTGACTGGGGAATTCTGCTTTTTGGGCATATTCCTCAATAATGGGCGAAACTTCTTTTTTTACCCAATCGCGGGTGGCATTGCGTACCAATTTATGTTCTTCGGTAAGTAGTTCGTCTAAATTATAATAGTCGGGCGCTTGAAATAAATCGGGTTTCATCTAGATCAAATTTAAGTTCTGTTAAAACAAAATAATTAGGATAGTGCTAATATTTTTGAAAATTTAACAACAAATCCACTCAAATTTAATTAATCTTAATTTAAGCGCTACATTTTTAAATAGAAATCTTGGGTTAATTTGATGTAGTCTTTGGTGTATTGATGTCTTGAAGTTTCAATAATCAATTGCTCAATTTCTGTGCTTAAATTTTTTTCGTCTCGGGTTTCTTTAAAGGAAAACTCTATTAAACAACGTTTTATTTCAGAAGACGGCGTTCCTTTTACGTGTAGAATCCGATTGGGAAAAAGGTTGAATTTTGAAGCTAATATTATAAAATCGGCTTCTTCTTTTTTGGGAATGACCACTGAAAACAGGCCAGAATCAGAAAGCAATTTCGAAACACTTTCAATTAAATGCCCAAACGGCATGGCATCCTGAAAACGGGCAGTTGAGCGTTGTTGGTTTTCCGCTTTATAGTCTTCAGAATAAAACGGCGGATTGCAAACAATCAAATCGTACTGTTCATCAATTTCATCAGCAAATTCTTCCAGCGAGGCATGATAGCAAAACAGGCGGTCTCCCCATGGTGATTGCTCAAAATTATCAACACATTGTTCGTAGGCATCGGCATCAATTTCTAAGGCGTCGATAACTTCTGCATGGCTCCTTTGGGCAAGCATCAGCGATAAAACTCCTGTGCCGGCGCCAATATCTAAAATTGAAAACGGTTTGTGGTTAATAGTGGCCCACGCCCCAAGCAGTACACCGTCTGTACCAATTTTCATGGCGCATCGGTCTTGTTCTACGCTAAATTGTTTAAAATTAAAAGTGGATTTTGGCATTAATGTTGTGGTTGTTTCTGGTTTAAAATAACCGTTAAAGTGTATTAAATTTTATAAAACCGTGTTAAATAACAAGTTTTTTGTCGGCTAATTTTTAGCTTAGACACGTATATAATTTTAAGCGCACAAGATGATTCAGGGAATAAAGATAATGAGGAACAAAGAAAAAATATTAAAGAAATTAAATGATTTGTTGGTAACTAACCAAGAGCTTGAAAATATTTATGATGAGGCGTTTAAAACTGTGCCTGGCGAATCGTTAAAGATGTTTTTTAACGACCGAAAGGAAGAACGCAGAAGATATAACGAACAATTATGCCTAGAATTGGAAAAACTGCTAGGCGAGGCTAAGCTGCCTAAAAGTATGGCAAATGAGTCTTACAAACTGTCGATGAATTTTAGAAAACTCATTTTTTTGAAAGACCACAGCTTGATTGTGCAGGAGGTATGCCGGATAAAGGAAATAACCATTAATAAATATAATGCTTTGTTAAGCGAATTGAACTTGCCTTTGTCGCTGTGTAAATTGTTGTCAGAGCAGCGTGATACGGTGCAATCGAATATGAATGCCATTAAGCGTTTAGAGCACTTAGTTCAAGATGCTTGATTTTAATTGTTGTAATTCGTGCGGGTTTTACCGTCCTTAAAAGGTAAAAGCGTTAAAGAAAATACAAAATAAATCTATAAAACGTTGAATTATTGCGGGTTATTAATTAACTTACTAAGCTAAACTTCATTTGAATTTATTGTACTAACTCTTTAAAACCCCAGAACAATGAAAAAATCAAATCCAACTATTGCTCAACTAAATGAACTTTTAGCCATTAATTATGAGGCCGAAAAAATGTATTTGGAAGCCTTAAAACAGGTTGAAAGCGAAGAATTAAAACATTTTTTTAGGGCCATGGCCTTCGAAAGAAATGAGTTTTGTAGATTTTTAGGCGCCGAAATTATCCAAAAAGGCGGTAAGCCCGAATATTCAGATCAAGAAAAAAATGGCTTGGCCAAGCTTTGGGGTAAGTTTAAAAAGGGTGTTTCAAATAAGGATGAGAATGTGCTTTTTAATGAAGTGTGCCGCATTAAAACTTGGAGCTTAGAAAAATACAACACTATTCTAGATAAAATAAAACACTCAGAAGGCATTACGCAATTATTGAAAAAACAACGCGATACTTTAGAGCGCAGTTTGCATTCCATTCAAATTGGAGATCGGTTGATTGCTTAGAACGCTGAAACTAATAAATAAAAAATCCGAGGGCGATCTTAAAAGATGGTCCTCGGATTTTTTTATAATGAAAATGAATTCTTATTGGAGGTAGAGGTCTATTAAGCCTTCAGGGGTTTCCACAAGAATCGTTTTGGTTTTACGATCTACCTTAACGATAAATTCGTCATTCATTGGTATGAGTATTTCTGTGCCATTTCTGTCAATTTCAAAAAGTGCCTGTGCGGTAGAGTCGTTAATGGCTTTTATAATGCCGACTTTGCCATAGTTGACATCTTCAATGGTGAAATTGATGACTTCATGGAAATAAAATTTGTTGCCCTCTAATTTAGGGAGTAATTCCAGCGGAAGAAACAGGTTGCTTTTCATGATGCTGTCGGCATCGGCCTCTGTATCTACTTCTTCAAATTTTAAACGAAGCAATTCTGATTTGTGCAATTGCGACCGTTCCACAAAAAAAGGCACCAAGTTATTTCTCAGTTCCAAAAAAATGGCATCGAGATTTTCATAAAGTTCAGGTTGGTCGGTATCGAGCTTGGCCAACACTTCGCCCTTAAAACTATATTTTTTTACAATTTTACCTAAGTAGAAGCAGTCTTCTTTTTTCATTGCAATAGCTGAATTTATCATTCCCGTGCAGACGGGAATCTTATAAATTTAATTGTTCGTATTTCATGTTGACCCCGTTTCAGTATCTACAAAATCTTGTATGAGATCCAGAAATGGCCTTCGACTGCGCTCAAAGCGACAGCTTAGCGTGTCAAATTAATAGATTCCCGCTTTCTCGGGAATAAAAAAACTCCGACGGTTGCCCATCGGAGTTTAAAAGTATAAAAAATAAATTTTTATTCTTCTTCATTAGTTGCTTCAGCTTCTGCAGCAGGAGCTTCCTCTTCAGCAGCTTCTTCTTCAACAACTGGAGCTTGTGCAGCTATTCTAGCTTCGTTAACCGCTTTTTCAGCAGCTAGTGCCTCAGCTTTAGCTTTTGCTTCGGCTTCAGATAAACCTTCAGCTTTAGCTTGGATTTTAGCGTTTTTCTCTTCTAACCAAGCGTTGAATTTTTCTTCAGCTTGCTCTTCAGTTAAAGCGCCTTTTTTAACACCGCCGGCCAAATGGTTCTTTAATAAAGCCCCTTTGTAAGACAATAAATTCTTAGCGGTATCGGTTGGTTGCGCACCATTTTGCAACCATTTTACAGCACCGTCAACATCTAGTTCAACAGTTGCTGGGTTAGTGTTTGGGTTGTAAGCACCTAATTTTTCTAGGTATTTACCATCTCTTTTTGCACGCGAATCTGCGGCTACGATCCAGTAGTAAGGTTTTCCTTTTTTACCGTGACGTTGTAATCTAATTTTTACTGGCATAATAATTAATTATTTGAGGTTCTCGACCTCGGTTATTAATGAGGGCGCAAAGATACGCTATTTTTTTAATAAACCATGATATTTTTAAAATGAAATTAAAAGCCAAGACTTCTGAAAATTAAAACAATAGATGTACGGGTGTTGGTGATTTGGTATCGTGTAAAAAAGTTAGTAATCCGGTTTTTTTATCAATTTTGAAAACTGAGATATTGTTGCTTCTTCGGTTGGCTACCAATAAAAAGTTTCCGTTGGGGTCGAGGGTGAAATTTCTTGGCCAGTCGCCCTCAACACTTATGTTCTGTATTTTTTTGATTTTACCGTTTCGGCTATTCCTTCTAAAAACAGCAATTGAGTTTTCGCCTCGGTTAGAACCGTATAAAAAGCGTTCGTCTGGTGAAAGGTGAATATCGGCACAGGAGTTTTTGCCTTTGTAATCATCGCTTAACGTGGTGTCGAAATCCACTTCCTTAAATCCATTTTTTGTTCGTTTTGCAGTAGTTATCGAGCTGCCGTATTCATTGATAATGTAAACGAATTTTCCGTTTTTGCTTATTGAAAAATGACGAGGGCCAGGGTTGTCCGTCATCTCCACAATTTTAGGCTTTGCCAGTTTGTACTCGTTAATTTTTAGTTGATATTGATATACAGCGTTTCTCCCCAAATCGGCAACAAATAATTCATTGTTAAAAAACTGCGCGGAGTGAGCATGCGATTTTTCGTTTTCAGCATTGTGATTAAAAACCTGAGTGGCCTCGCTTAAACTGCCATCTCCATTTATGTTGTAAAGGGATACCGTTCCGCCATTGTAATTGGAAACCACAATTTTTGTGCCCGACTTGTTAATGGCAATGTGGCAAGGCGCAGCGCCATGGCTATCTTGGGTATTGATTAAAGTAAATGTACCGTCGCTGTTAATTTTGTAAGCTGCAACATAATCGGGTTTAGACTTGTCTTTCGAACGGTTTGCAGAATACATAAATGTTCTGTCGTTCGAATAGGTTAAAAAATTCGGGCTTTCTATTTCAATGGCTAAAATTTCATTGGAAATCTGCCCAGTTTGTGTATTGAATTGATACTGGTAAATGCCTTGGGCGTCTTCATTGGTGAATGTGCCAACGTAGAGTGGGATGTTTTGGGCATATAAAACGATAGACCATAAAAAAGTAAAAGCAAGAGAAAAAGTGGTTTGCATAACAGGTGTTTTTTTCAAAAATAGGGTTTTTAAGTAAATGTTAAAGCACCTTTGCTTCAGTTGTTAAAAATGCCGCTTAGTGTGTTAAAATATCCGCTACGATGCTAAACTTTGTTAAACGCCCTTGACATGGCCGGATATGCTTTGTATCTTCGAAATAGATGTGAAACAATACGCATCTAAAAAGAATTTATTGAAATTTAAAAAAGAACAGGATATTATGAAGTTTACAGAAGAGATTTCAAACAAATTAAACGAATTATTAGAAAAAAATTATGATGCCGAAAAGGGGTATCTCAATGCTGCTGATAATGTGGAAAGTTCAACGTTGAATATTTTCTTTAAGCGTCGGGCTACCGAACGGAGCGAATTTGCCAAAGAGTTGAGAACTGAAATTTTAAGGTATGGCGAAGATCCAAAAGACTCAGGTAGTTTTAAAGGCGCAGTGCACCGTAATTGGATGAGCTTAAAATCGTTATTTAAATCGAATGACGAAGAGGCTATTTTAGAAGAAGCCATTCGCGGTGAGAAAGCCAGCCTTGAAGAATACAATGAAGTTCTTAAATACAGAAACTTGCCACCTAGCATCGACCAAATGTTATTTAAACAAAGAAATGCTATTCAGGCAGCAATAAATACAGAAAAAGTACACGAGGAGTTAGTCTCCTAATATAAATTTGGTTGGTTAGTTTGAACGCCTGCGTTGTTTTAAACAATGTGGGCGTTTTTTGTTTACAACTCTTTGGGTTTTCCTGAGTGCATAAATATAAATTCTACGTACTTTTATACACTTCGTTTTTTGCGAACGAACCCAAAATAATCAATCTGAAAACATAGCGCATGTATTTAATTTTCGATACCGAAACCACCGGATTACCAAAACGTTGGGACGCCCCAATAACCGATGTAGATAACTGGCCACGCTGTATCCAAATTGCATGGCAGTTGCACGATGCTATGGGGGATTGCGTTGAAAGTCAAGATTTTTTGGTGAAGCCCGAAGGATTCAATATTCCGTACGATGCCGAAAAAGTACATGGTATTTCTACCGAGTTGGCTCAAGAACAAGGCGTGCCTTTAAGCGAAGTTTTAGAAAAATTCAACGCCGCTTTGCACAAAACCAAATTTGTGGTGGGACAAAACGTAAAGTTCGATTTGAACATTATGGGAGCCGAGTTTGTGCGCGAAAATGTTGAGAACCCATTGCAGGAACTTCCGATTTTAGACACCTGTACCGAGCACACAGCACAATTGTGCCAAATTCCCGGTGGTCGAGGTGGGAAATTTAAACTACCGACATTGACCGAACTGCATGAGCATTTGTTCAACCAACCATTTGCTGAAGCGCACAATGCGACTGCTGATGTGGAAGCTACTACGCGCTGTTTTTTGGAATTGATCCGTTTAGAGGAATACACCAAAGAAGAACTGGACGTTGAACCCGGTTATTTCGAAAAATTCAAGGAAGCTAATCCTTCAGAAATTCAACTCATCGGGCTAAGGCACATCAATCTTAAAAAGGAAAGTGCTAAAATCCGTGAGCGCTTAAAAAAGGCAGAGGGGACGCAGATTTCTTCCGAAGAAATAAAACAAAACCGTTCCAATCTCGCCGAAGTCGAGTTTGCACATTTGCATAATCACTCGCAGTTTTCGGTATTGCAATCTACCATGAGTGTTGGCGATTTAGTGAGTGCCGCTGCCGAACATAACATGCCTGCCGTGGCCTTAACCGACCATGCGAATATGATGGGGGCTTTTCACTTTGTAAATGCTGTAAGCAATTATAATAAAGGAGTTAAAGCAAAGATTGAAGCCGCCCAAGAGTCGGGAGAAACGGTTACGGCCAAAGAAATAAAGCCCATTGTGGGTTGTGAGTTTTTTGTTTGTGAAGACCATACCGACAAAACCCGAAAAGATAACGGCTACCAAATTGTACTGCTAGCAAAAAATAAAAATGGCTACCATAATTTGGCAAAACTGTCGTCGCATGCCTTTGTTGATGGGTTTTATTACGTGCCTCGAATAGATAAAAAACTCATCAAGCAATATAAAGAAGACATTATGGTACTTACCGGGAATTTGTACGGTGAAGTGCCAAGCAAAGTGTTGAATGTTGGTGAAAATCAAGCCGAAGAAGCCCTATTGTGGTGGAAAGAAGAGTTTGGCGACGATTTGTATGTCGAGTTGATGCGCCATAATCAAGAGGACGAAAACCGGGTTAATCCAACCTTGGTCAGTTTGGCAAAAAAGCATAATGTTAAAGTTGTAGCAACAAATAACACCTATTACCAAAGGCAGGAAGATGCTAACGCCCACGATATTCTTTTATGTGTAAAAGATGGTGAAAAGCAATCTACACCAATTGGTCGTGGTCGTGGTTACAGGTATGGTTTACCCAATCAGGAGTATTATTTTAAGTCTTCCGAAGAAATGAAAAAGTTGTTTCAGGATATTCCCGAAGCGATTTTCAATGTTCAGGAAATTGTTGATAAAGTAGAACCTTTCGTGTTGGCACGCGATGTATTATTGCCTGCTTTCAATATCCCTGAAGAATTTAGGCATGAAGAAGATTTGGTTGATGGGGGCAAGCGTGGCGAAAATGCATATTTACGTCATTTAACTTATGAAGGTGCTAAAAAACGCTACGGTGAACCGCTTTCGCAAGAAGTGACCGAGCGCTTGGATTTCGAGCTTAGCGTTATTGAAAATACGGGGTATCCTGGGTATTTCTTAATTGTGGAAGATTTTATCCGCGAAGCCCGAAATATGGATGTGTCGGTAGGGCCGGGGCGTGGTTCGGCGGCCGGTTCGGTAGTGGCCTACTGCCTCTGGATTACCAATATCGACCCGATGATGTACGATCTGCTTTTTGAGCGTTTCTTAAATCCGGATCGTGTAAGTATGCCCGATATCGATATCGATTTTGATGATGAAGGCCGAAGCCGTGTGATGGATTACGTTATTGAAAAATACGGAGCCAATCAGGTGGCGCAGATTATCACTTATGGTACCATGGCGGCAAAATCGTCCATTCGTGATACCGCCCGTGTATTGGATTTACCATTATTCGATGCCGATAGAATTGCGAAATTGATTCCGAATATGTCTAAACTGAACAAGATTTTTGGTTTGGATGAAAAGGAATTGGCCAAAAAGTTTAGGGCTGAAGATCTTGAAAAAATCAACGAGCTTTTAAATATTGCCGATGGAAGCGATTTACAGGCCGAAACGGTAAATCTGGCCAAAGTGCTGGAAGGTTCCGTTCGAAATACCGGGATCCACGCCTGTGGGGTAATCATCACTCCCGATGATATTACCAAGTTCGTACCGGTTTCCGTAGCCAAAGATTCCGATTTGTATGTTACCCAGTTTGATAACTCGGTGGTAGAATCGGCGGGACTTCTAAAAATGGATTTCTTGGGGTTAAAAACATTGACCCTTATTAAAGACACGGTTAAAATAGTCAAAGCCAAACACGGCATTGAGCTAGATCCCGAAACCTTTCCGCTTGACGATGAAGAAACTTATGCGCTGTTCCAACGTGGTGAAACGGTTGGGGTATTCCAATACGAATCGCCCGGAATGCAAAAACACCTTCGCGATTTAAAGCCCACGGTTTTTGAAGATCTTATTGCCATGAATGCCTTGTACCGTCCCGGACCAATGGAATACATTCCGAGTTTCGTTCGTAGAAAACACGGTGATGAGGAAATCGAGTACGATTTACCTGCCATGGAAGAATATCTCAAGGAAACTTACGGTATTACGGTGTACCAGGAGCAGGTAATGTTGCTGTCGCAAAAATTGGCCGATTTTACAAAGGGTGAAGCCGATGTTTTGCGTAAGGCGATGGGTAAAAAACAGATTGCCGTACTGGCAAAAATGAAACCCAAATTTATTGAACAAGCCAGTGCCAACGGTCATGATGCCAAAGTGTTGGAAAAGGTTTGGAAAGACTGGGAGGCTTTCGCGAGTTACGCCTTCAACAAATCGCACTCCACCTGTTATGCATGGATTGCCTACCAAACGGCCTATTTAAAAGCGCATTATCCTGCAGAATATATGGCGGCTGTACTTTCCAATAACATGAACGATATCAAGCAGGTGACGTTCTTTATGGAAGAGTGTAAACGTATGAAGTTGGACGTTCTTGGCCCCGATGTTAATGAAAGTTATTATAAGTTTTCGGTAAATAAAGACGGAGCGGTGCGTTTTGGAATGGGCGCCATTAAAGGGGTTGGTCACGGAGCGGTAATGACGATTGTTGAAAATAGAAAAGATGGTCATTATAAATCCATTTTTGATTTGGCCAAGCGTATAGATTTGCGTGCAGCCAATAAAAAAGCCTTTGAAAATTTAGCGTTGGCTGGAGGTTTCGATAGTTTTGGCGATACACACCGGGCACAATATTTCCATGATGACGGTGATGGCATTACCTTTTTGGAAAAAGCCATTAAATACGCTCAAAAACATAAAGAAAACGAAAATTCGGCACAGGTGAGTTTGTTTGGAGAAGCCAGCGAAGTGCAAATTGAAGAACCCCAAGTGCCGCCATGCGAAGAGTGGGGCACTATGGAAAAACTAAGCAAAGAGCGTGAGGTGGTAGGGGTTTATATTTCAGGGCATCCGCTCGATGATTTCAAACTCGAAATGAAAACCTTTTGCAATGCCAAAGTGGGCATGTTCCATAATTTGGAACCTTATGTTAATCGTGAGTTGGTTTTTGGCGGCGTGGTAACCGATGTGCAGCACCGTGTTAGTAAACAAGGGAAAGGTTGGGCATTGTTCACCATTGAAGATTATACCGATAGTTACGAGTTCAGGATTTTTGGAGAAGAATACTTAAAATTCCGTCATTTTTTAATGTTGAACAATTTCGTGTTTGTAAAAACCTTTGTGCGGGAAGGTTGGGTGAACAAAGACACCGGAAAGCGTAGCGACCCGAGGCTGCAGTTCAATAACTTCCAGTTGTTGCACGACGTGATGGAACAATATGCTAAAAAGCTGTCCATTCAATTGGATATTCGTGATTTGAGCGAGGAAAAAGTGAAGGCTTTAAAAGAGTTAATCAGTTTGTATCCTGGTAGTAAAGCCCTTAATTTTTTGGTATACGATACTAAGGAAAAAATGAAACTGAATATGTCCAGCAGAAGGCAAAAAGTGAATGTGTGCCAAGAATTGGTTGGTGAATTGGAAGCCCAAGATGTGCGGTTTAAGTTGAATTAAGTTTAATGGTGGTCATGTGTTTGTTTACTAGCGTAATGATACTATAATAAATCACTTAAGCTGTTTTCCTTTTTGAATGATGTAAGAGATGTCCATTCTTTAAGTTTTTTACCCGCTTTGTATTTTGAAGCTGAAACAAGTTTTTCGTTGTTGTACTTTAGACAATATCCATTTTTTTGGTTGTTATATAACTGGCATTTGTGGTTTATTTGTCCTTTATCATCGTAAAATAACCACCAGTTAGTTTTTTTTCCATTAAAAAAATGCCCTTCTGCTTTCAAAGTGCCTTTTTTTGTATAGAATTTCCAAAATTCATGCCTTTTTCCGTTTAGAAAGTGCCCTTGATTTTTAATGTTACCATTAGGATAGTAAAATTTCCAGTAATTAACTTTTTGGTGGTTTTCAACCCATCCTTCAGATGTTAAATTATGGTTAGCATCATAATTCCTTTGATATGCTTTTTGTGTATGGCCGTAAACTCCTAAAAGCAGAAAAGCACTAATGACTATCATAGATTGCTTCATTAGGAATATTTATTTTGGTTTACTAAATCCATCAAATCGACATCGTTGCCTAATAAAATATCATTAGAATTGATGCGTCCATTCATACTGTCGTTTTCCAGTTTTAAAACGCCACGCGGACAAACCGCCGAGCAAATGCCACAGCCCACGCAACTGGAGCGTACAATGTTTTCGCCTTTTTGGGCGTAGGCTCGCACATCAATACCCATTTCGCAATATGTTGAGCAGTTTCCGCAAGAAATGCACTGTCCGCCATTGGTGGTTATCCTGAATTTTGAAAACATACGTTGCTGAAAACCGAGAATTGCGGCCATCGGGCAACCAAAGCGACACCAAACCCGATTGCCAAAAATAGGGTAAAATCCCGTGCCGATTACTCCCGAAAAAATAGCTCCGATAAAAAACGAATAGGTAGAGCGCAGTGTTTCAGCTTTAAATAAAAACAGTTTGGTTTGCGAACTGAATAGGTGAATGACAATTAAAGCGATAATAATTATAAAATAGCCAATGGCGCCGTATTTGGCATCTTTACCTAATTCATGACGTTTAAATATCATGGTTAATACAAAAATTAGGGTTAAAAATCCAGCGACTAAATACAAAAAAACATCGCGGGTAAGCCAGTATTTTTTAGGGTCGTAGCCCAAATAGGTATAAATCACAGCAGTTGTCATCACCACCACAAAAACCAAAACGCTGTGTATTACCCATCGTTCAATGTTCCAAGCAAAAAGGCTTTTGTCGCTTAATTGCCTAAAGGAGTCGCCTGCTGTTTCGGCTAGTCCGCCACAACCACAAACCCAAGAGCAATACCAGCGTTTGCCATATTTATAAGTGAGAATAGGGGTAATGACGAAAATGGAAACCACTCCAAAAATAAGCATAGTCAAACCAATAGTTCCTGAATTTATAAACGCGTTGACGCGGTACTGTTCAAAATTATAATAGTTGAGTGGCCAAATATTTTTAAGGTCGTAGTACGGTAAATCAGAATTCATCACGTACATAAATTCTGGTATTAAAAAGGCAAAGGCCAGTTGGAAGAACATCACCGAAACGGTTCGGAGTTGTTCGTAACGGTTATGGCGGTATTTCAAAAGAAATTTATATCCAAAAATTAAGATGGCTAAGGTGTAAAGCGTACCATAAACGAACCACTGGCTCGCCGGACGGCCACTAAGTAATTCGCTCAAGGGGTCGAATAGGGCAATGAGCCCTTTGTTGGGTTCGCCTGAAGAGGTTTGGCCCAAATACTCTGGGTAAAAATATAGCACAATGTAAAACCCGGTAAGCAAAATGCCTAAAACCCAAGCCAATACACCACGCGAAGAGATGGACTTAAACCAGACGGCATCATTTTTTATGCCTTTCGATTTTGATAAATACAGGTTGTTTGAAAAAATAATAGTGCCAATTGAAATAAGCCCTAGCGATAGCGCTAAAAGTAAACTTTTATAGGGGATATCAATGCCAAACAGAGTCAATGCTAAAATAAACAGCCCAATGGAGCCAGTAAAAACGGCAAGCTTTTGTTTTGTTGATAGATGATTTATTTCGGGTTTGGTTAAAGCCATTGCAGTTCTGTTTTAAAAAGTGGTTGCTGTTTGGGAGCTGTTATTGTAAGCCAATAAAATGGCTTTTTCGTATCGTTTGTAAAACTCGGGGTCAAAATTAGCTTCCGCTAAATGTTTAATAACAAAATCAACATCGCGCTTTTCGTTGAGCCATTTGTTGAATGTTTCGTGTCGCATTCGGATACCGAAAGTATTTATTCCTAAAAAGGCATAGGTTTTTTTGTTGTAGGCAATGGTGATGCATTTGGTGTTGTCTTCATGTTTCCAATGGAAATGGGCTTCGTAATCTGGCCTGCCTTTACTGCCGTTCACCCAGCCGTAAGTTTGGTATTCAATATCAAAAAACTTGGCCGAGTTGAACCAATGCCCAGGGTTGTAAGGCAAGCGATTACCGCAAATGGTTTGTGCTACGGTTTCGCCCATCATGCGGCCGGTGTACCATACCGCTTCAATAGGGCGGCGGTTACCTATGGCTTCATGCTGTTCGGCACAATCGCCAATGGCATAAACATCTTCAATATTGGTTTCCAGGTAGCGGTTCACTTTTACACCCTTGCCTGTTTCTATTTCAGTTGATTTTAAAAAGTCGATATGTGGTGATACACCTGCCGTTAAACCTACCACATCGCAAGCTATCTCTTCACCGGTTTCTTCGATGATAACCGATTTCACCTTTCCGTTTTCGTCTGCTTTAATTTCCTTTAAATTGGTGCTTAATCGTAAATCGATATGGTGATTTATTATATGCCGGTTAATCATTTGGCTTTCTCCGTCGGGCAGCACGCCATTCCAAAAACTAGACTCACGCACCAAAAAAGTAACGGGTATATTGCGGGAACTCAACATTTCTGCAAGTTCGATGCCAATTAATCCGCCGCCAACAATAACGGCACGTTTGCACACTTTGTTATTAGGGGCGTAGTGTTCTAAATTTTCCAAATCCTGTTTATGGTAGAGCCCCATAACACCTTTTAAGTCTTGCCCCGGCCAACCAAATTTGTTGGGCTTACTGCCTGTGGCTATAATCAGTTTATCGTATTTTAAAGTGTCACCTTCAGAAAAATGCAAGGTTTTAGTTGAGGTTTCAACCGTTTCAACATAGGCTTTCTTCAGTTCGATGTTGTTTTTTTTCCAAAACCAATTTTCATAGGGTTGCGTGTGCTCAAATTTCATGTGCCCCATATAAACGTACATGAGTGCTGTACGAGAGAAAAAATAATCTGTTTCGGCAGAGATAATGGTTATTTCAGTATCAGAAAGTTTTCTAATATGCCGTGCAGCCGTAACGCCCGAAATACCATTTCCTATGATAACAATGTGTTCCATTTTTTTTAATTATGAGAGTTGAGTCGAAACTAAAGATAATAACTTAATTGTTGAGGGTTTAATTTAGAATAGATATAAATTGATGCTTTTCTGTAAGGATTACCAAATAACGGGATGTTGAAAAAATAATTTTTTTTGAAAGTTTATCAGCAAGATGCAGACTTAGTTCAAGTAAAAAAAATAATTTATTATGAAAAATTATACTTTAATATTGGCTGTTTTCTTTATGGCCTTTTCGGTAAACGGTCAAGACTTAGATGCTTTTTTTAACAAGGCCGATGCTTTTTTGAAAGCTAACGTGTCTAATGGTTTGGTTGCTTACAAGAAAATACATGATAACCCCGAAGCCCTTTACAGCTTGTTGAATTTAGCAGAGGGTATAGCCGTAGATAAAACCGACGCAAAAAACTATCAAGCATTTTGGATTAACGCTTATAATCTTTCAGTAATAAAAGGTATAATTGATAATTATCCAACCAATTCGCCATTAGCAAATGCTGGTTTTTTTGATAAAGTGAAACATAATATTGGAGGAAAAAGCATAACACTAAATGATATTGAACACAAGCTATTACGTGCTCAGTTTAATGATGCCCGTTTTCATTTTGTGTTAGTTTGCGGAGCCATTGGCTGCCCGCCTTTAATCAGTGAAGCGTATTTGCCTTCTACATTAAATACACAAATGGATGCGCAAACAAAGAAAGCTTTAAATGGCGATTTTTTAATGGTGAATATTAAAAAGAAACGTGTAGAAGCATCACAAATAATGGAATGGTACAAAGAAGATTTTACCATGAACGGTACTACTGAAATAGATTTTATAAATAGATACAGAACAGAAAAAATACCAGGTGGTTTCAAAATAAAATACTTTGAGTATAACTGGCAACTTAATAAACAATAATCAAAAAAAATATACATACACATGAAAAAACTAATGACCGTAGTATTTGTAGCGTTAGCATTTACAGCTTTTTCGCAAGAAGAAAACCAAGAAAACCAAGGCAGTGTTATACAAACCTACACACCATCAAAACTTTTAAAAAAAGGACAGTGGGATATTAAGTGGTTTAATAATTTATACACACAAACCAAAACAGCCGATGAAAGTGGTGACGTTACCAAAAACCTAAGTAGAGAAACTTATTTTACATCAACTTTAGATGTATTTACAGGTGTTTCAGAAAACAGTAAACTTAATGTAGGTGTTATTTTAGAGTTTCGTTCAAATGTAGTGGGCAATAGAAATGCGCTTGATGTTTTTAAGTTTGATGGTGAGCGCGGAACTGCACGTTCTGGTTTAACATCTATTGCGCCGGCTATAAAATTTAATCCGTTAAAAAATGTTTCAAACTTCACTATTCAAACAGCGTTACACATTCCTTTAGTAGGTAATGAAACTGAAGACGGGGTGTTTTTTGACCAAAAAGGGTTCATCTTTCAAAATAGATTCTTTTATGATTACACCTTTGGAAGTGGCGATTGGCAAATTTTTTCAGAGCTAAATACAGAGTTTAACTTTGGAAAAGAAGATGTGTACACTCCAGATTTTTCAACCTCACTTGAGGGGAGTTTTGCAAATAACAGTCTGCGTTTAACACCGGGTGTGTTTTTAAGCTATTTCCCTAGTAATAAATTTACAGTTTTAGCATTAGCACAACACTCGCAGTTGCTAGATTTAGGTAATGATTTCTCTCAAGATTTTACAGCCGTTGGTGGTGGTGCAAAATACCAATTAACCAAGGTTTTAAATATTGAAGCACTTTACACCAATTTTGTAAGAGGTAAAAGCTCTGGGTTGGGGCAAACATTTAATATAGGCTTAAGAGCCTTGTTTTAATAAATAACAGCAAAAGTTAACTTGTTTTGGGAATTAATTAATGGTACTTTAGGAGCTGTATTTTTTTAAAATGAAAACCTATAAGCTCCTAATTTTATTACTGTTATTACAATCATGTGCAGCGCAAGTTGAAAAAATAAACGGAGTTAGTTTTGTAGCGTCTAGAGATGCAGTGAATGATGTGCACATAAATCCGGTTGTAAAACTAAATGCTAACTATGCGGCTGTAATGCCTTTTGGCTTTGCGAAAAGCTTAAACAGTACAACGTTAACTTATAACACCAATAGGCAGTGGTTTGGTGAAACCGCAAAAGGTGTAAGGCAATATGTTGAAACACTACAAAAACACCACATAAAAATAATGCTTAAACCCCAAATTTGGGTTTGGCATGGTGAGTTTACGGGGTTTATTAAAATGACTTCGGAAGCAGACTGGAAGGCTTTTGAAACATCATATTCAAAATTTATTTTAGAGTATGCAGCTATAGCACAAGAGGTAAACGCCGATATTTTTTGTATTGGAACAGAATTGGAAACATTTATAAAAAGCAGGCCCAAATACTGGTTTCAAATCATAAAAAAAATTAAGGCGGTCTATAAAGGTAAATTAACCTATGCCGCAAATTGGGATGAGTTTAAACGCACACCCTTTTGGAGCGAATTAGATTTTATAGGTATTGATGCTTATTTTCCTGTAAGCGATGTTAAAACACCAACTTTTGAAGATGCTATGGAAGGTTGGAAAAATCATTTGTCAGAAATTAAAGCAAAGCAAAAGGCATTTAATAAACCAGTGTTGTTTACCGAGTTTGGTTACCGAAGTGTAGATTTCTCAGGGAAAGAACCTTGGAAAAGTGAACGAAGTATGCAGGGAGTTAATTTGGAGGCACAAGTAAATACCACAAAAGCACTTTTTGAAACCTTTTGGCATCAAGATTGGTTTGCTGGAGGTTTTGTTTGGAAATGGTTTGTAAATCATGAACAGGTTGGAGGTGAACAAAACCATATGTTTACACCACAAAACAAACCTGTTGAAAAGATTATAAAAAGCTACTATGAAGCGTTTAAATAGTTTATGGTTTTGCATTATATTGATTGTGTTTAGTGCTTGTTCAAGTGATGGTGTAAATACTGAAAACACTTTGGCCCAGTACGTTAAAGACAAAAACATTGAAGTAGGAGGCGTTATAGCATGTGCTGCCAGTGATAAAACAACGGGAGACATATTTGCCTTTTTTTATCCTGAACCAGGAGCAACAAACATTAAATATTATGAAACTGAAAATTCTAATTTTGATAAAAATGATTATGGGAGTTACTTTGAAGTAAAACATTCTATTGTTCCTGTGTTTAATGGTTATTTAGGTAGGTTTACACATAATGCGCAACATGAAAAATGGATAATTGTAACTTTTGAGCTTGATGGGGACATAAAAATTTCAAACCCTATTCGTTCAAAACAATTATCAAAACCTACACTTTGGAATGGTGCTGTTACAATAGAACAATCGCAATCAACCATGCCATTTTTTTACTGGGTTGATAACCCTGTTGGCGATAACGCTATTTATTTCCAAGTGGTAACAGATGATGAAAATAATTTGCTGTCTGGCACTTATACTCATGAAAACACATTTCAGTATTATAACACAAGTAATGTAATTCTCAATGTCACCCGTAATACACCGCCCAACTTAATAATCGGCAATACATATAATTTTACTTTAATGGATGTAAGTAAAGATAATTGGGTAAATTGGGTGGTTGAAAAAACATTTGAAGCGAAATAATGAAAAAATATTTAGCTTTTATATTTTTACTTTTGTGTGTCACTTTTCAGGCACAGAATATACATGATGTTAAAATACAGGGCAATAAAAGATTAAAAACATCATTTATAAAAAAAATAAGCATTCTAAAAGTTGGCGATAAATTAGATACTTTACAGTTAAACCAAGATATGCTTCTGTTAAAGCGTTTGCCTTCAATATCTAACGCGTCTTACCAAGTTTTAGCTACCAAAGACAATATGTATACAGTAATTTATGATATTGTTGAGAATATTACCCTTATTCCTTCGGTAAATGTTTATACTACAAATAATGATGAGTTTGCCTATCGTTTAGGGTTGTATGAATTTAACATGTTTGGCCGGAACATCATGGTAGGAGGATTCTATCAAAAGGATATCTATAGCTCTTATGCTATCAACTTTAGGGCGCCTTATTTGTTTTCAAACCAGTTAGGAATGGCTCTAAATTTTCAGGATTTAACAACACAAGAACCCGTTTTTTTTGATGATAAAGGCGTTAATTATAAATACCGAAATAAGTCCATGGAAATCATGGGGTTGTATCAAATAAATGTAGAAAACAAGTTAGAACTTGGGCTGAACTATTTTGTGGAAGATTACAGGTTTAAAGGTGAAAATATCAATAATAGGCCAGAGTTAAATGTGCACAAATGGTTGGCTAAAGGTATTTTTGATTACAATAAATTAGATTATTTCTATCAATACGTTTCTGGAATAAGAAACCAGTTAAATGTGCAATACGTGACCTCTACCAACGATATGCTGCCTGATTTTTTTATTGGCTGGAACGATTTTTTCTATTTTAAGAGACTGGGAGAAAAAGGAAATTGGGCAACAAGGGTTCGTATAGGGCTTTCTTCAAACGACGAAACCCCTTTTGCTCCTTTTTCTGTCGACAATAATTTGAATATTAGGGGTGTTGGCAATACCATTGATAGAGGAACGGGAGCCGTTGTATTAAATACCGAGCTAAGGCATACAATTATTGAAAAAAACTGGTTTGTATTGCAGAGTAACGTTTTTATCGATGCTGGATCTTGGAGGAATCCCGGCGGTGATTTTGATGATTTTGCAAACTCAGATAACGTAAAGTTTTACCCCGGCCTTGGGGTCAGATTTATGCACAAGAAAATTTATAATGCTATTTTTAGAATAGATTATGGCTATGGTATAAGTAAAAATGCCAGTAGAGGTTTTGTTTTTGGTATTGGCCAGTATTTTTAGATATGATAAAAGCGGTTTTTTGGGTTATAACTACATTTTGTGCCATTTGCTTGTTTCCGGGTAAATCTATTGCGCAAAGTCAATCATTAAATAGGTTTAAAAAAGCAGAACGTGTTTTAGAAAGCATGGTGCGCAAACGAAAAGTACCTGGAATGGCAATAACGGTTTCTAAAAATCAACAAGTGGTATGGTCTAAAGGTGTTGGTTTTGCAGACATTAAAAAAAAAATACCCATTAGTTCAGAACATACTGTTTTTAGAATTGGCAGTATTTCAAAGCCTATAGCAGCAATTGCTTTACTGCGGGGAGTAGAAAAAGGCTTAATAGCCCTAGATAGTTCAATATATAAGTATGTGCCCTATTTTCCCAAAAAAGAATATGATATCACCGTTAAACAATTGGGTGCGCACACGTCTGGAATTAGAAGCTATAAGGGAAATGAATTTAAAAGCAATAAACCTCTTGGCATAAAGGAAGGGATATCCTTTTTTCAAAATAGTTCGCTTGGATTTAAACCAGGTACAAATTTCACTTACTCCAGCTATAACTGGAATTTAATTTCACTGGCCATAATTGAGCAAGCTAATGTTGCTTTTGAAGATTTTGTAAAGACAGAGGTGTTATTGCCTTTTAGGATGGAACAAACCTTTGCTGATAAGAACCAAAATTTAAGAGGAAAAGCTGTTTTTTACCAAAAGAAAGGCAGAAGAAGATTTAAGCCAGTTGAAAAGGTGAACAACTATTTTAAGTTGGCCTCTGGAGGGTTTTTGTCAACAAGTCAAGATATTAATGCTTTTGGAAATGCCTTGTTAAAAATGTTGTCGGTTAGTCCCAACCGCCTAAAAGAATTTACAACTGCACAAAAAATAAAAATCAACAATGCATTAACTTCTACCTATTATGGTGTTGGTTTTCAAGTGAGCAATGATTCTTCTGGCCGTCCTTATTTTGGGCATATAGGAAATGCATTAGGGGGTTATGGTGTTTTTTATGTATATCCAGAAACTAATGTGGTTATCTCAATTCTGGCAAATTGCTCAAATCCCAATTCCCAAAAAATGTACGACAAGCTTATAAACAAAATATTTGAAGTTTTGTGAACTAACAACTAATTTGTCATTCCAAAACCATAACTAAATCATCAGCATTCACCATAATGCCGGGTTTTAAAACCAGTTTTTTAACTGTGGCATCGGCGTTAGCCGTAATGGTGGTTTCCATTTTCATGGCTTCGATAATAAATAATGGTTGATTTTTGGCTACCTTTTCACCACGTTTCACTAAAATAGTGGAAAGCATGCCCTGTAGCGGAGCGCCAATTTCATTGCTGTCCGCCTTATCGATTTTAACGTGTTCTACTTTATCAACTTTTATGGATTGATCTTTAATTTCTACGCTACGACCTTGTCCGTTTAGCCTGAAATACACAGTTACCATACCATCACCGTTCGGTTGCCCAACAGATTCTAATGTGATGAGCAAGCGCTTGCCACGATCTACTTCAACAATAATTTCTTCGCCTATTTCCATGCCGTAAAAGAAATTCTTGGTGGGCAGGTTCATTAAGTTATCATACTTCAAATGCTTGTTGTAGGCATCGGTAAATACCTTCGGATACAATTGGTAAGACAGAAAATCGGTATAATCAATATTTCGGCTTAAATCCTGTTCGAATATTTTTTTAAAATCTTCATATTCCTTTTCCAGATCCAACGGCGGCATGTGCTCATTGGGTCTATCGGAATAGGGTTTTTGGTCTTTTAAAATGATTTTTTGCAAATCTTTTGGAAATCCGCCAATGGGCTGGCCCAAGTCACCTTTAAAGAAATCGACCACCGATTGTGGAAAGGATAAACTTTCGCCCCTTTCCAAAACATCTTGAATAGTCAGGTTGTTACTTACCAAGTATTGCGCCATATCGCCAACCACTTTCGAGCTGGGTGTTACTTTAACAATGTCGCCGAACAATTGATTAACGTCGCTGTACATTTTAGTGATTTCATGGAAACGATCTTCCAAACCAAGTGCTCTGGCTTGAGGTTTTAGGTTTGAATATTGTCCGCCGGGAATTTCATGCTTAAATACTTCACCCGATCCCGCTTTCAAACCTGATTCAAAAGGATAATAATATTCCCTAACCGTTTCCCAATAATTGGAATATTCGTTTAGTGAATCGATGTTAATATCACTAGCACGCTCCTGAAATTTCAACATTTCCACTACCGAATTAAAATTAGGCTGCGAGGTTAAGCCTGATAATCCGCCCAGAGCAACATCAACCACATCAACACCAGCTTCAATAGCCTTTAAATAGGTAGCAGATTGAATGGAAGAAGTATCATGAGTATGCAGGTGCACGGGGATATTCAATTCCGATTTTAGTGCTGAAATGAGTTCGAAGGCAGCATAAGGTTTCAATAAACCGGCCATATCTTTCACTCCTAAAATATGGGCGCCCGCATTTTCGAGGTCCTTGGCTAGACTCACGTAATATTTTAAATCGTACTTTTTGTTGTCGGGATTTAAAATATCGTTGGTGTAACAAATGGAGCCTTCGGCCAAACCTTTGGTACGCGTACGAACGTGTTCAATACAAGGGGCAAGCGATTTCATCCAGTTTAAGGAGTCGAAAATACGGAATACATCAACGCCATTTTCCCAAGAATGCTCAACGAACTCACCAATCAAATTATCAGGGTAAGCTTTGTAACCCACGCCGTTAGAACCACGGATGAGCATTTGTAGCAGTAAATTGGGCATGGCTTTTCGTAATAAACGCAAGCGTTCCCACGGATTTTCTTGAAGAAAACGCAAGCACACATCGAAAGTGGCACCGCCCCAAACTTCCATACTAAAAATGTCGGGATGGTTTTTGGCATAGCCTTCAGCTACCTTTAGCATATCGAAAGTTCGCATGCGGGTAGCCAACAAACTTTGGTGGGCATCGCGCATGGTGGTATCGGTAAAATGGACTTTCTTTTCATTTTTAAGCCACTCGGAAAACTTGTCAGGCCCTAATTTGGTCAAAAGGTTTTTTGTGCCTTCGGGATAATCTGCATAGGTGTCAAACTTGGGTACTTTGGGTTTTACAAAAGTTTTGTTCGGATCCACTTTTTTAACATCCGGATTACCATTCACAATAATATCGCCTAAATAAGTGATTAATTTTGTAGCACGGTTTCTTGGAGCTTTAAATTGGAATAAATCTGGGTTTTGCTTGATGAAATTAACCGTAACCTGACCCTGCCTAAAAGTGTCGTGCTTTAAAATGTTATCGAGGAAAGGCATGTTGGTTTTAACACCACGGATTCTAAACTCGGCCAGTGCCCGGCGTATTTTCCTGCTGGCTCCGTCAAGCGTTCGGCCGTGAGCGGTAACTTTTACTAGCATAGAATCGAAAAACGGCGAAATTTTGGCGCCTTGGTAAATACTTCCCGCGTCGAGTCGAATTCCAAAACCCGATGCACTTCGGTAAGCTAACACCGTTCCGTAGTCGGGTTTAAAATCGTTTTGTGGGTCTTCGGTAGTTACGCGGCATTGCAGGGCATAGCCGTTTATTTTTAATGATTCTTGGCTAGCGATTTTTATTTGCTCGTCGCTTAGTTTATAGCCTCCGGCGATAAAGAGCTGGGTTTTTACCAAATCGATATTGGTAATTACTTCGGTTACCGTGTGTTCTACTTGAATACGGGGGTTCACTTCAATAAAATAGATGGAATCGTCGTCATCCACCAAAAACTCCACGGTACCAATATTGTTATAATCAACCGCAGTACAAATTTTAATAGCATAATCGTAAAGGGCCTGTTTGGTTTCCTCTTTTAGCCCATACGATGGTGCAAATTCAATCACTTTTTGGTAGCGACGTTGTACCGAGCAATCGCGTTCAAAAAGGTGAACGGTATTGCCATGGCTATCGGCCACAATCTGTATTTCAATGTGTTTTGGGTTTTCAACAAATTTTTCGAGAAAAACGGTGTCGTCGCCAAAAGCATTTAAGGCTTCGCGCTTACTTTCGGTGTAAGCTTTTTTTAGTTCGTCAACATTTCTTATCACACGCATGCCACGCCCGCCACCACCAGAGGCTGCTTTAAGCATAATGGGGTAGCCTATTTTTTTAGCTTCAGAAATGGCCGTGTCAACATCAATCAATGGCTTTTCGTTACTTTTTATGATGGGAATGTTGTTTGAAATAGCTACTTCCTTGGCAGTTATTTTATCACCTAAAGCTTTCAAAACGGATACTTTAGGGCCGACGAAAACAATACCGTTGTCTTCACAGGCTTGTGCGAATTTGGCATTTTCAGAAAGAAATCCGTAACCCGGATGAATGGCATCAACACCATTTTCAATGGCAATTTTTATAATCGCATTAATATCCAAATAAGGTTTTAGCGGCTCGTTATCTTCACCGATTTGATAGGACTCGTCGGCTTTGTAACGATGCAGAGAATAACGGTCTTCGTAGGTGTAAATGCCCACGGTTTTTATGTTGATTTCGGTGCAGGCTCTAAAAATTCTGATAGCAATTTCGCCGCGGTTGGCCACTAAAACTTTTTTTATTTTCATACGATGCGTGTTAGTTTGTCATTAAATATAGTGCTTAAAATACAAATTTCAACAGGTGTATGTCAACCATTTAAACTTAATTTAATATTGCACTTGACTATTTTGCTGGTAAACCCTTAGTTTTGCTGAAAACAAAATATTATGCGGGTATTAGCAATTGGAGATATTCATGGCGGACTTAAAGCTTTGGTTCAGCTTTTAAATAAATTGGAAATTAAAGATGGCGACACGCTTATTTTTATGGGTGACTATGTAGATGGTTGGAGCGAGTCGGCACAGGTGATTCAGTTTTTAATTGAACTTTCTGAGAAAATCAATTGTATCTTTATAAAAGGAAACCACGATGTGTGGTGCGAGGAATGGTTGCGCGACGGAAGCGTGGATATGACTTGGTACATCCATGGTGGAAAAGAAACCATGGAAAGCTATTCTGGTTTTTCAAAAGAGGATAAACAAAAGCATTTAGCTTTTTTTGAAAACCTAAAAATGTATCATTTGGATGATAAAAACCGCTTGTTTCTACACGCTGGTTTTACTTCGATGCATGGGGTTGAAAAAGAAGTGTTCCAAGCCACTTTGTATTTTGATAGAACGCTTTGGGAAATGGCCTTGACCATGGATAAAAGTATTGAAAGGGATTCTGAATTGTTTCCAAAACGACTGACCCATTACCACGAAATTTATATTGGCCACACGCCAACCACAAACTTTGGTGTTGAAAAACCCATGAATGCCACAAACGTATGGAACGTTGATACGGGCGCAGCTTTTAAGGGTAAATTAACAGCCATGGATATCGAAACTAAAAGCTTTTGGCAAAGTGATAATTTGCCTTGTTTGTATCCCAACGAAAAGGGAAGAAACAAGGACTAGTTGTTTGTTGAAAGGTGACGTTTATAATGTTGGTAAAGCTGATTAGCATCAGCACCAAGCCATTTTTTGATGTGAATAGACCAATAGAGGTATTGTACTTTCCAAATGCTGTGCTTGCGGTACATTCTGGCTGAAGTTTTCAGTTTTTTATTAATCACTACAAATTGCTGTCTCTCGTAAAGGGCGTTGATTAAAATATTGTCTTCGTAAATCACGTAGCGCTCATCAAAACCGCCTATGTCATTAAACAGAGATTTAGTGATAAACTGACTTTGGTCGCCTCCGCGGCAAGCCCGCCAATTGAATTGCGTGAGCCAACTCGCCAATTGTAGCCACCAATGGTTGCTGTCGAATTGCATTCTAAAACATCCTGCTGGATTGCCTCTTTTTATTTCATTGACTATAAATTGGTCGAAATGTTTGGGCGGAAACGAGTCGGCATGCAAAAAATAAAGGATGTTGCCTTGGGCGTGCTGTGTGCCGTAATTCATTTGTTTGGCACGACCTTTTTCTGAATGTAAAAGCGTTAATCTAATTTTAGTGCCGTTATTTTCAATGAATGAACGGACAACTTTTTCTGTGCCGTCGGTACTGCCGCCATCTACAATTATAATTTCGAAATGGGTTTTGTTTTTTACGTTTTTAGCCAAATAATCTAATAATTGGCCAATATGGGCTGCTTCGTTTAAAACAGGAATAATGGTTGAAATGAGGTGCATATTGTAAATTTACTCATTTAAAGTCCAATTGTAGTCTTTGTATTTAATTTTTGCAGCTTTTGAAATAGTAGTTTCAGTGTATGGGCTTATAAATTCAATTAAAGAGCCGTTTTCTTCAAAATCCTTTTTAAACCATTTAAAGATTTTTGAAAGTTCTATGAGATTTTTAGAGATGACATTCTTTTCAGGGTCGTTTAAAAATGTTTTAGTCGCATGGGTGAGCTGATTATCTAAGCGGGAAGGAACAAAAGCTTCATTTTGTAGTTTCGGACAAGAGTGCGAGGCGCAAACAATAGCAAAATGGATGCGAGGTTCGCCCATTTTACGTAAAATGTCATGTTCAATATGGTTGAGCGAAAGTAACTTTCCGTTAATGGGAATAAATTTTTGGTCCCACGGATGTTTAAGGTCTTTAATGCTTTTTATGGGGTAATTGTCAATAATCAATTTGATGGTAAAGGCATTGTAAGCGTTAATCCAATAGGCTAAGGTTTCGTTTTTAGGCCACGATTCCGTAGGATGCGCTTTTGAAAATTCAGCTAAATATTGGTTTAAAACATTGGGGTTAGCTTTTATGGTACTGTAGTTTACGTTTCCACCTTCCGAAACATGGGCTTGTAAGAGTTCTGAAAATTTACTGTGGTCAAAATGTTGTGCTTGGGCAAATAACCCAAAAGAAATTGCAAAGCCAATCAGTAATCTTTTAATCATTGTTTTTTTGTGAATGGAAACAACTCTTGTTCCATAAATTTTTTTGGGAAATTATGGTCGCCTTCAAAGCCCAATTCAATGTCTTTTCCGCTATACGGCAAATAGTCGGTTTTAAAGAGGTAATCCCAAATACTCAAGGTTAGTCCGTAATTTACACCATACCTAACATGTTCGGGCAAAGCTTTAGCGTGGTGCCAAATGTGCATTTTCGGGTTGTTGAAAATGTATTTAAAAATGCCGTAATCCCAACCTAAATTAGCGTGGTTTAGATGGCCAATGGTAATGGCAAAAAAGTGGACTATTGCGACATCTTGCGCATCAAAACCGCCGATGAGGGCAATGGGAATATAAAGTGCCGATTTGTAAACCACGGGTTCCATCCAATGGTAGCGTAAATGTGCTGCAAAGCCCATTTGTTTCACCGAATGATGCACTTTATGAAATTCCCATAAGAAAGGCACGCGGTGTAAAAGGCGGTGGGTATTCCATTGAACAAAATCGGAAACTAAAAAGAAAATGAGCAACCCCAGCCATTTGGGTAGTGTATCCACATCAAAAAGTTGAACGTTGGAAATGCTCAATCCAAAAACACCTAAAATATCATTAAACATATGTTCGGCCGTGTTCGATAAGGCTATGAGGACAATAAGGTTCAGTAAAAAGAAATTGAAAAACATGTAAAAGGTATCGAGCCAAAAATCCTTTCTGAAGATGGCTTGTTTCTTCCGCCACGGAAAGATGATTTCCAAGAGCCAAACGGCTAATGAAATGATAATTAACCCATAAAAATAATTGTCCCAATGGTTTGGGAAGAATATCTCGTTTTTTAGATAATTCCAGTATCCTTTGTAAGCGTTCAAAATAATTTCAATATACCTTTCCATAGTGCTCATTAGCCTTTTAAGGCTTTGTTTTTTACCAATGAAACTACTCCAAAAACGGGGCCAATGGCCAAAATGCTGAATATATAAATGAAGGTATAGGATTCAAGAAAAACAGTGGTTAGTTGAATGCTTACTATGGTAATGCAATAGCCCATGCAGTTTACGATGGTAAGCGCGGTGCCTTTTTTGTCTGGAGATGCGTTTTGCGCAATTAATGTGGAAAGCAGCGGTGAATCTATAATAACAGCGACACCCCAAAATAATAAGACAGCAATAAGTAAAGTGTTTGATGCCGCTGAAAATATAAAAGGCGAAACCAAACAACAGAACCCCGAAAGTGAAAGTGCCGTAATGCTGATGATTTTAGCGTTGAATTTTTCAGACAGAAATCCGCCCAAAACACAGCCTAAACTGCCAATGCCTATTATAAAAAACGCCCAAAACGAAACGTCTAAGTCATTTTTGAATTGAGAGTTGTAAAATTTTAAAACCAACGGAACAAAAGCCCAAAAGGTATAAAGTTCCCACATGTGCCCAAAGTAACCAAAGGCCGCTGAACGGAATGGTTTGTTTCTAAAAATGGAAACAAAGGAAGTCAAATCAAGGGTTTTGCTAGGTAATCTATTTGGGCCATCGGGGACCAAAGTGAAGATTAAAGTGCCTCCAACAATTGATAGTACAGAAGTACCTAAAATAACGGCGTACCAGATATTAGGATTTGTAAACTGACTTAATAGATGCGGAAATGCAGTGCCTAAAACGAGGGCGCCGACTAAAAAACTGAGCGATTTTCCGAGGCCTTTTTCAAAATAATCGGCTGCAATTTTCATTCCTACAGGGTAAATTCCTGCCAAGAAAAAGCCCGTTAAAAAACGAAATATTATTAGGCTTATCAAGCTGTTTTCTGGCCAACATATGCCTAAGTTGAATAGGGCGCCAAGAATGGCCGAACCAAAAAATACTTTTGAGGGCGAAAACCTATCGGAAATAGTAAATACGGCAAATATTAATGTGCCCACAATAAACCCAAACTGTATGGCCGAGGTTAAATGACCTAAGGCGTTTTCGTTCAGGTTAAATTCTGAAATCACATTTTTTATCACACCATTGCTAGCAAACCAAAGCGAAGTGCAGCAAAACTGAGCTAAAACAATTAAAGCTAATGTTTTTTTGGAGCTAGGCATGGTTTAAAGTTTAGCAACACCCACCACCATCATAATGGAAGGTAGATTCACTAATAAAAATATCGTCTCTGTTTAACGCCGCTAAAGCCCCGGCGGTTTTGTCGCACACCGCTAAGGGTTGGTTTTTCAGTAAAACGTGTCCTTTTTTGTCATCAAAATAATCTTCGGTGCCAAAGTAAATCGCCGCTTTTCCCGTGAAAACACAAGGTCCATCTTCAGGCATAGGGTCTTTTATGGCGGCCACTTCAATGGATTCGATATAAATCAACTCGTCTGTTGGGTAGTGTTTTGGGTCGAGAATACGATAGGGCTTACGGGCACGGATTTCAATAGTGCCAAAACCTGCATCGGTGAGCATTTTTACATAATCGGCAATGGGTAAACTGCCACTTAAACACAGGGCACGTAGCCTTTCGTCGTTGCGAAGGGTGTCGTTCATGGGCTGTTCGCAAGTGGGGTCGCTCATTACCAATTTGCCATGTGGTTTTAAAACGCGGTACATTTCGGCAATAGCTTTTTTTAAGTCATCGGTTTTAAAAATATTGAATAGGCAGTTTTGAGCACCCACGTCGATGCTGTTGTCTTCAACGGGAAGGTTGAGTGCATCGCCTTTTTTTAAATCGACAAACTCGCTTTTAAACCACGGATTAAGTTCTTCGGCCTCAGCAAAATTCTTACGGGAAGCTTCCAGCATTTCATCAACCACATCAATGCCAACAACACCGTTTTTTGTTCGGTTGAAATAAGCGAACTGAAGCAATTCCATGCCGCCGCCCACGCCCACATAAAGCATTTTGGGATTGTTCGATAAATCTCTGGCATGAACCGTTGAGCCGCAGCCATAGTTCATTTCTTGCATGATTTTCGGAATTTTTAATCCGGGCAATTCCCAAATAGGGTTGGTGGTACAGCACAGCCCAACGTCTGGGGTTAGTGCGGCTTCTTTGTAAACGTTGTGGGTGGTTTCTAGGTAGCTCATGTTTTTCAGTCTTCAGTGGCAGTATCCAGTCACAGTATCCAGCGCTTTTTTTGACGCCTACTGCATACCGTCGAATGCCTGTTATCAAAGTGTTTCTATTAATGCTTTAAATAATGTTACCATTTGCGGCTCAGCTTTTTCTGCACTGGAAATAATGTCTTTTATGTCAACGGGTTCCAGGTTGTCTGGGTCGCATTCATCGGTTAAAACCGATACGGCTGCTACCCTTAAGTTTAAATGGTTGGCCACAATAATTTCCGGAACGGTACTCATACCTACGGCATCGGCGCCAATGATTTTTAGCATGCGGTATTCGGCACGGGTTTCCAGTTGAGGCCCTACAACACTGGCGTACACGCCTTCGTGTAGAGTAATGTCGTTGCTTTTTGCGATGTCTTTAAAAGTGGCATTGATTTTGGCATCGTACGGTGCACTCATATCGGTAAAGCGTTCGCCTAAAAGACTCACACCTTTAAAGGCCAATGGCGAACTGCCCTGAAGGTTAATATGGTCTTCAATAAGCATAAGTTCTCCTTTTTTAAAGTTGAGGTTGATTGCGCCAGCAGCGTTAGATACCAAAAGTGTTTTTATGCCCAGCTTTTCCATGATGCGAACAGGAAAGGTTACATCCTGCAAGGTGTAGCCTTCGTAAAGATGAAAACGACCTTGCATCACCACTACTTTTTTTCCGGCTAAAACACCGTAAATGAGTTTGCCTTTATGAAATTCGACAGTGGCTGTTGGGAAATTGGGAATGTGGTTGTAGCTTGCCTCTTTAATAATTTCTATCTCGTTGATGAGTTGCCCCAAACCGGTACCGAGAATGATTCCGATTTCTGGGTTTTCAAAACCTCTATTTTGCAAGTAATCAACTGTTTCTTCTATAAACTTAATCATGGATTTGCTTGATTTTTTCTTGTAATGCGTTGTTGTTTTGATAAAATTTTGAAGTCACTAAATCTTCAAAAGTATCAATATCGTTTAAGGTTTCTAAAGTAGTAAAACTTATGTTGTTTTGCTTTAGTTCTGTGGTGGTTTCTGCTAAGAGTTGAGGCTGGCTCCATGGTTTGTTTTCAAAAATGGAACGGCGCATTTGGTTGAGTCCTACAAGGTAATAGCCGCCATCTTCGGCAGGGCCAAAAACAGCATTGTTTTCTTTTAATCTTTCAAAAGCTTGGCAGATGTGTTTTTCTGAAATATCGGGTAAATCGGAACCAATGAGTACAATACGCTCATAACCTTCTGAAAAACCATTTTGAAAAGCATTGTACATGCGTTCGCCCAAATCTTCACCTTGTTGAATAGTTTTTAAAAATCCATTCCAACCGAGTTTTTCAATGTGTTTTGAAAAATGAATTTGAACGTCGGCATCCAAATGTTTTACGGCGTTTTCAGTCACTTTAACTAATTCAGAATAGACGGTTAGAGCGGCTTCATCGCCAATGGTTTTGGCTAATCGGGTCTTTACTTTGCCAAGTTGGGTGTTTTTTACAAAAACAATAACCAGTTCTTTTTTCATACTTCTTCTGAAATTAAGCTACCGAACCTTGGCAACTGCTTCCGGCGCCAGCCGTGCAACCGTAGCAGTGTTGTGAAATAACAATGTTGCGTCCTTCCAATAGGTCTTCATTGAAATCTGAAATGTGCTTAACCTTACTGTTTACGGGTAATTCCAGCATTTGGTTAAAATCACAATCGTATAAATAGCCGTCCCAACTTACGGAAAGGGTGTTTGTGCACATCACGTTTTTTACCGCAGCCGGATTGTAAGCCTCAACCAAAGCGTACATATAATCTTCGTAGTTTTCAGAAGCAATCAAATAATCTAAAAATCTGGAAATGGGTAGGTTGGTGATAGCGAATAAATTATGAAATTGAATATTGAAATCTTCCTTTAAAGCCTTTTTAAAATCTTTTTCCATTGTAGTTTGATTGGCTGGCAAAAACGCACCGGAGGGATTGTAAACTAAATCCAATTTTAAGTTGCTATTGGGCATGCCATAGCCAACATCGTTCAGCATTTTTAAAGCTTCGACAGAGGCGTTGAAAACACCATCGCCACGCTGTTTGTCGGTTTTTCCGCGTGTCCAGTGTGGCATCGAGCTCACAACGTGTACATTGTGTTTTTTAAAAAAATCGGGTAAATCGTAATATTTTTTATTGGCGCGGATGATGGTGAGGTTGGAGCGTACAATAAAATCTTTGATGCCCGCTTTTGAAGCTTCTTCAACAAACCACCTAAAATTGGGATTCATTTCTGGAGCACCGCCGGTTAAATCTAAAGTATGTGCGCTCGTGTTTTTTATCACTTCCAAACATTGCTGCATGGTGTCGCGCGTCATGATTTCTTTGCGGTCTGGCCCAGCATCAACGTGGCAATGCGTACAAACTTGGTTGCACATATAACCTACATTTATTTGAAGGATTTCCAGTTTTTTTGCTTTTAACGGAAATTGGTTCGTCTCGGAAATTTTATCTTTAAAAGTTGGCAAATCGCCATTTTGAAATATACCGTTCGATAAGATTTCCAACTGTTTGTTGCTTTTTGCTAAATCGCTGTTGCGCTTGTGTAGGGATTTGATCATATTTCAATTTACGACATACGATTTAAGATATACGATTTAGAAAGCATTCTGAAATCATAATTCTCAAATCGTAATTCGATTTACATATCCAACTTATTCACTTTATTCATCATTTGCACGCCGTGAACCAGCGATGCACCACCTTTAATGGCCGCGCCAACGTGCAGGGCTTCCATCATTTCTTCTTTGGTAATGCCACGTTGCAGTCCGTCTTGTGTGTAGGCATCGATGCAATAAGGGCATTGCTCGGTGTGCGCCACAGCAAGGGCGATTAATGATTTTTCGCGTTCGGTGAGTGCACCTTCTTTAAAAACCGAGTTGTAATACTCGAAGAATTTTTCGCCCAACTCGGGACTCCACTCGCTAATTTTTCCGAATTTTTTTAAATCGGAAGGATCGTAGTATGTTTTTTGCATGGGTTAGTTTTTTAGACTAAATATATAAATATGTAGACAATAGGTCGGCAGTTTTAGAAAGACTTAACAGAAACGGGTGGTTTTTTGCTATTTTGAATTTAGAAAGAAGGAAGCGGTTGAACTTGTTGTAAGTGTTATGGGTTTAGAAACCAACAGGTTGTCGGTTTTGTTTTATAACTTTTTTATGCTGCTGAATTCATAGAAATCTTAAAAGGCATAACTGTTGCCGTTTTCCATTTTCAGAATACCGCTTACGGCGCCTTCTTTACCGTATGTAATGATGCGCTCCAGAATAAGTTCTTTAGCCTTGGCAGCTTACATGGTTTTTAGTTCATTAGTAAAATGGGCTATGCCTTTAATGGTTTTGTCGCCAACAATCTCCCAAACGATGTCGTCAGCAGCACTTTCAATCAATAGATTGGAATGACCTTGAGCAAAAGCGATATTGATGTCTTTTAGGAATTCCTGCTTTGGAGAATTGCCGCAGTTTGGTTTGGTCGTGATTTTGGTCATTCGTAAAATTGATTTTACAGTTTTTCGTTCAAGTCTTGTCGTTCCACAATAGCATGATTTCTACCGTGTTGTCATTCATTTTGAAATAAATACTGTCCACTCCGCAAACACAGCGTCTGTATCCTTTTTTGAGATAATCAAAGGACTCGAAGGAAAACGGCCGTTCCGCAATAATGTCGAAGTATTTGAAAAAGGATTCAAAATATTTGTCGGCTTGATGTGTTCCAAACTTTTTGACATCGTAATGATGAATACGGATTAAGTCATTTTTGGCTTCATTGCTCAGCCGGTATTTAGCCATTTAGCAAAGACTTTGATTGGGCTAAAATGTCGTCTTTGCTGTCTTCGGTAAATCCGTTTTTTTCGGCTTTATCCAATTTGGCGCGAATCCAATCGATTTCCGCTTGTTGCTTTCGGGCTTGCCTTATCAAGTCGTTTACCAATTCGCTTTTGCTGGAATATTCTTTGTTGTCCACTTGGTCTTTTAGCCAATCGTCGTTCGGTTTGGTAAATGAAATACTTTGTCGTGCCATGACTTTGAGTTTTGATGTAAATATACACCAAAAATGAATCATTAACAAGTTGGTTTTTATGGTTAATTGCTGATTTACGTGATGTTGTGGCTAAGCTAAGGGTTATATGGGGCTTACGTTAATGTGTTTTAGGTCATCATATTCAAACTCTCCATTGTTATTTATGTAAAAATTTAAGTAACAATCCCAGCCTTGAAAACGGATATCTCTAATTGAATACCAGTAATTACGTTCAAATTCGAACGGAAAATGGTGTTGGAGATTGCTGTCATTAGGTTTTTCCAGAATCCAGTAATAATATTTGTTTATGGAGTGAAAATTTAATTGGTTTTTATAATCAAAATGTTGTCCATTTAGAAGGTGTTTTTCTTCACCGTTTTCGTAAAAAGAAGTTATGTTTTTGCCTTTTATTTTTAGTCTAGCTTTTTCTTTAACGGAGTAAAGATGTGGGAATTGATTGTTGGTGTTATTAAAGGTATTGTCTTTTATTTTGGATATAACAATTTCACTTCTAATACCTCCTTTTATAAAAATTCCCTTTTCGTCGATTTCAATATTTTTTTTACAAGAAATGGTTAATATAATTATAGTTAATGCTAATCTTTTCATTTGAGAATTGGTGGAAGTGTTTTTAGTATAGTGGACAGTTGAGACTATTAATTGTTGAGCTTTGTTTTATTGTTTTTTAAGTGGGTTTTTATGTTCAGGTTTCAGTTCAACTTGTGAATCAGTAAATTCAATAGCATTTAGGTCGGTTTTCAGGCTCCAAAGGGTTTCCGTCATAAATTTGTCCAAATCATCTGATATTTCCATTTTTATCTTTTTCAATCAATTATATCTGCTCAGAATTAATCCAATTCCATTTTTTTATTCTTGAAAAATATTTGTCTTTATGTTCATAAGACTTTATAAAGTCAAACTCAGGTTTTGCAAAATTCTTTTTAAAAATGTTTTTGAATGCTCCCATTTTATTTTGTGTGTCTAAAGGATGGTAGTATTTCACTTATAAAACCCTACTCCCGAATCAAACTCCGCGAAATCACAATTTTCTGTATTTCAGAAGTGCCCTCATAAATCTGGGTGATTTTAGCATCGCGCATGAGGCGTTCCACGTGGTATTCCTTAACAAAACCGTTACCGCCGTGTATTTGAACGGCTTCAACGGTGTGGTCCATAGCTACTTGCGAAGCGTACAGTTTGGCCATGGCACTGCTTTTGTCGTAGCTTTGGCCTTGGTCTTTGTCCCATGCCGCTTTCATGACCAACATTCGGGCGGCCTCAATATCGGTGTACATATCGGCCAACTTAAACGCAATGGCTTGGTGATTGCAAATTTCGGTACCAAAAGCTTTCCGTTGTTTCGAATATTTAAGGGCGAGTTCGTAAGCCCCGCCGGCAATGCCCAAAGCCTGTGCCGCAATACCAATACGTCCGCCAGAAAGGGTTTTCATCGCAAATCGGAATCCCGAACCATTGGGGCCAATACGTTGCGTTTTTGGCACTTTTACATCATTAAACTGTAGTGTATGCGTGTCGCTGCCACGGATGCCCAATTTATCTTCTTTCGGACCAATGTGAAACCCTTCGATGCCTTTTTCAATAATAAACGCGTTGATGCCGTGCGAACCTTTGTCGCGGTCGGTTTGCGCAATCACGATATATACATCGGCGCGGCCGCCATTGGTAATCCAGTTTTTGGTGCCGTTAATGAGGTAGTGGTCGCCTTTGTCGATAGCCGTGGTGCGTTGCGAAGTAGCATCGCTGCCCGCTTCGGGTTCGCTTAAACAGAAAGCGCCAACAAATTCGCCAGTGGCCAGCTTGGTGAGGTATTTCTCTTTCTGTTCTTCGGTACCGTAGGCTTCTAAACCGTAGCATACCAACGAATTATTAACCGAAACAATCACCGAGGCCGAGGCGTCAATTTTAGATAACTCTTCCATGATCAACACATACGAAATCGTGTCCATGCCGCTGCCGCCGTATTTCGGGTCGACCATAACGCCCATAAAACCCAAATCCCCCATTTTTTTGACTAATTCTTTTGGGAAATGTTGTTTTTCATCGCGCTCAATAACGCCGGGCAGTAATTCGTTTTGGGCAAAATCGCGAGCGGCATCACGAATTAATTTATGTTCTTCGGAAAGGTTGAAATTCATAATTGATAAAATTTTTGCGTTTTCACTGAAAATTATCTGTAAATATAACTTTTTGTTGTTAATTATTTAATCGCTTTGTTATTTTTGTCGGGTATGGTAAAAAATGAATATCACGTTGTAGGGGTCATGTCTGGCACCTCGTTGGATGGCATCGATTTGGTTGAGGTCAAATTTTATTTTGATGGGTTATGGCGTTTTGAAATGCTGAATTCGGAAACACTTCCGTACCCTGAAAAATGGCAGGAAACATTAGCGACGTTAGTGTCGTGCTCAATGGAAGAACTGTCTAAAATTGATGCCGATTACACCGAATATTTGGCGGGTGTTATTAAAACATTTATACAAAAGCATGAAATAGAAAACCTTGACGCGGTATGTTCGCACGGGCATACGGCATTGCATCAACCCGAAAAAAAACTCACACTTCAAATTGGGAATCTTCCTAAATTGGCCAAATTGTTGAACGAAACGGTGGTGTGCGATTTTAGGGTACAGGATGTGGAGCTGGGCGGACAGGGAGCACCGTTGGTTCCGATTGGCGACCGATTGTTGTTTTCAGAATTTGATTATTGTTTGAACTTGGGCGGTTTTGCCAATATTTCCACCGAAATTCATGAAGAACGGATTGCTTACGATATTTGTCCCGTAAACATCGTGTTGAACCACTATGTTCGAAAATTGAATCTTGATTTTGATGACGGCGGAAAAATCGCTTCAACGGGAAACATAAATACTTCGCTTTTAGAAGAATTGAATAGGCTTCAGTTTTATGCTGAAAATCCACCGAAATCTTTGGGTTTGGAATGGGTGAAAAAAGAAATCCTCCCTGTAATTGATGGCTATGATTTGGAAATAAAAAATATTCTGAGAACGGTTGTAGAGCATATCGCGATTCAAATCACTTCAGAAGTCACTTCAAAAAAAGAAGCTACCGTTTTAATTACCGGCGGCGGTGCTTACAATCAATGTTTAGTGGACAGAATTCGGTCGCTTTCCAGCCAAAAAATAGTCATTCCCGAAAAGAAGTTGGTCGAATTTAAGGAAGCTCTCATATTTGGGTTTCTGGGTGTGTTAAAACTGCGCAACGAAGTCAATTGCCTTAAAAGCGTAACCGGTGCGTTAAAAAATCACAGTTCAGGTAAGATTTTTTGGTCTTAAAACTTTATGAAAATTTAATATCCACGGGGGCTTTTAGTTTGTTATATTTGTTGCAATTTAATTTAAACTTTCTATAAAAATGAATCAATTGTAGCTGCGTTTTGCTAAACTTTTCAGGAAAACAAAACACATTATGCACAAAAAGATTCAAAAACATAGAAATGAAAGAATTATTAAAAAAGTACGAAAATAAAGCTCCCGAAATTGTTTTTAACTGGAAGGATCCGGAAACGGAAGCTGAAGGTTGGACAGTAATCAATTCATTACGGGGCGGTGCTGCTGGCGGAGGAACACGAATGCGTGAAGGGCTGGATATGAACGAGGTGCTGTCGCTGGCAAAAACCATGGAAATTAAATTTACGGTTTCCGGTCCGTCCATTGGAGGTGCTAAATCGGGCATTAATTTCAACCCGAACGACCCTAGGAAAAAAGGGGTGTTGGAGCGTTGGTACGCAGCAGTGTCTCCTTTATTGAAAAGCTATTACGGCACGGGTGGCGATTTAAATGTTGATGAAACCCACGAGGTGATACCCATCACTGAGGAGAGCGGTGTTTGGCATCCGCAGGAAGGGGTATTCAATGGGCATTTTAAGCCAACCGAAGCCGATAAAATAAATAGAATTGGACAGTTACGCCAAGGAGTGATTAAGGTGATTGAAAACCCAGATTACTCGCCCAATGTGTCTAGGAAATATACCATTGCCGATATGATTACCGGTTTTGGGGTGGCCGAGGCCGTAAAGCAATATTACCATATTTACGGCGGGTCGGTAGTTGGAAAACGCGCCGTTGTACAGGGTTTTGGAAATGTGGGAGCGGCTGCAGCGTTTTATTTGTCTCAAATGGGAGCCAAGATTGTAGGGATAATCGATGCTGGTGGCGGATTGATAAATGAGGATGGTTTTTCGTTTGAAGAGATAAAGGATTTGTTTCTTGCCAAAAAAGGAAATACATTAGTCGCCGAAAATTTAATTCCGTTTACGGAAATCAATAAAAAAATATGGTCGTTGCAAACCGAAATCTTTGCGCCTTGTGCGGCATCGCGATTAATAACCATCCATCAAATAGACAAAATGATTGATAGTGGTTTAGAGGTGATATCTTGCGGAGCTAATGTACCTTTTGCCGATAAGGAAATTTTCTTTGGGCCAATAATGGAACATACTGATTACAAAGTAAGCTTAATTCCCGATTTTATTTCAAACTGTGGTATGGCCAGGGTGTTTGCCTATTTTATGGAGCGTAAAGTGCAAATGACCGATGAGGCCATTTTTTATGATACTTCAAAACGAATTAAAGAAGCAATACAAAATATTTACAATAACAATAAATCAAAAACAGGAATGAGCGCTACCGCATATCAAATAGCGCTTAACCAACTTATTTAAATTAAAGCTATGTTGAAATACTTTTTAGGCAACAGTCCCAAATGGTTTAAGTTAACCATGATCAGTTTTTTAATCTTCAATGTGTTTTCCTTTTATGTACTGGGGAAAACGGTAACCTCTTGGATATTTATTGGTGAATTCATTTTTACTTTGGCCATGGCGCTAAAGTGTTACCCATTGCAATCGGGTGGTTTACTGGCCATTGAAGCGTTAGTACTGGGCCTAACAACACCGCATAATGCTTACCATGAAGTGGATCAAAACTTAGAAGTAATCTTGCTACTTGTGTTTATGGTAGCCGGTATTTATTTTATGAAGCCACTGTTAATGTATATTTTCAGTAAGGTGTTCACCAAAATAAAATCGAAATTGGTGCTATCGTTGCTGTTTGTGTTTTTGTCGGCAGTATTGTCGGCTTTTTTGGATGCATTAACGGTAACGGCCGTTTTAATTAGTGTTGCCGTTGGGTTTTATGGTGTTTACCACAAAATTCATTCGAGCGAAACAGCTGATTTTAATGATAGTGGTGTAATAGATAAAAAAGAACTTAGTGGTGACACTTTAGAGCAATTCCGAAGCTTTTTGCGTAGTTTGGTTATGCACGGTGTGGTAGGTACGGCTCTTGGAGGGGTTTGTACTTTGGTAGGTGAACCACAAAACTTATTGATTGGTGAACGTATGGGTTGGGACTTTATTCAGTTTTTCTTAAAGATGGCGCCCATTACCATTCCGGTATTGTTTGCAGGTATGGCAACAACCGTAGTTTTAGAACTAACAGGTGCTTTTGGTTTTGGTGCTAAATTGCCACCTGTTGTGGACAACATCATTAAGAATTATACAGAAGAACAGGACCGTATCCGTACCGATAAGGAAAAGTATGCTTTAAAGGTGCAAGGCATTGCAGCTGTATTACTAATTACTGGTTTAGCATTGCATTTGGCACCAGTAGGTTTTATTGGTTTGGCATTGATTATTTTCCAAACAGCTTTCATTGGGATTATTGACGAGCACCAATTAGGTCATGCCTTCGAGGAAGCATTGCCATTTACGGGTCTTTTGGTTGTATTCTTTGTGATTGTGGCCATGATTCACGATCAGCACTTGTTCAGCCCTATTATTCACTGGGCATTAGAGCAAAATCCAGCTTCACAACCAGGATTATTCTACTTAGCCAACGGGGTGCTTTCTGCTATTAGTGATAACGTTTTTGTGGCAACCGTTTATATTGGTGAAGTACAGGAGGCTTTTAAAAGTGGCGCTATCGATAGAGAGCATTTCGAAAAATTGGCCATAGCCATTAACACAGGTACTAACTTGCCTAGTGTGGCAACACCAAACGGACAGGCCGCGTTTTTGTTCTTGTTAACGTCAACTTTAGCACCACTTATTAATCTGTCCTATGGGAAAATGGTAAAAATGGCCTTGCCTTATACCATAGTTTTAGGAGGATTGGGATATATTATGGTAAAAATGGTATTAGTATAATTTACCCAGTAATTTTTCGTTACCTATATTAAAGAAAAAATAAACATGTTAATGCAAAATACACAGGAAGCGGCAGAACTGCCACTAGATGGTGAGTCTGTTGAAAAAACATTATCCATTATTGAATTGATTAGTAGTGGAGGCGTGGCCGGACAAGTTATAATAGCTGTTTTGTTTTTATTGCTTGTTAGTGCCATCTATATTTACTTTGAACGCATTTTTGCAATTAAGGCCGCATCGAACGTCGATGCCAATTTCATGAACCAAATAAAGGATCATGTAAGTAATGGCAAAATTGATTCGGCACAAATGCTTTGCGCTCAGGTAAATTCGCCAGTTTCACGCTTAATTGGAAAAGGTATTTCACGAATAGGAAAGCCGTTAGCCGACATCAACACCGCTATTGAAAATGCAGGCCGATTGGAAATTTATGGGCTCGAAAAAAACATCAGTATTCTGGCAACCATTTCGGGCGCAGCGCCCATGATTGGGTTTCTTGGTACGGTAATTGGTATGATTCTAGCCATATTCGAATTGGCCAATGCCGGAGGAACCATTCAAATGGATGTGTTGGCCAGCGGACTTTACACCGCTATGACCACTACGGTTGCGGGTTTAATTGTAGGTATTGTGGCTTATATGGCATACAACCATTTGGTTGTGAAGACCGATAAGGTGGTGTATAAAATGGAGGCCAATTCGTTGGAGTTTTTAGATCACCTAAACGAACCGACTTAATATGAATTTTAGAGGAAGAAATAAAGTTACGCCAGAATTCAATATGTCGTCCATGACGGATATTGTATTCTTGCTGCTTATCTTTTTTATGATTGCTTCTACTTTGGTAACTACCAATGCGATTGATATTTTGTTGCCAAAAGCTAGCGGAAAGACCGAAAACAAAAAATCGGTTGCCGTAAGTATCAAAAAAGATTTGACCTATTATATCGACCAAAAAAGGGTTGGGGAGAGTGTGCTTGAAAATGAATTGTTGGCGGCATTGTCTGCAGAAGAAAAACCCACCATTGTACTTCGCGCGGAAAAATCGGTGCCGGTTGAAAATGTGGTTAAGGTGATGGATATCGCGAACAGAAACAAGTTCAAAGTGATATTGGCCGTAAAACCGCAATAAACAGGTTTCTTTTCTTCTGAAAATGACCTTGTGACCATCGCAAAAACATAAACTCATGAAGTTTTTTAAAACCAAACACGAAAGAAACTCGGCTAAGTTAACCGCATTGATTACGGTTATTTTAGTGCTGTTGTTGTTTGTTGTTGGTACAAAATATATGGATCCGCCAGAAGAATACGGTGTAGCCGTAAATTTTGGTAATTCAAATGTGGGCAGTGGCAATGTGCAGCCTTTAAAACCTGTAAAATCTGAACCGAAGGAAATTGAAGAGCCCCCGCAGCCCGATGTTTCAAAAGCAGAACCCGTACCTGCTAAAACTTCCGAAGTAAAAGAAGAGGTGCTTACAGCCGATAATGTTGAAGAAATAGCCATAAAAAAACAAAAAGAAGCTGAAGCTAAGGCAAAAGCCATTGCAGAAGCCAAAGCGAAAGCAGAAGCTGAAAGAATCGCGAAGGAAAAGCGCGAACAGGAAGAAAAAAAGAAAAAACTGGATGCGCTAATTGGTGGAGTAAGTAAATCTGAAGGCTCAGAAACGGGTAGTGAAGGCAATGATAATAAAGCAGGAGATAAAGGTCAATTGGACGGCAACCCCTATGCGCCCAGTTATTTTGGCGGACAAGGCTCTGGAAGCGGAGGTGTTGGCTACGGGCTCAATGGCCGCGGAAGGGCTTCTTTCCAAAGGCTTAAACAGGATTGCAATGAATCCGGAATGGTTATCGTAAAAATAATTGTTAACCAAAGTGGCAATGTTATTGAGGCAACCCCAGGGGTCAGAGGAACAACGAACACCGCCGAATGTTTGCTCCAACCAGCTAAAAAAATCGCCCTATCTCACAAATGGCCGGCCGATCCTAACGCGCCTACGCGTCAAATCGGTTTCGTTAGTGTTAACTTCCAACTTAGCCAGTAATCATAAAATGACATACCAAAACACATTGGATTGGATGTTTGCGCAACTTCCCATGTACCAGCGTCAGGGCAGTTCGGCATTCAAAAAAGATTTGTCCAACACCCATAAATTAGCTCAACACTTAAACTTCCCCGAAAGAGATTTCAAATCCATTCATGTGGCGGGTACCAATGGGAAAGGCTCCACAAGCCATATGTTGGCTTCCGTTTTACAGGAGGCAGGCTATAAGGTGGGACTTTATACTTCGCCGCATTTAAAGGATTTTAGGGAACGCATAAAGATTAACGGTAAGGAGGTCAGCGAATCTTTTGTAGTCGATTTTATCGAGCAGAACAAGTCGTTTTTTGAAGCCAATAACTTGTCGTTTTTCGAAATGACCGTGGGCATGGCCTTTAAATATTTTTCAGAGGAAAAGGTTGATGTGGCCGTTGTTGAAGTGGGTATGGGCGGTAGGTTGGATTCAACTAATATTATTACGCCCGAGGTGTCTGTAATCACCAATATCGGATTGGACCACACCCAGTTTTTAGGTACTACACTTCGAGAAATCGCTTTTGAAAAAGGCGGTATTATAAAATCCGATGTGCCTGTAGTCATTGGCGAAACACAGGAGGAAACCGAACCTGTTTTTAAAGAATTGGCGGTAAAGAATAATTCTTCAATGACATTCGCCGATCAACAAAATAACAAAGTATATACTTCCGATTTGGTGGGAACCTATCAACAGAAAAATATAAAAACCGTTGTTGAGGCTTTAAAGGTAATGGCTGATAGAGGGTTCGGTATTTCAGAAGAACATATTTCAGAAGGGTTACTTAATGTGATTAAAAACACAGGGCTTTTGGGCCGTTGGCAGGTTTTGCAAACCAAACCCAAAGTAGTTTGCGATACGGGGCATAACCGAGATGGTTTAAGTTTTGTGATGCAACAAATCAATTCTGAAAATTACAATCGCTTGCATATTGTTTTTGGGGTAGTAAATGACAAGGATTTAAATTCTATTGTAGATTTATTACCTCGAAATGCAACCTATTATTTCTGCAAACCAGATATTCCACGTGGACTGGAAGCCGAAGTGTTAAAAGAGCGGTTTATGCCATTTGGATTGATAGGTAAGGCTTACGGTTCTGTTAATGAGGCTTATAAAAAGGCTTTAAAACAAGCGGACAATGATGATTTTATTTTTGTTGGTGGCAGTACATTTGTGGTAGCAGAAATAATTTAAAAATTTTTCAAAAAAAGTTTTTGCAGAATGAAAATCTAGTTTATATTTGCACACGCTAACAGCAAGGGCGCGTAGCTCAGTTGGTTCAGAGCACTTGGTTTACACCCAAGGGGTCAGGGGTTCGAATCCCTTCGCGCCCACTTTAAAATCTCAAAGTTTGTCACTTTGAGATTTTTTTTTATGCTTAAATTTAGCTTGTCAATTGCGTTACTTTTTCTCAATCCTTCTGCTAAATGAACTTTAATAGTATTAAAAATACCTACAAAGAAATATTTAAATCTTATGATGCCCCATCATTAGAAGAACATATAAAAAAGATAGTTGAATTGGATGCTTTTTTACCGTATGGTTCAACTTTTTTTTGTGTTACAAACACCCAAGAATTGGCTTTTGAATATGTGAGTAAAAATTATTCTGCTTGCCTAGGCTTGGATAGTGCTACTTTACAGGCTAAAGGGATGCGCTATTTCTGGAGTAAGATTCACCCAGACGACTTGGAGGCGTGGCTAAAAGCACTGAATGATTTGATGGCGTTTACGCTTAGCGAAATCGATTTGAACGACCGGGGGAAAATGAGCTACACTTGGAATTACCGATTTAAAAACAATTCGGATGAATATGTAAATATCATCCAGAACACCACGCCCTTGGAGTTTGATTTGAACGAAAAGCCCATTGTTGGGTTGGCCCATTATACGGTGCTTTCGGGCGAATTGAAGTTGCCCATAACAGCATCTGCTAAGTTGCTAAACAGCAAAAATGAATACGAAACAGTGTATTATAGCAACCTTTCGCAAAAACTTCTGTCGGATGGAGTAAGTCATAGAGAGCGCGACATTATCCGGTTGTTGGCGTTGAATTATTCCAGTAAACAAATTGCTGAAAAACTTGGCATAAGCCCCAATACGGTTGATACGCACCGAAGAAATATTTTAAAGAAACTGAATATTTCATCTACGGGTGAATTGGTAGGCATGCTAAAATCCAACAAAACGTTTTTATTCTGATAAAAATACTCAAATTGAGTATTGCCTCCTGTTCAATATTTGCGGATCTTTGTTCTGCTATTAATTAATTTCTTAGGGAGATTATTTTCTGAAGTGTCTTAAAAAGTGAACCCGCTTTTTGGGGCACTTTTTCCTTTAGGTTAAATAATATCCAAAACCCGCTCCAAAGCCATCCCGCGAGAACCTTTAATTAAAATTGTACCGTTTTTAATTTGTGAAATACTGAAATCAGATTCAAAATCTGAAAAGGATTTGTACTGTTTTGCTTTTTTGGAATCGATGGCGGATTTATAAAAATTCTCACCCACAAAGAAAATAGAATCAATATCCATTGAAACAGCTAAATCCGCAATGTTTTGGTGTTCTTGTTTGGCTTCGTTGCCCAATTCAAACATATCGCCCAAAATGGCTATTTTGTAGCCTTCTTGTTTTTCAAAATTGTTCAATGCGGCGGTCATGCTGGTCGGGTTGGCATTGTAGGCATCTAAAATAATTTTATTTGTACCTTTTACAATAATTTGAGAACGGTTATTGGATGGGATATAATTTTCAATCGCTTTTTTTATCAGTTGATCTTCCACTTTAAAATAATGGCCAATGGCAATGGCAGCAGATATATTATTAAAATTGTAATCGCCAATAAGTTTGCTTGCTATATCCAAGTCGTTAAAAGTGGATTTTACAAAAGGTTGGGCGTTTTTGAATTCAATAGTGACGTCAGAAATGTCGTTTAAATGTCCAAAAGAAAATATCGAGGCCTTTTTGGTTTTTTCAACTTGTATGGCATCATTGGCATTCACAAAAATGGTTTTGTGGTTCGCGATAAGATAATTATACATTTCACTCTTGCCTTTTATAACTCCATCAACGCCCCCAAAACCTTCTAAATGGGCTTTGCCGAAATTAGTGATGTAGCCATAGTCCGGTTGGGCAATGCTGCATAAAAACTCAATTTCTTTTTGATGATTGGCGCCCATTTCAACAATACCTATTTCAGTATCCTTGGTCATAGAAAGTAAGGTTAACGGAACGCCAATATGGTTGTTTAAATTACCTATGGTGGCCGTAGTCTTGAATTTTTGTGAAAGTACCGCGTTTATCAGTTCTTTGGTGGTGGTTTTGCCGTTACTTCCCGTCAAGGCAATAATAGGAATGTTCAAAAACGCTCTGTGGAATGAAGCCAATTGTTGTAGTGTTTCCAAGACATTGTCGACTAAAACCGTTTTTTCTGAAGAAAGGAATTCTTCTTCATCAATGATAGCGTAAGCAGCGCCAAGTTCCAATGCTTTTTCTGCGTAACTGTTACCATTAAAGTTTTCGCCTTTTAGGGCAAAAAACATATCGTTGGGTTTTATTTTCCGTGTATCGGTATTGGCGGCGTTGCAGTTTAAAAATAGGCGGTGGATTGCTTTTATTTCCAATGATGATGCGGTTTTATTTGTGGATTTAAATGTATAAAAAAAGTCCTGATACATCATCAGGACTTTTTGGTATATTTTAAAAAACTTGGTTTAGTTTTTCTTTTTGTTGGTCATTTTACTTTTTGAACCTACACGAGACATCGCGCATCTAAACCCGATATAATCGGTAGCCATATCTTGTGGGAAGTAGCGTCTTTGAGCTGGGTCTAACCAGTATTCTCTGTCTTTCCAAGAACCACCTTTGTAAACTCTTACCTCGTCGTTAATCAATGATGTTCTGTTGTTGCTTTGGTCGTACTCTCTCACAATGTTTCCAAGCGAATCTCTTGTGATTCTGTGCTTTGGAGAGTTGTACATGCCCCTAGTTTCAGATGAAGCACCATCAGCACCTTCATCATCATTAAAACTTTGATAGCCTCGTGATGAACGCTTATCGCCATCTCTAAAGTTGATTTGGTTACTTCTGTCGAAATTGGTTCTTAAGTACGTCTCGTTTTCATCGATAGCCACTTGCTTGATTTCTCCAGGTAAGTTTCTGGCAATTACTTTTCCGTTAGAAAGTGTGTCGTAAACAATATCGTCGGCAGTTACCACTTTAACTGTGCCATCTTCGTTTAAGGCGTTTTTGGTGTAAACGTTTCCGCGGTAGTAGTTGAAATCGTTAAACTCGTCATCAACAATTGGTCTGTAAACATCGGCAACCCACTCGGCTACGTTTCCAGCCATGTCGTATAAACCGTAATCGTTTGGTTCGTATGATTTCACGGCATTGGTAATGTCGGCACCATCGTCAGACCATCCAGCGATTCCGCCGTAATCACCTTTTCCTTGCTTGAAGTTGGCTAATTGGTCTCCACGGTATTTACGTGAACCATTACGGGTGTACTGTCCTTCCCATGGGTATTTTTTACGACCACGGTACAAGTTGTAGCTTCTTATTTCGCTTAATCCTAAAGCGGCGTATTCCCATTCGGTTTCGGTTGGGAGTCTGTATTTTGGTGGGATAACACCTGTTGAGCGTGTAGCATAAACACCAGATTCGTTACCGTCAGCATCCACTCGTATGTTTCTATTTCCTCGTTCTGGTCTTGTGATTTCTTCGTTACCTCCAAAAGCTTCGGTAGGTGCATTAATGTAAGTATCGGTACTAAAAGTTTGATCAGCATCCACTTCTAAGTGTGAATCGCGTTTTAGATACCCTTCCAATTGCAGTGCTCTCTGAGCTACTTGATCAGATCTCCAATTCGCAAATTCTACAGCCTGAATCCAGCTAACTCCAACTACAGGATACTCACCATAGGCAGGGTGACGCAAGTAATTTTCTGTCATAACTTCGTTATAGCCTAAACGGTTTCTCCAAACTAAAGTGTCTGGTAAAGCACCGGTATAAATGGCTTTGTACATGTCTTCAGAAGGTGGGTAAACACGCTTAAGATAATCTAAATACTCCACATACATCATGTTGGTAACTTCAGTTTCGTCCATGTAAAAAGACTGTACATGCTGTTGGGTGGGGCTGTTATTCCAATCGTGCATCACGTCGTCCTGTACACGACCTTTGGTAAACGTTCCACCTTCAATAAATACCAGTCCTGGTGAAGTTTCCTGTTCTTTAAAGTCTGTGTTATATTGAAAACCGCCTTCCCTTTTATTGATATCCCATCCGGTTGCCCTGGAAGTGTTTTTGGAGCTCGATGATTTTTTACAACCAGTTGCAGTAACTGTTAGCGCAACAACTAACAGAAATTTTAACGCTACTACTTTTTTCATATCCATACTTTTAAGTAAGCTAATATTGTTTTGGTGGTGCAATATAATAATTAAAGCCAATAACGCAAGCTATTTTTTGCATTTTAACCAAAAAAATGTGTATTTCACCCTGTTTTTTAAACCTTACGTCGATGTTTTTGTCGTTTTCCGACAGTGTTTTGTGTTGTATTAACGCTCGTATTACAAATTTATTATTGTATTTTTGGTCTAGTTTACCAAATTGTTGGTTTTTTGATAATAACAGGGCTTTATTGGCGTTAATTTAGCAATGAAAAAGAAAATACTACTTACGCTGTTGTTGGTTCCGATTGTAACCTTTGCGCAACAGAAAAATTATAAAATAACTTGGAAAGGGGCGCAAAGTCTCTCTGTAGGAGAGATTATCGTTGAGGTGCCCGCTTTTGATGAGGCTAATTTCGTTTTCGATTTTAACGACGGATTGCAGTTTGTCGATCAATGGAATGAAAAAACAACGGTTGACGAAAATTCGGTAAGCCTAACCAATGTGTCGTATCAACCCATTTCAAAGAGTGAACTGAATGATGTAGATGTTGCCACAATTCCAAGTACTTTAAAGTATAGTCTGAAAAATTCAAAAGCACGAGATAAAAATCACATTTCGTTTCGTTTAACGCCTATTGTTAAAGATGAAAACGGACAGTTTAAAAAAGTGCTGTCTTTTCAATTAAATTATAAAACAGGTAGAAGCAGTAGTGTGCAAAACCGCAGATTGGCGAGTAAGTCTTCGGCTGTAGCCTCCATTTCAAATTCGGTGTTGAATTCGGGCGAATGGTATCGGTTTTACATCGATACCACGGGTGTTTTCAGATTGTCAAAAAGCTTTTTACAGCGTTTAGGGGTAAATGTGAATAGTGTGGATCCGCGTAATATAAAGTTGTTTGGGCATGGCGGCCGTATGGCGCCCCATTCTAATACCGTTTCTTATCCGTTTGATGTGCCCGAAAATGCGATTAAATTTATTGGCGAGGAAGATGGCGTTTTTAACGATAGCGATTATATTTTATTTTATGGAGAAGGGCCAAAAGGCTATAACAGCGATAGCCGAACACACATAAATTGCTATACCGATAAGACCTATTATTATATCAATGTTGGGGCGGGAAATGGAAAGCGTATTCAGGCATTCGCCCAACCTACGGCCACGGCGGATATGGTGATAGATACTTTTGAAGATTATCAATTTCATGAAATAGACGAGTATAATTTGGTGTCGTTGGGTAGGCGTTGGTTTGGAGACCGCTTTGATGTAGAAAGTAAAAAAGCCTTCGATTTTGATTTTCCAGATTTGGTTACCGATGAATCCATAAGATTGAGCGTGGTTGCTGCAGCCACGGGAAGTGTAGGTAGCGCCATGAACGTTAGGGTAAACGGCAACAACCAAGTGGCATTGGCGTTTTCTGGGGTGAGTAGTCCAACCTATGCGAGTGGAGCGACTTTCAATGGGAATGTTAATGTCACTTCACCAAGTGTTTCTGTGGAATTGGAATTTGATAACCGTGGAAATCCCAGTACTTTGGGGTATTTGGACTATGTGTCGGTTGAAGGCACGAGGCGTTTAAATTTCAATGGCAAGCAATTTAAGTTTAAAAACAGTGCCGTGGCATTGGCTTCGGGTGTTGCCCAGTACAATATTGCCAATGCGGAGAATCTTTCGGAAATTTGGGATATTACCGATATTTATAATGTTTCAAATTTTGTGAATACCGATAACAGTTCTTCCTTAAGTTTTAAATCCGCAATGGGAAGTTTAAAAACTTATGTGGCTTTGTCGCCTTCTGATTATTTCACCCCACAATTCGATAGGACCACTACGGTGGCCAACCAAAATATAAAAGGCACGGTATTTCAGAACAGTCAAGGGCAATTTCAGGATGTAGATTATTTAATTGTCGCTCCCGACAATATGCTGAACCACGCCGAACGTTTGGCACAAATAAACCGAAATCAGTACGGTTTAAACGTAAAGGTGTTCAGTCTTACCGAAATTTACAACGAATTTAGTTCTGGAAACCCTGATATTGCTGCCATCCGAAATATGGTGAAATATGTTTACGATAATGCCAGTTCGCCAGAAAACAGAGTGAAATATCTGTGTTTGTTTGGCGATGCTTCTTTTGACTATAAAGACCGAATTCCGAATAATACCAACGTGGTGCCGTCGTGGTATTCCTATAATAGTTTCAGTTTAGCCAGTTCGTTTGTTTCGGACGATTTTTACGGAATGATGGATGAAAATGAGGGCATGATGGGGACTTCAGAAGGACTCGATATCGCCGTAGGAAGAATATTGGCCGATACCCCACAGCGCGCCCAGCAATTGCTAGATAAGATAGAGTCGTATCACGCGAAGGACGCTTTAGGAAGCTGGCGCAATAATTTTGTGGTCATATCAGACGATGTAGACCAAGATTGGGAAGGCTTGCTTCAGGAAACTACCGATGAAATCGGGAATCTGGTTACCGAATCAAAGCCTTTTATGAATGTGGTTAAAATACATTCCGATGCATTTAAACAGGAATTTTCGGCAGGTGGAGAACGGTATCCGGCAGTAACCACCGAAATCGCGAATGCCGTTGATAACGGGGCTTTGGTGGTTAATTACTTTGGTCACGGCGGAGAGGACGGGTTGGCCGAAGAACGTATTTTGCTCAAGCCCGATATCGAAGGGTTTCGCAATTTTGGTAAATTAAACTGTTTTGTTACGGTAACCTGTGAGTTTACAAGGTTCGATAATCCTTTTAGGGAGACGGCCGGCGAATTCACCTATTGGAACGAAAGAGCGGGAGCTATTGGTTTGATTACTACCACGCGACAAATTTTTGTGAGTTTTGCCATTAATTTTAATAGCATTTTGGGGCAATATTTGTTTTCTTATAGTGATAATGATGCTTACGGCGATTACGAGTACCCCTCGATGGCCGAAGCGCTAAGGTTGGCAAAAAGTGACCCCGCGGTTTCAGGTTCCAGTCAAAAACGCTTAATATTTTTTATTGGCGATCCAGCCATGAAATTGGCGTTTCCGCAGCCAAGTATTCGGCTAACCGAAATAAACGATGTGCCCATCGCGCAAGCCACCGATACTTTAAAAGCCTTGAGCTATGTTAAGCTAGCGGGAGAAGTTACCGACCTTTCGGGTAATTTGCTTTCCGAATACAACGGTACGCTTTCAACCACCATTTACGATAAAGATATTGAGCGCCAAACCTTAGCGAATGATGGAACTACATTAAACGGTGAGCTTATAAAACTCGATTTTAAAACGTTGGGTGAAATTATTTTTAGAGGGCAGGCTTCGGTGAAAAACGGACAATTTGAGTTCGATTTTGTAGTACCAAAAGACATCGGCATTCCGGTCGGTTTCGGTAAGGTGAGCTTTTATGCCAAAAATCAAGAGTTGACGCAAGACCGCTCTGGCGCAAGCGTTAATACCGTGAAAATTGGCGGACTGAATGAAAATGCAGAAGAAGACAATATAGGGCCGATGATTACCCTTTACATGAACGACGAAAGTTTTGTTTCCGGTGGAATTACTAACGAGTCCCCCACCTTATTGGCTAAGCTGGAAGACGCCAACGGCATAAATACGGCCAGTGGCATTGGGCACGACATTGTGGCTATTTTAGATGGCGATGAAACCAACCCCATTATTTTAAATGATTATTACCAAACTGAAGTGGACGATTACACAAAAGGTCTCGTTAATTTTCCAATGCGCGATTTAGAACCCGGTTTACACACCTTAACCCTCAAGGCTTGGGATGTTTACAATAATTCGGCAACTTCCGAAATTCAATTCATCGTATTCGATAAAGATGAGGATTTGGTGATTAATAATGTGCTAAACTACCCCAATCCGTTTGTAAATTATACAGAATTTTGGTTCAATCACAATAGTTCAGAGCCTTTAGACGTTTCTATACAGATATTCACCGTTTCCGGGAAATTGGTGAGAACCCTAAACGGACAAACCTCGGGTGGGGCCATTACCAATAGCTCCCTGTCCCGCGATTTGGTGTGGGACGGTCGCGACGATTTTGGCGATAAAATAGGAAAAGGCGTTTATGTTTACAAATTGCGGGTAAGCTCCAATGTGCTGAACAAAACCGTTGAAAAAATTGAAAAACTTGTAATACTCTAAAAAAAATTATATTTGCTAACTAAAAATGAATTCATGAAGAATAGATTATTGCTATTATTAGCATTTGCTTTTGCCCTAAAAACCAATGCGCAAACCACAATAAGACCCAGTGATGATAGAAGAGTTGTTTCTTCAGGCTTGCCTTTTGTTACAATTGCGGCAGATGCTAGAGCAGCCAGTATGGGCGATATGGGTGTGGCCACTAGCGTTGATGCCTTTTCACAACAATGGAACTCATCAAAATATGTGTTTTCAGAAACCAAATCGGGAGTAGGGGTAAGCTACACGCCTTATTTAAGTAAGCTGGTGAACGATATCTTTTTAGGAAACCTAACTTATTTCAATCGCTTGGATGAACGTAGTGCTTTTGCGGCTAGTTTTAGATACTTTTCGCTTGGAGATATTGAATTTATTTCAGAAGCTCAAGCGCAACAGCCAGAATTTCTGCCAATTATTGAAAGGCCAAATGAATTGACCATTGATGCATCTTATGCTTTGCGTTTATCCGATCAATTCGCGATGTCGGTAGCTATGCGCTATTTACGTTCTGACTTAAGATTGAATAATGCCGAAGATAGCGATGCGAAAGCGGCCAATACTTTTGGAGTGGATATTTCGGGGTATTACCAAAGTGAAGAGCAAGCTTATTCAGACTATAATGGAAGATGGCGTGGAGGTTTTGCCATCCAAAACATTGGCCCTAAATTTAAATACGATGAAGGAGGGGAAGATAGCTTTCAGCCTACTACTTTAAGATTGGGAGGAGGTTTCGATTTTATTTTTGACGATTACAATAAAGTTTCTGTTACAGCAGAAATAGCAAAAATGCTTATACCAACGCCACCGCTTTATGGAGATGAATATAATTACACAGATAACAACAATAATGGCACATACGAAGAAGATGTTGATGATTTAGGAACTCTTGTTGAAGAAAATGCTGTTATCTTAGAAGGAAATAATCCGGCAGATGTTAATTTCCTGTCAGGGATATTCCAGTCTTTCGGTGACGCACCGGGCGGCTTTAGTGAAGAATTAAAAGAGTTTACTTGGGCTTTGGGTGCTGAATATACCTATCAAGATTCTTTCGCCTTCCGTGGTGGTTATTTCAACGAAAGCGAAGAAAAAGGTGCCAGAAAGTTTTTAGCGTTGGGTGCCGGGTTTAAGGCCAACGTGGTAAATATCGATTTGTCGTATCTGTTCTCGGCTTCAAAAGTGCAAAGTCCGTTAGAAGGTACATTGCGTTTTTCACTGACGTTCAATATTGGGGCTGGAGAGTATTATGAATACTAGAGACTATTGTCGTGCTGAATTGTCATCCTGAGCGGAGTCGAAGGGTTATTTCAGCATCTCAATATGTACAGTTAGATGCAAAAAAAACTATGGCTTCGGCGATAGTTTTTTTGTTTAACAGAGTTTGTTATTTTTACTGAATACACGCCTATATGAAAGAAATAAAAATAGAAACGATACTAAGGCTTTTTGATGATTTGGAAGAACTGCCTTTTGAGGTATTCCAACTCATGCAAAGTGCCACTGAAGCCAGAGCAAGGGCCTATGCGCCTTATTCCAATTTTAGTGTAGGGGCCGCCATTCTGCTCGATAATGGTGAAGTGGTTACGGGAAACAACCAAGAAAATGCGTCTTACCCCTCAGGACTATGTGCCGAGCGTACGGCAATTTACGCGGCTGGAGCACAGTACCCCGATGCTAAAATCTTAAAAATAGCTATTTGTGCGGGCTCAAAAACCAATGTAACCCAAACGCCCATTCCGCCTTGTGGCGCCTGCAGGCAGGCCATTTCAGAATACGAAATTAAACAGGATGCACCCATCGAAATTTATTTTATGGGAGAAACGGGGCAGATTGCCCAATCCCATTCCCTAAAAAACCTCTTGCCTTTTATGTTCGACAAGTCTGTGCTTTAGGCTGTTTTACGTAGTTTTAGTGTTTGCTTAATCGATTGAAATTTTGAATAAATCTACAATAGCTTAAAAATTATTGTTAAATATTTAAAGAAGAAAGGAAGAAGTAAAATATTTGCATTTTTTTTACTTTAATGAAATTGGGTTTTTCCAATACGGCACAATGTGTTACTTTTGTATTTCGCTTATAAAAAATTATAAAAGTATTCCATGCAAAAAATCACAAAAGAGGTTTACCTCAAATGGTATGAAGACATGTTATTCTGGAGAAAGTTTGAAGACAAGCTAGCTGCAGTATATATTCAACAAAAAGTAAGAGGATTTCTTCACTTGTACAATGGTCAGGAAGCAGTATTGGCAGGAGCCTTACACGCCATGGATTTGACCAAAGATAAAATGATAACCGCCTACCGTAACCACGTACAGCCTATAGGAATGGGTGTGGATCCAAAACGCGTTATGGCCGAATTGTATGGAAAAGGCACAGGTACTTCACAAGGTTTGGGAGGATCGATGCACATCTTCTCAAAAGAGCACCGTTTTTATGGTGGTCATGGTATTGTTGGTGGACAAATTCCTTTAGGAGCAGGTATTGCTTTTGGCGATAAGTACCACGGTAGCGATGCCGTTACTTTATGTTGTTTTGGTGATGGTGCTGCCCGTCAAGGGTCGCTTCACGAAGCGTTTAACTTGGCTATGCTTTGGAAATTGCCAGTAGTATTTGTTTGTGAAAATAACGGGTACGCTATGGGAACTTCTGTGGAAAGAACGGCCAATCACACCGAAATCTGGAAATTAGGTTTGGGCTACGATATGCCTTGTGGTCCGGTTGATGGCATGAATCCTATTAAAGTGGCTGAAGCATTTGATGAAGCCATCCAAAGAGGACGTCGTGGTGAAGGCCCAACATTCTTGGAACTTAAAACATACCGTTATAGAGGTCACTCTATGAGTGATGCCCAGCATTACAGAACAAAAGAAGAGGTAGAGGAATACAAGAAAATAGACCCGATAACTCAGGTTAAGGACGTTATTCTTGAAAAGAAATACGCTACCGAAGACCAAATAAAAGAAATAGATAAGCGAGTAAAGGCACGCGTTTCAGAATGCGAAAAATTTGCAGAAGAATCACCTTGGCCAGAGAAAAGTGTGATGTATGATGCTGTTTACGAGCAAGAAGATTATCCATTTATTCAACACAAAATATAAGCTATGGCAATAGTAGTAAATATGCCGCGTTTAAGCGATACCATGGAAGAAGGTACCGTTGCGGCTTGGTTAAAAAAAGTAGGAGATAAAGTAGAGGAAGGCGATATTTTAGCTGAAATTGAAACCGATAAAGCCACTATGGAGTTCGAATCTTTTAACGAAGGAACGTTGCTTCATATTGGGGTTCAAGAAGGAGAAACCACAAAAGTAGATGAGCTTTTAGCCATTATTGGTGAAGAAGGTGAAGATATTTCTGGTTTGTTGAATGGTGGAGGTGCTTCCACGGAAGCAAAAGAAGAAACCACTGAAAGTGCTGTCACTCCGAGCGCAGTCGAGGAGTCTCAACCAACTGAAACTCCAGCACAGGAATTGCCTGAAGGCGTTATTGTAGTTACCATGCCGCGTTTAAGCGATACCATGGAAGAAGGAACGGTGGCCACTTGGTTGAAAAAAGTAGGTGACAAAGTAGAGGAAGGCGATATTTTGGCTGAAATCGAAACCGATAAAGCCACTATGGAATTCGAATCGTTCCAATCGGGTACCTTATTGGAAATTGGGTTGCAGGAAGGCGAATCGGCAAAAGTAGATTCTTTATTGGCAATCATTGGCCCAGAAGGAACCGATGTTTCTGGCGTAGCTGCTAATTTTTCTGCTGGACCTGTTAAGAAGGAAGATGCTCCAAAACAAGAAGCGCCTAAAAAAGAAGCACCGAAAGCGTCAGCTTCTAAATCTGAATCAAAATCCAGTGCGCCAAAACCAACGCCTGTTACAGAAAACGGACGCGTGTTTGTGTCGCCATTAGCGAAGAAATTAGCCGACGAAAAAGGCATTAACTTAACAAAGGTTCAAGGGTCTGGTGAAAACGGACGTATCGTAAAGCGCGATATTGAAAATTATGAGCCAGCAGCAGCCGTTGCTGAAAGTTCAGCTGCAGTTTCAAGTTTTGCCATTGCAGGTGAAGAAAAAACTGAAGAAGTTAAAAATTCTAATATGCGTAAGGCAATTGCTAAATCTTTAGGTAATTCTAAATTTAGTGCGCCACATTTCTACTTAAATATTGAAGTAGATATGGATAACGCTATGGCTTCGCGTAAAACCATAAACGAGATTCCAGATACCAAAGTATCTTTTAACGATATGGTGGTTAAGGCTTGTGCTATGGCATTGGTAAAACATCCACAAGTCAATACAACTTGGAGTGATAATGTGACTAAATTCCATAGTCATATTCATGTTGGAGTTGCTGTTGCGGTAGACGACGGTTTGGTGGTGCCAGTAATCAAGCACACTAATTCGTTAAGCTTAACCCAAATCGGTGCTTCGGTACGTGATTTAGCGGGTAAGGCTAGAAACAAGAAAATAAAGCCAGACGAAATGACAGGCAGTACCTTTACGGTTTCTAACTTAGGTATGTTCGGTATTGAAAGTTTTACATCAATTATTAATCAACCTAACTCTGCGATTTTATCAGTTGGAGCTATTGTTCAAAAACCAGTGGTTAAAAACGGACAAATTGTAGTTGGTAATACCATGATGTTGACTTTGGCTTGCGACCACCGTACGGTTGACGGTGCAGTGGGTGCACAGTTTTTACAAACATTGAAAACATTTATTGAGAATCCTGTAACTATGATAGCATAGTTGTAACTCAACTCAATTTATAATACAAAAACCTGTTTCATTCATTTGAGACAGGTTTTTTTTATCTTTAGTTTTTAAAATTTCAATATGAATAAAATTTTAGTTTTTTCTGCCGCTCTGTTATTGTTGGGCTGTGGTTCCCAAAAACGGATTTCTGAGGTAAATACTTCAGAAGACAGTAATGAAAATACAGTGGTTAAATTGCCGAAGACTGATATGAAATCGGCTTTGGAATATCTAGCTTCCGATGCATTAAAAGGCAGGCAAACTGGAACGGTAGGGTTAGAGTCGGCCGCGCAATTCATCGAAAGGGTTTTCAAAAAGCATCAAGTTCAGCCTTATTTTGAAACGTATCGCGACAGCTTTAAAGTAAAAACGTTAGATGGGTATAATATTGTGGGATACATTGAAGGTAATGACCCAGAACTGAAAAATGAATTTGTTATTCTCGGTGCCCATTACGACCATATTGGCATTGTGGAAGCCGTTGATGGTGATAATATTGCCAATGGCGCCAACGACGACGCTTCGGGTACAGTGGCGGTGCTTGAGTGGGCCAAATACTTTGCTAAAACTAAAAACAATAAGCGCAGTATATTGTTTACACTTTATGACGCCGAAGAAATGGGGTTAAAAGGTTCAGAACATTTAGCCGAAAGACTCAAAAATGAAAATTTGGATTTATACACCATGATTAATTTTGAAATGGTGGGAGTGCCTCGAGCTAAGAGTAAAACTTTAGCTTATATAACGGGTTTTGAACTGACCAATATGGCTGAAAAGCTAAATGAATATGCACAGGAAAAGGTTGTTGGCTTTTTGCCACAAGCCAAGCAGTATAATTTGTTTAAGCGCTCTGATAACTATCCGTTTTACAACGCTTTTAAAATTCCCGCACAAGCCATTTCAACCTTCGATTTTACCAATTTTGAATATTACCACCACGTTGATGACGAGGCCGATAAAATGGATTTAGTACATATGCAGAACTTTATAAACAAAATGATTCCGGCGTTAGAAGGAATGATTAACGCGCCAACCAAAGAAATAAAAATGAGCAATGAGTAAAAACATCATTATAACAGGAACAAGCAGAGGTATTGGGTTTGAGTTGGTAAAATTATTTTCTGATGCTGGTCATCAGGTTTTGGCGCTTTCCAGAAATGATAAGCCCATTCTTGATTTGGGTTTGAAAAACACCACTTGTTTTTCCTTTGATTTGGCGGATGCAAAAGACTATTCAAAAGTTGAAAAGTTTATAAAAGAAAATTGGCAACAAGTTGATGTATTGATAAATAACGCGGGAATGTTGGTTAATAAACCGTTTTCAGAAATAAGCATGCAAGATTTTGAGGCCGTTTACAAAACCAACGTTTACGGGGTTGCCGAATTAACCCGTGTGGTACTACCTTTTATGAAAGAAGATAGCCATGTGGTAACCATTAGTTCTATGGGAGGGGTTCAGGGCAGTATGAAGTTTCCGGGCTTGGCCGCCTACAGTTCCAGTAAAGCCGCGGTAATCACTTTAACCGAATTATTGGCCGAGGAATATAAGGAATCAGGAATATCATTTAATGTATTGGCTTTGGGCGCGGTACAGACCGAAATGCTCGAGGAAGCCTTTCCGGGCTACCAAGCACCAACCACTGCCCAAGAAATGGCAGAATATATCTTTAATTTCTCACTAACGGGACAAAAATATTACAACGGTAAATTGTTGCAGGTTTCTAATTCTACGCCTTAATCTTTATAGAGTACAATTGTATGTTTAATGTAAAATATACGGTCAGTACACCCCGAAAAACAATTGTTGGTCAAAAAATCAATAGAAAAATAGTTTTTCTTATATGTAAGAATTAATCTTGTAAAAAAATAATCGTACAACACATTGAAGAAATTTTCTTTCGTAATTCTGTCCTTTTTTCTGTTTCAGTGTTTTTTTGTTGAGGCTCAGTGCAATGAATCGGAAACGATTACAATTTGCGACATGACAACAGTAGATAACAATGCCGATGGAAATCCAGATGGTATTATAAATCTGTATACCGAATTTAACAACCTTAGCGGTAACTCTTACAACACAAGTACCGGAACTTGGTTTGATCCAGATTATAATTTTGCAATCGATGAAGCTACCGGTAATTTGTACTTGTGGGATTTAGATAATGCTTCGGAAGCTATAAATGATTATCAATTTCAATTAATAGATTCAAATTCATCTTGTCCAAATGGTATTATTGCTACTGTGAACGTGATTTTAGGTCAGTTTGAAGGTAAGCCATTGCCGCCACAGGGGCCTAACGATGCTAATGTGACTATTTGTGAAGCCACATTATCTAGCTTCGATTTATTTCAGGTTTTTGAGTCGCAGCCCTCTCCGCATAAAAATGGAGTATGGGCCTTTGTTGGTAATATGGGGGATCCATCAAATTTTAAAGGACTGTCTCAGGATGGAAAATTTAGAGCAGAAATCCCATACGAGCCTTATGGCGATTTAATAGAATTTGATGTTTTTGAGTTTACTTATACCGTTCCTGGAATTGCACCATGTAGCCCACAAAAAGTTTCAAGGTTCAAGGTGGAAGTAATCAGAGACGTATCTGCTGGAACGGGTTCTAGCTTCCAAATTTGTGAAGCCGATATATTGTCCGGAGTTTGGGACGACGATATTGATTTAAGAGACGATAGGTTTTTACAAGATGAAGACGTGGAAGGGCTTTGGTCAAGCAGAACAGACCCAACGGGGCAAATTTCAGGACCGTCAGATTCTTCAATAAATATCAGGGAGGTTTATGATAATTTAAAAGCCTCTAATCCACAATTTTCGTGTGAAACCTTTACTTATGAATACACAGTAGAAGCCAGATCGTCCTTGTTTGATTGTGGCGATAAAGTAACCTCGATAACATTCACCTTTTCCGAGCCTATAAAGGCTTTTAGCCAAAATCAGGCTCTGGAAGTTTGTGCTGATGGTACACAACCCAATCAAATTAATTTGTACGACCAACTGGTATTCAGCACAGAAAATGGCGTACTGTACGATTATCCTAATAGCGAATGTACCAATTGGCAGTTAATTTCTGGCCCGTCTTCTTTGGGCTTAGTAAGTAATACAGGTAGCTTATGCGAACTGTCTTCGGCTGATGACCATTATACCGCCATGGGTACTATTAATACTTCAAACTTAACTAATGCCGATGCCGGAACTTATGTGTTCAGATACACGGTGGCCCCGGAATATGTGTGTGCAGAAAGTGCGTGCAGCGGCTATTCGGCAAACGTTACCCTGATTGTACAACCTAATAATTATGCAGGAGACGATACCATAGGTTTAGAGTTTTGTGAAACAGACCCGGTTGTTCAGTCTCCATTGGATTTATTTAGTTTATTAAATACTACTGCCGACAATGGCCCAATTTATAAAGGCGATATGGGAGTTTGGCGCGACTTAAACAGTGGCACTGTTATTACCAATCCGGTTTCGTTGCCAAATATTAACCATAACCAGACTTTCGATTATATTTATGAAACCACCACCGAAAATGGTTGTGTGGATTCCGCCCAGCTGTCTTTTACCGTTATTGAAAGCTACCAAGCGGGAGCTAACAACACTATTGATGTTTGTAGCAATAACTCCCCGTTTAGTTTATTGGAAGCCCTCAATGGAAATCCGAACCAAAACGGAACATGGTCGGGACCAAACGGTTTTGTGTCATCAGACCCTAATGTGGTTTTTGATCCCTCGACATTTAGTGGCGGTGCCTACACTTATACGGTGCCCGATAATGTAAATACAGCTGGAGTTGTAATGTGTTCTGGGAGTTCGGCCACGGTTACGGTTACCAGTTATCAAAGTCCGAATGCCGGGAGTTCGGGTGTTTTTAATGCTTGTAAATCGGATGGGGTTCTTAATTTGGTGGATTATTTGGATGCTTCGGCCGATACAGGCGGAACGTTTAACGACTTAAGTGCAACAGGCTTTTTAACTGGAAATTTATTGGATGTCTCTCAATTATCATCAGGCCGATATAGTTTTCAGTACGAAATACAAGGCCATGCCTCATGTAATTTGTCAACAGCTTTAATAACATTAATTGTAGCCGAAGTAGAGCCTCCTGAGGTAGAAAATCAACAGTTTTGTGCCTCTGAAGGGCCTACGGTAAACGATTTAGTGGCTACAAATGGCATTAGCTTTAATTGGTACGATTCGGTGTCTTCAACAGAGCCGCTTCCATTAAGTACGGCTTTGCAAAATGAAGTTGATTACTTTGTGTCAGCCTTAGATTCCAATGGATGCGAATCATCAAAAGTACCCGTAAAAGTTAGTATTCTTCCAGTAGGTCATAGCCAATGTGCCCCTTGTTTAAAAGATGGCATTTCACCCAATGGAGACGGACAAAATGATGTTTTTGATTTGTGCAGTTTGCCTGTAACTTATCCCAATTTTAGTATTGAAATAATAAACAGATACGGCTCGGTTGTGTATCGAGGAAATGAAAGCACACCGTTGTTTAACGGGAAGTCTAACGTGCCGTTAACTATGGGAAATCAATTGCCTTCGGGCGTTTATTTTTATGTGTTTGATCCCAAAGACGGACAGACCAAGCCTTTTCAAGGCAATTTTTATTTAAGCAGTGAATAACAGTATAGGCATGAAAATTAAAGTATTTATAGTAATGGTTTTATGCGGTTGGTCTGCTTATGCACAACAGGAAGCGCATTACTCGCAATATATGTACAATATGAGTATGGTTAACCCAGCTTATATGATAAACAGTCCCCATATTATTGAAGTAGGAAGCTTGTACAGAACGCAATGGGTAGGCATAGAAGGTGCGCCAAAAACGGCAAATGTTTTCGCGAACTTGCCTTTAAATAGTAACATGGAATTAAGTGTTAACTACTTAAACGATAATATTGGAGGTAAAATAAATATAAGTGAGAATGTTTTTAATGTAGATTTCGCTTATAAAATAAAACTGAAAGCGGATTTAAACCTCTCCTTTGGATTGAAAACAGGTATCGATCATTTAAATTTTAGTGCTATTGGTAGTAATGTTATTTCCGACCCTGTTTCTGGTAATACCAGTAAAACAGTTCTTAATATCGGCACCGGAGCCTTTTTGTTTGGCAATAATTTTTATGCGGGAATGTCATCTCCCAATTTAATACCAAGCGATTTAAGTATTGACGACGAAACCGTTTATAACGATAACATACACGTGTTTTTAATTGGGGGCTATGTTTTTGATTTAGGATCGGATTTAAAGTTAAAACCATCTACTGTTGTAAAATATGTTGGTGGAGCTCCTTTGTCGTTCGATGTGGCAACAAACGTTCTGTATCAAGATAGATTTGAATTGGGGCTGTCTTACCGATATCAGGACGCTATTGCTGCTTTAGCATCTATTTACATTACACCCAGTTTAAAATTGGGCTATGCTTACGATTTTAATACCAGTAAACTAAAAACCTTCAATAACGGGAGTCACGAAATCATATTGCTTTACCGCTTTGATGTGTTGGGGCTTAGTAAAACATATTCATCGCCAAGATTCTATTAATATGATTAAAAATATTACATTTTTTATAATGGCTGTTGCTGCAATACAACTGGGGGTTGCACAAAAAACGCGGGCCGATAGGTTTTTTGAAAAAGGCGATTATATAAATGCCGCCAAGTATTATGAAGATGAAATTAAAAAAGTGCCCAATAAACATCAATTAGAGCAGCTTTCAATATCCTATTACAACACGTTTCAGTATAGAGAAGCTTTAAGATATTTAAAACTACTGACAAAAGGACGTTTTCCTGAAAAGGATAAAACTTATGCCAACCATTTCAATTTTAAATTGTACCACCTGTTATCTGCTTTAGGGGATTATGAAACGGGGCTAAGCTATTTGGAGTTGCATTATAAGAATTTGGGCAACACTTTAAATATAGAAGAAGCGATTAAGGAAGTTGAAGATTTTAAACTGAAAACACCAGATTATACGGTTAAGAAAGTACACTTTAATTCTGAAGCTTCAGATTTTGGAGCTATTAAATTGGGGGATTCCATATACTTTACATCCGATAGAAATACCAATAAGATTTTTGAAAAAACCTATAAATGGACCCACCAGCCTTTTTTGGATATTTATGCTGTTCGGGTTGATGACAAAAATGTGGCACTAAGTGAGGTTAGACCTCTAAATGAAAATATAAACTCCAAGTTTCATGAGGGAAATTTTTGTTTCACTAGCGACGGTAATACCATGTATATTTCCAGGAGTAACTTGGTTGAGGGTAAAAAGCAGTTTAATGATGAAGGTAGCAACAATATCCATATTTATAAATCTACCAAAGAAAATGGCGTATGGAGCAAACCAGAAAAACTGTTTTTTAATGAGAATGGCTATTCTTATCAGCATCCTGCGTTAAGTCCCGATGGCAAAAGGTTGTACTTTTCATCAAATAGACCAGGAGGTTTTGGAAGTTTCGATATTTATTATGTAGAAATTAAAGGAGAGCATCTGGGCGATCCCGTTAATTTAGGGGCAACCATCAATACAAAAAATCGAGAGCACTTTCCTTTTATATCCTCAGAAGGCCACTTATTTTTTGCTTCAAACGGACATTTAGGCTTGGGCATGTTAGATAATTTTGTTTCCGAATTTGTTGAAAATGATTTTACGAAACCTATAAATCTAGGGGTTCCCATCAACTCAAGGTATGACGATTTTAATCTGAATTATTACAGTGAAACAGAAGGTTTCTTTTCATCAAATCGAAATCGGAGAAGCGACGATATTTTTCAGTTCATTCAAAAAGGAGAAATTTTCATAAGAGAATACATCAACACATTCGAAATTCGCGATGTTGCCACCAAAGCCTTTGTAGCAAACGCAAATGTAGAGTTGCTAGACAAACACGGGAAGCAATTGTACACTAATAGTTTAGATACTTTGGCCACTTTCAATAAGAATTTGTTGGCGGGTCATTATATTTTAAAAGCAACGGCTGAAGGCTATTATAGTAAACAGGAAAATCTACAGGTTATAGAGGCTCAGGACCAAAAACACGTATTGTATCTAAAACAAGAACCGCCCGTTATAGTCAATCCCGTGGAAGCTATTATTGCTGAAAAGCAGATTGATGAACAAATGGAAAAAGAAGACCCAAAACGTTTTGCTTTGTTGACTGATGCCGATGGGCCTCCCGTAATAGAAAAAGACGGCAAACTGTTTTTTCAGTTAGAGCCCATTTACTTCGATTTTGACATGTGGAATATTAGGGCCGATTCTAAAAAAATATTGGACGAACTGGCCGCCAAATTAGAGCGATACCCAGATGTCCATTTAAAAATAAGTGCCCATACCGATAGCCGAGGCACTGTGCGCTACAATCAACTATTATCGGAAAGACGTGCAGAGTCCACCAGAAATTATTTGGCTTTAGAAGGTTTTATAAACGCGCGTCGTATAAAGTTTGAAGGTTTTGGAGAGTTGGAGCCTATTGTGCCGTGCCCAATGTTAAACTGTACAGATGAAGAACACCAATTAAACAGGCGTAGCGAATTTGAAATTATTGAATACTAGAAATCGTTGAGTTTTGCTGTCAAATTGAGGTCACTTCTTCCTTCCCTGATATTTATCATGCAAACCCTCGCCGTTTAAAATTTTACCCGTACATTTTTCAATTCGGGAAATTCGGGTTTTAGATTGTTTAGGTGCTGAAAAGTAAAGAACGTAACCGCGTTGTCGTCCGGGCGTTAAGGATTCAAATGCAGATTTTAACGTTGGGTCATCTTCAAATTTTTGTTCCAGTTCCTCGGGTAGCGGTTCGGGATTCTGTTTGAATTCAATTTTCAAGCCTGCTTTTTCGGCTTCGATGGCTTCAAAAATGTAGGCTTTGATGTGGCTTTCCAGAGATTTGATTTTATCGGTGTCGGTAAACTTAATTAAGCGGGCAGCTTGCGAGTTTTCTCCCGGCTTTTCCAGAATGTTTTTCTCATCGCGTAATAAAGCGCCTTTAAAGAAACTAACAGCACAATGGTTTTTAAAAGCACAAAGCATCAATACATTTTTTTCGTTGTATGTGTAGGTGGGCATGCCCCATTTGCAATCTTCGGTGAGTCCGCATTGTAAAACCAGTTTTCTCAACAGTTCCAATTCCGTAATCCATGTGTGTACTTTGCAGTCTGGGGTGCCGCCGAGAGAGCATCTTCCGCAGCCTGCTTCAAAATATTGCTCTACCGTTCGGGTCATTTCCATAGGTTTGGTTTTTCGTATGCTTTAAACGAATTTCAACATTTTTTACAACAATATCAAATTTGTGTTTGAAGGAAATTATTATTTCTGATAAGAAAGAAATCACAACACAGAATTTTGCGGCGGTAGTTTCAGGGCCAATTAAAATAAAGTATTTGTTAAGGCGTATTCTATTGTAGTGGGTTTAAGAAAATTCTTTTTATTTTAGCAGTAATGCAAGAACGACTTCAAAATTACATTCCGCCAAAAGCGTTGCCCAGAATTTTAGGTTTATTGGAGCATGAGCATTTATCGGTTAAAATTAAGAAAGAACGCAAAACCAGGCATGGCGACTATATGCGTTTGCCCAATGGCAAGCACCAAATAACCATAAATTCAAATCTTAACCCATATCGTTTTTTAATCACTTTAGTGCATGAAGTAGCGCATTTTGAAGCTTATAACAATTACGGAAAGTCTATAAAGCCACATGGAGCTGAATGGAAAAAAACGTTTCAGCATTTAATGTTGCCGTTTTTAAATCCGGAAGTGTTTCCTTTGGAATTATTACCGCTTTTGGCAAAGCATTTTAAAAATCCGCGGGCATCGAGCGACACCGATGTGCCTTTAGCCTTAGCCTTAAAGCAATTTGACGAACCTAACGATAAATCGTATGTTTTTGAAGTACCTTTAGGGCAAGAGTTTAAACTCTATAACGGAAAGGTGTTTAAAAAAGGGAACAAGCGTGTAAAGCGCTTTGAGTGTGTTGAGGTTAAAACAGGTAGGTTGTACTTGTTTAACCCCAATGCCGAAGTCGAAATCATTTAATAATGAAGCACGCATTATTGGCGTAAAGCTGATGTGTGTTTCAGATAAATAAAATACTTATGAACAAAAACTATTATGCCATATTAATGGCCGGAGGAGTAGGGTCGAGATTTTGGCCTGTGAGTACGCAAGATTTTCCTAAACAATTCCACGATATGCTGGGCACGGGCGATACTTTGATACAGAAAACATTCCACCGCTTGGCAGATTTAATACCCAAAGAAAATATTTATATTTTAACCAACGAGCGCTATAATGATTTGGTGTTGGAACAACTTCCCGAAGTCACCCAGAAACAAGTGGTTTTAGAGCCTGCCATGCGTAACACAGCGCCCTGTATTTTGTACGCTTCCTTAAAAATTCAAAAGGAAAACCCAGATGCAGTAATGATTGTGGCGCCCAGCGACCATTGGATTGAAGACGAACAAGCCTTTTCGAAAAACGTAAAACAGGCATTCGATTTTTGCCAGGAAAATGATGCTTTGATGACCTTGGGCATTCAGCCCACGTTTCCGAACACAGGTTATGGTTATATTGAATTTGATAAATCGGCTTCCGAAGATATTAAATCGGTAAACCAGTTTAGGGAAAAACCGGATTACGACACCGCAAAGGAGTTTATTGCCAAAGGGAATTTTCTGTGGAATGCAGGCATTTTCATGTGGAGCGTAAAAAGTGTGGTTGAAGCTTTTAAAGGTAATCAACCCAGTTTGTATGCTCATTTTGAAGCGGGGATTTCAGCATATAATACCGAAGCCGAAGCCGCTTTTATTGAAGAAAACTACCCGAAAGCAGAAAACATTTCGGTAGATTATGCCATTATGGAAAAATCGAACAATGTGTATGTGATTGCTGCAGATTTCGATTGGAACGATTTGGGTACTTGGGGAAGCCTTTATGATAAATTGGATAAAAGTGAAAACGGCAATGCGGTGGTTAACGCTAGAACACTGGTTGAAGATGCCACCGGAAATATGATAAGCACCCCAAAAGATAAAATTGTGGTAATTGACGGTATTCAGGATTATATTATTGTTGATAAAGACGAAGTTTTGCTTATCTTTCCTAAGTCCAAAGAACAAGATATTAAGCAAACACTCCAAAAAGTAAAGGACAAGTTTGGTGAGCAATACGGCTAGAATATGAGCGAAGAAAGCAAATTCAATTTCTCTGAAGAAGAAGAGAAAAAGAAAGTAAACGTTGAGCAGTCTAAAGAAGAAATAAAAAAAGAGGCTCAAGGTTTGGCGGCAAGCGTTAGTAAGTTTTTAAAAGAACTTTTAGATTTTAGGGACGATACCGATAGAGATGCCACTATAAAGGCTATAAAGGCCGATATTTCCTTTAAAGGCGCAACAGCTTGGATTTTGGTCTGTTCTATTTTTGTGGCTTCCATAGGCTTAAATGCCAACTCTACCGCTGTGGTTATTGGTGCCATGTTAATTTCGCCGTTAATGGGACCTATTTTGGGTGTTGGGCTCTCTATAGCCATAAACGATATTGATACTCTAAAACGGTCGTTGGTCAATTTGGCCATTATGATCGTGCTCAGTTTAATTACTGCTTTTTTATTCTTTTGGCTCTTTCCGCTTAGCGAAGAAACCTCCGAACTTTTAGGGAGAACCCGTCCTGACATTCGGGATGTGCTCATAGCCTTTTTTGGCGGATTGGCGCTCATTATCGCACGTACCAAAAAAGGCACCATCGCTTCGGTTATTTTTGGTGTGGCCATTGCCACAGCTTTAATGCCGCCCTTGTGTACTGCCGGATACGGTCTTGCAGAAGGCAATCTGCTTTATTTCGGCGGAGCCATGTACTTGTTTACCATCAACACCATTTTTATTGCTCTGGCTACGTTTTTAGTTTTAAAACTACTACGGTTTCCTATGTTGCGGTATGCCAACTCGCAAAAACGCCGTTTTATTTCGAGGGTAGCTACAGCTTTGGCGGTGGTAGTGATGATTCCCGCAATATGGACGTTTATTAATGTACTTACTGAAAGCCGCTACCAAAGAGATTACAACAATTTTATAAAAAATGAAGTAGAATCGAACGAAAACTTGTGGCTTCAAAGGCATAGTATGAATATGGATACTCAAACCATATCACTTTATTTTAATGGGGAGCTTAACGATGCTACTATCAGCGATTTGGAAAACGAGCTGGAAGATTACGAAAACATTCAATATTTTAAACTGAATATTTCGGGGAATAAAAACAGAAGTTCCGATAAAATTTTAGAGCTTTACGATAAAGCCACCATTGAAATTGAACAAAAAGATTACGTTATTAACGGGCTTAAGGAAGAAATTGAAACCCTTAAAAATAATGTAGTGAGTTTGAATGACCAATTGGAAGACAAAGCTAAAAAGGCAAACGTAGTATTGTATTCAACCGTGGCGAAAGATGCCAAAATTAAATTTTCAGATTTAACTTATTTCGGAATGGCCAAAATGCTGGAATCTACAGATTTTATTAAAGTAGATACGATTGACGTGGTTAGCGTAAAATGGAACACGAAACTTAAAGATAGCGTTAAAAATAAAAGGGAAGCAGAACTGAAAACCTGGCTAAAAACTGTTCTTAAAACAGATAAACTAAAGCTGCTTAAAGAAAAGTAGAGTGGTTTATTGGAGGTCTTCTTCCAAGTACATTTTACGTACTTTTTTAAACAATTCTGAAGAGTAAACAAAATTGGTAACGGCTTCGTTGTCGGTTTTAAAAATGTTCTCGTTAGAGCCTTCCCATTCTTTGAGACCATGCTTTAGAAATACGATTTTTTCACCAATTTCCATTACCGAATTCATATCGTGTGAATTAATTACGGTGGTTATCTGGTATTCGTCGGTAATTTCTTGAATAAGGTTGTCGATAACCATTGATGTTTTTGGGTCGAGTCCAGAATTGGGTTCGTCACAAAACAAATATTTGGGCTTGTTTACAATGGCACGTGCAATGGCCACCCGTTTTTGCATACCACCAGAGGCCTCACTGGGCATTTTTTTATGGGCGCCTTCCAAATTAACACGCTTTAAAACAAAATCGGCTCTATCCTGCATTTCGCTTTTGCTCTGTTTGGTAAACATTTTTAAAGGGAACATGACATTTTCTTCTATGGTCATGGAGTCGAAAAGAGCACTACCCTGAAAAACCATGCCTATTTCGGCACGTAGGTTACGTTTTTCATCTTCAGAGAGTTTCGAAAAAATCTTTCCGTCGTAGGCAATACTGCCTTGCTCATAATTAAAGAGACCCAATAGGCATTTCAAAAATACCGTTTTTCCAGAGCCACTTTGCCCAATAATCAAGTTGGTTTTTCCTTTTTCAAAAGTGGTACTAATACCTTTTAAAATATGGGCATCGCCAAACGATTTATGTAAATCCTTAACTTCTATCATTAGCCTAGCAGCATATCGGTTAACAAATAATTCAATAAAATAATAACCACCGAAGTCCAAACGAAAGCTGTGGTACTCGCTTTTCCTACTTCAAGTGCCCCGCCTTTCATATAATAGCCGTAAAATGCAGGCACAGTGGCCAAAATAATGGCGAACACAAAGGTTTTTATAAAGGCATAAATAACATGAAAGGTCTCAAAATCGGTTTGAATTCCAGTAATGTAATCTTCTACCGTGGAATAGCCTCCAAAAACGCAGGCAGCCATACCACCTAATATGCCCAAAAACATACCAATGGCAATGGCAAACGGGTAAAGCATTAAGGCTATGGTTTTAGGAAACACCAGATAATTTAACGAATTTATGCCCATAACTTCCAGTGCATCAATTTGTTCGGTAACACGCATGGTGCCAATGCTGGAGGTGATAAACGACCCTACTTTTCCAGCCATAATAATCGAGGTAAAAGTAGGAGCAAACTCTAAAATTATAGATTGTCGGGTAGCAAAACCTACCAAATACCTTGGGATTAAAGGGTTGTCAATGTTTAAAGCAGTTTGAATGGTAATTACCCCGCCCACAAAAAACGAAATGAATGCAATTATACCCAACGACCCGATGATGAGGTCGTCAATATCTTTAAGAATTAATGAACGCATCACCGGCCATTTGGTGGGCTTGCGAAACATTTCAATAATCATTAAAAAATAAGACCCTATATTTTGAAGGTAAGTCATAAGTAAATTTGTTGTGCTAAAGTAAAAAAAAGTTAGGGGTATTTAACTTTAATTTTAAATTATGATGTTTTTAAAACTGTATTTTTGGCCAAAATTGAAGAAAAAAATGAAAAATATAATACTTGGTATCCTTTTAATGTCAGTGGCATTTTCTTCGAGTTCGCAAAGTATTTCCGTTTTGGATAAAACCGAAAGTAAGCTTTCCAGACCTAAACTTGTAGTTGGGATTGTGGTTGATCAAATGCGTTACGATTACCTAACCCGTTTCTATAATAAATACGGCGATGGAGGTTTTAAACGTATGATGGCCGAGGGCTTTAATTGTAAGAACAACCATTACAATTATATTCCAACTAAAACGGGGCCGGGGCATGCATCGGTTCATACGGGTACTACTCCAAAATACCATGGTATAATGAGCAACGATTGGTATGATAAAGCAACCAAATCGATGGTATACTGCGCCGGAGATGATAACGTAAATTCTGTAGGTACATCCAAGCACGAAGGAAAGATGTCGCCACATCGTATGTTAACAACCACCTTTGCTGATGAAAACAGATTGTTTACACAAATGCGTGGAAAAACTATAGGTGTTTCCATTAAGGATAGAGGAGCTGTTTTGCCAGCCGGACACACTGGTAATGCCGCCTATTGGTTTCGAGGGAAATCTGAAGGCAAGTTTATTTCAAGTACCTATTACATGCAGGAGTTACCAAAATGGGTGCAAGATTTTAACGCATCCAAAACCGTGCAATCTTATTTAAAGCCATGGAATACCTTGTATGATATATCCACCTATGAAGAAAGTGGAAGTGATTTAAATGATTTTGAAGGTACATTTATTGGGAAAGAAAACGCCACCTTTCCGTACGATTTAAAAAAATTAAATAGAATTAACGGAGGCTTCGACATTATAAAAACCACGCCTTACGGTAATAGTATAGTAACCGATTTTGCCATGGCGGCCGTTAAATGCGAGCAACTTGGGGAGGATGAAATAACCGATGTTTTGGCGGTGAGCTATTCAAGCACCGATTATATCGGCCATAAATTTGGTGTAAATTCCAAAGAAGTTCAAGATACTTACCTGCGTTTAGATTTGGAGCTGGAACGCTTTTTCAATTTTTTGGATGAAACTGTTGGAAAGGGAGAATACACTGTATTTTTAACAGCCGATCACGCTGCGGTTGAAGTGCCGGCCTATTTAAAATCTGTGAAAATTCCAGCGGGTTATTTGGATAATAATCAGCGTAAAAAAGATTTTAACAACTTTTTAGTTGAAACCTATGGCACCAGTGACATTTTAGAAAACGTTAGTAACGATCAGATATTTTTGAACTGGGATAAAGTAAGAGAATTGGGGCTGAATTTAAAAGAAGTACAAGAGGCCATTGTTTACGAACAATTAAGTTACCTTAATGTTTACAAGGCTTATACAGCCAGTACTATGAGCTCGGTAAATTTTGTTGATGGTATTGAAGCACTTTTACAAAAAGGCTTTAACCAAAAGCGCTCTGGAGATGTGCTGTTGGTTAACGATCCTGCTTTTATTTCCTATGGTCGCACAGGATCCACTCATGGTTCTGGCATGAACTACGATACCCACGTGCCCTTATTGTTTTTTGGAAAGGGCATAAAAAACGGACACACTTTTCAAAAAACTGAAATTACTGATATTGCTCCAACCATGTCGGCACTTTTAGGCTCCAGTTTCCCTAATGGGGCTATTGGGCAGCCTTTGGAATTTGTATTTGAATAATGAGTAAGAGGACAATATATTCGGTTGTGGCGATTCTAATTGTTATTGGAATTTATGGCTATGAACACTTTTTAAAGGAAGAAGAAAAAGCCGAAGCGATTTCTGACGGAAAAGATGCTAAAGCCGAAACTAATGAATATTTTATACCCAGCAGTACCACAGGGCAGGTAGTGCATCACGAAGGCTATTCGTTATCTTATAGCGAAACCCACGAACAGGCCGAATGGGTTGCTTACGAATTGAAAAAATCGCACCTTTCTAGCACCAACCATAAACGCCCGTATTTTGAAATTGACGAAGCTGTAAAAACCGGTGCGGCGCACTGGCGCAATTATAAAAACTCGGGATATGACCGCGGACATTTATGCCCAGCAGGCGATAGGCGTTACTCTAAACAAGCCCACGATGAAACGTTTTTAACCAGTAATATTAGTCCGCAAGAACATCAGTTCAATTCAGGTATTTGGAATACTTTGGAGCAAAAAGTGCGTTATTGGGCCAGTAAATATGATGGCGTTTTTGTGGTGACAGGAGGGGTTTTGAGAGATGGATTGGAAACCATTGGAGAAGAACAAGTTTCAGTGCCCAAGCAATTTTACAAAGTGCTTATTGATGCGAACAACGGTAACCCCAAAATGATTGCTTTTTTAATGCCGCACCAAGATTCTAAAAAACCGCTTTACGAGTTTGTAGTATCGGTAGATTCTATTGAAAAACTCACAGGGATTGATTTTTTTCCTCAATTGAAAGATGCCATTGAAAATAAATTGGAAGCTTCAAGCAGTTATAAAGGCTGGAGTTTTTAGTTTTGTTAGAAGTCAGAAGTTAGTTGTATTTGTGTTGTCATGCTGAGCGCAGTCGAAGCATCTTCAAATTGTTGTCAAAAGATGAGGCTGTAAATTAAACTCTGTCTAAAGAAAGACTCAAATTACACCAATTTACCCAACATCCCTTTCCAACGTAAATTCCTAATAAATTTTCCTTCGTCCTCCGAAACCAAAAAGGCAATATTTTCTTTTTTGGCCTTAAAATACCCCGCCATATAATCTTTAAACAAAGCAAAGTTGCCTTTTTTGTAAGCCAGTTTTAATGCTGAAATCAAAGTAATAAAAAAACCATAGCGCATTTTGTACATGGCTTCACCTTGCAAATATTTTGACGCTTTATTATAGCTGATGCCTGTGGGCTTTAAATGTTTTACATGAAGCGAATCGTCAGTTAAAATCTCCCAGCCGTAATATTTGGCTAAAAGTTCATCAATCGTGTCCCAGCCCATGGAGGGCTTTAGTTTTCCTATTTGTAAAAAGCAGTCTTTTCTGTAGGCTTTCAGGGCACCACGAATGTGGTCTTTTCGGGTGAGGTTTTCTAAAACCCACTGGTTGTTTTTTTCAATATAACAAAATCCGGAAGCCATGCCCAGTTTGGGATTCTTCTTAAAATGAACGGACAATTTTTCTAAATAATCCTTCGGAAAAATTAAATCGGCATCAAATTTACAAATCACATCGTAGTTGGTATCTAGGGTTTCAAAACCTTTGTAAAAGGCATTGATGATTTTAGAGCCCGGCAAATGCTGGTTTGATGACTTTGAATTCACCAAAGCAATAAAAGTATGCCTTTCAGCGTAGGCTTCAACAATATCCTGTGTTTTGTCGGTTGAGTTATCGTTAACTACCACAATTTTGTTGGGCAATAGGGTTTGTTTGGCCAAGGAATCTAAAGTTAGCGCGACAGTGCTTTCTTCGTTATGGGCGGGAATGATGATGGAGAAATTCATTCTTTAACTATAAAATCTGAAATTAAATTTAATTTAGATTTTGGAACAAAAAAACAGTTTCTAATACCATTGTCAGAGTCCCTTTTTATTGTTGTGGTTCTTACTAAACCATTTTCTGTATGGTTATAAAATTCGAAGTTTAAAGAAGCAAAAAACGCATCTAATTCTTTTTCAATAGTATTGAAAAGTGTTTCACATATTACAATGGGTTCTAATTTTTCAATAATTTCTTTTCCAGAATTTAAAATGTCTATTTCCGTGCCTTCAGTGTCAATCTTGATTAAATCGATGTTTTTTAAGTTTTCAGATTTAACAAAATCGGCTAATGTTGTAGCGGTTACAGTATTCTTTACAAAATTTCTTGAAGTTGTTTTTGTGCCTGCGTTTCCCTCACCAGCTAGATCGTATTTTAAATATTTATATTTTTTGCTTTTTACCTCATAAAAATCAATTACACCAGAAGAACTGCTCAGTGCCAAATCGATAGCTTTTATGTTATTTTGAAAATTATTTAATTTGATGTTCTCATTTAAAAAATGCTTAGGGCCGATAGCCGGCTCGAAAGCATAGGCCTTAATATTGGGGTTTGATTTTGCTGCTATTAACGAATAGTAGCCAATGTTAGAACCAATGTCAAGAAAACAATTTACATTCTTTGATAGTTTTTCAAAGATTTCTGAGTATTCGAATTTTTTGTATCCGTTCCAGAATAGTAATTGGGTTAAGTAACTGGTTTGGTTGGTGGCAATTTTTATTTTCCCTGAACCTGTTTTCAAGTGCAGAATGCCTGAAGGAGGAATCTTAATTTTATTTAAAAATAAATTTTTTAACAGATAATTAATGTTTCTGATTAGAAAATTTATTTTTGAATGGTAAATTAATTTATAAATTAAATTCATGTATGTTTATTTGAATTGCAAATATATGTAGATCCTGTAAAGTGATTATGGTTATAAAATGGAAGTTTTGCTATTTTAAATTTGAATATTGATGAGGAGATTAAATATAATATTTTTGTTGATTTGCACGAAAATATTCTCGCAGAGTTTAACAGATAATTTATTGCTCCATTATACTTTTGATGGAGACACCAACGATTCAAGTGTTAATGGGAACCATGCAATTAATTTTGGAGCAACATTTGTTGATGACAGATTTGGTAACCCAAATTCAGCTATATATTTTGATGGCATTGATGACTATATTAATTTCCCAAATATTTCTGAGTTAAAACCCAATTTACCAGTTTCTTTCTCTTTTTGGATTAATTATGATAGTACAGATTTGGATGATAGAGAAGTGTTTAATACTTCTTTTGAGGAGGACAGAAATACTGGAGTTTTTTTTAATTCTCAAGCATCCACGGGAAATTATGCTATTAATTATGGAGATGGTTCAAATAGTTATGTTTCCTCTACAAGAAGAAGTTATGTCTCAAATTCTTCAATTCAAGTTAATAGTTGGCATCAAATAATCATTATCGTTAATTCTGCTAATGACATGAAGATTTATTTTGACTGTAATGAAAGTGGAGGTGTTTATTCTGGTTCAGGGGGGGCATTGCAATATTCTGATTCACCTGGTTGTATAGGTAGGCATGATAGGAATTTGGGAGTTCCTGCAAATTATTTTAAAGGGGCAATAGATGATTTTAGATATTGGGATAGAGCGCTCACTGATGAAAATATCGCTCAATTATTATCCTCAACATTTACAAGTTCAGTTTCCTTTACAAATATGTCAGGTTGTGATTCAGATGACGGTACTATAACAATATCAGATTTGGAATCCAATGTAAATTATACCATAACCTATAATTATTTAGGTTCTTTGGTGACATTAAATATTCAGTCAGATGGTACTGGAGAAATTACAATTTCAGGGTTGCTTGATGGAGTGTATGAAGAAATATTAATAACCAACGATGCAACAGGCTGTTCAAGTGATTTGGGTCAAATTACAATTGAAGCACCAAATATTGAAGCCCAAATTTCCTCAACCGACCCAACCAGTTGTAACAGTTTCGATGGGGTTATTTCAATTTCAGATTTATTGGCCTCAGAAAGTTATACCGTTTCGTACACCTTAAATAATGTTCAAGAAATAGTATCGGTAACGTCAAACACCTCGGGAGTAATTGAAATTAGTGGTTTAGAGGCAGGAGGTTACGAGTCCATTAGCATTGAAGAAGTTTCCAGTGGCTGTTCAGGAAATTTAGCCAGCCAAGTCTTGGATGCTCCCCGTCTTTCAGCTTCCCTGTCCTCAACCAACCCGTCTAGATGTGGTGTTTCAGATGGGGTAATAATCATTTCAGGATTGTTGGGTAATTCAAATTACGAGGTATCTTTTTTTAAAGATTCGGTACCGGAAAGTAGAACGCTTACATCCAATACCGATGGTGAATTACAATTGAATAATCTAGATTCTGGCGTTTTTGAAGATATTTTTATTGAGGAGCAGGCCACTACATGCTCTATAAACTTAGGGCAAATCTTTTTAGACGCCCCAGATTTCAACGTTTCAATTGTATCAATCACAGCGAGTAGGTGCGAGGATCCAGATGCACGGGTTGCAATTTCTGTGCCGTCAATGAATTCGGCATATTCGGTTTCATATACAAAGGATGCTGGCTCTGTTAAAACCACAGGTTATTTTTCGGGAGTGAACAGTGAATTGATTTTGGATGGTTTGGGTGCTGGTGTTTATGAAAATGTTGTAGTAGCCGAAGATGCTACAGGGTGCTCCGTTAATTTAGGGCAGATTACTTTAGAAACACTGAGTTTTCAAGCCGAAATCAGGAGGTCTGAATCAACAGAGTGTGATTTTCAAAAAGGAGGTTTTGTTATATCAGGCTTGGCAGTGAATTCAAATTATACAGTTTCTTTTTCAAAAGACTCGGTTATGGAAAGTATCGCTTTATCCTCGGATGGTTCTGGAGAATTGCATTTAACTGGCCTAGCATTTGGTGAGTACGATGATATTTTGGTTACCGATAATTATACGGGTTGTTCTGATGATTTGGGAGATATGAGTTTGAGTTGTGAAAGCCAAGTGCCAGAATGTTTTGAGGTAAAGCCGTTTTTTACTCCAAACGATGATGGTTACAACGATACTTGGAGCCTTGAAATAAAATCCGCTTCTTGTCTGTACGAATTGCATATTTACGATAGGTATGGCAAACTATTGAAAACACTCAACCCAGAAAATAAAGAATGGGACGGCACTTACAGAGGGGCAAATATGCCATCAACCGATTATTGGTTTATTGTAACATATAATCTGGACGGAACAAAATTAAAGTTCCAATCTCATTTTACTTTGGTAAGATAAATCTAGTATTGATACACAATAGCATTAATATGCATACCGGCACCAACACTGGCAAAAATAACAATATCGCCTTTGTTTAAACTATGACCTTCCAATTGCTTGCGCTTTACCAAATCCAACAGCGTTGGAACGGTCGCTACCGAACTGTTTCCTAATTTTTGGATGCTCATGGGCATGACACCTTCAGGAATTTCGGTTTTGTACAGTCGGTAAAAGCGCTTTAAAATGGCGTCGTCCATCTTTTCGTTGGCTTGATGGATAAAAATCTTTTTAACGTCTTTAATGTCCACGCCGCTATTGTCCAAACAGGTTTTCATCGCCTTAGGCACATTGGTAAGCGCGAATTCATAGATTTTACGCCCATCCATTTTAATATAACGGGTGTCTTGTGGCAGTTCTGGGTTGTTTGATTTTCCAAAGAACAAATAGTAAGCTTCATCGTAAGTGAAACTGGCTGTTTCGTGAGCCAAAATGCCACCGTCCTCATCGCTGGCTTCCACAATAGTGGCACCGGCGCCATCGGAAAAAATCATGGCATCTCGGTCGTGTTTATCGGTAACACGCGATAAGGTTTCGGTACCGATGACTAAGCAGCGCTTCGCCATACCCGATTTAATAAAAGCTTTGGCTTGTATAACGCCTTCCACCCAACCAGGGCATCCGAATAAAATATCGTAGGCCACACATTTTGGATTTTTAATGCGTAAACTGTGCTTTATTCTTGAGGCTAAAGAAGGTAACATATCACCCTGAATGGTGTTATGTTTAACGTCGCCAAAATTGTGTGCCGCGATAATATAATCGATAGTTTCGGGATCAATATTGGCATCTTCAATGGCTTTTTCGGCAGCAAAAAAACCTAAATCAGAAGAATTTAAATGGTCTTTAGCGTAACGACGTTCTGCAATCCCGGTAATTTCCTTAAATTTTTCAACAATAACCTCGTTAGGAGCGTTTATAGCCGAACCATCTACATTTAAAAAGGTATGGTTATGAAAGGCCGTATTTTTTTCTACGGTACTGGGTATGTAGCTGCCCGTTCCTGTGATTTTAATGTTCATAAATCAAATTGCCTTGAAACAGTTTATAGGTGCTAATATAGTTTGACCGAGCAAACATGCCAATTTGCTTCTATTAAAATTTACGATGTTCAACCTGTATTTTATGCTTCGGCGTAAGCCTCGATTGGGGTGCAAGAGCACACCAAATTGCGGTCGCCAAAGGCATCATCTACGCGGCGCACGCTAGGCCAAAATTTGTTGTTTCTAATATATTCCAAAGGAAATGCAGCTTCCTCACGCGAGTATGGGAAATTCCATTCGCTGGCTGTTACCATGCCTAAAGTGTGGGGTGCATTTTTTAAAACGTTGTTGGTATTGTTTTTTGAAATTTGGTCAATTTCCTTTTTTATGGAAATCATGGCGTCGCAAAAACGGTCTAGCTCGGCTTTGCTTTCACTTTCGGTAGGTTCAATCATCAACGTGCCAGCGACGGGGAATGACACTGTTGGAGCATGGAAACCATAATCAATCAATCGTTTTGCAATGTCGCTCACTTCGATGCCGTGGGCCTTAAACGGACGACAATCGACAATCATTTCGTGGGCGGCTCTACCACGTTCACCAGAGTATAAGGTATCGAAACTGCCTTGAAGACGTTGTTTTATATAGTTGGCATTTAAAATAGCTGTTTTGGTAGCAGCGGTTAAGCCTTCTGCACCAAGCATTTTAATATATCCGTATGAAATTAAACAAACCAAAGCCGATCCAAAAGGTGCGGCCGAAATGGCTGTAATTGCTTTTTCGCCTCCTGTTTTTACTACAGGATTGCCCGGTAAAAATGGCACCAATTGTTCGGCAACGCAAATAGGGCCTACGCCTGGGCCTCCGCCACCATGGGGGATAGCAAAGGTTTTGTGTAAATTAAGGTGGCACACATCTGCTCCAATATTTCCAGGGTTGGTTAAGCCTACTTGGGCGTTCATGTTGGCGCCGTCCATGTACACTTGTCCGCCATTATCGTGGATGATTTTTGTGATTTCCCTAATGGCCGATTCGTACACACCGTGGGTGGACGGGTAAGTCACCATCAAGCAAGAGAGGTTATCTTTGTGTAATTCGGCTTTGGCCCTTAAATCGTCAACATCGATATTGCCTTCATCGGTCGATTTGGTAACCACCACTTTCATTCCGGCCATTACCGCAGTAGCTGGGTTGGTGCCGTGCGCAGATGATGGGATTAAGCAAATGTTTCTGTGATGGTCGCCACGCGATTCGTGGTAAGCTTTGATAACCATTAAGCCTGCAAATTCACCCTGAGCACCAGAGTTAGGTTGTAGTGATGTTGCGGCAAATCCTGTTATTTCAGTTAATTGGTCTTCTAATTCTTTTAAAACTTTGGTGTAACCTTTGGCTTGTTTTAATGGAGCAAAAGGATGGATGTTGGCCCATTTGTAAATGCTTAATGGTAACATTTCTGAGGCTGCATTGAGTTTCATGGTACATGATCCCAAGGAAATCATGGAGTGGTTTAAGGCCAGGTCTTTACGCTCTAAATTTTTCATGTAGCGCATCAATTCAGTTTCAGAATGATAAAGGTTGAAAACAGGGTCGGTTAAAAAATCTGATGTTCTTTTAACGGTTTCGTCAATGCTGTTTTCGTCAGTGATATTTGAAATAACGATGGTTTCTTCATTAGCCACTTCAGCAAAAACAGAAATTAAATAGTTAAGATCTCTAATGGAAGTGGTTTCGTTAATAGAAACCGTTACCGTTTCTTTATTGGGATAATATAGGTTAACCTTCTTCTCTATGGCTACTTTTTTAATTTTCTTCGCCTTTGTTTTTATTTGAAGGGTATCAAAATAAGAGGTGTTCACTTGTTCGTAACCTAAACGTTTTAGTGCGTTCGCCAATATTACGGTGCGGTTATGTACTTTGTTAGCAATAAATTTTAGTCCTTTTGGGCCATGGTACACAGCATACATGCTCGCCATAACGGCCAATAATACTTGTGCCGTACAAATATTTGATGTGGCTTTATCGCGTTTAATATGCTGCTCACGGGTTTGCAAAGCCATACGTAAGGCTAGGTTGCCATCCATATCTTTGGTTACGCCAATAATACGTCCAGGCAGGTCGCGCTTGTAAGCTTCCTTGGTTGCAAAATAGGCAGCGTGCGGGCCGCCATAACCCATCGGGATGCCGAAACGCTGGGTAGTGCCTACTACTATATCGGCACCAAATTTTCCGGGGGCTTCCAGTTTTACCAAACTCAAAATATCTGCAGCTACGGCAACTTTTATTCTTGAATCATTGGCTTTTTTTATAAATGACTTTATATCGGTGATTTGACCGTGTTTCCCTGGGTATTGTAAAATGGCTCCGAAGAAATCTTCAGAAAAATCGAAGTTTTCTTCCTTACCTATAACCAATTCCACTCCAATAGGTGTGGCTCTAGTTTGCAGGGTAGATAAGGTTTGTGGTAAAATATGTTCGGAAACAAAAAATTTGTTAATATCTGCTTTTTTCTGGTCGCGCTCTCGCACGGCGAAGAGTAAGCTCATGGCTTCGGCTGCTGCGGTAGCCTCATCTAGAAGCGAAGCGTTGGCAATTTCCATGCCGGTTAAATCGATTACCATGGTTTGGAAGTTTAAAAGGGCTTCCAATCTGCCTTGTGCGATTTCGGCTTGATAGGGCGTGTACGCCGTGTACCAACCCGGATTTTCAAGAATGTTACGCTGAATTACAGCCGGCATAATGGTGGGATGGTATCCCAAACCGATATAAGTGGTATATGCTTTGTTCTTTTTTGAAAGTTCATGAATATGCAATAAATACTCATATTCAGTCATGGGCTCGTCCAGTTTTAACCCGTTTTTTAAACGGATATCGTCCGGAATAGTCTCGTAAATCAATTGGTCTAAACTGTCAAGACCAAGGGCGTTTAACATTTGTTTTTGTTCGGCTTCACTGGGGCCGATATGACGTAGGGCAAATGCGTTTGTATTCATGAATTTTAGGTTTTCAAAAAATGATTCGCAAAAATAAGCATTATTTAAGGCTTTTTATTGCATTAAATGGAAAGTTTTCAACCGCAAGGAAGTCTTATCAACAGTTTGATTATTTTTGTTTAATGAGGGTGTTTAAGCAACTTTTCGATTTTCACATTAATGCCAGTATCCATGTGGCTTTGGCGGTGTATGCCTTATCTTTCATAACGCTTTTTCAGTTTAAAGTCCCTTACGATGAAAATGTGTTGTGTTTTATATTCTACGCGTCAATTACTGGGTATAACTTTGTAAAGTACTTCGGGGTAGCTAAATTTCATCACAGAAGTTTGGCCAATTGGCTTAAAGCCATTCAAATATTTTCATTTTTCTGCTTTTTGTTGATGTGTTACTATGCTTGGCAATTAAAACAAAACACGTTGTTGTGTATTGGCGTTTTTGGGCTGATAACTTTTTTTTACGCTATTCCGTTTTTGCCCAAGCATTTTTTTCTGGACAAGCAGCAAAACTTAAGGAGCGTAAGCGGACTCAAAATCTACTTGATTGCCCTGGTTTGGAGCGGGGTAACCGTGTTTTTGCCGTTAATAAACAATGAATATCCAATAAACTGGGACGTGATTGTTACCGCCATTCAGCGTTTTGTTTTTGTGGTGGTTTTGATGCTGCCGTTTGAAATTAGGGATTTGGCTTATGATAGTTTAAAACTCAGTACCGTGCCACAAAAAATAGGAATTGCTGCGACTAAACTATTGGGGTCGGCATTGCTGTTAATCATGTTTTTTATGGAGTTTTTAAAAGATGAAACTTCCACGTTAAGGATTTTAGTTTTGGCATTGGTTTCCGTGGTGACGGGCTGGTTTGTGGTGTGCTCTAAAACAGGAAGAAATAAATATTATACAGCATTTTGGGTTGAAGGACTGCCCGTTTTTTGGTTGCTGCTGTGGCTTTTAATGGTTTAGACTGATTGTTCTTCCATAGCCTTTTTTAATTCCTTTTTCATGTTTTCTTTACAGGCTTCGTCTAGGCAGTTTAATTTTGAGCTTTTAACAGCTTTGGTCAATTTGCCGTTATTTTTAGTGTATTTGCGGCAGGCTTTACAGTAAACTAGGTGAAGGTTCAGAACTATTTTTTCCCAAAATGTAGCTTCACAATACTGTGCTTTGTCGCACATTATATTTACCTTTTCGCAAGGCATAAACACCTTAATTTTTGCACACATAATTAAAACCAATTTTCTTTTAGACATTCGGCGAGAGCTGTACGTGCCCTGTGGATGATTACCCAAAGGTTAGACGGTGTAATATTCAGTTCATTACAAATCGCTTCAGTATCGTGACCCAAAATGGTTTTCATTTTAAAAACCTCGGCTTGTTTTTTGGGCAGCATATCCAAGCAATTGTATATGGCATCTCCAAGTTCTTCATTTTCAAGGGTGTCTTGAGCGGTTTTGTCGAAGGGGTCACCTACGCGTTCTTCCAGCCAGTCGCCATCGGACTCATCTCCAGAGTTATAGTTCATTCTAACTTCTGCTTGGCCTTTGTTGGAATTTATCTTTCTGTAGTAATCTATAATTTTTCGTTTTAAAATGGAAATGAGCCAAGTACGTTCGCTGGCTTCCCCTTTGAAGTTTTTCATAGATTTAAGCCCAGCCAAAAAGGTGTCCTGCACCAAATCTTGCGCAATTTCTCTATCGCTTACACGGGAAATGGTGTAGTTGAACAAGTAGTCGGAATATAAATCGATCCACTTGTTGGGATTTATCTGGTTGTTGGGCATAAATAGTTTTTTATTCAAATTTAAGCAAAAAAACTACTTCTCGATTAATCCAGCCCTTCTTAATAATGCTTCGGGTTGAGGCGCTTTTCCGCGGAAGCGTTTGTAAAGCGTCATAGGGTCTTCCGAACCGCCTTGCGACAACACATTATCTTTGAATTTTTGAGCAACGGTTTCGCTGAAAATACCTTCTTCCTTAAACATTTCGAAAGCATCGGCATCGAGTACTTCAGCCCATTTATAACTGTAATAACCCGATGAATAACCACCTTGAAAAATATGTGAAAACGAGGTGCTCATACAGTTTTCGGCAACATCTGGATATAATTTGGTGCTTTCAAACGCTTTGTTTTCAAAGTCTTTTACCGAGAATGATTTTGAAGATTCATCATCGTGCTTGCACTGAGCGAAGTCGAAGTGCCAACTCATATCCAACAGCCCAAAACTTAATTGGCGTAACGTTTGCATGCCTTCGTGAAACGTAGCGGAAGCTTTAATTTTTTCAATGAGTTCCATGGGGATCACTTCCCCCGTTTCGTAGTGCGTGGCAAACAGTTCCAAAGCTTCTTTTTCGTAGCACCAGTTTTCTAAAACCTGACTGGGCAACTCCACAAAATCCCAAAACACGCTAGTGCCCGATAAGCTGGGGTAAGTGGTGTTAGCCAACATACCATGAAGGGCGTGCCCAAATTCATGGAACAAGGTAGTCACCTCGTTAAAAGTTAAAAGCGAAGGCTTGGTTTTTGTTGGTTTGGTGAAATTGCATACTATTGAAATATGCGGACGGCTATTTTCGCCATCTTTAACATATTGCGGTTTGTACACCGTCATCCAAGCACCGTTCCGTTTTCCGGGTCTAGGGAAAAAATCGGCGTATAAAATAGATATGTAATTACCATCACGATCGGTTACCTTGTAGGTTAAAACTTCGTCGTGGTATTTATCTATATCGTTCATTTCTTCAAAATGCAATCCGTAAAGCTTGTTGGAAACGGTAAATACCCCATCGATAACATTTTCAAGCTTAAAGTAAGGTTTCAGTTTTTCGTCATCCAAATCGAAAAGCTTCTGTTTTAGCTTTTCAGAATAGTATGCACCATCCCATTTTTGAAGTTGGTCTATGCCGTCTAATTCCTTAGCGAACTGTTCAAGATTTTTAAATTCCCGTTCGGCTGCTGGCTTAGCTTTTTCCAATAATTCATTCAAGAATTTTTCAACGGTTTCCGGTGTTTTGGCCATGCGTTCTTCCAAAACAAAATGGGTGTGGGTTTTGTAGCCCAATAAATAGGCACGTTCGTGCCGTAGTTTGGCTAGGTTCAATACATTGTCCTGATTATCCAATTCGTCGTTATGGAATCCTTTTGCTCCAAATGCTATGGCGAGTTTTTTTCGCAGTTCGCGGTTATCGGCATAAGTCATAAACGGAATGTAGCTAGGGTAATCCAATGTGATTAACCAGCCCTCTTTACCTTTCGCTTCAGCGGTTTGTGCGGCAGCTTCTTTAGCACCTTCGGGCAATCCGGCCAAGTCCGTTTCATTGCTAATATGCAATTCAAACTTATTGGTTTCGGCGAGTACGTTTTCGCCAAACTTTAATTTAAGTTGACTTAGTTTTTTGTCGATTTCACGCAATTTTAGCTTTTTGTCTTCAGGTAAATTGGCACCGTTCCGCGAAAAGCTTTTGTATTTTTTATCGAGCAGCGTTTTCTGCTCAATAGTTAATACAAGTTGTTCTTTTTGATCGTAAACGGCTTTTACACGCTTGAACAAGTCTTCGTTTAAAGTGATGTCGTTACTGAACTCGGAAAGCAAAGGCGAAACTTCCTGTGCTATTTTTTGAATCTCCTCGTTGGTTTCAGCAGAATTCAAATTAAAAAAAATGCTAGAAATGCGATCTAATTGTTCTCCCGAAAAATCCAGTGCTTCAATGGTGTTTTTGAAGGTGGGTGCTTCGGTGTTGTTTACAATGGCATCTATCTCGTTTTTAGCGATTTCGATAGCTTCTTTTATCGTGGGAAGAAAATCTGAATTTTCGATTTTCGAAAAAGGAGCGGTATTATATTTTGTATTAAACGGAGTAATTAGCGATTTCTTTATCATTTTTGTAATGAATGTGTTAAAAATTAATTTTACTATGTATGCATAATAAAATTTTTAATACTTTTGCAACCGACAATAAGGAAGAGTGACTAACTCATGAGATTATTTGTTAATAGCTGGAAAGCCCTGAACATTAGTTCGGGGCTTTTTTTTATTGCTATAAGTCTTTGGCCGATTCGTGAACCTTAATTTTAAGTCCTTCTTTGTAAGCTACTATTTTGTCGAGCACACATTTGTCGCTCGCACCAATTATTTGTGCTGCTAAAATGCCGGCATTTTTTGCGCCGTTAAGTGCCACGGTTGCCACGGGAACGCCTCCCGGCATTTGTAAAATGGATAATACAGAATCCCAACCGTCGATGGAATTGCTGCTTTTTACAGGCACGCCAATAACGGGCAGGGGTGATAAAGAAGCAATCATGCCTGGTAAATGTGCAGCACCACCGGCACCGGCCACAATTACGGAAAAACCACGAGTGTGCGCATTTTGACCGTAATCGAAAAGTTTTTCGGGGGTACGGTGTGCCGAAACAATATCGACTTCTACTTCAATATCAAATCCTTTTAAAATATCTATGGCATCTTGCATAACGGGAAGGTCGCTTTTGCTTCCCATAATAACTCCTACTTTACTCATATATTTCAATTTTTAAAATTCCAAAAAAACAAAAATTTAAAATAGAAATAAACTCTGTTGTGGAATTTAGTGTTTGCTTTTTGTGATTTATTTACTGATCACTTTTATTGTTTTCTTTACGTCTTCGGCCACTTTTCTAGCTTGACTTAAATCTTCATTAACAATGGTAACATGACCCATTTTTCGGAACGGTCGGGTTTGTTTTTTGCCATAAATGTGTGGGGTAACCCCATCCATTTTCATGATGCTTTCTATGTTTTGGTACACTACGTTTCCAGTGTAGCCCTCGGCACCGACAAGGTTCACCATAACACCGCCCACTTTGCTGTCGGTTCTCCCCAAAGGTAAATCTAAAATGGCCCGAACATGTTGCTCGAATTGTGAAGTATAACTAGCCTCAATGGTTTGGTGCCCCGAGTTGTGGGGGCGTGGCGCAACTTCGTTGATTAAAATTTGGTCGTCTTGGGTTTGGAACATCTCTACAGCCAACAAACCAACATGGTTGAACGCCTTTGAAACGTTTAAGGCTACTTCTTGCGCTTTTCTGGCAACCGTTTCGTCAATTCGTGCCGGGCAAATAACGTATTCCACTTGGTTGGCTTCGGGGTGGAATTCCATTTCTACAACCGGATAGGTTTTGATGTCGCCCGATGCGTTTCTGGCAACAATTACGGCCAACTCGTTTTTAAAAGGCACTAAGTTTTCGGCAATACATTCGCCTTTTGGCAAACCTTCCAAATCTGAAAGTTTACGAACCACTTTAACACCGTTGCCGTCGTAACCAAATTGTGCCGCCTTCCAAACAAATGGCAATTGGAGTCCACCGTTTTCAACGGCATCTTCAATTTCAGAAAGGTAGGCAAAACGGGTAAATGGTGCCGTTGGCAAATCGTTGTCAACATAAAACAATTTTTGCTTCGCTTTATTTTGAATGGTACGTAGTGTTTTTGAAGCTGGATATACTTTTACGCCTTCTTTTTCAAGGGCTTCCAGAGCATCAACGTTTACGTTTTCAATTTCAATAGTCAATACATCTACTTGTTTTCCGAAGTTGTAAACGGCATCAAAATCCATTAAATTGCCCAAATGGAATTCATCGCATGCAATTTTACATGGTGCATCTTCGCTCGCTTCTAACACACAAGTGTAAATATCAAATTTTCTGGTATTGTAAAGCAGCATTTTTCCAAGTTGTCCGCCACCTAAAATACCGAGTTTAAAATCTGAAGAAAAGTAATTCATTTTGAAAAAAATTTAGCTAAAACCTTGAAATTCTTCCGCAAAAATACACTTAAATCTTAAATTAGTTCCCAAAACATAAATCAAAAAATGGTTATTGGTCAATCTATTGATTATCTTTGCCACTTTCAAAAATAGTAACCGTGATTAAGCTACACGACAAATATTTTAAACCGTTTATTTCGGCGAAGCAAATTGATGAAGCGTTGCAGCGAATGGCTAACGATATAGCCAAAGATGTGGGCGACGAGGTTCCTGTGTTTGTGGGCATTTTGAATGGGTCGTTTATGCTAACGAGCGATTTTGTGAAAAAATACCCGAATACCTGCGAAGTAACCTTTATAAAATTGGCATCGTACGAAGGTTTAAAATCTTCTGAAGACATCCAAAGATTGATAGGGTTGACCCAAGATTTAACAGGGCGCACCGTTATTATTTTAGAAGATATTATCGATTCTGGCAAAACACTGGCCGAGGTACACCGCATTTTCAAAAACGAAAAGGTGAAATCGTTAAAAATAGCCACGCTGTTTTACAAGCCCGAAGCCTATAAAAAAGACTTTAAATTGCACTATGTGGGTATTGAAATTCCCGATAAATTCATTGTGGGCTACGGATTGGACTACGATGGTTTGGGGCGCAACCTCACAGAAGTGTATCAAATTAAACAAACACAACATATGACAAACTTAGTATTATTTGGCCCTCCGGGAGCAGGGAAGGGAACGCAAGCAGAATTTTTAAAGGAAAAGTACAATTTGGTGCATATTTCTACCGGCGATGTTTTTAGGTTCAATATCAAAAACGAAACCGCTTTGGGGATGTTGGCTAAATCATACATCGATAAAGGTGAGCTCGTTCCAGACCAAGTAACTATTGATATGTTGAATGCTGAAGTAGAAAAAAACACGGATGCCAAAGGGTTTATTTTTGACGGTTTTCCACGTACCAATGCGCAGGCCGAAGCTTTAGATAAGTTGATGGACAGTAAAGATTCGCAAATTAATGCGATGATTGCTTTGGAGGTTGAAGACGAAATTTTGGTAAAGCGCCTTATTGGAAGAGGAAAAACCAGCGGAAGAGCTGATGATGCCGATGAATCTATCATTAGAAACCGAATCAAGGAATACTACGATAAAACTGCCATTTTAAAGGATTACTATTCTGCACAGAGTAAATATTACGGCGTTAACGGCGTAGGCAGTATAGAAGATATTACCGAGCGATTGAGCAAGGTGATTGACAATTTGTAATTCATTCCCGCGAAGGCGGGAATCTCATCATTTTTATTTGAGATTTAATTAAAAAGATTCCCGCTTTCGCGGGAGTGATAGAATCATGACAGAAGGAAATTTTGTTGACTACGTAAAAATGTATGTGGCTTCCGGAAACGGAGGTAAAGGCTCAGCTCACTTACACCGCGAAAAATATATTGCCAAAGGCGGGCCCGACGGCGGTGACGGTGGTCGTGGGGGACACGTTATTATCCGTGGCAACTCCAACCTTTGGACACTTTTTCATTTAAAGTTTAAAAAACACGTTCGTGCAGGCCACGGCGAGCACGGTAGTAGTAACCGAAGCTTCGGTGCTGATGGTGAAGACGCTTATATCGATGTACCATTGGGAACGGTGGTTCGCGATACAGAAACCAATCAAATTCTGTTTGAAATTACCGAAGACGGTGAAGAAAAAATACTGGCCGAAGGCGGTAAAGGCGGATTGGGGAACTGGCATTTTAAAAGTTCTACCAACCAAACGCCGCGATATGCCCAACCGGGATTACCCATGGAAGAAAAGTATATTACCATGGAGCTCAAAGTGTTGGCCGATGTGGGCTTGGTGGGCTTCCCCAATGCGGGGAAATCGACTTTGCTTTCGGTGGTGACTTCGGCAAAACCAAAAATTGCCGACTACGAATTCACCACGCTAAAACCTAATTTAGGGATTGTAAAATACCGTGATTTCCAAACTTTTGTAATGGCCGATATCCCTGGGATTATTGAGGGCGCTGCTGAAGGAAAAGGACTTGGGCATTACTTTTTACGTCATATTGAACGGAATTCTATTTTACTGTTTTTAATTCCTGCGGATGCCGACGATATTAAAAAGCAGTACGATATTCTGTTGGATGAATTGCGCCGCTACAACCCCGAAATGTTGGATAAAGAACGCATTATCGCCATATCAAAAAGTGATATGTTGGACGAGGAGCTAAAGGCCGAACTTAAAGCGGAACTGGACGACGAATTGCCCATTCCGTATTTGTTTATTTCATCGGTGGCCCAAAAAGGGATTACCGAACTAAAAGACCAGCTCTGGAAAATGTTGAATGCCTAAAACCGTTGGCGTTTTGAAGCAGTACCTTAAAAGCATAGTTGAAATTAACGACAATAAAAGAAGTAGATATTTTGCTTTTTTTATTCAAGGTTTAATTCTGCTTTCCATTGTTACGTTTTCCGTTGAAACCATTCCCGATTTAAAACCTCAAACTCGAATGCTGCTCAGAGTCATTGAGTGGTTTAGCGTTATTGTTTTTACAGCGGAATACCTACTGAGAATTTATGTGGCCGATAGCAAACCCAAGTTCATTTTTAGTTTTTTTGGCATCATCGACCTGTTGGCTATTTTGCCTTTTTATTTGTCGTTTGGATTGGATTTAAGGTCGTTACGGGCATTGCGTTTTTTACGTTTATTCCGAATATTGAAATTGGTGCGTTATAACAACGCCATGAACCATTTTACACGCGCGATTAAATCGGCCAAAGAGGAAATTTTACTTTTTATATTCATCACCCTGATTTTAATATACTTTTCGGCCGTTGGTATTTACTATTTTGAAAACGAAGCACAGCCCGAGCATTTTTCGTCAATTTTTGATAGTTTATGGTGGGCGGTAATTACATTAACAACAGTTGGATATGGCGACGTTTACCCAATTACCGTGGGCGGAAAAGTGTTTACCTTTTTTATCCTGATGATTGGTTTGGGCATTGTTGCCATACCTACCGGAATTATTTCTTCCGCCTTAACAAAATCGGTTGATAAGAACGAGGAAAGCAGATAGTTCTAATTTTCTAAAGATACGTGAATAATAGGTAAGAAATTTTCGTAAGTTAGAGTGGATTTCACAATTGAAACGAGTGGAATTTGTATCGAAAACAAGAAAGTTCTATCAAAAATATATTTCTCGATAGTTCTGCTGAGCGCAGCCTAAGTCCAAAAATTCTTTCAGAATTTCACTCGAAATGACGCATTTGGTCTTAAGCATTATTTACTTTGAAAATGGTTGTTGGAAAAAAACACCCCTGTGATCCCCTCAAGGGGACAATTCCCTTAAAACTTAATGTTTAGTTCCTGCTGTTTTACGCCTTCGTCGGTGTTGTATTCGTAAACCCAATTGTCGCCCGATTTGTAGATTACAGCATCTTCACCTTCAACCAAAAATAAATTTTCGCGTCCTGTTTTTTTGATTTTATAAACCACTTTCGGAGTCCGGTCTACCAACTGAAAGCCGTTTTCAATTTCTTGGGCATATAAAACTATTGGACCGTTTGAGGTTGCTTCAGGCTTCACCTTTGGAACTTTTGAAATGGGAGTTTCAGTTTTCGGAACTTCGGCGAGAGTTTCGGTCTGTTCAGTTGTAGCTTCTTTTTCTTTTTTTAAATTTTCAATTTCTTGTTTGAGTTGCGCAATTTCTGAAGCTGTTTCATTTTTTGCGGTGGTATTTACGGATACAGTAGCTACATTATTTTCGTTGGGCTCGTATTTATAATCCAGGGCTTCAACCGATTCAAAAGCATCCCTTAACGCCAAGTTGTAAGCGCTTTTGTAGTCTTTCTCCCTGCTTTCGCCTACTTTTGAGGTGAACACCGTTTTTCCGTTGCAGTCTTTAAGTTCTATGGTCAGTTTTGTTTTGAACAATCCTGTATCTTTTGAAACATCAGAGTTTAACGCCAAACAACGGTTTCTGGCTAAATCTTCAGGGTAATCAGAGCCTTCCATTAAAGCCTCAAAACCATATTTTTCGAATAAAAATTCGGTTAAGGCATTGAGTTGGTATTGGTTGTTTTCCTTTAAAAAATCGTACCTGTTTGGCACAATCACGTATTTGTATTCGTTGAGTGAAGCTTGTGAAAATACTGTGGTTGCCACGAAGCAAGCCATTAAAAATGTAAAAAACTTGGTGTTCATTTTATGTTTAAATGATTTAAAAGTACAACTTACAAATATTTCTTTAATTGTATGAGGTTATTGATTTTTTTAACGCCGTTTTGTGTTGGGCAATGGTTGCCCAAGTCAAAATGCACCACGTCCATGCCAATGTTTATGGCGCCTAAAATATCGGCCTCATAATTGTCGCCAACCATAATGCTGTTTTGTGCGGTGGTTTGCGCCAATTGCAGTGCGTAGTTGAAAATTTTTGGGTTTGGCTTTTTTACGCCCGCAATTTCGGAGTTGGTGATGGTTTTAAAATAAGTGTGGATTTTAGATTTGTTCAGTTTGGTGTTCTGTACTTCGTCAAACCCATTGGTGATGATGTGCAAATGGTATTTTGCACTTAGGTAATCCAAGATTTCAAAAGTGTTTTCAAACAGATAATTGAAATTGGTGAGATGCGTGATATAGTCTTTCGATAATTTACGGATGAGTGCCTCTTCCGCAGAAAATCCAACGGCCAAAAACGTGTCGTTTAAACGGGAAAAGCGTAGGGCTTCTTTTTCAATTTGTTCCTCGCGGTAAAGTTTCCAATATTTTAGGTTGATGGGTTCGTAATGCAATAAAAAGGCATCGACATCCAAATTGAGTTTATTGATTTCAAAAATCTTTTTAAAGGTTAAGGCCGAATTTTTATCGAAATCCCACAGCGTATGGTCCAAATCGAAAAATATGTCTGTTATGCGGTTAGTTTTCATTTGCTGAATCCAGTATGATGTTAAACAATTCCTTGAATCCACTCCAACGGTTGTGGTCGCTAAACGTATAATTATGGAAAACGGGAACAAACATGCCGTTAACTTGTTTAACTTCATTGATGATACTGTTTAAAACTTGCCTTTTGTCAAGCAACGATCGGTGTTTTAAAAGGGCATAGTCCATTACATGGTACGGCACTATTTTTAGTGGCGTTTGCACTTCGTAGTCCAAATCGAAAAACAAAAACGGCGTGCACGATCCAGCCCTAAAGCCAATTTGGTCCACATAACCCATGGTGTAATCTTCCTTTATTTCAAGTGAAATGAGATTTCGGTACGATTCGGGCAAATTAAGTTTTGAAAACGACTGCCGGGAAGCACCCAAACTCGTATTGATAATCTCTTCCATTCTCAATTTTTCCTTCTTTAATATGGACAGATTTTCTATGGCAAAAAAGGAAGCCTTGAGCCCCACCAAACCATAATCGCCTACGTGTTTTATCAGCGAAACGTACTTTTTCTTGTTGGGGTTGATGCCTTTATCGTAAGTGGTATAATCGCCAATTAAAAAGAAAAATAAAAATTTAAACGGACTGTTTTTTTGCCGGTTGATGATGTATTTGAAGGTGTCGTAAGGGTCGTGCATAAAACCTAAAATCACCAAAAACCGAGTATAAATGCTTTTTAATCTCAGGTTTAAAAGGTCCTTAATAATACCGCCCCAGGTACGCATAATGCCTTTCAGTTTGTATTTGTAGGCACTGGGCACATCGATGATGGGTTTTATGCTGTAAACCTTTGTTGGAAATTCAAAATCCGGAAACTGCTTTTGTAGTGCCGCTTTGAATTTATACACCCAGATATCCACAACGGGCTGATGTAAAAAGCCTTCTTTGAAAGCCAAACTTTCGGTTGCCGTAAAACGTCCGTATTCATCCTTCATGTGCGGAAGATACTCCTCGTAACGGGATAGCAGGTAAAATGAAGCTGAAAAAATATCGAACGGGATGGTGCTCTTTTCACCCACATAAAAGAAGCATTTGGTGTTTTCCCAGTCATGGATATGGATTTCTATATCATTAATGCCCTGCTCAAACAAAATATCGTGACTCTTTACAAAAAATTCATTACCCAGCTGTTTGGTGGTGTACGACATTTTTAGGCTGTCATGGGCAATAAAAGCCTCAATTTGGGTGGTGAAGTTTACCTCTATACCCAAAATACGTTTGCAAATGTGCCTGAACACATATTTTAAACGGGGCGATATTTTATGAGTGTAAACTAGTAACATAATCCCTCTCTGTCCTTCGGACATCTCTCCAAAAGGGAGAGAATTTTGTTGATAAAATTACAAAATCCCATCATCGGCAAAACTAAAATAGGCTTTTTCGGTAACAACTAAATGGTCCAAAACCTTTATGTCTAAACTTTGTGCGGCCAGTTTCAATTTTTGGGTGATTTCTTTGTCGGCCTCGCTCGGTTTTAAAGTTCCCGATGGGTGGTTATGCACCAAGATCAAGCCTGTGGCACCAACTTCCAAAGCATTTTTCATCACCAATCGCACATCTACTAAAGTACCCGTCATGCCTCCTTTGCTCAATTGGTTTTTTTGAATCACTTTATTGGAGTTGTTCAAATAAACAATCCAAAATTCTTCGTGCTCCAGCTCGCCAATAATGGGCTGCATGAGTTCAAAAACATCGGTGCTGGAGGTTATTTTTTTCTTTTGAAGAGCCTCTTCGCCGCGCCGTCGTCGTCCCAATTCCAACGCTGCCGCAATAGTAATGGCTTTGGCCTCGCCAATACCTTTAAAATCCATAAGTTGCTTGATGGAAAGTTTTCCCAACTGGCTTAAATTATTGTCAACGGTTGATAAAATCCGTTTGCACAAGGCTACGGCGCTTTCGTCTCTATTTCCCGAACCAATTAAAATAGCCACTAACTCGGCATCGCTCAAGGCGGCTCGGCCTTTGTAGAGTAGTTTTTCGCGGGGCTGGTCGTCCTGACTCCAGTTTTTTATTGAAAAGGATGGCTTTTTTTCTGTCACGCTTTAAATATAAATATTGTAAATTACAGAAGCAATAAAAATTAAAATCTAACCTTTCGGAATTAGCCATATTCGATTAAAGTATTATGAAAGCTAGCCCAGAACATAACGCCCGAATAGCAAAAATGACCTTTGCATCGGTTTACCCACATTACGTTACAAAAGTTGAAAAAAAGGGTAGAACAAAAGAAGAATTGCACCAAGTCATGGAATGGCTTACTGGGTTTAACCATGAAAAAATAAAGGAATTGATTGATGAAAAAGTGACTTTTGAAACTTTTTTTGAGAAAGCCAAACTAAACCCGAATGCACATTTTATAAAAGGGGTTATTTGTGGTTACCGTATTGAAGAAATTGAAAACCAACTGACCCGAAACGTACGGTATTTGGATAAGTTGGTGGACGAATTGGCCAAAGGCAAGAAAATGGAAAAGATTTTACGGACTGGGTAATAAATCCCAAAATGTTAGAATAAAACCTCGGTTTCAACTTCCCTTTGTGCAGGCTGCTTCATCCGCAATAGTAAGGTTAATTAGTGGTGAGATGCTGAAACAAGTTCAGCATGACAAGATTAATGGATTAACTTTTTAACTTCACCAAAATCCAAACCGCCATAATTGCCCGAACTCATTAACAAAAGTGATTTGTTTTCGAAATTCTGTTCAAAAAGGAAATTCTTGAAATCGTCTGGGTTGGTATAAATGATTAAATCGTCCCGCTGAAAAGCGTCGGCAATTTGTTCCTGCGTTACTTTTTCAAGTTTTTTAATCTCAACGGCATGCGGACTGTAAAATACCACAGCTACATCGGCAGCATCTAGTGCGCCTTTATATTCTTTTAAAAATTCGGCATTTAAGCTGCTGTAAGTGTGGAGTTCTAAACAAGCAACTAAGGTTCGGTTGCTGTATTGCTCCTTTACAGCTTTTGTGGTCGCTTCCACTTTGCTGGGCGAATGGGCAAAATCTTTGTAGGCGACACTGTTTTTGCTTTCGGCAATTTTTTCCAAACGTTTGCTCGCCCCTTTAAATGTGGCAATGGCTTCGTAAAAATCGTCTTCGTCAATGCCCATGTGCTGACAAATCCATTTGGCTCCAGCCAAATTATTCAGGTTGTGAGCTCCAAAAACCTCAATTGGTAATGGGCCTTCAGGAGTTTCCAAAAGAGTTTCGCCGTTTTCAACGGTGTGTTCGGGCGTGTGGTAAGGTATTTTTCTAATCGTGTTTTCACTGGCTTCAACCACACGTTTTACTTCAGGGTCTTCTTCGTTGTAATTGATGCTTCCGCCGCTAACAATCGAATCGACAAACATGCTGAACTGTTGCACGTAATTCTCATACGTGGGGAATACGTTAATATGGTCCCAAGCGATACCGCTCAACAAAGCAATATTGGGTTTATACAAATGGAATTTTGGTCGTCTGTCAATGGGCGAACTTAAATACTCGTCGCCTTCCAAAACGATAAAGTCATTTTCTTCGGTAAGTTTTACCATCACATCAAAACCTTCCAATTGGGCGCCCACCATATAATCCACATCGCGGTTGTGATAGTGCATTACGTGTAAAATCATGGAAGTGATGGTGGTTTTTCCGTGGCTGCCGCCAATCACCACACGGGTTTTTCCTTTTGATTGTTCGTACAAAAATTCAGGATACGAGTAAATTTTAAGTCCTAAGTCCTGGGCTTTTAATAATTCAGGATTGTCGGCCTTGGCATGCATACCCAAAACAATAGCGTCTAAATTTCGGGTGATTTTTTCAGGAAACCAACCAAAAGTTTCAGGTAAAAGTCCTTGGGCTTCCAAGCGTGATTTTGAAGGTTCAAAAATGGTATCGTCGCTGCCGGTTACGTGGTATCCTTTGTTGTGTAAAGCGAGCGCCAAGTTGTGCATGGCCGCCCCACCAATGGCTATAAAATGTACGTTCATAGAATGTTTTGTATGCCGTAAATATAAGGATTGATTGGTTTTCGGACTTCAATAACGTCTTTAAAATTTTACTGAAGTTTATCCTCTAAAGCTTCAATTTGTTTCAGTAAACTTTCCTTTTGATGTTTTTGGTAGGCTTCGTTTAGATTTGTAATTGCCTTTTGGGGTTGGTCTTGGGCGAGATAAAACTGAGTGAGCTTATCGTAACACACCAACGAACCACCTGTTTTTACGGCCATTTTATAATGTTTTTCGGCGAGTTCGGGTTCGTCGTCATATTCATATATATAGCCCTTTGACAAATAGCCATCTACTTTCGATAGGGCTTCCAATTCGTTGGCAAATTTCAGGGCCTTACTTTTGCTACCGCCTAAAATTCCGGGCAGTTGCATGTAGAGTTCTACCAAAGCCCAGCGAGCGCCCATGTGGTTTGGGTCTAATTCTGCCGCGGTTAAAAAGGCTTCTTTTACATCACCAATAAACCCGATGGATTTCATTTTGTTTTCTAGGGCTTTCATGCCCAAGGCGCCGCCGTACTTATAGTGGTAGTTAGCGTTTTTGGGGTCGGCTTCAACCAATTTGTTGTATTCTTCTATGGCAGCATCCCATTTTTTTTGATGGCTGTAGGCATCACCCAACAACTCTATGGCTTGTAAATTTTTTGGGTTGTCTTTTAAAACTTCGGAAACTTGTTTTTCTGCCAATTTAAATTGTTTGTTTTCAAAGAGTAACGGAACGCGCTCCAAACTGGTTTGCCCCAAAACATAAAAGGGGAATAATATGAGTAGTGGTAAAAACTTATAAATCATTGTTTTCAATTGAAAAATCAAAGTTAGTTTCTAATCTTTGGGTTTTGGTTGGCGTGCCATAAAAATAATAATTATTGTGACAATAATTTAATCCATCTCATTTTTACCTCACTCAAAAAATAGCTAAATTCCCTCAACAAAAAGTACGGTTGGCTCAAAGGCTGTAGGTTTGGTACAGCTTTTGAAACTAATTTTAATGCAAATATGGATTGATTTCCGTTGAATGAAAACGTGAAAACCATTAAATCTGTAATACATGAAACGTTTATTACCTTTATTTATGATATTGTTTTTTGCTCAATTTTTAACCGCACAAACCAACGATTATAACGACTTGTGGACCAAAGTGGAGCAATTGGAAGGCGAAGGTTTGCCAAAATCGGCTTTAAAAGTGGTTGAGAAAATTTCAGAAAAGGCTACCAAAGAATACAACTCACCGCAGCTAATCAAGACCATGCTTTTTAAAAGCAAATTCGCCTTGGTTTTGGAAGAGGATGCGCAATTGAACATCGTTAATGACTTCAGAAAACAGATTGAAATCAGCGAATTCCCTACAAAAAATGTTTTAGAAAGCATATTGGCCAATATGTTTTGGCAATATTTCAACCAAAACAGGTATCAGTTTTACAGCCGAACCAAGACTTCTGAAAAAGTAGACCCTTCGACAAGTTCAGGACAGGCTTCTGATTTTAGAACTTGGGATTTACAGACGCTTTTTGATGAAATCCACCTTCATTTTCAAAATTCATTACAGAACGGGTTAATGCTGCAGCAGGAACCACTGAGCAAGTTCAGTGTTTTACTGGAAGAAGTGAAAGGTTCGAAAACATTTAGGCCAACGTTGTTCGATTTTTTAAACCACCAAGCCCTCGATTTTTATAAAACCAACGAAAGCCACATCACCAAACCGGCCTATAAATTTGAAATTGATAATCCGGATTTTTTGGGCGATGCCCGAGCGTTTTCAGAGTTGAAAATAACTTCGAAAGACTCCAAGTCTTTGCAGCTTAATGCGCTGAAAATTTTTCAGGATGTCATCCATTTTCATTTAAAAGATAAAACGCCTTTTGCATTGGCCGATGCCGATATTCAAAGATTGAAGTTTGTAAACGAACACGCTACTTTTGTAGATAAAGAAGCCTTGTTGCTAAGTGCCTTAAAAACGGAAAGCGAGCGCTTAAAACGCCATGAAGCTTCCGGCCTGTATGATTTTGAGATTGCCTCCATTTATTTTCAGCAAAGCCAAAAATACCAACCAAAGGCAGATGAAACCTTTCGCTGGAAGGCGAGGGAAGCCCTGGAATTATGCAACAGTGTCATTTCAAAATTCCCAAAAAGTGTTGCGGCCGAAAAGTGCAAAACTCTAAAATCACAAATTGAATATACCACGCTTCAAATTACAGCCGAAGATTTTCTGCCCATTCAATCGCCATCAAAAGTGCTGGTGCGCTATAAAAACTTGGATAATCTGCAATTTAAAATCTTTTCAATTTCTGAAAATGAATTCAAAAAATTCAGCAAAACATACCGAAAGGACGAGCAGCTTAAATTTATAAAAAAGCTAAATGTTGTTGGGTCTTGGGCAAGCCAACTGAAAAATGAGGGTGATTACCAAATGCATTCCACCGAGGTTTTAATCCCGAAATTAGATAACGGCAGGTACATTGTTTTAGCCACTGTTGAAAGCGAGGAGGATGTGTTCGGTTTTACGAATATTCAAGTTACCAATTTGGCTTTGGTTGAAACTGAAGCACCACAGCATAAAATATTTCAGGTGATAGACCGGAATATGGGGGCACCCCTAGCGAACGCTAAAGTTGAGTTGACTTTTAATGAAAACAGCAATAACCGAAACACTAAAGAAAATTACTCTCCTGATGCCAACGGGCAAATTAAAATAAGAAAATCGAGAGACCGCTATCGCAATGTTGTGGCCAAGGTAAGCCATGGTAACGATACGGTCTATTTTGGCAATTATTATTTGGGTTCGGTTTATAATCGAGAGAAGGATGAAGAGAACTACAAGGCTTTTGTGTTTACTGATAGAAGTATTTATAGACCCGGGCAAACCCTATATTTTAAAGCTATTGCGATGGAGGTGGTAAACGGAAAATCTCAGGTGGTGCCGAACGAATTGGTATATGCTACATTGTACAATGTAAACGGTGAGGAAATTAAGGAACTGGAATTTAAAACCAATGCTTTTGGGTCAGTTTCGGGCGAGTTTATATTGCCCAATAACGGGTTAAATGGAGAATATCATATTGAGTTCGATGGGGTTAAAGAAGACTTTTATGCCGAATATTATTTTTCAGTAGAAGAATACAAGCGGCCCAAGTTCCAAACCCAGTTTCAACCCGTTACAGAAACTTATAAAATAAACGATTCCATAACCGTAAAAGGCACGGCTTTGGCCTATGCGGGCAGCAATATTACCGATGCCAAGGTGGTGTATCGCGTTCACCGAAAGGTGCAATATCCGCGATGGTATTTTTGGTATCGACCATGGTTTAACAGCGAGCCACAGGAAATTACCCATGGCGAAAGTATGACCAATGAAAAAGGAGAGTTCGAAATAAGCTTTAAAGCCCTTCCGGATACCAGTGTCGATAAAAGCAGTTTGCCTGTTTTTAATTATGAAATTACGGCCGATGTTACCGATGTAAACGGCGAAACCCGAAGTGCGACAACCATAGTTAATGTAGGTTATCATGCGCTGTTGGCTAAAATGGAGGTGCCGAATGTTTTGGACAAAACGAATAAAGACCACAGCATAAAGATTGAAACCAAAAACCTAAACGGGGAGTTTGTTCCCGCAACGGGCACTATAAAAATGTATAAGTTGAAAGCTCCAAATGCGGTGCTGCGTCCGCGACCATGGCCGGCTCCCGATTATAAAACGCTTTCAAAAGCCGAATTCAAAAAACTATTTCCGCACGAAGCTTATGCCGATGAGCACCAATCTGAACATTGGGAAAAAGGCGATTTGGTTTTCGAGAAAACGTTCAATACCGAAACCTCGAAAGAGGTCAACCTCGGAAAAATTAAAAAGTGGGCTTCGGGACAGTACATCATCGAACTGGAAAGCAAAGATAAGTTTGGACAATTGGTAAAAGACCAAGTAAAAACAGCTTTGTTTAGTGAAACCGATAGCACTATGGCCGATAACCAATTGTTCAGTATCACCACGAATAAAGACACTTACAATGTTGGTGACGTGACGGAAGTCACTTTGGCCTCGGCTGCCGAAAATATTTCGGTAACTCTTTCCATTGAAAAAGATGGGGAAACCGTAAAAACAGAGATTGTGACTTTAAATAACAACAAAAAGACAATCAAGATTCCTGTTGAAAAAGATGATTTGGGCGGATTTATAGTGCATTACAGTTTTGCGGCGTTCAATAGTTTTCAGTCTGGGAATGTACCTATTTCTGTGCCATACCCCAAAACCGATTTAGAAATTGAGACGCTTACGTTCAGAGACAAATTGCAACTTGGAAGCGATGAAACTTGGCAATTCAAAATAAAAGGTCCGCTAGGCGAAAAAGTAAGTGCCGAGTTATTGGCGAGCATGTACGATGCATCGTTGGACCAATTTAAACCGCATACTTGGAATTTCAATCCCATACAGCAGCCACAATATTATACCCGTAGCCATAGCCAAGCCAATCGAAGTTTCGGCACGCAAAATTTTAGGGTTTATAACAACAAAATGCGTATCAGCTATCCGCAGCAAAATTATGATCAACTGAATTGGTTTGGGTTTGTTTTTGGGAATAAAAACTTAATGATTCGAGGTGTTTCAAGTATTACGAATACATTAAGCGGAAGAGTTGCTGGAGTGCAAATTGTTGAAGATGCAGTAGAAGAAGAAACGGTTGCATTTTCTGCTTTGGATGAAGTAGTGACTGATGGTTACGGAATACAAGAGAAAAAGGATTTTGCAGGGGCTACGCTACCTCCTCCAGCATCTACCGAGGAAGGAGTGGAGAAGCCAAACTTCGACAATATTCTAATCCGTAAAAATTTACAGGAAACGGCCTTTTTCTTTCCGCAGTTGCAAACCGATGAATCGGGCAACGTCAGCTTCAGTTTTAAAACTCCAGAAGCTTTAACCCAATGGAAATTACAATTGCTGGCGCACACTAAAACTTTGGAAAGTGCCGTAACCCAATTGGAAACCGTAACCCAAAAAGAGTTGATGGTAATCCTCAACACACCCCGTTTTTTACGTAACGGTGACCAAATCACCATCAGTACAAAAATTGCAAATCTGACCGATAAATCGTTATCGGGACAAACCAAACTCATGTTAACCGATGCCATTTCTGGTGAGGAAATTAACGAAAGGCTTGTCACGTCGAACGGAGTCGAGACGTTTTCAGTTTCACCTAACGGCAACACCCAAGTCTCTTGGAATTTAAACATTCCGGAAAACGTCGATGCCGTTCAATACAAAATAGTCGCCAAAGCTGGTGATTTTAGTGATGGCGAGCAAAACGTCTTGCCTGTTTTAAGTAACCGCATGTTGGTGACCGAAACCCTACCCATGTGGGTAAAGAGTAACGAGGCCCGAACCTTTGTTTTGGATAAGTTGAAGCATGTGACTTCAAGCACACTTAACTACCATAAACTGACTTTGGAAATAACGTCTAATCCAGCGTGGTATGCCGTGCAAGCATTGCCTTATTTAATGGAGTATCCGTATGAATGCAATGAGCAAACTTTCAGCAGATATTACGCCAACGCTTTGGCGAGCCATATCGCCAATTCAAACCCGAGGATTCAGAAAGTTTTCAACCAATGGAAATCTCAAGACGCACTAATTTCTAACCTTGAAAAAAATGAGGAATTGAAGTCCATTCTCATTCAAGAAACCCCTTGGTTGCGCGATGCCCAAAGTGAAACCGAACAGAAAAAACGCATTGCCCTGTTGTTCGATTTAAACAAAATGAACAACGAATTGCAATCGGCGATCCGAAAATTGAAAAACAACCAAATGTCGTCGGGCGCTTGGTCGTGGTTCAAAGGTGGTTACGAAAATAGATACATTACACAACATATTATTGCAGGTTTTGGGCATCTTAAACAGATCAATGTCACTTCGACTACGCTCATCGACCAAAGTAAAATGATTGAAAAAGCCATCAATTACCTAGATTCAGAATTCATTCAAGAATATAAAGACATCAGAAAATACGATGTCAAAGTCGATTTAAACGAAGACCATTTAAGCTACACCCAACTACATTATCTGTACATGCGAAGTTTCTTTCCGGAGGTGAAAAAATCGAAGGAAGTGGAGGAAATTACCGAGTATTATCAAACACAAATTCAAAAATATTGGTTAAAACGTTCGTTGTACGCCAAAGGTTTGATGGCTTTGGTTTCTCACAGAAATAAGGATGCAAAAACGACTTCGAAAATTTTAAAATCATTGTTAGAAACCAGTATTACTTCCGAAGAACAGGGCATGTACTGGAAAAGCAATACCAATTCGTGGTTTTGGTACCAAGCCCCGATTGAAACCCAGGCGTTGATGGTTGAAGTGTTTTCGGAAGCTGGAGCATCAATTCATGTCTCGCTGAGCGCAGTCGAAGCGCAGAAAAAGAACCTCGAAACCATCGACAACCTAAAAATCTGGTTGCTAAAAAACAAACAGACCAATAGTTGGAAAACCACCAAAGCCACCACCGAAGCCGTTTATGCCTTATTGCTTAAAGGCAGCGATTGGTTAAGTGTAACCGACATGGTTGATGTGGTTTTAGGCGGACAGAAAATTGAACCTAATAAAATAGAAAACGTAAAAGTGGAAGCTGGAACGGGCTATTTTAAAACCTCATGGAATACTGGGGAAATAAAACCCGAAATGGCCGAGGTTAAAATGTCTAAAAAAGGAGAAGGCATCGCATGGGGCGCACTGTATTGGCAATATTTCGAGGATTTGGATAAAATTACTTCGCCCGAAACGCCTTTGAAATTGAAGAAAAAACTCTTTTTGAAGAAGAATACCGATGCGGGCGAGGAAATTTCAGAAATCACAGAAAACACTCATTTAAAAGTGGGCGATTTGGTGCGTGTGCGTATTGAATTACGTAGCGACCGAAACATGGAATTCATCCACATGAAAGACATGCGTGCTGCCGGATTGGAGCCCGTAAACGTAATTAGCCGATACAAATGGCAGGATGGTTTGGGCTATTACGAAAGCACCAAAGACGCCAGTACTAATTTCTTTTTCGATTATTTGCCCAAAGGCGTTTATGTTTTTGAATACGATTTGCGGGTAAACAACGTCGGAAACATGAGCAACGGCATCACCACCATACAAAGCATGTATGCGCCCGAGTTTAGTAGCCATAGCGAAGGCGTTCGGATAGAAGTAAAATAGCAAGCAGTTTGTCGTTAAACGGCACAGTTCGTTTTCAAAATAGGCATTTTTAAGCAGATTCAAGGTTTTAATCATTAATTTTGTGGAAACCTTGAATCTGTTTTGACATTCATTTTAACCCATAACATTCTAAAAACCGTTTGGTGTTTCGGCTTACTATTTTTGTTGTGCCTATCGTGTGGAGGGAAAAAACAGGCTGTTCATTCTTCAGCTGGCCTCGAAAAGAGCAACAGCATTATTTTTTTAAATTATAAAATGAATAAACTTGCCGATGGAAAAAGGGAGGTTAAATACCTAAACCATGTGGTTCGCCAAGGCCGTTTGAAAAAGCATTTTGATGAAGCAGGGCAGGAAGGCGATTTGGAAGCTACTCAATTGGATAAAAAGAATAGGGTTTTAAACCGAATGATTATCAAAAATCCTTTAAAAAAGACTTTGGAATTTGTTGATGAATCTAAAGGGTTTCAAACTAAAGCCTTAGATTTGAATGAAGTGTCATTTTCAGTCCGAATGCAACTCCATCCAAAAACAAGCGAGGTTTTAATAAAATCATTTTCTGAGGACAGAGATTTAATCCAAACCAAAATAAACCAAGAATGAAACAGCTGTTATTGGGATTGCTATGCTTACTAAATGGCGTTTATTCATTTGCACAGATATTTGATGTTGAAGCCATAAAAGTTTCAGGAGCTAACGAAAACCGAATCAATTTAGTGGTGCTGAGCGAAGGTTATCAAGTTACGGAATTTGAGGACTTTATTGCAGATGTTACTGCGTTTAGTGATGCGATGTTCAACCAAAGTCCGTTTAAGGAATATACCAATTATTTTAATGTTTATGCCATAAAAGTGCCTTCGAACGAAAGTGGTGCAGATCATCCAGCGACAGCAACCGATGTGGATGAATCAGGAAGTACGCCACAATTGGTCGATACCTATTTTAACGCTACTTTCGATGCTTTTGGTTACCATAGGTATTTGTATTATGGCATCGATTATGCCGAAGCGGCAACGGCCGAAGCAAAAATCCGTTCGGTGCTGGCAGATAATTTTCCGACTTACGATCAGGCTTTAATCTTGGTTAATACGCCTTATTATGGTGGAACGGGAGGCGAGTTTCCCATCGCAGCGGCTAGCGCTGATGCCAACGAATTGGCGTTGCATGAGTTGGGGCATTCCATGTTCTATTTAAAGGATGAATACCTATTGCCTGATGAGTACTATTCCGAAGGCATTAATATGACACAAGAGTCAAATTCTAATTTGGTGAAATGGAAAAATTGGATGGGTATTAACGGTATAGGTACCTTTCAGCACGGTACTACTGGCGTGCCAGCTTCCTGGTACAAGCCCATAAATGCACAATGTAAAATGGAAGTATTATATAAGCCGTTTTGTTCGGTTTGCACGGAAGGTATTGTTGAAAGAATACACGATTTAATCTCTCCAATTGAATCATATTCCCCTGTTTTGAATACGGTTGAAGGTTCCGGTTTCCCGATGGATTTTCAACTGAATTTAATAAATACCATTCCGAATACTTTGGAAACGGAATGGACTTTAAATGAAACCAATTTTTCAAACAATCTTGACGGTGTTTCGGTTGAAGAAACGGATTTGGTTGAAGGAGAAAATACGTTGATTGCTGCGGTGCATGATGCATCGTCGTTCCTAAAAATTGATAACCACGAAAGCTTGCACATTAATACGGTAACTTGGACGATAAATTATTCCACTTTGGGCGTTGAAGGCATTACAAGTACAGAAAACAGTTTAAGTATTTCGATGTACCCCAACCCAACTAGCGACATAATTCATTTTAAGTTTGAAAACAATAACGGTCGCAGTTTAAAAATCGATATTATTGGTGTGGATGGGAAAGTCATAAAATCACTGTCCGTTGAAAATTATGGACAACAGCAATTAAACCTCGGAGATTTAAAAACGGGCGTATATATTGCCCGCTTTTATTCCGATAAGATTCTTTTAGCGACCAAAAAAATAGTGAAAAATTAATTATTTCTTTGGAGGCATAGTGGGACGAACTTCAATCTTGCTTGGTAAGGTTCTGGGGTTCATTTTTAATAAATCAACTGCCAATTCGCCAATATCTTCAATTTGTATTTTCCAATCGTCGTTTTCGCCGGGCGTTCGATTATTAAAATAGGTAGATACCGAACCGGGCATAATGGTACTTACTTTTACACCGTGGTGCCTTAAATCGAGCATCACAGCTTGCGTGAATCCTGTTAAGCCAAATTTACTGGCATTGTAAGCCGAGCCATTGGCAAAAAAGTTGGTGCCCGCTAAACTTGAAATGGTAATGAAATAGCCCTTGGATTGTTTTAGGGCTTCCACACTCGATTTGATAGTGTAGAAAACGCCTGTAAGGTTGGTGTCAATGGTTTCGTGCCACTGTTCCACGCTTAAATCTTCAATACTGGCGTAGTGTCCCAATCCAGCATTGGCAACTACCACATCCAATTGGTTGAAATGGGTCAAGACCTTTCTAACAGCGTTTTGCTGACTTTCAAAGTTTCTAACATCGGCTTTTATGCCAATGGCTTCAGCTTTGGTTGTGTTGCTTTTGTTTAACAAACCGGCTGCTTCGTTTGCTGCTGATTCACTTCTACTGGTAAAGGCAACGTTTACGCCTTCTGCCAAAAATGCTTGAGCAATGCCAAAACCTATGCCTTTCGATCCGCCTGTTATTAGGGCGACTTTATTTTTTATATCGTTCATAATTATGTCGTTTTTGTAAAACTACAAAATCATAAAAAGACGAAAGCATTAAAAATGTTATGATAATTATAAAATGTGAATGCTACTTGGATGGTGGATATTCCGAAAGTATTTTTTCGGCTACAGCATTGAATTTTTCTTCTCTTTTTTCAGGTTGAAAATTGGGATTAAAATCGAACTCGCTAACGGCTTGCCAAAAGAGTTGTTTTTTACTTTCGTCAACGAAATCGATGGTAAGTTGTTTGTTTACGTTACTTTGCCCAACGGGAATACCAATGGAAATACCGCCACCAACATTTCGGCCGCCACCGCCCAAGCCAACGCCAACAGAGCTGCGTTGAGGTTCGTGGTATTCGGCACTTTTAATGTCGATAAAAAAATCAGGGATTTCAGAAATGGAGAAACCTTTTGCCGACATTTGGGCATCGATGGCATCCAAGAGGCGTTTGGTATCCAATTCGCTCAAGCCCGTTTCCATGTTTCCGTAATATTGGTAGGTTTTGTAGTTACTGAAGGAAGCCTGTTTGTCGTAATCATAATTCACCCGAATAGGTGCACAGGCTACAAAAAGTAGAGCTAAAAGTGTGGTGTATAGAAATTTCATAGTGGGTGCTTTTATGGTAAATTTAATCAAAAATTATTCCAATGCTGTTTTTAAGTTTGGGTTTGCGCTAGGGATTGAAATGGAAAGCCCACAGCGAGGTACGAGCGAGGACTTGGAATGAAAAGCCCGACCCATTTGCTTTGATCGGAGCCCAAGGGTGGGGTAGCGCCCAAAATGAAATTAATAGTTGTACTTATCTTTCCAGCGTTGTTTTAAAAATTCGCGGTGCGCATTTTCGCGGGCGTTGTTTCCGGGGTCGTAAAGTTTGGTGTTTTTTATTTCGTCGGGCAGAAATTCCTGATTGGCAAAGTTGTTCTCGTAGTTGTGGGCATATTTGTAATTATCGCCATAACCGAGTTCTTTCATGAGTTTGGTTGGGGCGTTACGAATTTCCAATGGAACGCTTAAATCGCCCGTTTGCCTCACCAATTGTTGGGCATTGCCTATAGCCTGGTAGGCGGCGTTACTTTTGGGCGAGCAGGCCAAATAGGTGGCACACTGGCTCAGGATAATGCGCGATTCGGGGTAACCAATGGTGGTTACGGCCTGGAAGGTGTTGTTGGCAATGACCAGGGCCGTGGGGTTGGCGTTGCCGATATCTTCGCTGGCCGAAATAAGCAACCGGCGGGCAATAAATTTTACATCTTCGCCGCCCTCAATCATGCGGGCCAGCCAATATACGGCACCGTTGGGGTCGCTGCCACGAATGGATTTTATGAATGCCGAAATGATGTCGTAGTGCTGTTCGCCAGTTTTGTCGTAGCGTACCGTGTTGTTTTGTACGCGTTGCAGTACGGCTTCGTCGGTGATTACAATGGGTTCGGAATCGTAGGAATTAATGATGAGTTCAAAAATATTGAGCAGTTTTCGGGCATCGCCGCCAGACAACCGCAATAGCGCATCGGTTTCCTGTAAGTCGATATTTTTTTTTGAAATGAATTCGTCTTTTTCAATGGCACGTTTCAACAAAGTTTCCAAATCGGTTTTGTCGAAGGCATTTAAAATATACACCTGACAGCGGGAAAGCAATGCCGAAATAACCTCAAAGCTGGGGTTTTCGGTGGTGGCGCCAATAAGGGTTATCCATCCTTTTTCAACGGCCTGTAACAGCGAATCTTGTTGCGATTTACTAAAACGATGGATTTCGTCAATAAATAAAATGGGGTTTTTGGTGGTGAAAAGTCCACCACTTTTTTTGGCTTTTTCAATCACATCACGAACGTCTTTCACCCCTGAGTTTATGGCACTCAAAGTATAAAAAGGTCGGCCCGATTCAGTGGCAATAATATTGGCCAAAGTGGTTTTTCCCGTTCCCGGTGGCCCCCAGAAAACCATGGACGGAATCAAACCTTGTTTAATGTGCTGTGTTAACGAGCCGTTTGGCCCCACCAAATGGGTTTGACTTACGTAATCGTCTAAGGTTTTTGGCCGTAATCGTTCTGCTAAAGGTTCGTTTGCATTCATAAATGTAAAATTAAATCAAATTTTTAATGTTTTGGGCTTGCCCCCTAAAAAATCGGGGTCGGGCTTTACGCTGCAATCTTTTTGATCGTGCCTCCCAAAAAGGATTTCCACTGCAATCCCTCACGCGGGCTTATCTGCCATTTTTACACAGTTCACCAAATTGGTCAGCTATTTGCTATCTTTAGATTTATGAAAACGCAAGACCATTTTAAATTTTCAACGGGGGTAGTGGCCTACCCCGTTTGTTTTGTGCTTGTTATTTGGTTGGTGTTTTGGTTCGAAGTACGTTTTGGGTATAATTTCAGTAAATATGGGGTTTATCCGCAAACTTTAAAAGGACTACGAGGCATAGTGCTTAGCCCGTTTATCCATGGCAGTATCCAGCATATTTATCATAACACCATTCCGTTGTTTGTGCTATCGGTGGCGCTGTTTTATTTCTATCGCAATATTTCTTGGAAAATTATAATTTATGGCATATTGCTGTCTGGTTTTTTAACGTGGTGTATTGGTCGACCATCGTACCATATTGGGGCTAGCGGACTCATTTATGTTCTGGTAAGTTTCACCTTTTTTAAAGGTGTTTTTGCTAAACATTTTAGGCTTATTGCTTTATCGTTGTTAGTCGTGTTTCTTTACGGAAGTATGATTTGGTACACCATGCCCATTGAGGAAGGTGTTTCGTGGGAAGGTCATTTGGGAGGATTAATAACCGGATTGTTGTTTGCCATTGCTTTTAGAAAGCAAATTGCTAAACCCAAAAAATATGAATGGGAAGAAGACACTTTTAATGAAGATGACGACCCGTTTTTGAAGCATTTTGATGAAGACGGCAACTTTATAGAAGCTCCTTCTAACTTCTCCAAAGGGGAAGAACTTGGTAATGATAATAAGGATAAAATTACTGTAAACTATGTTTTTAAACCGAAGCCCCAAAATTCAGATGAGGTAGGCAAGAATTCCCCCTTTGGGGGTTAGGGAGCTATACGTTGTCTTACCGCTTCGTACAAAAAGGCGCCACAGGCTACCGATACATTTAACGATTCAATATCGCCCAATAAAGGCAGTTTAGCTTTGGAATCTACAACTTTTAAAATTGATGGGTTAATGCCACGACCTTCAGAACCCATAATAATAGCGCTTGGTTCGGTAAATGAAACGTCGAACAATGAATCGTTCGTTTTTTCGGTTGCAGCAATCACTTTAATTCCTGATGCTTGCATGTAAAACACAGCATCTTTAATATGGTCCACTTTACAAATGGGAACTTTAAATACTGCCCCAGCACTGGTTTTTATAGTATCGCCATTAATGGGAGCAGCACCTTTTTTCTGAATGATAATTCCATCGACTCCTGTGCATTCTGCAGTACGTATAATAGCACCAAAATTACGCACATCACTCAATTGGTCCAACAACAAAAACAAGGGTGTTTTTCCAGATTCCGTAACTTGCAAAACCAATTCTTCCATGTCGTAAAATGCGATGGGTGATATTTGCGCCACTGCACCTTGATGGTTGCCTTTGGTAAGTTTGTTCAATTTCTCAATAGGAACATAGGATTTATTAAGAGACGTTTTGTTGATTAACGATTCCAGTTCGCTAAATAAATCGCCCTTTAAGCCTTTTTGAAGAAAGACTTTATCAATGGTCTTTCCTGCATTTATGGCTTCTATGATTGCTCTTATCCCGAAAATTTGAGTTTGGTTTTCCATGGGGTAAAGGTATGAAATGAGGTAGCTCAAAAACAATTTTGGATAAATTCTTTTCAGATTGTATTTGTTTAAAAGTAATACAGGGATTTGGTGTTTGAGGCATTTAATAAATATTTCAACCAAATATTGGGGTTAGCTAAAACATGTAGATAGTGGTTTCCTGTAAATGAAAAATCAGGATTGGTTTTGTGAAGATTGGAAAGAAAAAAGGTCTTCGTTTGAAAGAAGACCTTAATTTTTCTAATTAAGTTGTTTGAAAACTTAAAATAATTGAGTGACTTTTAATGCTCATCTTCTAAATAGCCACTACGTTTATAGCCTTCAATGTGATATATGTTTCCTGGTTCATCCGAAAACTCAGCGTCAAATGAAATTAAATCAGTAGTCATATTGGTGTCACTGGTAAGAGTCCCATTTTTCTCAATTTTTCCATTGGTAATGTTTACTGTTATTTGATAGCCATCAACGTCGCTTGACAAACTTGATCCCTCAAATGTTAAGTTTTCTACGTTAACAGGAACAGCAATATTAAACGCCCAGATATGCTCATGGTCAAATATTCTAATGGCTGAGTTATCATTCGCTGTGTTTGAAGTTGTGATAATTTCATAACCAAGAACAACACTTCCATTTAAAGATGTTTCAACATACCAGTCTCCAGATAATTCAATTACATCTGTTTTTTCAACATTAAAATCTTTATAGCCTTCTTCTGTTTCACATGAAGTGAATAGAGATACAGTAAGTGAAAGCAATATAAGAATGTATTTCAAATGATTTTTCATGGTTTTTTAATTTTAGTCTTTAAGAAAATTACGAGTAAATATGCCACAGCATCCAATAAATGTATTGAGGGTGATATCTCCATCTCCAGATATGATCCCACTGCTTCCTGATACATCACTTGGGTCAGCAACAATATCACCGAAACGGCTTGGTTGTCGTGGTATAACGACTTCGGTGTCAGAAACATGGAATACAAATACAGATATGTTGTTTGTTGGTAAAATATCATCAGCATGGTAAACACCGTCTGCGACTTTAGTTAAAGTCATAATATGAGCAGAGTTAGAATCTCTTGTGTAGCTTCCGCTTAAATCACTTGACTTAACAAAATCTGGATTGTCAACAACAATTATATACCTAAAAGCGGTTCCATCAAAACCATCATCGTTAGTAGCGGCATAATCTAGTTTGTATACACCTGGAGTATTTGTGTTAACCGTGCCGGATGTTGTAAAAGGTAGTTCGTCTGTCCCTGCAATAGCTTTTACTCCAGAGTCAGAGAACGAAGATCCTGTTTGAATGATTGAATATGGTTCATCGATCTCAAAACTAGGAAATTCAGTAATTTGCGACTTAATTGGACTAGCTTCAGAACAAGATGCTAATACAACTAGCAAGCAAATTACAGAAATAAGCCCTATAAATTTATTTTTTATTTTCATTATCTTATTTTTTAAGTTAGAATACTTTAAATTATTTTTGATCCCACCATACCTTCTCTGTTAATGAAGTCTTCTGAGTGATATTAGGGTTTTTTGAGGTTTCTGTGTCAGGATAGAAAAGTGTATTTGGTGTTTGAGTACCTGTTAAAACAGAACCTACTGATGCTACAAAACTACCATTTGTATAATCTTCATCTCCAAGGGCTACAGTTTCAGGGTATTGAGTTCTGTTTGTTTCAAAGAATCCTTCAATATTATTCACATAGGCTAAAGAGATCCACTTCTGAATAATCACTTGCCTTATCGACGTTTCAATATCTGTTGAAGGAACATATTCATAAACTCCTCCTGGGCCAGTTAAAGCATTGGCTAAGCTAGGGTCAAGACCATAAGTTAAAAAAGAGTTCGAAATACCAGCATCATATTTAGCTTTTGCACCAGTACCTCCAGAATATCTAATTAAAGCTTCTGCTTGAAGGAAATTGCTTTCAGAGACAGTCATTAAGTAAACAGGCGTAGTAGCGGTAATGTTTGGTCTTGAAAAATTTGATGCGACTTCAGAAGCATAATTACCGCGATCACCTTGGTCAATCCCTCTAAATATTCCAGGAGTGTCGTCGTTTAATCTGTATATTGCCGCATCTCGCGGGTCGCCATTTGTTAACAAGAATTGAAGTAAAGAATTACTTGCAATATTGTTGACATCACCTAGGCGATCTATTTGAACGTCGTAGAATGGGTTTGCTTTATCTACGGCATCTTCATATAAGGCAAATTTAGCATCGGAGGTAATAAAATTGTCAACTGCTAAAAGTGCAGTTACGGCTGAAGGGTCAGCTTGTGAAGTGTATGCCATTCTAATGTATAACTTCAATTTTAACGTGTTTGCAAATCTTACCCATTCATCCATATCAGCATTATAAATTGCATCTTGCGCACCAACATTTGAGGCAACAGGATTATTATTATATTTGCTTAATGCTGAATCAATTTCTGCTAGCAATCCGGTGTAAATATCTGCTTGAGAATCTGGACTTGGCGTAATGTTTTGATCTCCTAATAATGCTTGCGAATAAGGAATGTCTCCATACAAGTCAGTCAACACTTGAAACGTATAAACCCTTAGTAATGTTGCGATTAAAAATGATCCAGTATCTCCTTCTTCATCCGATTTCTCCATAACAAACTTCAAATCGTTCAAGCAACCCGCCCAAATTTCATTCCATAATCTGTCTGAAAAATCGATATTCATGTTGTATGTATCTATTGAAAGATACTGAGACGCACTAGGGGGCTGTGTATGGTATTGAGCTAAAAAGCCCCCTAAATTTGATAATTGTCCCCCCAATCCGGTAGCCAAAGAACCTTGAGCGGCAGTCAGTACAAAACTTTTGTCAACATTCACTGGGGTGTTTGGGTTTTCATTTATATTCAGATTCTCTTCACATGAAGTAATGAGCACGAAGAAAAAAAGAAGCTTTAAAATATTTTTCATTTTTTTATTTTTTTAATTAAAATTTGGCCTTAAGTATAATTCCTAGACTTCTAGTACTTGGATTGGCACTGAACTCACCAAAAAGACTAGCTAAATCTGTACCAAATGTAGACACCTCAGGGTCAATATATTGATTAGATTCAGGTGTGAACAATAAAAGATTCCGGCCTACAACATTTATTGACAATGATTCAAAAGGGGTCTTTTTAATTATTTTTTTTGAAAAATTGTAACCAAAAGTAACCTCTCTTAACTTAACAAAAGACTTGTCTATAACATCGCCTCTTTCATTAGCGACTGCTCTATAATAATCATCCCAATGTTCAATATCTATTGGTATAGTATTTTCTTCGTAACTTATGTTACCATTACCATCGTCAATTCGAACTACTGAGCCAGGGATAATGTAAGGGTTTCTATCATTAATTGTTGTTGTAATCGAATTACCTGTAAAGCGAGTGTTACTAGCTGTGCGACTAAACATTAAACCTCCTTGTCGAATATCGAATGAAAAGCCGAAAGAAAACCCTTTGTAAGAAAAATTATTAGATATGCCTAATGTGTAGTCATACTGAGTGTCACCATAAACTTCTTTTTCAGGAGCTGCTACTGGAACACCAACAGCGTCAACAACGATGTTTCCATTGGGATCTCTCAAAGGAACGCTTCCCTCTATCAAAGCTATTGGTTGTCCTTCTCTAGCAACCAAGCTTATTGTGCTCAAGCCACCTAGGGCAATTTGTTCTACTCTATCGTCAAGTTTTTCTAATATGGCGTCGTTGGTAGAATAATTAAAAGCCATATCCCAATTAAAACCATCAATATTTTTAAATAGGCCTAAAGTAAGCAAGGCTTCGTACCCTTTATTTGAAATAGTACCAATATTAGCTGTTTGATTTGTAAAACCAGAAGTAGACGCTAAAGGTAAACTCAAAATCTGATCTTCAACAGTAGCGTCGTAATACGCAAAGTCTAGATTAATACGATTCTTTAAAAATGATAATTCAGCACCAATTTCGAATTCTTTTCTCCTTTCAGGCGCTAAGTCTGGGTTACCAGCTCTATTTCCTACCTCAAAAGCATTTAATCCTCCCACAGGGAATAGAAGGTCTCTAAATCCTTGATTGTCATTGTTTCCTGCAACATTTACAGGAGATATTTGGTACGGATCCGTGTCAACTCCAGTTTCTCCATAACCAACTCTTATTTTACCGTAACTAAGTATGTTTTTAATACCTGGAAAAGTTTCGGTCATAACCCATGAGGCATTGGCGCCTCCATAGAGAACTGAACGATTCTCCTCAGGCAAAGTAGAGTACCAATCATTTCTAAGATTTGCTGTAAGAAAAAGCATGTCTTTAAAGGAAAAGGTTGTTGAATTTAAAACACCAAATAATCTTCTTTTAGATATAGTTGAAGCTGCTGCTACTGGACTTGCTGAATTAGATAGAGAGTAAAAATCGGGTATATCCTGTGATGAAACAGTTGCACTAGATCCTAATGTGCTTCTATCATTGTAGTTGAATCCAAATGTTGATGCAATGTTAAAATCTTCGTTTACATCAAAGTTAAGATTTAATAAAATGTCATGGTTAACTTGTTTTACAAAGTTCTGAAACTCACCGTAGAAGCCAGGTTGTTCAGTAGTAGTCCCGTCGTTTGGACTTCCTGGAACAGCGTCAATAATAGCATTCCATACTTTTGTGTAGTCAGAGTAAGAATCAATACCTAATCGGTAAGTTGCACTTAACCAATTATTAATTTCAGCACTTACATCAAATGAACCATAAACTCTTTCTTTTGTATATTTTGCTCCGTCTTCGTTTAGCGTAAAGTATGGATTAGTTATGCCAAAGGGTGTGTAATAATTACTAACATTATTGAACGGGTCATTTTTATAGTCCTTAAACTCAGTAATGTCAAAATCAGTTGGGATCTGCATTAAGTTATTAATAACACTATTCCCTTGGCCTCCTTGAATACCTGAACCTCTGGTCCCCACATAATTTAGGGTACCGCTAAACGTTAGAAAATCTATTTTTGAATTAAACGAAGCAGAAATAGTGTTTCTTTCATTAGAGTCGTTACTGGTTGGATATATACCATCAGCAGTAGTATTATTAAATGCAATTCTGCCTGATGTGCCACCCGAACCTCCTGAAATCGCCAAGTTGGTTACGTAAGATGTGCCAATATCAAAAAAGTTTCTCCATTGATCTTTTTGAAAAGCATACCGCTTTATTTTCTGGGAGTTGTTAACGACATTACCCCAAACGAGAACTTCATTGTTGAATCTAGGTCCCCAAGAACCATTTTCATTTAAGAAATGCTGTCCATCCCATCCTTGACCAAATTGAGTTTGGTAATTAGGAGCTCTCAAGAGATCTGTAAACGTTGCTTGAGTAGAAAACTCAATACTTAGCTTGTCCGATGCCCCTTTCTTAGTAGTAATAATTACAACACCGTTTGCTGCTCTAGAACCGTAAAGAGCTGTACTTGAAGCACCCTTTAAAATCGAGATTGATTCGATATTTTCAGGGTTTATGTCTCCAGCTCCATTTCCGAAATCATATGAGCGATTTAATCCGTCAACAGATGAATTGGTATTGGTTTCACTTGATGTTGAACCGTTATTAACCGGAACGCCATCAATAATATACAAAGGTTGGTTACTTCCACTAAGAGTACTAAAACCTCTAATAATAACTCCAGATGAAGCTCCAGGGTCAGTACTTGCATTTGAAATAACCACACCAGCAACCTTGCCTTTAATAGCATCCGAAATGTTTGTTTGAGCTCCTTCGTTTAAGGATTCACTGTCCAGAGTTGTAATTGCAGAACCAAGAGATTTCTTCTCTCTTTTAATCCCCAAAGCAGTTACAACAACTTCTTCTAAAGCAGCTGCATCTTCAATCATGGTGACATTAATCGTGTTCGATGCTCCAACAGTTTTTTCTTGAGTGGCATAGCCCACAAAACTGAACACCAAGGTAGCGCCTTGGGGTGCAGAGATAGAGTATTTGCCATCAAAATCTGAAGATGTACCTGTTGTAGTACCTTTAATTAAGACAGTTGCTCCAGGGAGTGGTAGGCCAGAGCCATCCAAAACTGTACCTGAAATTGTCTTTTCTTGTGCAAAAGTTAATTGCACAACAAACGCTAGTAATAGCGTTAAAATTCCACTAAACTTTGTTTTCATTTTGTAATTATTTGAATTAGTCAACGTCAAAAATCCTAAAATAAAGTTAATTAAACAATAATTTCCCGTTAAAATTTGTGCTAGGCTCACAAAATGATTGTGGTTTTTTTAGTGAAAAAGGCCGTTTTAAAAACATATTTTAAAATAGTTTTGAGTTTGTTGTGAATTTTATGATTTGATAATCACTAAGTTATGCGTGCATAGTTTCGGCGGTTGTGGGTCTGAATTAAGGCTGTTGAGTTTGAGGAAAAATTTTACTTTATTGAGGCGGTTTTAAAAAAATGCCGTTAAACTGAGGTGGACTTTGGAGTCGGAAAGTTTAAAGTTGGTGTTTTCATTTTTGCCGTTAGCATAATTCAGTTTAAATAAGCCAGCTTTGGTGAGTAGCCCGAATCCGAAACCAAATCCAAAAAGTTTTTGTTGAACGGAAGTGATTTTGTTGTCAAAGTACGCTGCGTCGAAAATAGTGTGTATGTAAACCGTATTGGCCAATTGGTAACGGTACTCGGTGTTGATTAAGCCGAACAATGACGCGAAAAGGCTGTTTTCTTCAAAGCCTCTAATTGAATTGATGCCGCCAAAACGAAAGAGCTCATTTTCAAAATAACTGTCCGATTGTAAATAAGCCCCAGTCGTTCTCAAGTATATAGAATTTTTAGTGTTAAGGTTGAATATGTTTGAGGCGTTCAAGCTTAGCAGTGTTTGTTTTTCGGAGTCTGATTCCGTTTTTCTTTTGCCTATCCCTATTTCGATGTTGAAATGTGATTTTATAGGAAATAATACGTTGGAAGCTTGCAGATTGTTGTATTGGTGTGAAATTGTGAAAAAATTAGAGTCGTAGTCTCGAAGGGTTGGAGAGTTGGTGGATTGTAAATAACTGGATTCTGTTGAAGTTATTCCTAGATCAATGTGGTGTTTGGCGTTTATTTGGTAATTTATTTTGGCGGTTTGGTTGGTGGTTGTGAATGATGAGTCTTTTTTGAAAATACGTAATGCAAATTCTATTCCTATGGGGGAATTAAAAACATAGGGCATCGTAACGTTGCTTTCAAATGTTTTTTGGTCGTTTTCGTCACTTTTGTATAATAGCCTAAAGGACTCGCCAAAATTTAAATTGTTGGTCAGGTTTAGGCTTAGGTAGCCGTCAAATTCTAATTTATTGCTGTCTTCATTGGTGCCAAAACCTAAAAATCCGTCAAAAGCGTTGCTCGTAGTTTTTTCTGTGTAGACATATAATATGGTCGAGTCTTTTGAAAATAGTACTTCGGGTGACCTGAGTTCTTTTGCGAAATTCAGATTTGCCAATTGTTCGGTTTTATTTTTTATGGCGGTTAAATCAAAAACCTGCCCGGGTTTGATTTTTAAATAGTGTTTTAAAAAGCTTTTCGGGAATTTTTCGTAACCCCTTAAAACAATGTTGTCAATGGAACGTGGCTTTTTGGCGGAACGGATTATGAGTTGAGCTTGTATCGTGGAGTCGTTTTTTATTTTGATATCCGATAAGTTCAATTTTGAAAAAGGTAGTCCGTTTTCTGAAATTTTTTGGTTGATGCGATTCAGTGCTTTTTCAACTTGATTAAAGGGTGTTTCAAAATAGCCATCAAATATTTCGTTTGAAATGGGTTTGATTGTCGATGCATTCAATGTTTCGTTGTCATAATAAATACGAATGCTATTGAATTTCCTTTTTAAAGCGATTTTCACTGAAAATGTGGAGTCGTTTATTTTTTCAATGCCGTAAGCTTCATTTTCAATATAGCCCAGTTCATAAAGTGTTTGCTGTGTGTTGTTTACTTCGGTAGTTAAAGACTTAAAATCGACATGCCGTTTTTGGTAATTAAGGGAATCTACTGTCTTGGTTTCGTCGCTTTTTGCACCTTTTATGTTAAGCCATAAATTTTGTCCGAAACTCTTCGGAGGAAAAATAATATACATAAAAAGGAGTAAAAAGGTGAACTTTTTCACGAAATACAAGGTGGGTTTTTAATGTAAATCTAACGGAAAATTTTGCCGATTGATATAGCGAATGTTATTATTTTTAAATTCAACTGAAAATTAATGATTTAGGATTTGAATTATTCATTTTAATTTCTACCTTTGCAGCCCTCTAAATAGAGGTTAATAAAATTTATATTAAAATTTATGCCAACAATTTCGCAATTAGTAAGAAAAGGAAGAGCCAAAATAACCAAGAAGAGTAAATCGGCTGCTTTGGATTCTTGTCCGCAAAGACGTGGTGTATGTACTCGTGTTTACACAACAACCCCTAAAAAACCTAACTCAGCAATGCGTAAGGTGGCAAGGGTGCGTTTAACAAATGGAAACGAGGTTAACGCATACATTGGCGGTGAAGGACATAATTTACAAGAGCACTCGATAGTATTGGTTAGAGGCGGAAGGGTAAAAGATTTACCAGGTGTTAGATATCACATTGTGCGTGGCGCGCTTGATACCGCAGGTGTTAACGGCCGTACGCAACGTCGATCTAAGTATGGTGCAAAACGCCCTAAAAAGTAATTAAAACTTTAAGAAGAAGACATGAGAAAAAGAGCAGCAAAAAAGAGACCGCTTTTACCGGATCCACGTTTTAACGACCAGTTAGTAACGCGTTTCGTTAACATGATGATGTGGGATGGTAAAAAGTCTGTAGCTTTTAAAGTATTCTACGATGCTATTGATATTGTAGATTCAAAGAAAACTGACGAAGAAAAAACAGCTTTAGAGCTTTGGAAAGATGCCCTTTCTAATGTGATGCCTCACGTAGAAGTACGTAGCCGTCGTGTTGGTGGTGCAACATTCCAGATCCCGATGCAAATTCGTCCAGATAGAAAAGTTTCAACTGCCATGAAGTGGTTGATTGGCTATGCAAGAAAACGTAACGAAAAATCTATGGCGTTGCGTTTGGCTTCAGAAATTTTAGCAGCAGCTAAAGAAGAAGGAGCAGCAGTTAAGAAACGTGTAGATACTCATAAAATGGCAGAAGCCAATAAAGCATTCTCACACTTTAGATTCTAATAAAACATGGCAAGAGATTTAAAATATACAAGAAATATAGGTATTGCAGCTCATATTGATGCTGGTAAAACAACAACTACAGAGCGTATACTTTATTATACTGGTGTTAGTCATAAAATTGGTGAGGTGCACGATGGTGCTGCAACCATGGACTGGATGGAGCAAGAGCAAGAGCGTGGTATTACCATTACTTCTGCAGCTACAACTTGTACTTGGAAGTTCCCTATGGAAAACGCGCAGCCGTTACCAGATACCAAAGACTATCACTTTAATATTATCGATACTCCGGGCCACGTGGATTTTACCGTAGAGGTGAACCGTTCTTTACGTGTGTTGGATGGTTTAGTATTCTTGTTTAGTGCGGTTGATGGTGTAGAGCCACAATCTGAAACTAACTGGAGACTTGCTGATAACTACAAAGTGCCACGTATTGGTTTCGTAAACAAAATGGACCGTCAAGGTTCTAACTTCTTGGCAGTATGTCAGCAAGTTAAAGATATGTTGAAATCTAACGCTGTGCCAATTGTGTTGAATATTGGTGATGAGGCAGATTTTAAAGGTATCGTAGATTTAGTAAAAAACAGAGCTGTAGTTTGGCATGACGAAACTCAAGGGGCTACCTTTGATGTTGTTGAGATTCCAGACGATATGAAGGAAGAAGCTCGTAAGTACCGTGCGCTTTTAATTGAAGAAGTTGCGACTTACGACGAAAACCTTCTTGAGAAGTTCATGGAAGATGAGGATTCAATCACAGAAGACGAAGTGCACGCTGCACTTAGAGCTGCTGTAATGGATATGGCTATCATTCCAATGATTTGTGGTTCTTCATTTAAAAACAAAGGGGTGCAGTTCTTATTGGATGCTGTATGTCGTTACTTGCCTTCTCCATTAGATAGAGATAACATTGTAGGTACAAACCCAGATACTGGCGCAGAGGAAACTCGTAAGCCAGATGCAAATGCGCCATTTTCTGCATTGGCATTTAAAATTGCTACCGATCCTTTCGTTGGTCGTTTAGCATTCTTCCGTGCGTATTCTGGTCATTTAGATGCTGGTTCTTACGTAATGAACAACCGTTCAGGTAAAAAAGAGCGTATCTCTCGTATTTACCAAATGCACTCTAACAAGCAAAACGCTATCGAGTTTATCGAAGCTGGTGATATTGGTGCAGCAGTTGGATTTAAAGATATCAAAACTGGTGATACTTTATCAGATGAAAAGCATCCTATTGTTTTGGAATCAATGGAATTCCCTGATCCAGTAATTGGTATCGCGGTAGAGCCTAAAACAAAGGCAGACGTTGATAAATTGGGTATGGCTTTGGCTAAATTGGCAGAAGAAGATCCAACATTTACAGCAAGAACAGACGAAGCTTCCGGACAGACTATTATTTCTGGAATGGGTGAGCTTCACTTAGATATTATTGTTGACCGTCTTAAGCGTGAGTTCAAGGTAGAGGTTAACCAAGGTCAGCCTCAAGTAGAGTACAAAGAAGCCATTACACAACGTGCAGAGCACAGAGAGGTTTACAAAAAGCAATCTGGTGGTCGTGGTAAATTCGCCGATATTGTATTTACTATTGAGCCTGCTGACGAAGGTAAGGATGGATTAGAGTTTATTTCTGAGATTAAAGGTGGTAACGTTCCTAAAGAATTTATCCCTTCAATTGAAAAAGGTTTCCAAATGGCTATGGTAAATGGTCCGTTGGCAGGTTATGAAGTAGATTCTATGAAAGTAACTTTAACTGATGGTTCTTACCACGATGTGGATTCTGATCAGTTGTCTTTCGAATTAGCTGCAAAACTAGGTTTTAAAGCTGCTGCAAAAGCTGCTAAAGCCGTAATTATGGAGCCTATGATGAAATTGGAGGTTATTACTCCAGAAGAAAACATGGGTGATATTGTAGGTGATTTGAACAGAAGAAGAGGTCAAGTAAGTGACATGAGCGACAGAGCTGGAGCAAAAGCCGTTAAAGCTATTGTACCGTTGTCAGAAATGTTCGGTTATGTAACTACATTAAGAACACTATCATCTGGTCGTGCAACGTCAACTATGGAATTTTCACATTACGCTGAAACACCTTCAAATATTTCTGAAGAAGTGATTAAGGCAGCTAAAGGTGTTGAAGCTTAAAATCTAAGAAAATGAGTCAAAAAATCAGAATAAAATTAAAATCTTACGATCACAACTTGGTTGATAAATCGGCCGATAAGATTGTAAAAACAGTAAAAAGTACTGGTGCTGTTGTAACTGGACCAATTCCTTTACCAACACACAAAAAAATCTTTACTGTATTACGTTCTCCACACGTAAACAAGAAGTCAAGAGAGCAATTCCAATTATCTTCTTATAAAAGATTAATGGATATCTACTCTTCATCATCAAAAACAATTGATGCCTTGATGAAGCTTGAGTTGCCAAGTGGTGTTGAAGTAGAGATTAAGGTTTAAGTATAAACCGGCTGCCTCGTGTAGCCAAGTACATGTCCCACCGATGCGGTCGCGGGAAAAACGGAAAAATACATTTCAGGGACGGAAGGTATTTTGTCCCTGAAGTTTTTTAAATAAGTAACAAATAAATTAATAATTAAATTATGTCTGGGTTAATTGGAAAAAAAATCGGTATGACCAGCATCTTTGATGAAAACGGGAAAAACATTCCTTGTACAGTAATCGAAGCAGGTCCATGTATCGTTACCCAAGTCAGAACTGAAGAGGTTGACGGCTACGAAGCTGTTCAATTAGGTTTCGATGACGCGACAGAAAAAAGCGCTACAAAGGCAGACATCGGTCATGCTAAAAAAGCGGGTACTTCTGTAAAGCGTAAAATCGTTGAGTTCAAAGGTTTTGATGAGGAGTACAAATTAGGAGATTCTATCACTGTAGATCACTTTGTTGAAGGTGAATTTGTTGATGTGTCTGGTATTTCAAAAGGAAAAGGATTCCAAGGTGTTGTAAAGCGTCATGGTTTCGGTGGTGTAGGTCAAGCTACCCACGGTCAGCACAACCGTTTAAGAGCGCCAGGTTCTATTGGAGCCGCTTCTTATCCTGCTAGAGTATTCAAAGGCATGAAAATGGCCGGAAGAATGGGTGGTGAAAAAGTGAAAGTTGAAAATTTAAGAGTATTGAAAGTAGTTGCTGAAAAGAACTTACTTGTTGTAAAAGGTTGTGTGCCTGGACACAAAAACTCTTATGTAATTATTAGAAAGTAATGAAAGTAGCAGTTTTAGATATAAACGGAAAAGACACAGGTAGAAAGGCAGACCTTTCTAAAGATGTGTTTGCTATTGAGCCTAATAATCACGCCGTATATTTGGATGTTAAACAATATTTAGCAAACCAACGTCAAGGTACTCACAAATCGAAAGAAAGAGGAGAAATTGCCGGAAGTACGCGTAAAATTAAGAAGCAAAAAGGTACTGGTACAGCTCGTGCTGGTAGCATCAAGTCTGGAGTATTTAAAGGTGGTGGACGTATGTTTGGTCCAAGACCAAGAAACTATAGCTTCAAGCTTAACAAAAACCTTAAGCGTTTAGCACGTAAATCTGCATTAAGTATTAAGGCCGGAGAGCAATCAATTACAGTTTTAGAAGACTTTAATTTTGATGCTCCAAAAACCAAAAACTTTACTGCGGTACTGAAAGCCTTAGAGTTAGACAACAAAAAGTCTTTGTTTGTGTTGGGTGGGTCAAATAATAACGTATATTTGTCGTCGCGCAATTTAAAAGGTTCTGAAGTGATAACAGCTTCAGAATTAAGTACTTACAAGATTATGAATGCTAATCAAGTAGTGCTTTTAGAAGGTGCAATTGAAGGAATTGAAACAAACTTAAGTAAATAAGAAACAGATGAGTATCTTAATTAAACCTATAATCACAGAAAAAGCGACAGCTGATAGTGAGTTAAAAAACTGCTATTGGTTCTCAGTGAACACAAAGGCGAACAAGGTAGAAATCAAAAAAGCGGTTGAAGCTGCTTATGGTGTTTCTGTTGAAAAAGTTCGTACTATAAATGTCCGTCCAGATAGAAGAACCCGTTACACAAAAACAGGTCTTCAACATGGTAAAACAAATGCTGTTAAAAAGGCAATTGTACAACTGGCGGAAGGTGAAATGATTGATTTATACAGTAACATGTAATTAGACAACAATGTCAGTAAGAAAATTAAAACCAATCACACCAGGACAGCGTTTTAGAGTAGTAAATGGGTATGACGCCATAACTACTGATAAGCCGGAAAAGAGCTTGCTCGTTCCGAATAAAAGGTCTGGTGGTAGAAACAGTCAAGGAAAAATGACCATGCGCTACATAGGTGGTGGTCATAAGAAGAAGTATCGTATTATCGATTTTAAAAGAGACAAAGCAGGAATTCCTGCCGAAGTAAAATCGATAGAATACGATCCAAACAGAACAGCTTTTATCGCTTTGGTAAACTACCAAGATGGCGAAAAGAGATATGTAATTGCTCAAAACGGATTGCAAGTAGGGCAAAACATTGTGTCTGGTAAGGAAGGCGTAGCACCAGAAATTGGTAACGCTATGCCATTAAGTGAAATTCCATTAGGAACCATTATTTCTTGTGTAGAATTACGTCCAGGACAAGGCGCTGTTATGGCACGTAGTGCTGGTGCTTTTGCACAATTAATGGCAAGAGACGGTAAGTTTGCTACTATAAAATTGCCTTCAGGTGAAACCAGAATGATTCTTGGAACTTGTATGGCTACTATCGGAGTTGTATCTAACTCAGATCACCAATTAATAGTAGGTGGTAAAGCAGGTAGAACAAGATGGTTAGGTAGAAGACCGCGAACTAGACCGGTGGTAATGAACCCGATTGATCACCCAATGGGTGGTGGTGAAGGACGTTCTTCAGGAGGTCACCCACGTTCAAGAAACGGTGTTCCAGCTAAAGGTTATAGAACACGTTCTAAAACAAAAGCGAGTAATAAGTATATTGTAGAACGTAGAAAGAAATAAGACATGGCAAGATCATTAAAAAAAGGACCTTACGTTCATTATAAATTAGAAAAGAAAGTTGCCGCTAATGTTGAGGCTAACAAAAAAACAGTAATCAAAACTTGGTCTCGTGCTAGTATGATTACTCCAGATTTCGTTGGACAAACAATAGCAGTGCATAATGGCCGTCAATTTGTTCCAGTTTACGTAACTGAAAACATGGTAGGTCATAAATTAGGAGAATTTTCACCAACACGTTCATTCCGTGGGCATGCCGGTGCTAAAAATAAAGGTAAAAAGTAGTAAGCTATGGGAAGTCGTAAAAAACAAATGGCAGACGCTATTAAGGAAGGTAAAAAGCAAGTGGCTTTTGCAAAACTTAATAATTGTCCTACATCACCAAGAAAAATGCGCTTAGTAGCCGATTTAGTAAGAGGTGAAAAGGTAGAGAAAGCACTTAATATCTTAAAGTTCAACCAAAAGGAAGCTTCAGCTCGTTTAGAGAAGTTGTTATTGTCGGCTATCGCTAACTGGCAAGCAAAAAATGAAGATGCCGATGTTGAATCTGCAGAATTATTTGTAAAGGAGATTAGAGTTGACGGAGGATCTATGTTAAAAAGATTGCGTCCAGCACCTCAAGGTCGTGCACACAGAATTAGAAAACGTTCTAACCACGTAACATTGGTGGTTGGTGCTAACAATAACACACAAGCTTAATAAAGAGTATGGGACAAAAAACAAATCCAATCGGAAATCGCTTAGGAATTATCAGAGGATGGGAATCTAACTGGTACGGAGGAAACGATTATGGCGATAAACTTGCCGAAGACGATAAGATTAGAAAATACGTTCACGCGCGTCTTTCTAAAGCTAGTGTAAGTAGAGTAATTATTGAAAGAACTTTAAAGCTTGTAACCGTTACTATCACTACGGCACGCCCAGGTATCATTATTGGTAAGGGAGGTCAAGAGGTAGACAAGTTGAAAGAGGAGCTTAAGAAAATTACCGGAAAAGAAGTTCAGATTAACATCTTTGAAATTAAAAGACCTGAACTGGATGCATTTTTAGTAGCATCAAGTATTGCCCGTCAAATTGAGAACAGAATCTCTTACCGTCGTGCAATCAAAATGGCTATCGCTGCTACAATGCGTATGAATGCTGAAGGAATAAAAATCCAGATCAGTGGTCGTTTAAATGGTGCTGAAATGGCACGTAGCGAGCACTACAAAGAAGGACGTATTCCTTTATCGACCTTTAGAGCCGATATTGACTATGCTTTAGTTGAGGCACACACTACTTACGGTAGGTTGGGTGTTAAAGTATGGATCATGAAAGGTGAAGTATACGGTAAAAGAGAGCTTTCTCCGCTTGTTGGATTGTCCAAAAAGCAAGGAAAAGGTGGAGCCGGACGTGGCGGAAACAAAGGGCCTCGTCGTAGAAAGTAATTTTTTATAAAGTAAAGAAAAATGTTACAGCCTAAAAGAACAAAATTTCGTAAGCAGCAAAAAGGACGCATGAAAGGTAATGCCGGTAGAGGCAACCAACTTTCAAGCGGAACTTTTGGAATAAAAGCATTAGACTCAGTATTTATAACATCTCGTCAAATTGAAGCAGCACGTATAGCCGCTACACGTTACATGAAAAGAGAAGGGCAACTTTGGATCAAAATATTTCCAGACAAGCCTATCACAAAAAAGCCTCTTGAAGTACGTATGGGTAAAGGTAAAGGTGCCGTTGAGCTTTGGGTAGCTGTTGTAAAGCCAGGAAGAGTGCTTTTTGAAGTAGGTGGTGTGCCATTAGACGTAGCTAAAGAAGCATTGCGTCTAGCCGCACAAAAACTACCGGTAAAAACTAAGTTTATAATTGCTAGAGATTACGAAGCATAATTGATTTGATATTATGAAACAATCAGAAATTAAAGAATTATCTGTAGCTGAGTTACAAGAAAAGCTTAGTGAAACTAAAAAGAGTTATTCAGACCTAAAATTGGCTCATGCAATTTCTCCTTTAGAAAATCCAATTCAATTGCGTAACCTACGCCGTAGCGTTGCCAGAATTGCGACGGAATTAACTAAAAGAGATTCACAATAATTCTGCTTAAAATGGAAACAAGAAAGTTAAGAAAAGAACGTATAGGAGTTGTTACAAGTAACAAAATGCAGAAATCTATTGTGGTTTCTGAGGTGAAAAAAGTAAAGCACCCTATGTATGGTAAGTTCGTGTTGAAAACAAAAAAATATGTTGCACACGACGAGAAAAATGACTGCAACGAAGGAGATACTGTAAGGATCATGGAAACACGACCTTTAAGTAAATCTAAATGTTGGAGATTAGTTGAAATAATTGAAAGAGCGAAGTAATCATGGTACAACAAGAATCAAGACTTAAAGTAGCAGACAACACCGGAGCCAAAGAAGTATTAACCATACGTGTTCTAGGTGGTACTAAAAGAAGATACGCTTCTGTAGGGGACAAAATTGTAGTTTCAGTAAAAGACGCAACACCTAATGGAAACATTAAAAAAGGTGCTGTTTCAACTGCAGTGGTAGTGCGTACCGTTAAAGAAGTGCGACGTCCAGATGGATCTTATATCAGATTCGACGATAACGCATGTGTACTTTTAAACCCTCAAGGTGAAATGAGAGGCACACGTGTATTCGGACCAGTTGCAAGAGAGCTTCGTGATAAACAATTCATGAAGATTGTATCATTGGCACCAGAGGTGCTTTAATACAAATTATTAAGATGGGAAAGCTTAAAATAAAAACTGGAGATACCGTAAAAGTAATTGCTGGAGACCACAAAGGGGCCGAAGGTAAAGTACAAAAGGTGTTAATAGAGAAGAACAAAGCGATTGTTGAGGGCGTAAACTTAGTGAAAAAACACACTAAGCCAAGTGCTCAAAATCCTCAAGGAGGAATCGTAGAGAAAGAAGCCGCTATTCACGTATCTAACTTGTCGTTATTGACCTCCAAAGGTGAAGAAACAAGAGTAGGCTACAGAATGGAAGGCGATAAAAAAGTACGATTTTCTAAAAAATCTAATGAAGTAATATAGTTATGGCATATTCACCAAGACTTAAAGAAGAGTATAAAAGCAGAGTAATTGCAGCTCTTACAGACGAATTTGGATATAATAATGTAATGCAGGTTCCTAAACTGGAAAAGATAGTAATATCTAAAGGTGTGGGTGCTGCCGTTGCAGACAAAAAGTTGATTGACTACGCAGTAGAGGAATTGACTACTATATCTGGACAAAAAGCCGTAGCAACGATATCTAAAAAAGACGTTGCATCTTTCAAACTTCGTAAAGGGATGCCAATTGGGGCAAAAGTAACTTTACGTGGCGAAAGAATGTACGAATTCTTAGATCGTTTAGTAACTTCTGCACTTCCACGTGTAAGAGATTTTAATGGAATTAAGGCTACAGGATTCGACGGAAGAGGTAACTACAACCTAGGTGTTACCGAGCAAATCATCTTCCCAGAAATAAACATTGATAAAGTGAACAAAATTTCTGGAATGGATATTACATTTGTAACTTCAGCCGAGACTGATAAAGAAGCAAAATCATTATTAACTGAACTAGGATTACCTTTTCAAAAGAACTAAGATATGGCTAAAGAATCAATGAAAGCCCGTGAGGTAAAAAGAGCTAAAACAGTAGCCAAGTACGCTGCTAAACGCAAAGCTTTAAAGGAAGCAGGCGATTACGAAGCATTACAAAAGCTGCCTAAAAACGCATCTCCTATCCGTCAGCATAATAGATGTAAGTTAACCGGAAGACCAAAAGGATACATGCGTACCTTTGGTATCTCTCGTGTAACGTTCAGGGAAATGGCAAACCAAGGTCTTATCCCAGGAGTAAAAAAAGCAAGTTGGTAATATTATTTAAATAATCAGGCTTAAGGTTCGGGACCAACCGAAAACCAAGGCCACAAAATCAATTCATTATGTACTCAGATCCAATTGCGGATTATTTGACACGAATTAGAAACGCGGTGCGTGCCAACCACAGAGTGGTGGAGATACCAGCATCTAATTTAAAAAAGGACATCACCAAAATATTATTCGAGCAAGGATATATTTTAAGTTACAAATTTGATGATTCTACTGTACAGGGCACTATCAAAATAGCGCTTAAGTACAACAAAGAAACAAAAGAACCAGTAATCAAGAAGCTTCAAAGAATTAGTACGCCAGGTTTACGTCAGTATGCCGGTGCTAAGGAATTGCCTAGAATCCTTAACGGTCTTGGTGTTGCTATCGTTTCAACTTCTCACGGAGTAATGACGGGCAAACAAGCCAAAAAGGAAAATGTAGGTGGCGAAGTTTTATGTTACGTATACTAATTTTTAATACCGAAAAGAAATGTCAAGAATAGGAAAAAATCCAGTAGCCATTCCAGCAGGTGTAACAGTTGATGTTAAAGATAACGTAGTAACTGTAAAAGGAAAATTAGGAGAGTTAACACAAGCGTTCGATACTGTTGAAATTAAAGTTGAAGAAGGTAACATTATTGTAGAGCGCTCTTCAGATGCCAAAGATCACAAAGCTAAGCACGGTTTGTACAGAGCATTGCTTAACAACATGATTGCTGGTGTTTCAAAAGGTTGGACCAAAGAACTAGAATTGGTTGGTGTAGGTTACAGAGCATCAAACCAAGGCCAAAAATTAGATTTAGCATTAGGTTTTTCACACAACATCGTTTTAGACTTGGCTCCTGAAGTTAAAGTAGAAACGGTTTCTGAAAAAGGAAAGAACCCTATCGTTAAACTAACTTCTCATGATAAACAATTAGTTGGTCAAGTAGCAGCGAAGATTCGTGGTTTTAGAAAGCCTGAACCTTACAAAGGAAAAGGAATCAAGTTTGTTGGTGAAGAAATAAGAAGAAAAGCAGGTAAATCAGCTTAATAATTAAGTTATGGCATTGACAAAGAACGAAAGAAGACTAAGAATAAAAAACAGAATCCGTAAGGTTATTTCTGGTACAGGAGAGCGACCAAGATTGGCTGTTTATAGAAGTAATAAAGAAATTTATGCTCAGTTGATAGATGACCTAACTGGTAACACCATTAGCGCGGCATCTTCAAGAGATAAAGATATTAGTTCTGCGAAAGCAACTAAAGCTGAAGTAGCTAAATTAGTAGGTAAAGCACTTGCTGAAAAAGCGGTAAAAGCTGGTATTGAAACGGTTTCTTTTGATAGAGGCGGTTACCTTTACCACGGTAGAGTAAAATCATTAGCTGAAGGAGCTAGAGAAGGCGGACTAAAATTCTAAGATATTATGTTTCAAAAATATAAAAGTGCAGAGTTAGTAAAACCAGGTGGACTAGATCTTAAAGATCGTTTGGTTGGTGTACAAAGGGTTACTAAAGTAACTAAAGGTGGTAGAGCATTTGGTTTTTCAGCAATTGTAGTAGTTGGTGACGAAGCTGGTGTTGTAGGCCAAGGTTTAGGAAAATCTAAAGACGTCGCCAGTGCTATTGCAAAGGCCGTTGAGGATGCAAAGAAAAACTTGGTTAGAATTCCAATTAGAAAAGGAACTTTACCTCACGAACAAAAAGGAAAATACGGTGGAGCTAGAGTAAACATTATTCCTGCTGCTCCTGGTACTGGTGTAATTGCTGGTGGTGCTGTTAGAACAGTGCTTGAAGCAGTTGGTGTACACGATGTATTATCTAAATCTCAAGGGTCTTCTAACCCTCACAACGTAGTAAAAGCTACTTTTGATGCCTTATTGCAATTAAGAGACGCGAACACTATCGCGAGAGATAGAGGTATTTCACTTGAAAAGGTTTTTAACGCTTAATACAGACAGAAATGGCAAAGATTAAAGTAACAAAAGTTAAAAGCGCTATCAATCGTCCGCAAAGACAAAAAAGAATTTTAGAATCTTTGGGTCTTAGCAAGATTGGTCAAGTAAAAGAGCACGAAGCTACACCAAGTGTTTTAGGAATGGTAGCTAAAGTTTCACATTTAGTTTCTGTAGAAGAAGCTTAAAAATATAAACTGAAATGGATTTAAGTAATTTACAACCTGCAGAAGGTTCAGTAAAAAGCCAAGGAAAACGAGTAGGTAGAGGGCAAGGATCTGGTAAAGGTGGTACCGCTACACGTGGTCACAAAGGTGCCAAATCGCGTTCTGGTTATTCTAAGAAATTAGGTTTTGAAGGTGGACAAATGCCTCTTCAAAGACGTGTTCCTAAGTTTGGCTTTACTAACATTAACCGAGTGGAGTACCAAGGTGTTAATCTTGATACCTTGCAACAATTGGTTGATGATAAAAAGATAAACGATACTGTAGATTTTGAAACCTTGTTCGCTAACCGTTTGGTTGGTAAAAACGACCTAGTTAAAATATTAGGTAGAGGTGAATTGAAAGCTAAATTAAAAGTATCTGCTCATAAGTTTACTGCTTCGGCTAAAGCTGCTATTGAAGCTGCTGGAGGAGAAGCTGTAACTATATAAGACTTGTTATAAGTATGAAATTTATAGAATCAATTAAAAATGTTTGGAAGATAGAGGAACTAAGAAACAGAATCATTGTGACTTTGAGTCTGTTGTTAGTCTATCGATTTGGTGCCCAAGTAGTATTACCAGGTATTGACGCCGCCCAATTAAGTGGCTTGGCCGATAAAACCGATAGCGGTTTACTAGGTTTGTTAAACGCCTTCACTGGTGGTGCATTCGCTAATGCTTCGGTTTTCGCACTTGGTATCATGCCTTACATTTCTGCTTCTATTGTTGTACAGTTAATGGGTATTGCCATTCCTTATTTGCAGAAATTGCAAAAGGAAGGTGCTAGTGGGCAAAAGAAAATCACTCAAATTACACGTTGGTTAACTATTGCTATCTGTTTGGTGCAGGCACCGGGCTACTTGGCTAGTTTGCCAGCTTTGGGGATTCCAACTAGTGCGTTCTTATTAGGAACAGGGCCTTTATTCTATTTCTCATCAGTTACTATTTTGGTAACAGGATGTATCTTCGCGATGTGGTTAGGTGAGAAAATTACAGATAAAGGTATCGGTAATGGTATTTCATTGTTAATTATGGTTGGTATCATTGCTACCTTGCCACAAGCATTTTTACAAAATGCAGCTACCCGATTAGAAGGTGGTGGTAACGGTGGATTAATGATGGTATTGATTGAATTCGTAATCTGGTTCGTAATCATTTTGGCTTCTATTATGTTGGTAATGGGAGTAAGAAAGATTGCCGTACAGTATGCGAGAAGAACAGCTACTGGTGGTTACGAAAAAAGTGCCGCTGCTGGTTCAAGACAATACATACCATTAAAACTGAATGCCTCTGGGGTAATGCCAATTATTTTTGCTCAAGCTATTATGTTTGTGCCTGGTTTAATTGGAGGGTCGGCTTTCTTAAAGGAAACGGCAACTGGAACTTGGTTACAGACTAACTTTTCAGATATTTTCGGATTGGTTTATAACATCACCTTTGCATTGTTGATTATTGTATTCACCTATTTCTATACGGCGATTACAGTACCGACCAATAAAATGGCCGACGACTTAAAGCGTAGCGGTGGTTTTATTCCAGGCATCCGTCCAGGTTCTGAAACTTCAGAGTATTTAGATAAAATCATGTCGCAAATCACTTTGCCAGGCTCTATATTTTTGGCATTGATTGCAGTATTCCCTGCATTTATTGTTAAACTTATGGGTGTACAGCAAGGATGGGCATTGTTCTTTGGAGGAACCTCATTATTGATTATGGTTGGTGTGGCAATAGATACCATGCAGCAAATAAACTCTTATTTGTTGAACCGCCATTATGATGGGTTGATGAAAACAGGTAAAAATAGAAAAGCAGTAGCATAAATAGTTAAAGGTTTCAGGTTTAAAGTTTAGAGTTAACTTGAAACTAGAAACAAAAAACTAGCAACATACTATGGCAAAACAAGCAGCAATAGAACAGGACGGAACCATTATTGAAGCATTATCAAATGCGATGTTCCGTGTTGAATTGGAAAACGGTCACATTGTGACTGCCCATATTTCTGGTAAAATGCGTATGCACTACATTAAGTTGTTACCAGGAGACAAAGTAAAATTAGAAATGAGCCCTTACGATTTAACTAAGGCTCGTATAACTTATAGATATTAAATAGTTCAAAGTTTCAAGTTTAAAGTTGTAAGTTCCCATTAGGGCAAACCTTAAACTTTAAACCAAAAACCTTAAACTTAAAAGAGATGAAAGTAAGAGCATCAGTAAAAAAGAGAAGCGCAGATTGTAAAATTGTGCGTAGAAAAGGAAGACTTTACGTTATAAACAAAAAGAATCCTAGATTTAAACAAAGACAAGGTTAATTTGTACATGAGTTATTAGTGTTTGGTAGTTAGATGAATCTGTTTGAAATAGCAATGTTTAGGATTCTAACAACTAAAAACTAGCAACAAAAACTAATAAAAACAATATGGCAAGAATTGCAGGTGTAGACATACCAAAAAACAAAAGAGGAGTTATTGCTTTAACTTATATCTACGGTGTAGGAAAGAGCAGAGCACAAGAAATTTTAGCGACTGCTAAAGTGGACGAAAGTATTAAAGTTCAAGATTGGAACGACGACCAAATTGCGGGTATTCGTGAGGCCGTTGGAACTTACACTATTGAAGGTGAATTACGTTCTGAAACTCAATTGAACATTAAGCGATTAATGGATATTGGTTGTTACAGAGGTATCCGTCACAGAGCGGGCTTACCGTTAAGAGGTCAAAGAACCAAGAACAACTCCAGAACCAGAAAAGGTAGAAGAAAAACTGTTGCTAACAAGAAAAAGGCAACTAAGTAATAAATAGTCTTTAGTCTTTAGACGTTGGAAGGAATCTGTTTGAAATTTATACGGTTTAGGATTCTAGCGACTATTGCTAATAGCTAAAAACTAAAAGAATCATGGCAAAAACAAGCACAAAAAAACGTAAAGTTAATGTTGAAGCTGTAGGTGAAGCTCACGTTACAGCATCGTTCAACAACATAATTATTTCACTTACCAACAAAAACGGAGATGTAATTTCTTGGTCTTCTGCTGGTAAAATGGGATTTAGAGGTTCAAAGAAAAATACACCTTACGCTGCTCAATTGGCTGCTGAAGATGCTGCAGGAGTAGCTCAAGAAGCTGGATTGAAAAAAGTAAAGGTTTATGTGAAGGGACCAGGAAATGGTAGAGAATCTGCCATCCGTTCTATCCACAATGCTGGTATCGAAGTAACCGAAATCATCGATGTTACTCCATTACCACATAACGGATGTCGTCCTCCAAAAAGACGTCGAGTATAACAAATTTACATAGTAGAATGAATATCAATTGTTTTTGCAGTTGATATTCATTTTTTATATGTACATTTGCAGACTGAAAAAAATAAACAAGTATCACCGAGAGGACTACGGTTATCGAAGGATAAGATTTAGACCTTAATTCATAACCACTCTCACAAATTAATTTAAAATGGCAAGATATACTGGTCCTAAAACTAAAATAGCTCGTAAGTTTGGCGAAGCTATCTTCGGAGACGACAAGTCGTTCGAAAAAAGAAATTACCCTCCAGGGCAACACGGAAACAACCGTCGTCGTGGTAAAAAATCTGAATACGCAATCCAATTACAGGAAAAGCAAAAAGCAAAATATACTTACGGTATATTAGAGCGTCAGTTTAGAGGTTTGTTTAAAAAGGCAAGAGCTGCGCAAGGTATTACCGGTGAGGTGCTTTTACAACTTTGCGAGTCTCGTTTAGATAACGTAGTATTCCGTATGGGAATTGCTCCAACAAGAAGTGCTGCAAGACAATTGGTATCGCACAGACACATTACAGTAAATGGCGAGTTGGTAAACATTCCTTCTTACCAATTAAAGGCTGGTGATGTTGTTGCGGTTCGTGAAAAATCAAAGTCTCTTGAGGCTATCGAAAGATCACTTTCAAACTCAAGCAATGTTTTCGAATGGATTACTTGGAACAACGATACCAAGCAAGGAACCTACGTTTCTGTGCCACAAAGAATTCAGATTCCTGAAAACATAAACGAGCAATTCATCGTCGAATTATACTCTAAATAATAAATTAATCACATTGGTATTTGGCCAAAGGGTTTATTCGTACTTCTTCAAACTTATAAACCGCGCAACCAAGTAACAATTAAAACGAAGAAAACAATATGGCAGTATTTAATTTTCAAAAGCCGGATAAAGTAATCATGATTGATTCTACTGATTTCGAAGGTAAATTCGAATTCAGACCATTAGAACCAGGTTACGGTTTAACAGTGGGTAATGCTTTGCGTCGCGTTCTTTTATCTTCATTAGAAGGATTCGCCATTACATCGGTTAGAATAGAAGGCGTTGATCATGAATTTTCAGCAATCGCTGGAGTAGTAGAAGATGTAACAGAAATCATCTTAAACCTGAAGCAAATCCGCTTTAAGAGACAAATTGAAGATATCGATAACGAATCGATTTCCATTTCAATTTCAGGTCAAGAGCGCATCACTGCTGGAGATTTCCAAAAGTTCATCTCAGGATTCCAAGTGTTGAATACCGAATTGGTAGTGTGCAACCTAGATCCTAAGGTAAACATAAACATGGAAATCACTATCGAAAAAGGTAGAGGATATGTGCCTGCTGAAGAAAACAAAAAAGCTTCTGCACCGATAGGTACTATCTTTACAGATTCTATTTACACGCCAATAAAAAATGTTAAGTATAGCATTGAGAACTACCGTGTTGAGCAAAAGACTGATTACGAAAAATTAGTTTTCGAAATCATTACCGATGGTTCAATTACGCCTCAAGATGCTTTAACCGAAGCGGCAAAAACGTTGATTCACCACTTTATGTTATTCTCTGATGAGCGTATCACTTTAGAGGCTGATGAAATTGCACAAACAGAGACATATGATGAAGAATCACTTCACATGCGTCAATTGCTTAAAACGAAATTGATTGATATGGATCTTTCGGTTCGTGCGCTTAACTGTTTAAAAGCTGCAGAGGTAGATACTTTAGGTGACTTGGTATCATTCAACAAAAACGACTTGATGAAATTCAGAAACTTTGGTAAAAAATCGTTGACCGAGCTTGAAGAGCTTGTAAACGTTAAAGGCCTTAACTTCGGAATGGATTTAAGCAAATATAAATTAGATAAAGATTAATTCTAACTCCCTTATATTTTGCTCCTTAAAAAAGTAGCAGCAAGATAAGGGTTTAAAACAAATGTCATGAGACACGGAAAAAAATTCAACCACTTAGGTAGAAAAACGGCTCACAGAAAATCAATGTTGGCCAACATGGCTTGTTCTTTAATCGAGCACAAGCGTATCAACACAACAGTTGCAAAAGCTAAAGCCTTAAAGCAATTTGTTGAGCCTATGATTACAAAGTCTAAAGCCGATACCACACACAACAGACGTTTGGTAATGGCTAAACTTAGACAAAAAGATGCTGTAACCGAATTGTTCAGAGAGGTTGCTACAAAGGTGGCAGACAGACCAGGTGGTTATACCAGAATTATCAAGTTAGGAAACCGATTAGGGGATAACGCCGATATGGCTATGATCGAGCTTGTAGATTACAACGAAATTTACAATGCAGACAAGGCTAAGAAAAAGACAACAAGAAGAAGTAGAAGAGGTGGTTCTAAACCAGCAGCTGCTCCTGTTGAAACTAAGGCATCTAACGAAGAAGAATAAATGTTAGTAAGCATTTTAAATATTAAGGATAAACTATTTTAGTTTATCCTTTTTTTTATGCAATTTTGTAAAACTTTTCGAATTTATGAAATATCAAAAAAGACAAAAAGCCATCGTACTTCTAGCTGATGGTACTATTTTTTACGGTAAAGCAGTTGGCAACAAGCAAGGAACATCGTTTGGTGAGGTGTGTTTCAACACCGGAATGACAGGTTACCAAGAAATTTTTACTGATCCATCTTATTACGGACAGTTAATGGTGGCGACCAATGCCCATATTGGGAACTACGGAACCAATGAAGATGAAGTAGAATCTGATTCTGTTAAGATTGCGGGATTGATCGTTAAGAACTTTAGTTACGATTATTCAAGAGTTTCAGCTGATGATTCGTTGGAAAACTTCCTTGAAAAGAATAACCTATTGGCCATTTCAGATGTAGATACTAGAGCTTTGGTAAGCTATATCAGGGAACACGGAGCCATGAATGCTGTGATCTCTACAGACGTGGATAACATTGAAGGTTTGAAAAAACAATTGGCTGAAGTGCCAAACATGGAAGGTTTGGAGTTGGCTTCAAAAGTGTCAACCAAAGAGCCATACTATTATGGCGATGAGAATGCCACTTACAGAGTAGCAGCTTTAGATATTGGTATAAAAAAGAACATCCTTAGAAACATTGCCAAACGTGATGCCTACATCAAGGTGTTTCCGTACAATTCAAAGTTTGAAGATTTAGAAGCCTTCAATCCAGACGGATATTTTCTATCTAACGGACCTGGTGACCCAGAGCCATTAGTAGAAGCCCAGGGAATAGCTAAGGAGATTATTAAAAGGGATTTACCACTATTCGGAATCTGTTTGGGTCACCAAGTTATTGCATTGGCAAACGGTGCTACTACTTATAAAATGTACAATGGTCACCGCGGAATCAACCATCCGGTTAAAAACCTAAAAACAGGAAAAGGTGAAATCACCTCACAAAACCACGGGTTTGCCGTAAATCGCGAATCGGTTGAAAACAACCCAGATTTGGAAGTAACCCACGTCCACCTAAATGACGATACCGTAGCCGGATTAGCCATGAAAAGCAAGAATGTATTTTCGGTACAGTACCACCCAGAAGCTAGCCCAGGGCCGCACGATTCGTCTTATCTTTTCGATCAATTTATTGAAAACATCAAAAAGCAAAAGGTAAGCGCCAGCTAAGTTTAAACCAGTATTGTTTGTGAAAAGTGGCAACTAAAACGTTATAGAGCATTTTATGATGATTTTTGTTAAAACATTAAAAAACAAACAAGATTTAAGCGTAAATTTGAAATAATAAAAAGAATAAAAACAAACCAATTATGAGTATAATCATTAACGTTCACGCTAGACAAATTCTAGACTCAAGAGGAAATCCTACAGTTGAAGTAGATGTAGTAACAGAAAATAATATTTTAGGTAGAGCTGCCGTACCATCAGGAGCATCAACCGGAGAGCACGAAGCTGTAGAATTACGCGATGGTGGAAACACTTACATGGGTAAAGGGGTGTTAAAAGCCGTTGAAAACGTAAATACCATAATTGCAGAAGAATTGATTGGCATTTCGGTTTTCGAACAAAACTTAATCGATAAAGTAATGATTGATTTGGATGGTACGCCAAACAAATCAAAATTAGGTGCTAACGCTATTTTGGGTGTGTCTTTGGCCGTAGCTAAAGCAGCAGCAAACGAATTGAACATGCCATTGTACAGATACGTAGGTGGTGTTTCTGCCAACACGCTTCCTGTACCAATGATGAACATCATCAACGGTGGTTCGCACAGTGATGCGCCAATCGCATTCCAAGAGTTTATGATTATGCCCGTAAAGGCTAAAGATTTCACTCATGCCATGCAAATGGGAACCGAAATTTTCCACAACCTTAAAAAAGTTTTGCACGACAGAGGTTTAAGTACTGCTGTAGGTGACGAAGGTGGGTTTGCTCCAAACTTAGCTGGTGGAACTGAGGATGCTTTAGATTCGATTAAAGTAGCGGTTGAAAAAGCCGGTTACTCTTTCGGCGATGAAATAATGATCGCTTTAGATTGTGCTTCTGCTGAATTCTACAAAGACGGAAAATACGATTACACCTTGTTTGAAGGCGATAAAGGTCAAGTAAGATCTTCTGCCGAGCAAGCAGAGTACTTAGCGGAACTGACTTCAAAATACCCAATCATCTCTATTGAAGATGGAATGGACGAAAACGACTGGGAAGGCTGGAAATTATTAACCGAAAAAATCGGTGATAAAGTACAGTTGGTAGGTGACGATTTATTTGTAACCAACGTAGAGCGTTTATCAAGAGGTATTGAAAACGGTATTGCCAACTCTATCCTTATCAAAGTAAACCAAATCGGTTCTTTAACAGAAACGATTGCGGCGGTAAATATGGCTAAAAATGCAGGTTATACTTCAGTAATGTCTCACCGTTCTGGTGAAACAGAAGATAACACCATTGCCGATTTAGCGGTGGCACTTAACTGTGGTCAAATAAAAACAGGTTCGGCTTCGCGTAGCGACCGTATGGCCAAATACAACCAATTACTTAGAATTGAGGAAGAATTGGGCGATGTGGCTTATTTTCCACAAGAAAAAGCCTTTAAGGTTAAGTAAAAGAATATTAAAACTTTATAACAAAAGCGATTATTTTTTAATAATCGCTTTTTTATTTAATATCAATTTTGATAATTTGGTTAATCGTTTAAATGAATATAAATTAACTTTAGAAATCAAGCTATATTTTGTAAATTAGCGTTCTTCTTAACAAAAAAACTTACAATAAATAATGGCAAACACAGCTAGTATAGAAATAGACGGGAAAAAGTATGATTTTCCTTTAGTAAAAGGTACAGAAAATGAAGTAGCAATTGATATCACAAAACTAAGAGGTTCAACTGGTGGAGTAATTACACTAGACCCCGGATATAAAAACACCGGATCTTGTGAAAGTGCCATAACGTTTTTGGATGGAGAAAAAGGAGTTTTACGTTACCGAGGCTATTCTATAGAAGAGTTAGCTGAAAAAGCAGATTTCTTGGAAGTGGCTTATCTTTTAATTTTTGGAGAGCTTCCAACAAAAGAACAAAATGATAAATTCCATGACGATATAAAAGCAGAAGCGGTAGTTGACGAAGATGTTAAGAAAATTGTTGAGGCTTTTCCAAAGTCTGCACACCCCATGGGAGTTATTTCTTCTTTAACCAGTGCTTTAACGGCCTTTAACCCTTCTTCGGTTAACGTTGAGTCTGAAGAAGATATGTATAAGTCGGTAGTAAGGTTATTGGGTAAATTTCCAGTTTTGGTAGCATGGACTTTCAGAAAAAAAGTGGGCAGACCATTAAACTACGGAGACGATACTATAGGCTATGTTGAGAACATCTTAAAAATGATGTTTAAAAAGCCAAATGGCGAGTACGAACAAAATAAGGTTTTAATCAACGCTTTAGATAAACTTTTAATCCTTCATGCCGATCACGAGCAAAACTGTTCAACATCAACGGTAAGAATCGCTGGTTCATCTCATGTTGGTTTGTTCGCTTCGATTTCAGCTGGTATTTCAGCGCTTTGGGGGCCACTTCACGGTGGGGCCAACCAAGCCGTATTGGAAATGCTTGAAGCTATTAAAACCGATGGTGGCGACACTAAAAAATACATGGCTAAAGCTAAAGATAAACAAGATCCTTTCCGTTTAATGGGCTTTGGTCACCGCGTTTATAAAAACTTCGATCCTCGTGCAAGAATCATTAAAAAGGCAGCCGATGAAGTTTTAGGCGATTTAGGTGTTAACGATCCTGTTTTAGATATTGCAAAAGGTCTTGAAAAAGAAGCCTTGGAGGATCAATATTTTGTAGATAGAAAATTATATCCGAATGTTGATTTTTATTCTGGTATCATTTACAGAGCTATGGGTATCCCAACCGATATGTTCACCGTAATGTTTGCATTGGGGCGTTTGCCAGGTTGGATCGCACAATGGAGAGAAATGCGTTTGCGTAAAGAACCTATTGGAAGACCAAGACAAATTTACATAGGTGCTACCGAAAGAAAGTTTGTACCTATTGAAGAAAGATAGAAAAGCGCAATTTTATGTTTTAAATAAAAGCTCCTTAACATTTTAGTTAAGGAGCTTTTTTATATTTACAACATGATAAAGCTCAATGTAAAAAACGAAACGTCGCGTTTGCGCTCTGTTGTTTTAGGAACGGCAGAAAGCAACGGTCCTACACCAAAAGTAGAGGAATGTTATGACCCCAAAAGCATTGAGCACGTATTGGCAGGAACTTACCCAATTGAAGCCGATATGGTACGCGAAATGGATGCCGTTGCCGAAGTTTTTAAAAAATACGATGTACAGGTGTTTCGACCGGAGGTGATTAAAGACTGCAACCAAATTTTTACACGCGATATTGCCTTTGTGGTTGAAGATAAAATCATCCGTGCCAATATTTTACCCAACCGGGAAAAGGAAATTGAAGCCATACGCTATGTGTGGAATCAAGTGCCACGCGAAAACCGTATCATTTTACCTGAGGAGTGCCATGTGGAAGGTGGCGATGTTATTCCGTGGAACGACTATATTTTTATTGGGACTTATTCGGGCGAAGATTATCCCGATATTATTACCGCGCGAACTAATTTAGATGCCGTAATAGCCATTCAGGAATTGTTTCCCGATAAAATCGTAAAATCGTTTGAACTTCGAAAATCGAATACCAATGCCAAAGAAAATGCGCTGCACCTCGATTGCTGTTTTCAGCCCTTGGGAAAAGGCAAGGCCATCCTGCATAAAAACGGATTTTTAATAGAAAGAGAATATGATTGGCTGGTTAATTTCTTCGGAAAGGACAATGTTTTTGAAATAACAAAAGATGAAATGTACCAAATGTGCAGCAATGTGTTTTCCATTTCGGAAGATGTAATTATCTCCGAACAAAACTTCACAAGATTAAACAACTGGCTGCGCCAAAACGGTTTTACCGTTGAAGAAGTGCCTTATGCCGAAATTGGTAAACAGGAAGGGCTGCTGCGTTGTAGCACCATGCCTTTGGTTAGGGATTGATAACGTAAAAAAGCAGAAAAGAGATTTAAACCCGTTCTCTTTTCTGCCTTTTTTTTATTTAGATTTTTTTATGAAAATTTTATAAAAAAGAAAAATAGCGAAACCAATTATATATGCATTGACAACAAGGTTACCTGTTACAGAAAGCCAATCCATATTTTTTATATCCATTATGAAATGATATGAATTATAGACAGAAAGCTCAATATAATGACAATGAATAGAATCCAAAACAATTTTGTTTTCATGGTCATTGAATTAAAGGAGCAGTGTTAATGAGACTATAACTTTATTGATTTTAAAATAATTATTCATCAAATTTAGTTGAAATTACTTATAAAAACAATATTGTTAAATGATTGGAATTCTACCATTCTAAACTAATTAATCCTAATTTTGCATAGAACAACTTCAGCGTCATGTCACAAACAACCAATGCCATTTTAATGGTTCGCCCTTTAAATTTCAGGATGAACGAACAAACTGCGGTAAACAATTATTATCAGGAATCAGCAAACTTGTTGCCTGCGGCCATAACGGCCAAGGCGCAACAGGAATTTGATGCCTTTGTCGAAAAGCTAACGGAAGTGGGAGTGAACGTTGTTGTGGTGAGTGATAACGAAGACACCGATACGCCCGATGCTGTTTTTCCGAATAATTGGGTGTCTTTCCACGAAAATGGTGATGTGGGATTGTATCCTATGTTTGCAGAAAATCGTCGTTTGGAACGTCGAGAGGATATTTTAGAAACTCTGGAAGAGCAGGGGTTTTCAATTGAAAATATTATTGATTACACCAGTGCGGAAGAAGAAGATATTTTTTTGGAAGGCACGGGCAGTGTAGTGTTAGATCGTGAAAACCGTAAGGCTTATTGTGCGTTATCGCCACGTGCCGATGAGGATTTGTTTATCGAGTTTTGCGAAGATTTTGAATATTTTCCCGTGGTATTTACTGCCAATCAAACGGTTGATGATCAACGAAAACCCATTTACCATACCAACGTAATGATGTGCGTGGGCGAAACCTTTGCCGTGATTTGCCTAAGTTGCATTGACGATAAAAAGGAACGCAAAAATGTCATTAAACATTTAAAGGAAAGTGGCAAAGACATCATTGATATTACTGAAGAACAATTAAAACATTTCGCGGGAAACATGCTTCAAGTAAAAGGGGAGAACGACAAGCGCTATTTGGTGATGAGTGAAGCCGCATACAATACTCTTACCGAAAATCAAATAGCAGCGTTAAAAAAGCATACCGAAATCCTTTACAGTTCATTGGAAACTATAGAAACTTGTGGTGGCGGTTCGGCGAGATGCATGATGGCTGAGGTGTTTTTGCCTAAAAAATAACTGCGCTGTATTACTCTGCGGGTTTCGATTTTGGCAATTGTACATAAAATGTACTACCCACGCCTTGGGTACTTTCCACCCAAATTTTACCGTTGTTGAGTTCTACTAATTCTTTACAGATAGAAAGCCCTAAACCAGTGCCTTTTTCGTTATTGGTGCCCACCGTAGTAAACGAACTGTTTTTAAATAATTTAGATAAATTTTCTTTTGAAATACCCACTCCTGTATCGGCAATGCTAATAATACAACTGCCGTTGCTAATGTGGTTAGAAATGGTAATGGTATCACCTTTACTGCAGAATTTCAGGGCGTTGGCCAATAGGTTTTGTATCACAATTTCGAACATACTTCTGTCAGCATAGGCAAAATCGCGTAACGAGTGGTCTACCAAATTGATACCTTTACTTTGCATTCTAGGTTCAATCAATTTCACTTTGTCCTCAAACACTTCTTGTACATCGAACAGGCTGGGTTTTGGTTCTAACGACTGCATTTGTGATTTAGACCAATTAAGTAAGTTGAATAACAACAACGAGGCATTATTGGCATTTTCGCTTAATTCAGGAATTAAATTATCGAATTCTTCGCGTGATAAAGAGCCTTCGCGAAGCAAGTCGATAAATCCATTGATAGAGGATAGTGAATCCTTTAAATCGTGCGATACAATAGAAAACAATTTATCCTTTACGTTATTAACGTTTTCAAGGTGTTTGGTCTGTTCTAAAAAGGCTTCGTTTTGAAGTTCAATTTTTAGGTTCTTTTCTTCCAGCTCTTGCATGTACTTGATGTGGTTGTTTCGTTTTAGGTAAATCAGAACTAAAAAGGTTGAAACAATAGCCAAGGCAGCCAATAAGCCGTAAAAAATCAATTTGAACTTCCGTAAGCGTTCATCGGCTGAATTTGATGCTGTGGTAGTCGCTGCCATCGATTGTTCATTACTATCGCCTAAACGCATTTCTTCAGCAGTATCAGGGTTTAAACCAAATTCATCAATCGAGCTGGTTGATGCGGTTATTTCGGGCTCATCATTTTTTAAAGCTTTGTTCAGTTCGTAGTATTCACGTTGCCAAACAAAGGCTTTATCAAATCGTTTTCGGGTAGAATCGAGGGTTTTTAGTAGCTTGTAGTGCTTCAGCAATTCCGCTTTATTGTCTAAAGCTCTTGCCAGTTCACCCGCCTCCATCAATTGGCTTTCGGCTGTTTTTAAGCGATTTTGCCTAATGTTTAAATCACCTAAATTGTTTAAGGTAAGCAGCATGCCCAATTGGTCATTACTGCGGTGGTTTAAGTTATAGCCCTGTACCAAATACTTTGTAGCATTTCCGTAATCGTTAAACTTCAGGTATTCGCCACCCAATTTAGGAAGCAGCACACCACGAAGCGAATCACTGTTGGTAACGTTACTTTGTAATACACTTTGATAATAGTCAATGGCTTTGCGGTGTTCTTTTCTATTTGAATACAATTCGGCCAGTTTAAGGCTCGATTGATTTATGCCTTCAACATCCTTTAGTAATTTCTGCTTTTCAAGTGCTTTTAGATAGAACTCAAGTGCTTTATCGTATGCATTAATGTTGTAATAGGCTTCGGCCAAATTACTGTAGGTAACATTGAGTTCTTTCGTAAGATTGCGTTTTTCTAGTTCACTTATGGCCAAAAGCGAATATTGAAGACCTTTGGTGTAGTTGCCGCGCTTTATTTCAATTAAACCAATGCTATTGTTCACTTTGGCAATTCCCAAAGTATCCTTTAAGGTTTTAAATAAATCTTTGGATTTGTTGTATCCGCTAACGGCATTAATATAATCGCCTTTATGGGCATAAATTAAGGATTTATAATAGGTGATTTCTGCAATAGCTTCAGTGTAGTTTAAAGTATTCGACAACTTTTCGCTTTCAATAACGTATTTTAGGGCACGCTCGTAATCGTCGGCATTATAAAGTAGCCTGATAAGCTTTAAGGAAGTATCTACTTTCAAGGAATCCTGATCCTGAAAAGCAAGATCTATAGCCAAACTGTCTATATCATTGGACTGTGAAAAGCCTATAGATACAGATAGCATCATCACTAAAATTATTATTCTCCTCATAAAACGGTTAATCACAACGGTAATAAAGCCACGTTTAAGGGTGTCTTATATTTGAGGGAAAATAAGATAGCTTTACTAAGCTGTAATTTTGGTGTTAATTTAATTCAATACAGTTAAAATTGAATAATAGCATTACGTCACAAATGTGGCAAAAAAGCATATTTATTTTCTAATTTCTAGGTTTTAATACCAATAAATTAGTTAAAATGACAAGGTGCAAAAAGGGCAAAAACCGACGAATAGATAAAAGGCATAAAACATAGAAAAAAGGCAAAACCACAGCTAAAAAGCCTACCTTTTCTTTCATTATTGGTATTAGAGTTTAATGTGTTGAAAACGTGTTTGTTAATGGGGTGTTCAGGTGTTTATACGGATAAATACTACAATTGAATAGCGTTGGTTTTTTATATTCTTTCCAAAATATAAGCGAATACAACTAATGACATTTGAGTTATAATCTTGATTTAAAAATTCTATCTTTGCACACTTAATAAAATAAGCGAAATGAGCCTTCAAGACACCTTATCGAACGACGTAAAGCAAGCTGTAAAATCCAATTTTAATGTAGAATTGGAAGCGGTTGAATTCCAAGCCACCAGAAAAGAATTTGCTGGCGATATTACCGTAGTGGTGTTCCCGATGTTGCGCTTTGTAAAAGGGAATCCGGTGCAAATTGGCGAAACCATTGGAAATTTTTTGGTCGAGCACGTCGATAACGTAAAGGCGTTTAACGTGGTAAAAGGTTTTTTAAATATTGAAATAAGCGATTCGTATTACATTGATTTCTTCAACGTCATTAAAGCCAATAAGTCCTTCGGATTGGTGCAACCCAACCCCGATGAAAAAGCCATTATGGTAGAATACTCGTCGCCAAACACCAACAAACCACTGCATTTGGGGCACATCCGAAACAATTTATTAGGCTACAGCGTGGCCGAAATTTTAAAGGCTTCGGGTAAAAAAGTATACAAAACCCAAATTATAAACGACCGTGGCATCCATATTTGTAAAAGTATGTTGGCATGGGAAAAATTTGGAAATGGCGAAACACCAGAAAGTACTAGTTTAAAAGGCGATAAATTGGTGGGGAACTATTACGTGAAGTTTGATCAGGAATACAAAAAGGAAATTGAATTATTGGTGGCCAACGGAAGTACCGAAGAGGAAGCCAAAAAGAACGCACCACTTTTAATAGAAGCCCAAGACATGCTCAGAAAATGGGAGGCAGGCGATGAAGCGACCGTGGCCCTTTGGGAAAAAATGAACGGTTGGGTGTACGATGGGTTTGATGAAACCTATAAAAACCTGGGCGTAGATTTCGATACTTTATATTACGAAAGCAACACCTATTTATTGGGCAAGGAATTTGTGGCCGAAGGTTTAAAATCGGGGGTGTTCCATAAAGAAGAAGACGGTTCGGTGTGGTGCGATTTAACCGATGAAGGCCTCGATAAAAAAATTGTGCAACGTGCCGATGGTACCGCTGTTTACATGACGCAGGATATTGGTACGGCCATACAGCGTATTAAGGATTTTCCAGATGTGGGCGGTATGGTTTACACCGTGGGGAACGAGCAGGATTATCACTTTCAGGTGTTGTTTTTAATACTGAAAAAATTAGGCTTCGATTGGGCCAAAAACCTATACCATTTAAGTTACGGAATGGTAGATTTGCCCAGCGGAAAAATGAAAAGTCGCGAAGGTACTGTGGTGGATGCCGACGACCTGATTGATGATATGGCGAAAACCGCCGAAGAAATTTCAGAAGAGTTGGGTAAACTCGATGGCTATTCGGAAGAAGAGAAGCAGGAGCTATACAAAACCATTGGTTTGGGGGCACTGAAATACTATATTTTGAAAGTAGACCCTAAAAAACGTATTTTGTTCGACCCAAAAGAGTCCATCGATTTTCAAGGAAATACCGGGCCATTCATTCAATATACCTATGCCCGAATCCAGTCTATTTTACGAAAAGCCAATGTAGATGCTAATGTCACACTGAGCGCAGTCGAAGTGTCTTTAAATAGTAAAGAACGCGAACTCATCAAACAAGTGCAGTTGTTCCCCGAAGTGGTGCAAAATGCGGCTGAAAACCACAGTCCGGCGTTAATTGCCAATTACACTTACGATTTGGTTAAGGAGTTCAATTCGTTTTACCAAAATGTGTCTATTTTAGGAGCCGATAGCGACACCGAAAAGTTATTCCGTGTGCAATTATCAAACACCGTAGCAAATACCATTAAAAATGCTTTTGGACTTTTAGGGATTCAGGTGCCAGAGCGGATGTAGAAAAGTTTTAAGAAAGCTAAATTTTAGTTCTCTGTCATTTCGACCGATAGGGAGAAATCGCATCGTGTAAGAAATGAGAATTCAGTATTTTGATATACTTTATTATTTTGTTTCGTTTATTTTTTCAGGCGATTGTCTGGTATCAAAAATATTAGCGATTTCAATTCGACTGAAGTCATAATTTACCCAATAGACAATCTTGTAATTTTTGAATACTAAATACCGAAATTCTTGTTTTCGGTGCTTTAAACTGAGTTCAACTTGTCCGATTTCCGGTTGTTTTTCAATCCCTATTGTAGCATCAACAATGCCGTTGATTAACTTTTTAGCTACATTTTTACTGGCTTTTACAGAATAGTAACTATAAATGTCTTCAAGTTTTGTTTCGGCCAGTTCCAACCAGTAAACTTCTAACGCCATTTTTGAATTTTGGCCTTTAAATCGGTTGCTTTTATCATTCGCCCATTTTTAGAATCCTCCATGGCTTGATCCATTTCAGCATCATATTGTTCCATGCTCATGGGCTTTAAACTCTTTTCAAGTAATTCGGCCTTTCTTTTGCGCAATAATTTTTCTAGACCACTAACGATTTCTTCGTTTTGTAGTCTTAAAAATTCTTTTACAAATTCTATTTTACGAGCTTCTAAATTCATTTTATTCAGCTTTTTATCAAAGATACGAAAATATCAATTTGTGGTTTTAGTTTTGTTGGGGGGTATAAAACCAAATTCAAAAAGAACAAACGTGCTTAAAATGGGCGTTTTTATATCATGTTTTTTTAAAAAAAATATGGGGTTTTGCAACGGTTACCGGTGTCGTGAACCGTTTTTATTCAACACGTATGTATTCTGTGTAATAATATGTTGGTTTAATTCCGTCATTGCAGTCGTTCGGGTCATCACTTAAATATCCTATTTGAAGAGTAGTATCTGTCAATTTATAAACAGTTGCGTTTAAATTATCATTTTCTTCTTCACCTGTGTTAGCATATTTTATAAATAAATCAAGTTTGTTTTCTTTTAGTATCCATGTTCCACTACCATTTGAAGATTCAACACAATCACCGCTTGCACCATTAATATATTCATTACCATAATCGTTTGTGCTTAAAGTGCCATTATCATTAAATGTAATTCTTCCATTCTGTTCACAGATAGAGAGCTCATCTACTTCATCTATTGTCGAACAAACGGTAACTACTTTTGTAGGTTTCCAAACTCCTATTATAGAAGCGTCTTTAGGTGTAGAATCAGAATTTTCATTATTTGAGCAAGAAAATAAAATCATTAGTATTATTAAAAGTCCGCTTATTAAATTTGTTTTTTTCATCCGTAATGTTTGGTTTAAATGGTTTACAACTTGCAGATAAACACAATTGCGTTTATCACATAATATTTATGTGGCTAAATATACCAGCTACAAAACCAAACTAAAAATTTTTCGTACAAATCAAGGCCTCTTTTTTAAAAATAAACCCGAAAACTCACATTGGGCGTAATGCCCAGCGATTCATTTTCAATCGTGTTGATGTTGTTGTCGCTATCTAAAGTATAGTAGGTGTTAATAATGTTTCGTTTATTGAGCACGTTCCAAACAGAAGCACCAATGCTGGCACGGGTGGCATCGCTAATATTAAAAGCATATGTGGCCGAGCAATCAGCACGTAGGTAGTCGTTCAATCGGCTGCTGTTCGGTGGGGCGTAGGTAATGGTGTTGTCGTCAGGACTGTCGCTGTTACTGGGGTCGGTATGGGGTGTTCCAGAGTGCCAATTTACACCTACTGCCAATTTTAGGTTATTACTGGTGTAGGTGCCCGCAAAGCTTACGGCATGGGTAATATCGACATTATTGGGGAAGGGTTTACCGTTGTTTAACTTGTCAAATTGGTAACGGTTATCGCTGTAAGAATACGATACCCAGCCGCCCAGCACATCGCTAAATTGTTTGTTGAGGAGTACATCGATGCCTTTTATTTCGTAACTGCCAATGGCGTTTACAAACTGGTATTGGTTTTGAAAACCTTGGCTTCGGGTAGTAATGCCATCCACTTTTTTAATGTAGGTTTCGGCACTCACCAATAGTTTATTTTTGTTAAAATGAATGCCCGTGGAAAGCTGTTTGCTCCTAAGCACCGGAATGGGGTAAATGGTTTGGTTGCCGTTTTCAATCACTTCGGTTTGGTTGTTCGAAAGGACCCAACGGCGTTTTTCAATGCCCAGAAAGTCATTCTGCAAATCGATAATTTGTTGAGTGGTTTGGCTTTTAAATTCACCCAAAACCTCAAATCTAAAATGGTTTAAAAACCGCTGACTGAAACTGAGTCGGGGTTCGGCCAGAAGCATATCGAATTTGCCGAAATAGTTCAATCGGCCGCCCAAATTTAATCGTGTTTTGGCGTCGTTGGATAAATACTGGCTTTCGGCATAAACGGAATGCGTGCGCACCACTTCTTTTATATAACTCCTGAAATTGGGGTTGTTGACGTCTTCCAAATTACTAATGCCCGTTTCGGTAAATTGATAGCCCCCGTTAAAATGGAAATTGAGATTGGCCTCGTAATTAATATCGAATTTTGCCGAACCATCATAAACTTCGTTTTCTTGGATAAGCCGTTGGTTGTTGAGGATGTCGAAATTCGTGGCGTCCAAATCGTAATTGGTGACATACATTTGTGCGGTGGTGGATAGCTTGTCGTTCCAATCGCGCAAATAAGTAGTCCCAAAAGCCAAATTGTTTTGAATTAAATTACTGTTAAGCGCTTCGCTTCGGTCATTGATGACCGATTGCTCATCGTAATTCAATTGGTTGTGGATGTTCAAAAAATGAAAACGGAACTTGTCTTTTTTTGTGGCATCAAACAGAAATTTCACGGCAATATCATAAAAGTAAAAGCTTTCGTTTTGCGAGATAAAATCGTCGTTTTTTTTGGCATCGTTAAAATCGGAATCCTGAAAAATACGCTTAAAATACTGTTCGTAGGTTGAGGTATTGATGAGGTCGGTGATGGAACGTCGGGCCGATAATTGCAGTTCGGTGTTTTTTGAAAGCGGTATTTTGGCAAAACCATCGGCATTGATAAAGTTGAAACCCATTCCGGCTTTAAATTCGTTATCAATTTCGTCGGGCAATTGCATGTCGATAATGCTCGAAATGCCATCACCGTATTTGGCGCGGGTACCGTTTTTAAACACGGAAACTTTTTTTGTGGTATGCGGATTAAAGGCTGAAATGAGTCCGAAAAAATGCCCCGATTGAAACATTTTTATGCCGTCCCAAAGCAGTAGGTTTTGGTCGTGCGTGCCACCACGAACGTTAATATTCGATACGGTTTCGTCGGCACTCAATACACCGGGAAGGGCCTGAATGGTCTGCAATACGTCGGGCTCAATCAATCCGGGTAAAATACCGAAAGTTTGCGGCTTTATGGTTAACGAACCATCGTTGAGTTTAGTAATTCCCGAGGTTAAATAATTGGTGACAAAAACTTCCTTTAATTTTTGGGGGAGAAATTTTGCTTCAGAAGATTTCGGTTTTGAAATGACGATATATTCGTTGTTGAGCAGTTCAAAATCCAATTGGGTTTCGGTGTTTAAAAACTCCAAGACGGCTTCCAACGGCATATCAGTTGGGGGAAGCGCACTTTTCTTGTTTTTTATGGTGTCGTCGATGTATGAAAAACTCACTCCAAATTTTTCCGAAAGCACCTTTAAAACGGTGGCAAGCGGTTGCTTTTCCTTTTGCGGGTTTTGCGCCGTAAGTGGCACAACATTCAAAAGAAACAATAAAAAAACAATGAAAAAGAAGTGGTTTCTACTCACGCTTTAATGTAATCGAATGGTCGGTTTTGCTATAAGTTACATGTAAAGGTAAGGTAATAGATTTTAAGGCCACATCCATATTGTCGTGGGTAAAACTACCGGTAAACAATTGTGAGGAATCGATGCCCAATAGGGTGATGTCGACGTTATATTGTCTCTCAAATTCTTCAACTACCATTTTATAGGGTACGCTGGTAAAGCTACTGGCATTATTTAGCCACGAAGGCTCGCTGCGGTTTTCTTTTTCTTTAGCAATTGTTTTCCCGTCGATAATTAAAAAACTGTCGCCAGGTTTTAATTTCGTTTCATGAGAATTGTAGGTTACCCCAACAAGCCCTTCGTAGCAAATAACTTCAAAATAATTGTCGCGTTGTTTTACATTGAACTGGGTGCCGTAAACGGTGACGTGTCCAGCCGATGTGTTTACTTTAAACGACGACCCTTTGGCTACTTTAAAAAAGGCCTCACCCTGCAACTCTACTTCGCGGTGGTCTTGCCAATCTCTTTTGTTGTACACCAAAACCGATTTGGCATTAAGCGATACTTGGGAAGCATCCGGCAGTTCGATGGTTGTTTTTTGAGCAAACTCGGTAGCAACTGTCGTGTTTAAAGTGGTGGTGTAATAGTACACACCAAAGCAAATGGCCAAAACGGCGGCGATGCGCAGCAGTGGCTTTAAAAGGTTTGCAGACGATTTTTTTCTGGCTTTTACCACCTGCATGACTTTTTCAAGTTCTTGCTCGGTGTTGTAATCATCAGCTTTAAATGCCTGTAAACTGCTGTTCAAGGCAACCAGTTCGTCGTAGTCCTCAAGGTTTTTAAATGCCTTGAGTTCTTGCTCGGTTAGGTTGTTGTCCAGCCATTTTAATATGAGTTCTTCTCGGTTCATCATTTGCTTATTCAACTATATAACAGTTAACTTTTATTTTTTCCTACCCCATTAGTTAAAAAAGTTTCAAGTTTCACGTTTTTTGTTGGTTTTGGAAAAACTTGAAATCCGAAACTCGAAACCTGAAACCAAAAAACTTATAGTTCTTTAATGTCTTTCCGCAGTTTTTCCAAAGCGCCATAAATACGTTTTTCAACGGCTTTGGTCGAAATATCTAAAAGCTCGGCAATTTCCTTAAAACGTTTGCCTTCCACCCGGTTCATTAAAAAGGCTTCGCGCTGCGCTTCGGTTAAATTGGCCAATGCTTTTTGGAGTTTGACATTATATTCGGTTTCCTGCATTAAAAATTCAGGGCTTTCGTTAGTGCTCAGTTTGGGCTTGGTCTGCTGGTATTTTAAAACCACTTTTTGGTGTGCGGCTTCATTAAGCATTAAATTATTGGCAGTGGTGAACAAAAAACTCTTGGCCTTATCAGGCGAAATTTTAGCGCAGTTTTCCCAAAGTTTAATAAAGGCTTCCTGCACTTTGTCTTTTGGGTTGAGCAATTCACCAAACTTGTAATAGAGAAAATGGTGTAAATCTTTAGAGTATTTCGTAAAAATGGAAGAAAATAAATGCTCTTCGCAAATGTTTTCGTGTAGTTGTTTCCCCATGTTTATTGGTAGTTGGTGCCACTAAAATAAGCCTTTTTACAGTTTAGGATTTAGGAATTTTTAATTTTTTTTAACATTAGGGGTAGGAATTTTTAAAGTTGATCTGTTTTATAAACAAAAGCTATGTTTAACCCAAAATCACTAATCATGAAAACTAACATTAAAACGTTATTACTAATTCCTTTTTTTGCCCTTTTATTGTTCACGTCCTGTCAAGAGGAGGCCGTTGAAATAACGCCCATTGACGAAAGTGAAGCCCTAGCCCCAGATGCAGAGTTAACCAATTTAATGCTCTCCACATCTACCATGGACGGATCTGCTGATAACATTATCGACGGCGCGAGCTGTTTGGCGGTAGAACTTCCAGTTACCGTTATTGTTAAGGATGTTGAAATTATTATCGATTCTAAAGAAGACTTCAAAGTTATCGAAGCCATTTTTAAGGAGTTTGATGATGATGAAGACCGATTGGATATTGTGTTCCCCATTACCATTGTATTGTCCAATCACGAAGAAATTGTTATCCAAAATCAAGATGCCCTTGAAGAATTAATCGATGAATGTAGGGATGAAAACGAACCCGATAACGATATCGAGTGTGTCGATTTCCAATACCCCATTTCATTTTCTGTGTATGATACCGATTTCCAAATCATCAATGTTGTTACCATTGAAAACGACCGCCAATTATACCGTTTCATTAAACGTGTAAAAAATTCAGAGGTGTTTGCTAGTTTAAATTTCCCCGTAACTATGGAGTTGGCTGATGGTACCGAAATTGTGGTTAACAACAATATTGAATTGGCCAGAACCATTAAGGAAGCTAAAGATGCCTGTGATGAAGACGACGATAACGATTATGGCGATGATGATTTTACAAAAGAACGTTTAGATAAATACTTGATAGCTTGCCCTTGGGTGGTTTACGAATACCAAAGAAATAACTTGGATAGTACGGCCGATTTTAAAGAGTTTGCACTAAACTTTAAGGCAGATAGCGTTGTAGTAATGCGTGCCAGAGGTGGCGATATTTTAACCGGAACGTGGAGCACTCGTGTTACCGATAGGGGAGCCCTTTTAAAAATGGAGTTTGAAAACTTGGCCGACTTCACCCTAGAGTGGTTTGTTTACGACATTGAAGATGGTAAAATTAAACTGTATCAAGAAGGCGGTAACCGTATTATTATGAAGCGTAACTGCGAAATCGTAATCGATATTACCAAAGAACGTATTGAAAATTATTTGCAAAAATGCCTGTGGCGCGTGGCTCGATTGAGCGTTGATGGTGCAGATAATGAAAAAGATTACATCGGTACGCCGCTTAAGTTCTACGAAAATAATGTCGTGAAACTACGTGTGAATGGCGAATTGGTTGAAGGGACTTACGAAATAGGATTCCGAAATGCTGGTTTTACGCTTAAAATCATGTTGGAAGGCCGACCAAATTTAAAACTGGAGTGGTTAATCACATTCTTGGAAGAAGGGTTGATGAAACTTGAAAGTGCCAACAACAAAATGATTTTAGAAAGACATTGCCCAGATGTTGATGACGATTTAACTTATATTGATAGAGTGTTGGTTAACGGACTATGGGAAGTAGCGGCCTACCATGTTGAGGACAACAATAACCCAGAGCCGTTTTATATGTACACTTTAGATTTTAAAGTAACTGGAAGAGTGGTTGTAACCGATCCCAACAACGGTACGTTTAGCGGGGCCTGGTTGGCTTATCGAAAAGATGGTTTAAACCTAGGGTTGTACTTTGGAAACAATGAGCCTTTCAACAAATTAAACCACAGATGGAAAATAAGAGAAGTTTCACCTAATAGAATAGAACTAAAGGATTTAAATGCCAATGGCGGCATAGAAAGAATTTTGGTTCTGGAAAAGAAAGCGTAACAAAACATGTTTGCAACAAAAAGGAATCCTGCATTTTCGGTTGGTTAGGTTAATTATTACAGATTCCTTTATAAAGGCTGTCATTTTAAAATGGCAGCCTTTTTTTTTGTTCACATTAATGAACGATTCTTGTCATAATACGCTTCAAATCATTAAATTTGCAACTCTTAAAAATTTAGAAGAATTATGTTCAATAATTTAAGCGATAAATTAGATAAGGCCTTACACGTCCTGAAAGGGCACGGAAGCATCACCGAAGTAAACGTTGCCGAAACTTTAAAAGAAGTTAGGCGTGCACTTTTAGATGCCGACGTTAACTTTAAAATAGCCAAAGAATTTACCAACAAGGTAAAGGAAAAAGCATTGGGGCAAAACGTATTGACCACTTTGCAGCCTGGGCAGTTAATGGTGAAAATCGTTAAGGACGAGTTAACAGAATTGATGGGAGGTGATGCCGAAGGAATCAATTTATCGGGCACACCAAGTGTTATTTTAATGTCGGGTTTACAGGGGTCTGGTAAAACCACCTTTTCTGGTAAACTGGCTAACTATCTTAAAAACAAAAAAACTAAAAAGCCTTTATTGGTTGCTTGCGACGTTTATCGTCCTGCAGCGATAGACCAATTGCACGTAGTTGGAGAGCAAATAGGTGTTGAGGTTTTTAGTGATAAAGGAAACAACAATCCCGTGGCCATTTCGCAAGCGGCAATAGCGCATGCCAAATCTAACGGACACAATGTGGTAATCATCGATACCGCTGGTCGTTTGGCGGTTGATGAGGCCATGATGACCGAAATATCGAATATCCACAAGGCTATCCAACCACAGGAAACATTGTTTGTAGTTGATTCCATGACGGGTCAAGATGCCGTAAACACGGCAAAAGCCTTCAACGATGTGTTGAATTTTGATGGGGTTATCCTTACCAAATTAGATGGTGATACCCGAGGTGGTGCCGCGATATCAATTAAATCGGTAGTAAATAAACCAATTAAGTTTATTGGTACTGGCGAAAAAATGGAAGCTATCGATGTGTTCTATCCTTCTCGTATGGCCGACCGTATTTTGGGTATGGGTGACGTGGTGTCGTTAGTAGAGCGTGCCCAAGAACAGTTTGATGAGCAAGAAGCTAGAAAACTTCAAAAGAAAATAGCCAAAAACCAGTTTGGGTTCGACGATTTCTTGAAGCAAATCCAGCAAATCAAGAAAATGGGTAACATGAAAGATTTGATGGGCATGATTCCTGGTGCTGGTAAAATGCTGAAAGATGTTGATATTGATGATGACGCTTTTAAAGGGATTGAGGCCATTATCCATTCCATGACACCAAAAGAGCGAACCACCCCTTCGATATTAAATGCGAGTAGAAAAAAGCGAGTGGCCAAGGGGTCGGGTACTTCGGTTCAGGAAGTCAACCAGCTTTTAAAGCAGTTCAACCAAATGAGCAAAATGATGAAAATGATGCAAGGCGGTGGCGGCAAAAAGATGATGCAAATGATGAAGAATATGCGCTAAACTTGTTAAAAGTGTCATGCTGAGCGTAGTCGAAGCATCTCATAACAAATAAAAAACTTTGTGCTTTATCGAGATAAATTTCGTGTATTCGCAGCACAAATCAAATAAAATAATCTTGGCGTATTTTGCGCCTTTGCGAGAAAAAATATGACAATCTTAGACGGTAAAAAAGTAAGTAACGACATTAAAGAGGAAATTGCCGAGCACGTAAGTGGAATGAAGGCAAAAGGCGAAAAAGTGCCGCATTTGGCGGCAGTTTTAGTAGGTAGTGATGGTGCGAGTATGACCTACGTTAACGCTAAAGTAAAAGCTTGTGAGCGTATTGGTTTTGAATCGACGCTTATTGAACTTCCGGAGTACACTTCCGAAGAAGAATTGCTTGAAAAAATCAACGAGCTGAATACCAATGATGACATCGATGGGTTTATCGTGCAGTTACCATTGCCAGAACAAATTGATGAGCAAAAGATATTGATGGCGATTGACCCTGATAAAGATGTGGACGGATTCCATCCTGTAAATGTTGGCAGAATGGCTTTAGATTTGCCTACCTTTTTACCGGCAACACCATACGGAATACTAGAGCTTTTAGAGCGTTACCAAGTAGAAACTTCTGGTAAAAACGTGGTGGTTATGGGGCGCAGCCATATTGTAGGCCGACCTATGAGTATTTTAATGAGCCAAAAAAGAAAAGCTGGCGATGCTACCGTAACAGTTGTTCACAGCCGAACTAAAAACTTGGCTGAGATTACGAAGCAGGCCGATATCATTGTGGCAGCTATCGGGATTTCAGAATTTTTAACAGGAGACATGGTTAAGGAAGATGTTGTGGTTATTGATGTGGGTATTACCCGTGTGCCAGATGCTACAAAGAAAAATGGCTACCGATTAGCTGGCGATGTGGAGTTTTCGAGCGTGAGCCAAAAAGCCAGTTACATTACTCCGGTGCCTGGAGGTGTTGGCCCTATGACGATTGCCATGTTGCTTAAAAATACGCTTTTGGCAAGAGAAAGACGCTCTTAAAAAGAAGAAAGCAAAATAAAAATAAACGAAGAAAAGGCAGGTAATTTGCCTGCCTTTTCCGGTTTAGACAACATTAAGTCATCAGGGATTTAAAGTGAATTTTTAAATGGGGAAATATTTATAAATGGCTTGTATAATCTGGTTTACACGGCCAAAATTGAATGTTTTCATGTACAGGTAGCTTCTGTCCAACAATCGCTGTACCGTTTTATTTTGTTGGTATTGTTTTCTACATTGGTACAACCGGGCTGCAGTGGCTAAGTCATCTTCGTCATAGGGTACGCCTGTGTATTCTTGGAGCATGGTTAAATAGTCAAACCCAAATTCTTTAGTTGGTTCTATTATGGTGCCTTCTCCAAAATCGTTCCATGTGATAATTTGAATGAAATCGGCACTTTCGTAGCTCGAATTGTTCAGTGTTTCTACAAAGGTTAACCCGTTATGCCTTGGCAAAGTCCAAGTATTAATGCCATCGGACCAGCCGCCTTCCTCATAATAACTTTTAAAACCCGGATACGTCGAACCAATGGTAATGTCGTTGGAACTGGCAAAGGTTGAATAGTAATAGTCTTGGGCCAATAAGTGGTCTGGTGCAACCCATAAAAACTCACCGTTAAAATGGCTTGAAATACTGTTTTTCAGACCCCAGAGAGAAATTAATGACGGTTTATGGCTTTCTGGAAACACGCTGTAAATTTGGTTCCAGTCATTGATTTGGGTTAAAAAATGGGGACCAAAAACAGCAATAAGTTTCGTGCCGTTAAAGGTTAAATAATTGGCACTTTTAAAATAGGTGTTTTTTATATAATTAAAATCTTCAATGGCCTTTTCAATGGGACTTCTGGAGGTGGTCCCATTATCTAAAAAGGCCACTCGATCTTCATACATAATGCTGAAATCTAAATCTACACTCTCTAATCTGGGGATAAATTTTTCAGTAGCGTTTTTAATAAGGCCGTAATCGTGTATGTTCCTGCTACCGTACCAGTCGAAAATAACACCATCGATACCTGACAGTTTCATTAGTAAAAAATGATATTCGTGCAAATGTGAATCGAATGACGAGTAGGGACCAACTAAAGGGTTAAAATACGAGGCAATCTCGTTGTTGCCGTTTTCATCGATACTGTCGGGGTTTTTGTTGGTCATGGTCCAGTGCTGCCCCCAATAGCCATCGTGGGGTTTAGACTGAAACCATGGTAAATAGTGCACGTACACTTTTTTAGGGTTCGATTTGTAAATCTCCATACCGGAATTGGTCTTGGCCAAAATGTTCAGGTTATTTTGCCCTTTCAGTAGCAATAGTTCTTCATCGAGAACTTGTTTTAAAACCGAATCGTTGTAAATCGTGTTGTGTTCTAATTGGTAAGGAACTGTTCTGGTTTCACTCGGCGCAGGCTCATGGTCTATTTCGCAGGAAGCAAGTTGTAAAATGCACATCAGGGCAAGAAGTGATTTTACTCTTTTGGTAAAGTAGGTTTTTGTCATAATTTATAGGTTGGTCAATTAACCTTATAAAAGTATGACTAACAGAGTGTTGTTGTAAGTTAATATCTATAACCTCAAGAAAAAGTATAGATGAAAGGTTTTGTTGTTTCGGTAAAAGGTTGTTGTTGAGGTGTTTGTGTACGCTATTTTTTTCTTTTTTTAGCAGAAACAAAAGTTTTAGAAGAATCTTTTAAAAGTTGATTCAGTTGGGTGAATTCCTCTTTGGTCAATTCGCGGTATTGGCCAACGGGAACGTCTAGCTTAATGTTCATAATCCGAACGCGTTTCAAGGTTTGTACCTCGTAGTTAAGGTATTGGCACATGCGTCGGATTTGGCGGTTTAATCCTTGGGTCAACACAATCCTAAATTTATAAGTGCCCAATTTTTCAACCTTGCATTTTTTTGTAGTTTTGTTGAGGTCGGGTAGGTGTATGCCACCAGTCATGCGCTCAATAAAAGTTTGCGAAATGGGCTTGTCAACGGTTACAATGTATTCCTTTTCGTGATTGTTGCTGGCCCTTAGAATTTTATTCACAATGTCACCATCATCCGTCAAAAGGATTAAGCCTTCACTGGGTTTGTCCAATCTTCCGATAGGAAAAATGCGTTTGTGGTAGTTGATAAAATCAATAATATTGTCTTTTTCAACCGAGGTGTCGGTGGTGCACACAATTCCCACAGGCTTGTTGAAGGCTAAATACACAAACGATTCCTTAGTGTTTTTAACCAAAGTTCCGTCAACGGTAACTTCATCGTTTGGCCCAATTTTAGTGCCCTTTTCAGGAACGCTGCCATTAATAGTTACACGCCCGGCTTCAATAAGCTTATCGGCCTCACGGCGTGAGCAATAGCCTACTTCGCTTAGGTATTTGTTGATTCGTTTTAAGGATGTGTCTGCCATGCTTCAAAAATACAACAAACTTATGCGTTTAAAAAGTCTAAAATATGTTGGTAAACCGTTTCCGATTTTAGTCGGTGCCCCAAGCCTTTGGTTTTAATGAGTTTGGAATTTTTGTAAACCCGATGGATGTCCAAGGCTTCTTTAAATGAAATGATGCGGTCTTTTTTATCGTGAATAATTAAGCCTTCGGGGGTGATGTTCGAAAAGAAATTTTCAACATTATAGAATTCGGGCAGTTGGTTAAAATGTTTCAGATAGTACTGGTTAATCGCATTCTCAACCCGTTTGTTGTAACCCATCATGTTTACATAATTGCCCACCGAAATGGCCAAGTTGGAAGGAGCTCCCAGTAGTACGATTTGCTCAACTGAAGGAGCATTATGATTTTTTAGCGCAATGGCCGTTGCTGTGCCACCAATGGAATGCCCAATAACAATTTCTGGCTTAAACGTTTTTAAAGCAATATTTATACACTCGGAATACAGCGGGGCATTAAAAATATTGTTGCCTGAAGCACCATGCGCGGGGGCATCAATCGATATAATGTTGTAGCCGTCCTGCTTTAAGAACTCAATGAGGTCTTTCCATCGAAACGAATTACTATCCCAGCCATGCACCAATAGAACCGTTTTGCCATGGCCTTCCCATTGATAGGTTTGTATTTTGAAGTTGTTGAAAGATAAATCTGTTTGCGTAGCCGTTTTTAAATAAGTGCTTCCCTCGTGTGTTAATGCTGCTTTTCGGGGTGTAGAAAATAATTTTACTGCAATTTTAGCTGATAAACTTGGCGATAGGTAGCTCAGGAGATTTATTAAAAAACCAACTATTTTAATATTGTTCATTTAATCTTCTCGATTTACGGCATCCATTGAAAATGCTGGAGTGCAAATAGCGATATATTCGCAAACTTCGGTAAACGGATTGGAATACTGAACCCGAGTGTTTCGCTCTATTTTTATGGATTGCCCAGCTTGCAAAATTACGGTTTCGCCTTCAATAACAAACTGTTTTTTCCCTTTTATTATAAAGGTGAACTCATCGAATTCTGGTGTCTGGAAAGGTTCGCTCCAACCAGCCGGGGCTTTCATGTGGGCGATGCTTATTTTTGAGTTGCCGTCACTAGCCAAGCCGAAATGTTCTTGGATAATTTTTCCGTCAGTAGTGGGTACTTCAAATGGCGCATCTTGTACAATGTATTTCTTCTTTGTCAATTGTTTATTTTTAGTCAATAGTCAATAGTCAATAGTCATTGGTTAGTGGTCTTTCATCGGCTTCTTTTTAATCATACCGCCTTTTAGGTCTTTTACAATGCCCATTATAATGAATGCCCTTTTATCAATTTTATCAATTTCCGTTTGTAACTTGGCGAGTTCAAGTCGGGTAACAATAGTGTAAATAATGTCTTTGTCGTAGCTGTCGCCGCTTTTACCGTAGCCGCCCTTTCCCGCATAAATAGTGCAAGCCCGTTGCAGTTTTTCGGTAAGCATAAGGCGTAGTTCTTCGTGTTTGTTAGAAATTATGGTAACGCCCACGTATTCCTCAACGCCATCTACCACAAAATCGACGGTTTTTGCAGCGGATAAATAAGTTAAAATCGCGTAAAGCGCCGTTTCAATAGAAAGAATATAAGCACCTACCGAGAAAATGATAATATTGATGATGAGAAGGACATCGCCAATGGTGAGCGATAGTTTTCTGCTTAAAAATATAGCGAGTACTTCGGTGCCGTCAATAACGCTGCCGCCTCGCATAGACATGCCAATACCCAGCCCCAGGAAGAATCCGCCAAATACGGCTATTAATAATTTGTCGTCTGTAATAGTAGGGTACTCCACAAAATGAACTACTACTGCCAAAAAGGCAATGGCAGCAATACTTTTTAATGCGAATTTTTGGCCAATGGTTCTGTAAGCCAAAATTAAAAAAGGTAAGTTGACCATCACCAAAAGAATACCAAGTTGTATTGAGGTAACATGCTGTAACAACAGTGAAATGCCCGTGGCGCCACCGTCAATAAATTTGTTGGGGAGTAAAAAACCTTTCAGCCCAAAGCCTGCGGAAAACACACCGACTACAATAAAAATATATTCTTTTATAGCATGCGAAAGTTCCACTTGAAACCTTCTTACTAAGGGCACAATTTCCCTTTTCCGTACAGGTTTGCCAAGACGTCTTTTTTCAAGCCGTTTTCGGGCGGCCTCAAATAAAAGTTTGGACAGAAACGGATTCATAAATTTATTACTTACTCCAAGTTATGAAAAAGTATTTAATTTTGGCGTTGTCTGGAATGTGGGTAGCTTCAAATTTTAAATTTCTGTCGAACCTTAAATTGGCAGGAAGTTCTTCTTTGTCGATGGTAAAAGCCGCGTTGATTTCATCTACGCCCACAACAATCGAGTTGATCAAATTACTGATTCTCGATATTTTGTAATGGTCTTTGATGTCCTTAAAAGTACTGGCTGAAGTCACGCCTTTTTCAGTTTTAAATCGCTCGTCGTAAACGCGAATGCTGGAAATGGTTGAGGTAGAATCTAACCCTCGTTTTGCGGTAAGTGTGAGCAATTTTTTGCCGCCTTTTTCAAAAATTTCTATTTGGTTTGGGTTTCCTGAAAACTCCTCGCCGCTAACGGATTTAACTATGGAATCTTTAGCGTAAATGGTTTCAAGATCTTTTACTTGAGTGGAGTCGGTTAAGAGTCCAATATGCTGTTTTGAAATTTCGAAAGGACCGGGTTGGTTACTGCAAGCAACAGCAAAAAATATGGTGGCAATCAAGCCTAAATGAGATAAGCGCATTAAATAGTTCGGGTTTTAAATTAGTAAAAAGTTAATCAATTTATTTTTTCATCACTTTGGTTAAAATGCCAAAAACACTGCGGATGAAGGTCGCGCTGGTAAGCACTTTTACTATAGGGTTCATTCGGGTGCTTCGGCTTCTGGATGTGGTTCGTTGTTTAGATTCCGCTTTTTTGAGGGCTTCACGTTCCTGTCGGGCCTTTTCCTTGGCTTCTTCGGCTTCAGCCCGTTCTATTTTGTCGTTCAGCAATTCATAGGCACTTTCGCGATCTACCGTTTCGTTGTATTTTTTAGCTAATTTAGATTGCGAAAGTAACTGAGTCAATTCAGTTTCAGAAAGTATGTCCATTCGGCTCATGGGTGCTCGCATCATAGTAGCAGCCAATGGAGTGGGGCGGCCTTTTTCGTCGAGGGCGGAAACCAAGGCCTCGCCAATACCTAACGAGGTAAGCACTTCGGCAGTGTCGTAATAATCAGAATCGGGATAATTTTCAGCCGTGAGTTTTATCGCTTTTCGGTCTTTAGCGGTGAACGCTCGTAATGCATGCTGTACCTTTAATCCCAATTGCCCCAACACTTCTTCTGGTACATCGGTTGGGTTTTGCGTTACAAAATATAAACCAACGCCTTTGCTTCGAATCAGTTTTACGATACTTTCAATCTGGTTTAAAAGCGCTTTCGAAGCTTGGTCGAAAATTAAATGAGCCTCGTCAATAAACATTACCAATTCAGGTCGGCCGCTATCGCCTTGCTCTGGAAATGTGGAATAAATTTCGGCCAACAAACTCAACATAAACGTAGAAAATAATTTGGGCCGGTCTTGAATATCAGTAAGCCTTAAAATGTTGATATAGCCCCTTCCGTTTTCATCCACCCTCAGTAAATCTTGGGTATCAAACGAGGTTTCCCCGAAAAATAAATCGGCGCCCTGCTGCTCTAATTCTACAATTTTTCTGAGGATAGCCCCAGTGGAAGCCGTAGAAATACGTCCGTAAGCCTCGTTGAATTCAGATTTACCTTCATCGGTAGCGTACTGTAAAATCTTTTTGAAATCCTTTAGATCCAGAAGCGGTAATTTATTGTCGTCGCAATATTGAAAAATCACTGAAACAACACCACTTTGCGTTTCGGTCAAATCTAAAATACGGGATAACAAAACTGGGCCAAACTCACTGATGGTGGCCCGCAACCTAACGCCATCTTGTTCCGAAAGGGTTAAAATTTCAACAGGAAAGGCTTTGGCTTCAAAAGGCAATCCTATTTTTTCGTGGCGTTCGTCAATTTTGGGATGGCCCGGGCTGGGTTTTGCCAAACCGCTTAAATCGCCTTTAATGTCCATTAGCAGCACCGGCACCCCTTTTTCACTTAAATTTTCGGCCAAAACTTGCAACGATTTGGTTTTTCCAGTTCCGGTAGCCCCAGCGATCAATCCGTGGCGGTTCATGGTTTTGAGTGGGATTTTTACATGCGCCCCAGTAATGGTTTCGCCATTCAACATCGCTGCGCCAACAGGGATGTATTCGCCTTTAGTTCCGTAGCCTTTGGTAATGTATTCGTGAAAAGTCTCTTTTGTGCCCATGCCTAAATTTTGCATAAAAATACAGAAATTAAAAAATAAAAAAATAAGGTTTTGCGTATTAAGGTTGAATTGAAGTTTAAAATATTCCAAATCAGGATGGAATACGTATCTTTGCACACTTAATTATGGAGAAAGAGATACAATTATTGGTAAACAAAGGCGAGATGTTACCGCTTATGGAAGAGTTTTACACCATACAAGGTGAAGGCTTCCACAAGGGCACAGCGGCCTATTTTGTTAGGATTGGTGGCTGCGATGTGGGTTGCCATTGGTGTGATGTGAAAGAAAGTTGGAATGCTAAATTGCATCCACCTACGTTAACAACCAAAATTGTTGAAAATGCCAAAAAATACAGTGACACGATTGTGGTAACCGGAGGTGAACCGCTAACTTGGGATATGACTTTCCTCACTTCAAAATTGAAGGCGGAAGGACTACAAATTCATATTGAAACTTCGGGTGCTTATGAGTTGACCGGGCAGTGGGATTGGATTTGCCTATCGCCCAAAAAGATGAAGCTTCCTACCGATGAGGTTTATGCCAAAGCCCACGAGCTTAAAATGATAATTTACAACAAGGACGATTTTCGTTTTGCTGAAGAGCAAGCCGCCAAAGTAAACGACAATTGTATTTTGTACTTACAGCCCGAATGGAGCAAACGTGATAAAATGATTCCGCAAATTGTGGATTACGTGATGCAGAACCCCAAATGGAAAGTGTCGCTACAAACCCACAAGTATTTGAATATTCCTTAAATTTTTGTTTATTTTTAGGTGTACAACCAAAAGAGCGACCTTTTATGAAAGCACCTGTAAAGTTGAAAAAAATGAAACTTCTACGTTTCGGGCGCGATTTTAAGCCCGATCAAGAAGTAATTCTGCGAGATTATTTAGCCATCGAGCGCACCCGCTTGGCCAATGAACGTACTTTGCTGTCTTACATTCGGTCGTCATTGTATTTGCTGTTGGGCAGTATTGCGCTTTTCCAGATAAAAAACTACCCCAACTTTGAGTATTTAGCCTTGGCCTCGTTAGTGTTCAGTATAATATTTTTTGTGATTGGGGTGTACCGATTTACCCTGCTAAAAAAGAGTTTAAAGCGTTTGTATTATATGTCTGAATCGGTTAATAATGGAGACGATAAATAAAAACGGTTGTTTTAATTAGCATGTCATTCAGAGCGAGTCGAAGAATCTTATGAATAAAAAGTCAGATTCACAAAGTATTGAGATTTCTCGACTCCGCTCGAAATGACAATGTGCTTTATTATATAGACTGGATTAAACACTCACAGGAACAGCAACCCTAACCGTGCCCCAAGCCAAAAACATTTGGTTGTCATCAAAGGCTATTGAAAAGGCTTCTACAGGCTCTCCGCTGGTTACGGGAGCTGTCACTCGCAGTTCGTCGTTACTTTCGTTATAATTGTAGGCGCCCCAAACATCGGTGTCGTTGCTTAAAATAACAGTCCATTCCTTTTCACCTGGAATAGTGTACAACGAATATGTGCCGGCTTTTACCGTTTTGCCACCAAATTGGGTGTCTTGGTAGAATTTAATTTCGGCGGCTTCATTGGCGCCGGTTCTCCAAACTTTACCGTTCGGGGCCAACTGGCTTAAATCGCGGCCGTTTAATTGTGGGCGACTGTAAATCACTTTCGCCATAGGTGTGGCGCTACGGCTGGTGCGATAATAGCTGATGTCTAACGGGCTTTTGTCCAGTTTTGCAAACTTTTGTGCCATAGCGTTGCCGGAAAGCAGCAAAGCAAAAACACAGATAAACATTGTGGTTACTTTTTTCATCTGTTTCATTCTAATGATTTTAGTGGTTTTTAATGTTTTAAAGTTAAGCCGAAAAACCTTTAAAGTTTTTATAAAAGTGCGGAGTTTTTGTTAAAGTTTGGATGATTAGGTAAAGTTAAAATTTTTGTTTTTATAATCTTTGTGACGAATTGTTTGTGAAAAAGAAATAAGCATAACTATATTGCGTAAATTAGTGTCGAAGTAATTTAATCCTTTAAAAAAAACAACTACATGTATACTCTCACTTATGAGTCTAAAGCAATTGATGGCTTAGAGGAAACAGCGATAAATGATATTTTAGAGACAGCAAGATCATTTAATACATCTCATGGTATAACTGGTTGCCTCATTTTTTATGCCAATCGATTTATTCAAATACTTGAAGGGCCACGAGAAAAAGTAAAGGAATTGTTCGCTCAAATTGAAAACGACAAAAGACATACCGACGTTTCTCTTTTTTCAGAAGACAACATTTCGGAACGTAATTTTCCTGACTGGGGTATGGCATATTACACAGCTAATGACAACTCTACTCAATCGGAGTTGAATCAATTTAAAAGCAATTTAATCATGTTGGCAGATTTAAGTAAGCCTACAAGTGTTACTGCAATGTTGTTTTGGAAGAAAATGAAATTTTTAATTTCTGATGAATAAACCTATTTGACAAAACAAATCCCGACAAATTCATGTCGGGATTTTTTCATTTATAAGTTGTCTTTAAATTAACTACTTCCGCATCACTTTTACATTCATTTCTTCCACTTTTTTATCGGAAAGTAAGGATGGTGCGCCAAACAATAAATCGTCGCTGGTGCCCGTTTTTGGAAACGCCATGACCTCACGAATGGATGCTTTTTTCTCCAAGATCATCATCAATCGGTCCACGCCCCAAGCAATACCGCCGTGTGGTGGCGCTCCGTAATGGAAAGCTTTGTACATGGTGCCCACGCTTTTTAGCATTTCTTCCTTGTTGTAGCCCATGTTTTTGTAAGTGGCTTCCAAAATTTCGGGTTTGTGGGCACGCACCGAGCCGCCGCCAATTTCGTAACCGTTTAAAATGAGGTCGTATTGTTGGGCGATGATGCTTCCAATTTCCTCTTCTTTGCCGTTCATGTGTTTTTCAATATCGTAAACGGCCGGCATCGAGAATGGGTTGTGGGTAAAGGTCCAACGGCCCTCGTCGGTCTTTTCGAACATCGGGAAATCAATCACCCATGCAGGGCGCAATTCCTTTGGATTGATGAGTCTCAACATACTACCCAATTCTTGGCGAACAGCATCCAAAGCTTTGTTGGCCGTGGCATAATCGGCTGCCGAAAAGAACACAATATCACCCACCTGTGCGTTGGTGGCTTTAATGATTCCAGCGGCAATCTCCTCACCCAAAAACTTGATGATGGGCGATTGCAAATCGTTTTCATTAACGATAATATAAGCCAAGCCACCCAAACCATGCTGTTGCGCAATGCCCGTCAACTTTTCAATTTGTCCTTTTGAAAGGCGTTTTTTGCCCTGCTCTTCGGCCGAAACCTTAATGCATTTTACAATACCGCCTTCTTCAATAGGCTTGCTGAATACCTGGAAGGTGGTGTCCTTTACAATTTCGGTGATGTCCTGCAGTTTTAAACCGAAGCGTAAATCGGGTCGGTCGCAACCATAATCGTCCATCGCTTGTTTGTATGTCAGCACTTCAAACGGACGTAAAATCCATTTTTTGCCGTAAATTTTTTCAACAATTTCATTGAACATTTTGGTGTTCAAATCAATAATTTGCTGCATGCTAGCGTAGGCCATCTCAATATCCAACTGGGTGAATTCCGGTTGGCGGTCGCCACGAGAATCTTCATCCCTAAAACAGCGAGCTAATTGGAAATATTTTTCGTAACCGCTCACCATAAGCATTTGCTTAAACTGCTGCGGGGCTTGCGGAAGTGTATAAAACGCTCCGGCCTGCTTACGCGATGGCACGATAAATTCTCGGGCACCTTCATCGGTTCCGGCACTTAAAATAGGGGTTTCTATTTCAAGGAAATCTTCGTTGTCCAGAATATCGCGCATCAATTTGATGACTTTGTGGCGGTTAACAATAACGCGGCGCACATCGTCATTTCTGTGGTCTAAATATTTGTACTGAAAACGGGTGTTTTCGTTGGTTTTAGTGGCACGTTTAATTTCAAACGGAAGTGTTTTTGATAGGTTTAAAATATCCAGTTCGGTGGCTTCCAATTCAATTTTTCCAGTGCGTAAGCTCGGGTTGTAATCGTCTTCTTTTCGTTGCACGATTTTCCCGGAAACCGAAATAACCGATTCGGGTTTCAATCGCACCAATTCATCTAAATTCGGGAACGACTCGCGACTTAAGCGCACTTGGAATTTTTCGGTACTCGAATCGCGTAAATCGATAAACATGAGCTCGCCGTGGTCGCGCACACTGGCTACCCAGCCCGAAAAGGTGACGTTTTCGTCAATGTTGTCATCAGTAATATCGGTGATGAGGTGTGTGCGGTATTCATCCTTTACCACAATAGGAATTTGAGGCAATACTTCTTCTTGCTGTTTGGTGGTTTTTCTAGCTTCGACTGCGCTCAGCTTGACATCATTGGTACTATTGGTTTCGGTCTTTGAGCTTACGTTAGAATCACCAGCCAATTGCTTCAAAATACCTTCGCGGATCACTTTTCCAGAGGCGCCTTTGCCAATAATTTTGATCACTTTTCCGACTAAAATACCGGCTTTGCCTTGGTTTCCAGCTTTAATATCGTTCGCAATGGCTTCGTTTTCTGAAATCACTTTGGCGATGGCCGCTCCTATTTTTTCTTCAGAAATGGTGTTTTCCTCAAAATAAGTTTTGTAGTCGAATTGCGCATCGGCCAACAACGATTTTATAGCATGTTGTGCCAATACTGGCGTTACCTTTTCATCTTTAAACAAGCTGAAAATTTCAATAAAATCAGCTAGGTTTTTAATGCTCGAATAATCTTCGGGCTTGATGTTATTGGTCAGTGTCTTGGCAACAAACGATGGGTCGTGCAGTTGGTTGTTAATGGCAACAAAGGTTTCCGAACGCAGCGAATCGGCCGTAAAAAACTTAGCATCCTGTGGTAAAACGCCGCCTTTTATCAAGATGCGCTCTACGGCAAAGGGCAGCGCGCTTATATCGACATCAATCGACTCGACGGCATTTTTTATGTTTACAAAAGGAAGGTCTGGCTCCGATATGAAACGGTAATCGGCCTCGAATTCCTTTTTACGCATGGTTTTGGTCTGCTTTAAATCGGCATCAAAAAGCACGGTAGTTTGGTCTGGTCTAAACTCTTTGTGCTCCAAATAATAGTTGAGTTGTTTTTCAACTTCCTCTTTTAAAGCCTCGACCATAAATTTAAACGAGTTGAGGTTTTTTATCTCGGTACGCGGATTTAAATTGTAAGTGTGTTTTTTTCGGAGTGAAACGGAAACATCCGATTTGAATTCCCCTTTTTCAAGGTTGGCTTCAGAAATTTTTAGGTTTTGAACAATACGCTGAATGTACTGCGCATAGGTTGAAGCATCTTCGATATGACGGATGCAGGGCTCGGTAACTATTTCAATTAAGGGAACCCCGGCTTTGTTAAAATCGACCAACGAAATTTTCTTTTCGTGCATCAATTTAGCAGCATCTTCCTCGAGATGGACCTGCGTTAAATTCACCGTAAATTGCGAACCGTCATTTCTGAAACACGACACTTGCCCATCGGGAATAATGGGGTTATGGAATTGGGTAATCTGAATATTTTTAGGGTTATCGGGGTACTCGTAATGCTTACGGTCCCACGAAATCACCTCATTTTCAAAAGTCGATTTTACGGCTTTTCCAAAGTAAATGGCCTTTTTTACCGCCTCTTTATTTACGGCTGGCAAAACACCCATTTGTCCAGTACATACCGAACAGATATTGGTGTTCGGAGTTTCAGTTTCCTGGTTGGCACAAGAACAGAACAGTTTGGTTTTGGTATTCAATCGAACGTGGGTTTCCAGTCCAATGACCAACTCCAGTTCGTGTTTTTTCAGTAAATCGTTTAATTGTTCCAAGTCCATTATATCGTATCTTTTAAGAAGTTAGCAAACTTCAAAACAAGTTCGTCGTTATTTTTTGCGGCTGTAATTTGTAGCCCAGTTTCGGTGCCTTGCGGAATCGTTAATGTTGGTAGTTGCCCCAAGCTAAACCCAACGGTATAAGCATCGCTTAAATACATGGCCAGTGGGTCTTTTAGACTATCCCCAATTTTTGGTGGCGTACTTGGCGTTACGGGTGAAATAATCACATCAACCGCTTTAAAATCCGCTTCGAAATTATTGGAAATGGCATCGCGAAGCGCTAAGCCTTTTAAGTAAATTTCATCTGAAAACCCTTGGGAAAGCACTTGGTTTCCACCAACAATTCTGCGTTTGGTTTCTTCCGAAAAGTTTTCCGAACGGGTAACAGCATAAGTTTCCTTTAAATTTTCAGCTTCAATGCGGTTGCCGTAGTTGGTACCGTCCAATCGGGAAAGGTTGGAAGCGGTTTCGGCCATAGCCAAAGTATAGTAAGTGGATACCAAAGTATTCGATTCAAAGAAATCTAAGGCTTTTACCTCGATACCTTTGGCTTTTATTTTTTCGATAGCTGCTAAAAAATCGGTTTTTACCTTATCGTCGATGGCTTCACTTTCAATAAAGTTTTTAAAGTAGCCCACTGTTTTTATGTTTTCGGAAGAAGTAAGACTGTCTTCTGAAATTTCCGCGGAAGCGTAAGTGGTTTGGTCCTTGGCGTCCTTTCCACTCATCACATTTAAAACAATTCGGATATCTTCAACCGATTTCGCGATTGGGCCAACACAGTCGGTTGACGAGGCATAAGCCATCAATCCGTATCGCGAAATGCGTCCGTAAGTAGGTTTTAAACCATACACGTGATTGTAACCTGCTGGTTGGCGAATAGAACCACCGGTGTCGCCACCAATGGAAAACACCGTGTAATCCAACGCCACGTTTACTGCCGATCCACCACTAGAACCACCACCAACCAAATCGGGGTTTTTGGCGTTTTTTACGGCACCAAAAATGGTGTTTTCGCTCGATGATCCGTGGCCAAAGCTGTCGCAGTTTTCTTTTACTAAAGGAATAGCACCGGCATCCAATAATTTTTGGATGGCCGTTGCTGTGTATGCCGATTTATAATCTTTAAGCAGTTTAGAACTGGCCGTGGTTACTGTACCCTGCACCATGTAAACGTCCTTTATGCCAAAGGGAATACCTTCTAAAAGACCGATATTTTCACCATTAGCAATTTTATCGTCCACTTTTTTAGCCAATTTTAATGCGGTATCGATTAATAGGCTGTTCACGGTGTTATGGCTGTTCTTGGCCAGTAAATCCAATTTTTCCTGAACCAAAGCGGTGCAAGTAATTTCTTTGTTCACCAATTGTTGGTGTATGCTGCGTATTTGAGAGTCCATGATTATTCTTCTATAACTTTAGAGACTACTAAATAGCCGTTTTTTTCTTTCGGGAAGTTTTCGATAATGATTTGTTTTTCCGTTTCTGGGCTGTCAATAACCACATCTTCGCGTAAATCATCTAAAGACACACTGCTGATATTATGGTTAATAGCATTGTTGTTTGCTGCGTTGGCGTTTTTTATCACCTCAAATAATTGATTTACGGCCTCGCTGGGCTGCGCCCCTTTAATGCTCGACAATACATCGACTGTCATAATTTTGCTCATGTCTTAACTATTTAGATTAAAAAAAAGCCTTCCGAACTCGGAAGGCTTTACATATTTTTAAACAACAACCTTCCAGTCCTAAATGTTAGGATTATTGAAATTATTATTGTTGTTATTAGTGTTCATCATTTTTTTGCGCCTCAAATATATGTAGAAATAATGTACTGCGCACCATGTTTTACAGATAACCTATATGCTATTGTCAAATTGTTAAAAATCTACAATTATAATTGCAGGTTTTTTAAGCAAATACAAAAGTTGGTGGTTTTTACTTCTGAAAACGGATAAGCTGAAGAGCTGATTTTATTATTTAAACGAAATTTGATACTGCAAAACGGCCATGCCTTTGTAGTTTTTCTGTTGCAGTGTTGTGGCATTAAAAATAGGACGGTGTTGGTAGCCCAAACTAATTTTATCTTTATGCGAGCCGTTCACAAAAAAGTTAACGGTAAAGTCGAAAACGGTCATGTTGTTGTTTAGGAGGTTCCAATCGGAATGCTGTACGGCGATATTCGGTTGGATAACGGCCATGTGGTTAAAAATGTTTGTAGGTTTAAAAGCATAACCAAACTGCCCGTACCATGATGTGCCGGTGCCAATCATCGGGAAGGCCACGCCCGAACCGTTAAAGTCGGTGCCACCGCCTGTTGTAGGGTTGTTGGCGCCAACGTTCCTAATGTAATCTTTTCCAAAATTGTAGTCGTAATAGCCTAAATAAGCTGTAATGGCATTACCATTTTTTAGAGGAAGATTTATGAAGGAGTCAGCAGCAAAATGAGTGATGTCGTAAATGTTTGTTTCCGGTAGATTGGTGTCACCATCGCTCATGGCTTCCGGCTGATATTGAAATCCAGCTCCAATATTGAATACTTTTTTGTTTTGCATATAGGTGCCAATTTGGTAAGCCGATTTATTCGATTCGTGTTCAAAAAATTGATATTTCACATAGGCTGAAGTTTTTACCCGTGGTTTGTTATTGGCAAAGTTTACGGCGCCGTTGGGAATAGTTTTCACATAAAACGGCCGGTTAAACGCCATTCTGTAATCGAACTTTCCGGCTTGGCCTTTAAGCCAAAAGCCGAACAAACGGCCAACATCGTCGTTAATTTGAACGGAGTTAAGTGTGAATAAGGGAGAGTCTAGCCCCATGAGTGTGCTGCTGGAACGGATGTTCCAACGGTTCAAGCCTTGCCACCCGGATTTTCCAATGCCGACTTCTAAGAATTTGCCAAAGGAATATTCGGCGTACAGATCTAAAATCTCAATAGGGAAATCATTTCCTTTAAAATTATAATTGTTGCCGCCAAAAATCGCATAAACAAAAACCTTAGGAGAGATTTGCGATGAAACCGGAATGCGCAATCGGCGAATAGAAATATCGAAAAACTGCGAGGTTGGCTCGCCGTGAATAATCGAACCCTCGTTTAAATCGGAATACCTCATCCAAAATTGAGAGGTGATATTCCATTTTAGAGTGGGCTTAAATGGTTCTGTCTGGCCGCTGGCGACTGTAGAAATAATCAGTGCAAAAATAGAAATATACAGGTTTAAAACGCTTCTTTCAGGTGTCATGTATAAGGGTTTCTAAAGATTCAATGCAAAATTAGTGTGAACTTTGCCGCTGAATTCTGATATAAATCAGGTTTAGGGATTTTAAGTGCAATTGTTTAGCCTAATTTCGGGCGGTAATAGGCTATAATTCGTCTGTTTCTTTTGAAATGATATGTGTGTGGCAAATTGAAATAAGCGCCAGAGAACGGTTTTGCGAAATTTGGGCTTAGGGGAGTGGGGTGAAAGTGGCTAAAATCCATTTTAAGATGTTTTTTAGACGATTTAAGGCGTTTTTGAGTAATCAACAAATGTTGATAATTTTATGCGCGGGTCGATAAAAAGCTTCCTTTGTAGCTGAAAATTTCGTATATTTGTTTGTGTTCAAAAGGATGCTCAAAAGGCATCTTTTTTTGTGAACAACACCTAACAAAATTTAGATTAAAGAAGATATGAGCGAAGCAAACGAAGATTTGAACAAGCAGGGCTATTCGGCAGATAGTATCCAGGCCCTCGAAGGGATGGAGCACGTACGTATGCGTCCGTCTATGTACATTGGAGATGTTGGGGTGCGCGGATTGCACCATTTGGTTTACGAGGTGGTTGATAACTCCATTGATGAGGCGCTAGCCGGGCACTGTAACAATATAACCGTTACTATTAACGAAGATAACTCGATTACTACTGAAGATGATGGTCGTGGTATCCCAGTAGATTTGCATAAAAAAGAAGGCGTTTCGGCACTTGAGGTGGTAATGACCAAAATTGGTGCTGGAGGTAAATTCGATAAAGATTCCTATAAGGTTTCCGGTGGTCTGCACGGTGTTGGTGTAAGTTGTGTTAACGCTTTGTCAGAACATTTAAAAGCTACGGTTTATCGTAACGGACAAATTTGGGAGCAGGAATACGAGCGCGGAAAAGCCTTGTATCCCGTAAAAGCTATTGGAGAAACCGATAAAAGAGGAACTATTGTAACTTTTAAGCCAGATGGGACTATTTTTCAACAAACTTTGGAATATAGCTACGACACCTTGGCTAGCCGTTTGCGTGAATTGGCCTTTTTGAATAAAGGAATCACGGTTCATTTAATAGACCGAAGAAGTAAAAAGGAAGATGGTTCTTTTGAAGGGGAAACGTTCAACTCAGAGGAGGGATTGACCGAATTTGTGAAATATTTGGACGCCACTCGCGAACCTTTAATGCAAGACGTGATTGCTTTTGAAGGCGAAAAAAATGGTATTCCCGTTGAAGTGGCGATGGTTTACAATACTTCGTATGCTGAAAACTTACATTCGTACGTAAACAATATCAATACCCACGAAGGGGGAACACATTTATCGGGTTTCCGTCGTGGATTGACGCACACGCTTAAAAAATATGCCGATGAATCGGGCATGTTGGATAAGCTGAAATTTGATATTTCGGGTGATGATTTCCGTGAAGGGTTAACGGCTATTGTTTCCGTAAAAGTGGCTGAACCACAGTTTGAGGGACAAACCAAAACGAAATTGGGTAACCGAGAAGTTTCGGCTTCTGTGAGCCAGGCGGTTTCAGAAATGTTGACCGATTATTTGGAAGAGCACCCAGACGATGCCAAAACCATTGTGCAAAAAGTGATTTTGGCGGCTCAAGCACGCCATGCGGCACAAAAGGCTCGCGAAATGGTACAACGTAAAACAGCCATGAGTATAGGGGGGTTGCCAGGGAAATTATCCGATTGCTCAGAACAAGACCCAACAAAATGCGAAGTATTTTTGGTAGAGGGTGATTCGGCAGGTGGAACGGCAAAACAAGGCCGTGATAGAAACTTTCAGGCTATTCTTCCGTTAAGAGGTAAAATTCTAAACGTTGAAAAGGCCATGCAGCACAAGGTTTTTGAAAACGAAGAGATTAAAAATATTTTTACCGCACTTGGGGTAACCATAGGTACGGAAGAAGACAGCAAAGCTTTGAATCTTTCAAAATTGCGTTACCACAAAATCGTGATTATGTGTGATGCCGATATTGACGGTAGCCACATTGCGACGTTAATTTTAACGTTCTTCTTTAGATATATGAAGGAACTGATTGAAAACGGACACGTTTATATTGCAACTCCGCCATTGTATTTGGTTAAGAAAGGTAGTAAAAAGGCCTACGCTTGGAATGACAAAGAACGTGATGCGTTGGTTGAAGAGTACGGAGGAACGGCCAACATCCAACGATACAAAGGTTTGGGTGAGATGAACGCCGAGCAGCTTTGGGATACAACTATGAACCCAGAGTTTAGAACCCTGCGTTTGGTGCAAATTGATAACGGTACCGAAGCCGATAGAATTTTCTCTATGTTAATGGGTGATGAAGTGCCACCACGTAGAGATTTTATTGAGAAAAATGCCGTTTACGCCAATATTGACGCGTAAACTTTTATAAAAATAAGTGCATAAAAATAGGCTATCCAATTTTGGATAGCCTATTTCGTTTTAAAAACCTACGTTTAAAACGCCCCTAATCGTATACTGGGTGTGCCAATGCTTACCCGGGTGTTTATACCACTTCTGTAATGGGGGCGGTGGTAGTACCCGTCGTACCTGTAATAGTAAAATGAAGCATGGTTATAATAATGGTCGCTATGGTGACAATGGTGGTTACAGTGCTCGTAATGCTCTGCGTAGGCATCTCGCTTTCCTTTCATGTAGGCTTTATAAGCCTGTTTGTCTTTTTTCTTCAGGTTTTTTTCGTATGCTTTTTGTTCTTTCCAAAATTGCTCTTCTTCGGCTTTGGTTTCTGCGTTAAATTGTTGCTCGAATTTCGCGTCTTCCTCAGCACGTTTTTGGTAATACGTTTTTTTGTCCATTTTAGTTTCGGTGGCTGCGGCTTGTTCTTGCGCAAAACCTCCAAACGAAAATAAAAGGGCCAGAGTGAATAATGATGTTTTAAATATATTCATGACTTTTAGTTTGTAATTATGTTGCCTTTATTGGCTTTCATAATTAAGACAACCAAAAGTTGTTTTACCCTACCCTTAAAATCATGTTAAATAAAAAAAGGTTGGTTTAAATATTTAAGCCAACCTTGATGTTTTTATGTTTTCGGTAATTTTTAAAAATCGAATCCTAACGAGAACTGCCATACTCTGTTTTGCGGGCTGCCTTGGTCGTAAATGTCGCCCATACCCAGGTGGTAACGCACACCCAAAGATACACCAGATTCGGTTTTAAAACCGGCACCGAAATTGAATCCCCAATCGAAATTGTTGGGCTCAAACTCACGAGAGGTGTCGAATAGGTTAAAATTACTATCAAACTCTTCTTTGTGGGAAATCGCCAAGCCAATTTGTGGTCCAGCCTCCAAATAAAAGGTGTTGGCAGGATAGATTTTTAAAGATAGTGGCATGGTAATGTAATCTAACTTCTGTGTGAAGGTACCGCTGCCATCTTCTAATTCGTAACCTTGTTGTGAGTATAAAACCTCTATTTGCAACGCAACGGCTTCGGCAAGGAACGATTCACCATAGAAGCCCACATGGAATCCATGTCGCTGACCTGTTTCGGTGTCGCCATCAAAACTTACGGCGGCCAAGTTGTAACCAAATTTTAATCCGGCGTTTCCTGTATTGCTGTTGCCGTCTTGTGCCATAGCACTAAATGAAAGGGTTAAAATCGATAAAATTGATAAAAAATAGGTTTTCATAATTTATAATGTTTAGGGTTTTTGTAAATTTTATTTTCCGCCGTTGGCTTGTAAATCAGCTATGCATTCGGGACCTAATTGTGGAGCCGATCCAGAATTGACCATATTACCAACAGCAGCTCCAGATTCGGCTTCCCAATACATTAAACAATCATTGTTGTCGCAATGTTTGGGGTGTTCGCTGTCCTCATGCTCACTTTGTAGCGGAGCTCCCAAGTTGGTAAGTCCTAAAATGTGTCCGAATTCATGGTTAATAACCGTGGTTTCCAATACACTTCGACTGGGTTCAACGGGGCTATTACTAAATTCTCTTAGAGTTTCTTCGTAAATAACAAAAGATGTATTCCAATAAGCAGAACCGAGCACCACATTGTTGCCGTCGTTTTTATCCGATTCACCGTCCACAAAAAGTGCCCAAACAGCAATAGTGTTTCCATTGTTGTATTTGGTGCGGTAGGTGTTTTCAATATCGGCAATGTCATTAATACTTAGTTGGTCTATTCCCGGAGAAGGAATTTCTATTTTTTCAACCGAAATGCCATCTGGTTTGTGGGTTCTGGCTTCCAAAAAAGATACAAAATTGTTAATGGCTGCTTGTGTAGGATCGAACCCTTTAACGTAGGCCAATTGAATTTCCATACGGGTAAAGGTGTTGCTCGATAACAGATCGTTTGATGAACTTCCCGTTGCTTGTTTATTGGCATTAACATTAATGGTGTTTTCTTGGTTTTCGGAATTTTGGTCTTTAGTACAGCCTTGAAGGAAACCGATTAAGGTCAGGACTATAAGGGATGTTTTTAAGGTTCGTAACATCTGTTTTACAATTTTTAAAGCCTAAAATAGGATTTTAATTTTTAAAACAGCCGCTTTTTTGAAAAGCGGCTGTTTTTACCATAACATACGTAGCAAATGCAAATCTAGTTTATATTTGGGCTAAAACTAAAGTTATGGCTGCATTTGTTGTGCTTTGTAATTCGATTGAGTTTTCAGAATAACTGGTTACTTTCCAAGTGTGGTTTAACAATTCGAAACTGGCATTGCTTGAAAAATTTAATGTTAAGAATACTTCTGTTACTGAAGCGACTTCGTAAGTACCTTCTACGTTTTCAATAGTTGTGCTTACCGTATTTTCGGCAGTACAGCTTAAATCATTGGCAAAATCAATGGTGTAATCGGCGTAGGCATCAGCGGTATCAACTCCAGCAGATACGAACGACTGTACTTTAAAAGCGCCTTCAACTAAAATAGTTTCCAGACTAGCGGCATTTTCTTCGGCCTCTTCTTCCATGTCTTCATTGGCCAAACATTCGTTAATTTTGGTTTGCAAGTCCATGTCGCTGGTAATTTCAACAACCGTATTACTTTGTCCGTTTAAGGTTGCGGTAATTGGATAGTTTACGGCAAACAATTGGTCGTTTCCAAAGTTGTTAATGTAGGCGTAAAGTTCCTGTTCAGATTCAATCACTACGCTTCCGGTTTGCTCGGCATTTAAACTGTAGGTTAAAATGGAGATGGGGAAATCGATGTCGAAGCAGTTTATGGCATCTTCGGCATTTTCTTCAGCTTCTTCACAAGCGTCCATTAATGCATCCAATTCAGATTGGTTGGATACTTGTACTTCGGTGTAGTTGCTCAGTTTTACTGTTAAAGGAAATTGGAAGCTGATTACATCGTTGTCGCTAATAATTTCGCCCAAAATATTTAAAACCAAACTATAATCCAGTTTGCTTAAAAGAGTGATTTCTGTGCCATTTATGGTGGCGGTGTAAGGGAATAAAATTGAAGAACACGACATGCCGTCGATAAAGTCGTCAAAGCTACCATCGTACATGGCTGAACGCTCTAAGTTGCTTGCTGTTGGCGAAGTGGCCGAATTGGTGTTTGGGTTTTGCCCGTTTTCGCTATCTATTTCATCTTGGCAGGAAGTGAAACTGAATATTGATGTTAATAAGATTGCGGTTACTAATTTAAAATTTTTCATGATAATCATTTTAGATTTGTTTTCTCTTTCTGTAGTTAAGACAACTCATTTTCTGTTTACCCTACCCAAAAACTTATTTTTTTTCGAAATATAGTTATAAAGGATGTTTTTGTAAACAAAAAAAACCGGCAGACCTCAATTGGCCTACCGGTTTGGGAAATTGATAATAGCAAAGTGTTAAACTCGGTTAAGAACCAAAGTTATGGCCGCATTGGCAGAACTTTGAAGGGTAACGGAGTTCTGGGTGTAGCTAGTTACTTCCCATGAATGGTTAAGCAACTGCAAAGTAGAATTGCTGCTAAAGTTTAAATTTAAATTAACCTCGGTTTCTGCAGCAACTTCATAAGTACCTTGAATATCGTTTGCTGTAGAGTCTGCAGTATTTTGAGCTAAACAAGACATGTCGCCAGCAAAAGTAATGGTGTAGTCGGCAAAAGTATTAGCCTTATCTACGCTCGCTTCGATGAATGATTGTACTTTAAAAGCACCTTCAACTAAAATAGATTCAACTTCTTCGGCGTCCTCCTGGGCTTCTTCCATTTCATCTTCGGTAGCCAAACATTCAGTAATTTTTGTGCTCAAGTCCATATCGCTGCTAATGGTAACTTGTGTATCGTTGCTCATTGTGGCAGTAATAGGGTAGTTTACGGCAAAGTAAGCATCATCGCCAAAGTCGTCCATGTAAGCATAAAGTTCTTGGTCAGACTCCAACACAACACTACCAGTTTGCTCTAAATTAAGATTGAAGGTAAAAATGCTAATAGGGAAATTGATGTCTAAACAATTAATAGCATCTTCAGTAGCGTTATCTGCTTGCTCGCAAGCTGTCATTAAAGCATTATACTCAATTTGGTTAGAAATAGTAACTTCAGTATGGTTGCTCAATTTAACCGTTAAAGGGAAATGCAATACTACACTATCGTCGTCATCATTGTATTCGGCTAAAATATCGGTTACTGTTTCGTAATCAGATTCACTGGCTACAGTAACTTCGGTGCCGTTAACGGTAGCGGTAACTGGAAGTAGGATAGACGAACAAGAAACGCCGTCTAAAAAATCATCATGGTCACCTTTGTGCATTGATGAACGTTTTAAGTTACTTGCCGTTGGCGAAGTAGCTGCATTGGCGTTATCGGCGCTAGGGGTAACGTTATCGTCGTTATCTTGACAAGATGTTAAACTAAAACCAACTAAAAGTAAGGTTGCGGTAATAAATTTTAAAGTTTTCATAATTATTAATTTGGGTTAAATTTTCATTTTAATAGCACGCTTTGTGCTTTGTGACCTTAAGACAACCAAAAGTTTTTTTACCCTACCTTTTTTTTAAAAATTTTTTCTAAATGGCTTTTACAGCTGAAAAAGAGCGGTTTGTTAAATTAAACGGCAACTAAATAATTTTACTATACTTTTGTAATGACAATTGAACTTGATTAAGACCAATTTGACTATGACGAAAAGCGATGCCAAGCTTTGTGAAGAAGCCTACTTTAATGAGTTTTATTTAAAACACGTGCAGCACGCCAGTAATTTTACCTATTATAAATGCGGAGACCAGGATAATGCCTTGGATTTGGTGCAGGATGCCTTTTCAAAAATTTGGGAGAATTGTGCCAAAATTGATTTCACCAAAGCAAAAACCTATTTGTTTACCACGGTGAATAATCTTTTTTTAAACAAGGTAAAGCACAATAAGGTGGTGATGGAGTATGCCAAAGCCGCCCCTTATATTGATGAAAACAACGAGAGCCCCGAATATTTATTAGAGGAAGAAGAGTTTAAAAAGAAATTGCAGGCTGCCATGGCATTACTCTCTGAAGCCCAACGTGAGGTATTTTTAATGAACAGGATTGAAGGGAAAAAGTACCGCGAAATTGCCGAATTGCTGGATGTTTCTCAAAAAGCCGTTGAAAAACGCATGAGCGGCGCACTTAAAATTTTACGCAAACACATTGAAAATATATAACTTAAGGTAGGGTAAAAAGACTTAAAGGTGTCTTGTTTGTACAAAGCATATAAAAATGAATAAGGAAAACGACATATTAAAATGGTTTAACGGCGAGATTTCTGGCGAAGAAATCAAAAAGCGTTATCCCGAAGAAGACTTTTCGGCGCTCGAGAAGATGGGGTTTTATGCCAAACAGTTCAGTGTGCCTAAAGTCGATGCCCAAAAAGCCCTAGAGCAATTTAAAAATCGAACGCTCAAAAAAGCCGAGCCAAAGGTGATTCCGTTAAACTTTAAATCGTTCTTAAAGGTAGCGGCCGTTTTAGTGGTGTTGCTAACATCATCTTACTTTTTGTTCTTCAATAATACCAAATCATTTGAAACGCAAATGGCACAGACCGAGGTTTTGAGCCTTCCCGACGATTCTGAAGTGATATTGAATGCCCAATCTAAATTGTCGTTCAATAAAAAAGAATGGAAAAGCAACAGAACGTTGGAATTGGATGGTGAAGCCTTTTTTAAGGTAACCAAAGGGGAAGCCTTTACCGTGCAAACCGAAGCTGGGAACATTCAAGTGTTGGGTACTCAGTTTAACGTAAAGGAACGCGAAAACTATTTTGAAGTAATGTGTTATGAAGGTTCGGTGAAAGTGACTTCCGCTAAAAAGGAAACGATTTTAAAACCCGGAAAAACCTTTAGATTGGTTAATGGTAACGTTGTTGAGGTGCCTGATTTTAATGCCGAAACCCCATCGTGGTTGGCAAAAGAATCGAGCTTTGATAATGTGCCGCTTTGGCAAGTCATTGACGAATTGGAAATTCAGTACGATATCAGCATTGAAGCTTCGAAAGTAGATGTTTCAAAAACCTTTTCGGGTACGTTTACGCACACCGATAAAAACATAGCGCTACAGTCTGTAACCATACCATTAAAATTAAGTTATAAAATAAATGGAAAGCAAGTAGAGTTGTATAACTATGCATCTGAATAAAAAAAGTCTCGTTTTTTTTCTACTTTATATAAATTTTGCTTTTGGTTTTCAGCAGCAAAATAAGCTATCGTTGCTGGAGCTGTTTCCTGTTTTGGAGGCTAAGTTTGAAGTTAAATTTTCGTATTCAGAAACTGATGTAAAAGATGTTATTGTTGATGCTCCGCAAGAATCGGAGACCCTAAATCAAATTATAGACCATTTAAACGCTGTTACCCATCTTAATTTTAAGATTCTCGATTCCCGGTACATTGCTGTAACAACTATCGACAAAAAGATTACCGTATGTGGGGTAGTGATTTCGGGAGCTGATAGCCTGCCGTTAATGGGGACGTCGGTCGTTGTTCAAAATGGCTCAAAAGGCACCATAACCAATATTGAAGGCAAGTTTAGTTTAGAACAGGTTGGAATAAATCAACAAATTATCTTGTCGTATTTGGGGTATGACGCCGTAGTTTTAAACGCCAGAGACCTAAGGGCGAACGAGACAGCTTGTAAAACTATTGTGCTTGACGAAAAGAATGAAGCCCTTAACCAAGTCGTGATTTCTAAATTCCTTACCACAGGTTTACAGAAACGAATTGACGGAAGTACCATTTTAAACACGGAAAAATTTGGTGTATTGCCTGGTCTTACCGAACCCGATGTGTTGCAGTCCATTCAAGCGCTTCCTGGAATTGAAAGTGTGAATGAAAGTATTGCCAATATCAATGTGCGGGGCGGTACCAACGACCAAAATTTAATACTTTGGGACGGTATAAAAATGTATCACTCGGGGCATTTTTTCGGACTCATTTCGGCGTACAATCCGTATTTAACCAGTAAAGTGGAAGTGACTAAAAATGGAACATCTGCCGAGTTTAGCGATGGTGTTTCCAGTACCATTAATATGTTCACTAAAAATGAGATTGCTGAAACCATTTCTGGTGGTTTTGGGGCCAATTTAATTCATGCCGATGCGTATTTGGAAGTGCCCATTTCTAAAAAATTGGGATTGCATTTTTCTGGTCGTCGCTCGTTTACCGATGTTTTTAATTCGCCTACTTACGATAATTATTTTAAGCGCAGTTTTCAAGATAGCGAACTCACCACCAATAGCGATAACATAAGTGAAAGTAATCGGTCGTCAGACTTTTTCTTTTATGATTACTCAGCAAAACTGCTGTTCGATTTAAATGATAACCACAAGTTTCGGGCACATGTTATCAGCATTCATAATAATTTGGATTATAACGAAAGTTATGCCAATAATCAGGGTGAAACGGAGTCTAAAACCAGTAATTTAAAGCAGGACAATTTAGGATTTGGAGGGAGTTGGAATGCCGTTTGGAATGATTCGTTTTCCACAGAGTTAACTTCATTTTACTCTAAATATAATGTGGATGCGATTGATTTTAGAATTGAAACTGATCAAAGATTGACCCAAGCCAACGAAGTATTGGAAACCGGACTAAAATTAAAAACTAACTTGAAATTAAGTGAAACCCTTAATTTTTTGAATGGTTATCAATTTAGCGAAATCGGTATTTTAAACGAAACCACGGTTAGTGCGCCATCGTACGATAAAACTAAAAAAGATGTGTTGCTTAACCACGCGCTGTTTAGTGAACTGGAATTTAATAACAATCGGACCTATTTTAGGTTGGGGGTGCGAGGTAACTACTTTCAGAAATTCAGTAAGTTCATTTTGGAGCCCCGATTGAATGTGCGCCAAAAACTAGGCAATCAATTCGCCTTAAAATTGCAGGGAGAATTTAAAAACCAGTCGGCCACACAAATCATCGATTTTCAGGACGATTTTCTGGGGGTTGAAAACCGACGCTGGATTTTGGCCAACAACGGGTCCATTCCCATTTCAGAAAGTAAACAAGGCTCTTTCGGGGTAGAGTTCAACCATAATAATTTAATGTTAGATGTGGAGGGGTTTTACAAATATGTTGATGGCATTACGGCATCAAACCAAGGGTTTTACAATAATTTTCAATATGTCAATGCCTCGGGAAGCTACACGGCCAAAGGTGTTGAGTTTTTAATTAATAAAACGGCTCAAAAATTCAGTACGTGGTTGAGTTACACCTATAGTGTTAACGATTACGAATTTAAAAACATTACGCCATCAGTGTTTCCAAATAATGTGGATATTAGGCACTCGGTGTCGATGGCAATCAATTATAGTGTTTCTGATGATGTAGAATTGTCTACAGGCGGAATATGGCGTACGGGGCACCCCTATACGAAGCCTTTGGAAGGTAATGAAACCGTTCAGGACGGGAATAACGTTATAGTTAATTATGATACCCCAAATGGTGAAAATCTCGATGACTTTATAAGATGGGACGCTTCTGTACGTTACCAATTTGATATTTCAAATGACATTGATGGGACTGTTCGAGCAGGTGTTATTAATATTTTGAATAGAAAGAACAGCATCAATCGCTATTATGAGGTCGATCCTAATGATAGCGAATCGGCGATTATGGTTAATAATACCTCTCTTGGATTAACACCAAACATTAGTTTAAGAGTTAAATTTTAGTTTGAAACATCGATTAAAAACATATTTTTTCGATTAAATGTTGTTTTGTATTGATTTTTCCCTATATTCGTAAAACCAAAATCTACATAATGAAAAAGAAAGCTTTATTTATATTGCTATTTTTATCGGTATTTCTTTCAAAAGCACAAGACATAGACGCCTTATTTGCTTTTGGTGTTGAAAATGCTGAACGCTTCACTGACGATTATTTGAAACCGGGAACCAAAGGCTTGATGCACAGTATGAACGCCAATTGGTTTAATACGGCCGATGCCAAGCCATTAGGTGGTTTTGAAATATCAATCGTTGCAAATGCAGCAACTGTTCAAGACGAAAACAAATCATTTATGATGGACTTAGATCTGTATGAAACAGAAGATTTTACAGTTGAGTTTGCTGACAACTCCAGCCTTAGAACAAGAGCCGTTGCTAGTGTTTTGGGAGAAAACGACCCTGATATAGATTTGATTATTAGGGATAACGATAACCCTGTGCTAACAGAACAAATAACCTTGCCCACGGGAATTGGAGATGCCAGTGCTAATTTATTGCCTACAGCTTTTATACAAGGGGCGATTGGGTTAAGTCAAGGTATTGAATTGAAAGCACGTTTCGTTCCCAAGGTAGATACAGATGATGTAACCTTAAGCATGTATGGTGCCGGTTTGCAATTTGAAATGACCAAATGGTTGCCTGCCGATAAGTATATGCCAGTAGCTGTTTCTGGGCTTGTAGCTTATACTCATTTAAATGGCTCTTATAATATTACAGAGTCTTCAGGTATTGATGGCGAAAATCAACGTGTTGAAAGTAATACGAATACCATGCTTTTTCAGTTGGTAGCGTCGACTAAGCTCCCCGTTATCAATTTTTATGGTGGTTTGGGCTATATTAAAGGAAAGTCAGAATCGGATGTTTTGGGAACCTATACCGTTACGGGAGGGCCATTTGTGACCAGAACTTACGAAGATCCCTTTTCGGTGTCCAGTGAGGTGTCTTCCGTTAGGGGTACAGCAGGTTTAAAGTTAAAGTTGGGATTTTTTAGGCTCAATGCCGAATATCATTTATCGGAGTTCAATGCCTTTTCTGTAGGTATAAACTTTGGATTTAGATAATTTATCACATGTAAAAAATGAATTTATTTAGTTTTAGTTAGTTATATTTAATTTTTGTTTAAAAGTGCGGGATTTTGTCCCGCACTTTTTTATTAAAAAGGTTTTAATTCGTAATTTCGCATGGTTTGAATTGTGGGATGTTAGGTTTTTAAAATCAAAATTTCACAAATTGATAAATAATTAACAAGTAACTAAAAATAAACAAAAAATGAAAGTAACAGTAGTAGGTGCAGGAGCAGTTGGTGCCAGTTGTGCAGAGTATATTGCTATTAAAGATTTTGCATCGGAAGTGGTATTGTTAGACATCAAAGAAGGCTACGCCGAAGGTAAAGCTATGGATTTGATGCAATGTGCATCTTTAAACGGGTTCGATACTAAAATTACGGGTGTAACCAACGATTACAGCAAAACCGCAAACAGTGATATTTGTGTCATTACTTCTGGTATTCCACGTAAACCGGGAATGACTCGCGAAGAATTAATTGGTATTAACGCCGGTATTGTAAAATCTGTTGCTACAAGTTTACTTGAACATTCTCCAAACATGATCCTTATTGTGGTGAGTAACCCAATGGATACTATGACGTATTTAGCGCACAAATCGCTTGATATGCCTAAAAACCGAATCATTGGTATGGGTGGTGCGTTAGATTCTGCTCGTTTCAAGTACCGTTTGGCCGAAGCTTTGGGTGCGCCTATTAGCGATGTAGATGGTATGGTAATTGGTGGTCATAGCGACACAGGTATGGTGCCTTTAACCTCTCACGCTACAAGAAACAGTATTAAAGTTTCAGAATTTTTAAGCGAGGAGCGTTTAGAGCAAGTGGCTGCCGATACTAAAGTGGGTGGAGCTACATTGACTAAATTATTAGGAACTTCTGCTTGGTATGCACCAGGTGCTGCGGTAAGCGGTTTGGTACAAGCCATTGCATGCGACCAAAAGAAAATTTACCCATGTTCAACCTTCTTGGAAGGTGAATACGGATTGAATGACATCTGTATTGGTGTGCCAGTGGTTTTAGGTAAAAACGGTATTGAAGAAATCGTTGACATTCCTTTAAGTGAAGCTGAAAAAGAACACATGAAATCTAGTGCCGAAGGGGTTAGAAAAACCAACGGGTTGCTAGAGGTTTAGTATTCAGTACATTCAAAATATGATATTTTTTAAAGACTGTAGCAATACAGTCTTTATTTTTTTATATTTGGCGCATGATTGCAAGATGGTGCATTAGCATTTTTATTTTTTCGCTTACCTTATTTGGTGTGGTAAACCAGCAGCAAGCTGTATTGCCCAACCAAGAAATTGTACTGCAATTTAATGAGGAAGGTCTGTCTTCAGACGATGCCCAAAGCACCATCAACCTCCTAAAAAAACAACTACAAAGCTTAGGCGCCGAAAACATTCAGGTTGATATTCTCGAAAATGGCAGCGTTAACATTGCTTACCACTCTACTTCAGATGCGGTCAGCATAAAAAAACGCCTTTCAAAAGCAGATGGATTAGTCCTCGATGTTAACCATAACGAACAACCGAGCAACCTTCCCATAAAAGAGAACAAGAGCATTGATTATAATATCGATGTTTTTGAAATCCATACCGATTATGGACAAAGCGGTGATTTAAACGGCAATTTGGTATTTCAGGTTGAAACCAAAAGCGACCGTTATGTAGAGCCTTACAGTTTATTTTACAACCCTGCCGTTGTTGACAACGAAAAGGTTGCTGTAAAACTGGTATTGGCGATTTGTAAACATATCGAGATTGCCACAAAAGATATTCCGCATAAAATTCCCGAGGGCAGGGCGGGGCCTAGCTATTCTTAAGGGGTTTTTATATTCCTATCATTCAGAAATGATTCATTTTAATAGCCGCCAAAAGTAAAATGGTATGGCTATACATTCATCAAAAAAATAAAATTTGTCGAAGTTGGGCTTAAAAAATTATATTTGCCCACCCATTTTTGGGACAAAATAAAAGACATTAAATAACTCAAAAAATGCAAAATAAAGGATTAGTAAAATTATTTGCGGTTTTGTTTGGTTTGGTCAGCCTTTACCAGCTGTCGTTTACCTTCAAAGCCAGCCAGATTGAAAATGAGGCTGAAGAAATAGCCATCAATAAAATTGCGGAAACCGAAGACGATTACCGCGCCAAGCGTAGTCAAGAAGAGGCCAACTATCTTCAGTCGATAGCCACCGATACGGTTTTCAATATAGGTATTGCAAAGTTCACTTATAACGAAGTGAAGCAAAAAGCCATGAACCTTGGCTTAGACTTAAAAGGTGGTATTAACGTAATTCTTCAGGTGTCTGTAAAAGACATTTTGAAAGGATTAGCAAACAATACCAGCGACCCTGTGTTCAACAAAGCTTTAGAGGACGCTTCCGAGCTTCAAAAGAATAGCCAAAATACCTATTTACAGGATTTCTTCACGGCTTTCGATAAGATTAAAGGCGATACCAAATTGGCTTCACCAGATATTTTCTATACGAAAGAATTGGATGGGGAAATTGACGGCAGTATGAGCGACGATGAGGTGAAGAGCATCATCGAAACTAAAATCGACGAGTCTATCGTTTCAGCGTTTGAAGTATTGCGTAAGCGTATCGATGAGTTTGGTGTTACTTCACCAAACATTCAGCGTTTAGGAACATCAGGGCGTATCTTGGTGGAATTGCCTGGTGTTAAGGATGTAGAAAGAGCCAAGTCGTTACTACAAAGTACTGCCCAATTGGAATTTTGGGATGCCTACAAAGGTGAAATGTTTTACCAGTTTTTAGGTCAGGCCGATGCCGTGTTGAAAGACATTGTAGAGGATGAAACCCAAACTGCGGAAGTTGAAAGTCAAGATGAAGAAGATGCCCAAGATTCACAAATTGATGACCTTTTGGGGGATAGCCAAACGGATTCAACAGCGGTTGACAATAATGTCAATCCATTAGGAAAATTAATTAGAGGCGTGGGTTACCAAGGAGGTCCAATCATCGCCAAATTTGAAATTAAGGACAAAGAAACCGTTCTTGATTATTTAAACCGCGATGAGGTGAGAGCCTTATTGCCTGCCGAAATGCGTTACACGAAATTTGTTTTCGGTAAGCCAGAAAAGAATAGCGAACTTATCGATTTATATGGATTGGTAGGTAACAGAGAAGATACTCCACCATTGAGTGGAGCAGTAGTTACAGATGCTAGCAATGAATTTAGCCCCGTTGGAAACAAACCGGAAGTATCGATGCAAATGAACTCTAAAGGCGCTAAAATCTGGGAAGAAATGACTGGTAATGCGTATCAGCAAGGCAGCCAAATCGCTATTGTTTTAGATGATGTAGTGTACTCTGCGCCGGGTGTGACTTCTGGCCCAATTGCTGGTGGACGCTCATCTATTTCAGGGGATTTCACTTTAAATGAGGCCATCGATTTAGCCAACGTATTACGTGCAGGTAAATTACCAGCTTCTGCAGATATTATTCAAAGTGAAGTTGTTGGTCCATCATTGGGTCAAGAGGCGATTGATAGCGGTACAACATCATTCTTAATTGCTTTGGCTTTAGTATTGTTATGGATGATTTTCTACTACGGAAAAGCGGGTGCTTTTGCTGATGTAGCCATGCTATTGAACATCGTGTTAATTTTCGGTGTATTATCTGGTTTAGGAGCCGTGTTAACATTGCCTGGTATTGCGGGTATTGTATTGACTATCGGTATGTCGGTTGATGCGAACGTACTTATTTTCGAACGTATCCGAGAAGAATTGGCGAAAGGCAAAGGACAAATCGATTCTGTAAAAGATGGTTTCAGCAATGCCTTGTCTTCTATTTTAGATGCCAACATCACTACCGGTTTAACGGCATTGATTTTATTCGTATTCGGTACGGGTCCGATTAAAGGTTTCGCTACTACCTTATTGATTGGTATTTTAACCTCGTTATTTACTGCTATTTTCATCACCAGATTATTGATTGACTGGCACGTAGATCGTGGTGGGAAATTGGATTTCGCTACAGGAATCACCAAAAACCTTTTCAGAAATATCAATATCGAATTCTTGAAGAAACGTAAAACCGCCTACATCATTTCAGGTGTGCTTATCGTTTTAAGTTTAGGGTCGTTGTTCACTAACGGTTTAGATCAAGGTGTTGATTTTGTTGGAGGTAGAACGTATCAAGTGCGTTTTGCACAAGATATCAGTGCCGAAGAAATCACTAATTTACTGTCGCAACCCGATGTATTTGGAAGTGCCGATGCTAAAACTTTTGGTGACGCCAATCAGTTGAAAATCACCACGAAATACAAGGTAAACGAATCAGGTTCTGAAATAGATGAAGAAATCAGAAGAAACCTATACGATGCGTTAGTACCGCATTTAGAGGGTATCTCGTATGAGCAGTTTATCGACTTAAACGATGAAAACAAACAAGTTGGTTTGTTGGAGTCATACAAAGTAACACCAACCATTGCCGATGATATTAAGCAAGCTTCTATTTGGGCTATTTTAGGATCGTTAATCGTGGTGTTCCTTTACATCTTATTCCGATTCAAAAAATGGCAATATTCATTGGGTGCGGTTGCTGCCGTATTCCACGATGTATTGATCGTATTGGGTGTATTTTCCATTACATACAAGTTTATGCCATTCAACATGGAAATCAACCAAGCGTTTATCGCGGCTATACTAACGGTAATTGGTTACTCATTAAACGATACCGTGGTAGTGTTCGATAGAATCCGTGAGTTCTTTAACGAGCATACCAACTGGCCGTTTAACCGTGTGGTAAACTCATCATTGAGCAGTACCTTAAGTAGAACCTTGAACACCTCGTTAACCACATTGGTGGTATTATTGGCCATCTTTATTTTTGGTGGTGATTCCATCCGCGGATTCATGTTCGCCTTAATTGTGGGTGTGGTTGTAGGTACCTATTCGTCGTTGTTTATCGCAACGCCGGTGATGTACGATACAGTAAGCAAATCTGAAGAAAAAAAGAAGAAAGACTAATAACTAACTAAAACGTTCTTCTTGATAAGCCTATCGATAATTGTCGATAGGCTTTTTTTATGTCGTTTTTGCAAAAGAAAGCCTGTACTGAGCGCACACGAAGTAAGCAAACTGTTGAATTATAGAAGTGATAAGTATGTTATTATCAACTAAAATTAACGTTTCCTTATAAGTCCTAAACAAATAAAATTAAGATCTTTAGCTGAATTTTTTAACATGATTTTAAAGAAAACCGCTACTCCAGTTTTATTCGGCATCTTATTGATGTTCAGTTTTATAAGTACTGCCCAAACTACAAAAATAGAAGGTCGGGTTGTCGAGCAATCCAGTAATCAGCCCTTGGCGTATGCCACGGTAATGTTGGCCGATAAGGAAACCAACAAGCCCATTTCGGGCACCACCACCACCGAAGAAGGAACTTTTGTTTTAGAAACCGAAACCAATAATTATTACATCAAAGTAAGTTTTATTGGGTTTGTTACCAAAAGCATCCGCGATTTTGAGGAAAAAAACAACACCATAAATTTAGGTGCCATTACCTTGGCTGAAGACGCTGCCCAACTCGATGAGGTGGTGGTTCAGGCCGAAGTATCACGAACCGAATTTAAGCTGGACAAACGGGTTTTTAATGTGGGTAAGGATATTGCCAGCACCGGAATGAGTGCTCTGGATGTACTCAATAACGTGCCATCGGTAAATGTGAATATTGAAGGCGCCATTAGCCTGCGAGGAAGCTCGGGGGTACAAGTGCTCATAAACGGAAAGCCTTCCATTTTAACAGAAGACGGTGGGGCACTGGGCAGCATCACCGCCGATATGATTGAAAGCATCGAAGTGATCACCAACCCATCGGCCAAATACGATGCCGAAGGTACTTCGGGTATTATCAATATCATCATAAAAAAGGAAGAACGCAAAGGCTTGAACGGCTCGGTGAGCCTTAACACGGGGGTGCCAGATAACCACAGTGTGGGCATCAGCTTAAACCGTCGGTCGGAAAAATTCAACCTCTTTACCCAGCTGGGGTTGGGGCGTAGGAGCTATCCGCGCGATAGCGAAAATATCAATAGAAATTTAGAAACCGAAACCACCTTGTTTAATACGGGTACCGACTACCGAAACGAAAAATTTTACAACATCACTTTGGGTACGGATTATTACCTCACGCCAAACGATGTGTTTACCCTTTCGGGGAATTTTGCCTACGAAGTCGAGGACCAACCATCCAATTATAATTTCCAACTTTTTGACGAGGCCAATGCTTTGGTGTCTGAATGGAACCGTTCGGAAGATACCGAAGCGACCAATCCTAAATATCAGTACGAACTCATTTATAAAAAAGATTTTGAAGACCACGAAGACCACGATCTGCTCTTTAGTGCCACCGGAAATTCCTTTGCTAAAGATCAAAGTTCGTTGTTTGATGATGTAACGGTATCGGGTCAAGATCGCGATGCCCAACAAAGAACGCGAACCGATTTTGCCGAAGATAATTTCACATTCAAACTGGATTACATGAAACCCTTTTCAGAACAATGGAGTATTGAAACGGGAGCGCAATACGTGATGACCGATGTGAGCAACGATTACGAAGTTGAAGATTGGATTAATAGTGAGTTTGTTACCGATGCGGGGCTGACCAATATTTTTAACTACGACCAAAAAGTGTTGGGAGCTTATTTTTCGGCAGCGTACGAAGGCGAAAAATGGGGGCTGAAAGGTGGACTGCGATTAGAGCAAACCGACCTAAAAACCCTTTTGGAAACCACTAACGAGGCCAACGACCAAAATTATACCAATCTATTCCCTAGTGTGCATACCTCGTATAAGTTTTCAGAAGCTGTATCGTTACAGGCTGGCTATTCCAAACGTGTGTACAGGCCACGAATGTGGGACTTAAATCCGTTTTTCAATATTCGAAATAGTTTTAGCATCCGCCAAGGAAACCCCGAATTGCAGCCCGAATTTACCGATTCGTACGAAGTCACCACCATTGTCGATATTGGTAGAACCTCCTTAAATTTTGGTGTATATCACCGCTTTACTACCGATATGATTGAGCGTATTACCTTCTCCGAAGACAATGTTAATACCACGCGCCCAGAAAATATTGGCACAAACAGCACGGTGGGTGTCGAGTTCAATACCAAATATACTCCCATAAATTGGTTGACGTTTAATGTCGATTTTAATTATAACAGCTTCAATCGAGAAGGGACGTTCCAGTCGCAAGTGTTCGATTTTAAAGGTGACCAATGGACCTCCAAACTTATGGCTAAACTAAAGTTGCCCGCCAATATCGATTTTGAGGCTACCGCAAATTACGAGTCCGAATACAAAACCGTTCAAGGCCAAAACGATGATATCGCCTTTTTAGACCTCGGTCTTCGGAAAAAAATATTCAACGGAAAAGGTGTTTTTAGCTTAGGGGTTCGCGATGTGTTCGCTTCACGCTATTTTAAAAGTTTTACGGCCCAGGAAACCTTTACCAATTATACTGAAAGTACGCGAGGCCGTTTTGTTACCCTTGGTTTTAGTTACGGTTTCGGTAAAGGCGAAGCCATGGAATACAGTGGCGGTAAGCGGCGCTAAACATTGCAGGTGGTGCTTCTTATTTGAGGGCAGCACATTTAATTGCAAGTGATTATCTTTGCAACAATTTGTTTTTATAATCGATTATTATGACATTTTACAACAAGATTAAGTGGGTATTGGGTATTTTAATTGTTTTTGTTTTAATTGTGGCAACCAATTTAATTGACCGAAACAATTTTGTTCGCGTAAAAGAATCGGTGGAGACCATTTACGAAGACCGATTAATCGCCAAAGATTTAATTTTTGAAATGTCGCAGGCCGTTCAAGAAAAAGAACTGGCTTTGGTGCTGCCCGATACCGTGTTTTTTAAAGGCAGAAACGCGAAAGTTAACCAAACCATACAAGGGTTAATCGGTACTTTTGAAACCACTAAACTCACCAAGGAGGAAAGTGCTGTTTTTGATACCTTAAAGGATAATTTTGAGAAATTAAAAGACGAAGAAGCCGCTTTTACAACCACAGGTTTTGCCGATAAAAAGCGGGTGTCAAAGCGCGTAGCGGAAATAAATGGCAACTTACAGAGCCTGTCTGATATCCAAATAACCGAAGGCAAGCGGCAAATGTCTATCACCAAAAGGGCACTCGACACCGTAGAATTGTTTACCCAAATTGAAATTTATATTCTGGTTTTTCTGGCGATTATCATCCAAATTATTGTGATGTATAAACCGAAAGGGGATGTTTAGAAAGTATATGTTTTTACCTGTCAAGCAACATCAAAACTTATGAATGTCTCAATCATTTTAAATTGCTAAATCTGTTTCGTTTTCCACGATTTCAAGTTTGTTTTTTCTTGCCAAAATAGCCAATCCAAAAGTTAATAGACCAAGCCTGCCAACAAACATTACAAAAATAATTATTGTTTTCCCTAAAGTACTTAGGTCTCCTGTAATGCCGGTACTTAAGCCAACTGTGCTAATGGCTGAAGTGGTTTCGAATAAGATTTGGTTTAGAGGAAAATCTTCAGTCATTGCCAATAGCACAGTAGAAAGAAAAATTACAAATGCATATAGTATAAAGATAGAAGTTGCTACGTAAAGTCTTTCCTGAGGGATAGTTCTTCCAAAAAAGGTTACGCGTCCGTTATTTCTAATTCTACTCCACATGATAGCGAGCAAGGCCGTGAGCGTGGTAGATTTCATGCCTCCACCTGTACCCGAAGGCGAAGCTCCTATGTACATCAAAGAAATGACGATGAGCAAAACACCCAATGAAAAACTTCCTATTGGTACGGTATTGAAACCAACTGTAGTAAGTGCAGTCATTGATTGGAAGAAGGAGGCCATTAATTTCTGTTCTCCCAGTTGGTTTACGGAAGGTTCAAAAAAATAAATTGCCAAAGTACCTAAGGCAAGTAAAATAGTAATTACCCCAAAGATGATTTTAGTAGTGAATGTTATTTTGTTAGTTTTTTTTGTAATTCTATTCCAAAGATCTGTAACCACAATAAAACCCAACGAGCCGCTTATGGCTAAAACGGAAATGATTGAATTGATTGAAGTATTGCCGGCGAACTGTTCAAAACTATCATTGTAAAGGCCAAAGCCTGCGGTACAGAAAGCCGATACACTATGAAAAATGCTGCTCCAAACGGCAAAGTTAGGTTCTACACCTGCCCTTGTAAAGGCTATGTAGAAGCACAAGGCTCCAATGGTTTCTATTATAATTGTAAAGACGATTACCGATTTAAGAAAATCTTTCAGCTCAAAGCCTCGAGGCATGGTAAACTCTGCATTCAAAACCCTTTGGTGCCAATGTGTTAAAGGGCTTTTCCTTGAGAGTAAAATAAACGAAGTAAAAGTCATGTACCCAACACCACCTATTTGAAAAAGCAACATGATTACCAGTTGTCCAAACCATGTATAGGTGTCGAATATACTAACTGTTACAAGTCCTGTGGTTGATATGGCTGATGTAGCGATAAATAAACTGTCTAATCCGCCAACGGCTTGTTTCTGGAAATATGGCACGCACAACAAGGCCCAACCCATTATGGTATAGGTTAAAAATCCATAAAGTAGATTTTGTTGAGGCGATAATGTTAATTGAAATTTTCTATATCGCCTTACCAGACGATACCATATACCTAATTTGTTTTCATTGTTGCCAATTGTGTCGTTTTCTTGTTTCATCGTGTAATCTTTTGGTGTTACAAAGTTCCGATGAAAGTGATAAGTGTAAAATCAAGATTTTATAAGATTATATAAAGATTTTATAAAGATTATTGAAAACGGTACCCAACACCACTTTCGGTAATGATATGCTTTGGGTTGTTGGGGTTTTCTTCAATTTTTTTCCTAAGAGAACCAACAAAAACGCGCAAGTATTGTGTTTCATTTTGGTAGCTGAAGCCCCATATTTCTTTTAAGAGAAATTGGTGTGTAAGGACTTTACCTTCATTCTTTGCAAATAAAGCAAGCAAATTATACTCAGTAGATGTTAATTTAAGTACTATTCCGCTTCGTTTTACAATTCGAGCCACCAAGTCAATCTCAATAGTTCCAATGGAAATAGTGGTTTTGTTCTCAATATTTTCATGGTTTCTTATTGCTGAACGGATTCGGGCCAACAATTCGCCAGTTCTGAACGGTTTGGTTAAATAGTCTGTTGCGCCATTATCTAGCGCCTTTACAATATCCTCTTCGTTATCTTGTACAGAAAGAATGATTATAGGGTTGTTGTACCATTCCCGTAATTCGTTTAAAACCTCGTGGCCACTTTTGTCTGGCAGGCCAATATCAAGCAATATCAAATCTGGAGGATGGCTTGCAGATAATATCACCCCTTCTTTAGCTGAACTTGCTTGTGATACTATATAGTCATTGCTCTCTAGGTTTATTTGAAGTAATTTTCGTATTTGTGGCTCGTCGTCAATAATTAATATTTCTGCTTTATTCATCTTTAATGTTTTCATTGTATAAAAACTCGCAAGGTAATTCAATGGTGAATTGTGCGCCGCCATTGGGTGTGTTCTTCAGTTGCACATTGCCATCCATGGCATCTGTAAAACCCTTAACTATTGAGAGTCCCAGACCTGTACCTCCTGTAACAGAGCTTTTTAAACGGTAAAATTTATCAAAAACATGGTCGATTTCAGACTCCGGAAAACCATTTCCATTGTCAGAAACCTCAATCGTGCAATGTGCTTTTTTATGATTTAATAGAATAGATATAATGGATTTTTCTGGTGTGTACTGAATGGCATTATGAATTAAATTGTGAAGAATTTGAGTGATTAGGCCACTATCTATTTTGACTAACGGCATGTTTTCTTTGGCTTCGAATGAAATAATGTGTTGTTGGTCATCTTTTTCGATATTCCTGATACAGGAATAAACGAGCTCATTTAAGTCGCACCAATCGTTTTTGGGCTGAATAAAACCTGCCTCAAGTCGGCTCATATTTAGAAGGTTTTCCACTTGTTGGTTTAACCTAAGGCTTGCAGTTTCAATTTCAGAGTACAATTCATTTTTATTAAATTCGGAAAGTTTGGTTTGGTTATCTTTTATGGTGTCGATAGATCCGATTATTGTAGAAATAGGGGTTCTTAACTCGTGAGATAGCGAATTCAATAAAGTATTGTATAACTTTATGGATTTTTCTTTTTCCAGTTCATCACGTTCCTTACGTTCCGTTTCCCTTATTTTGTTGGTTAAAACACCATTTATCAACGCAATAACGAAATACATTAAAAACATTAGCCCGTCCTCGGCTGTGCCAATATAAAATGTAAATGTTGGCGGAATAAAGAAGAAATTCCAAATCAAGGCGCTTAAAAAAGAAGATAACAGAACAGGAAAAATATCAAAGAGAATGGCGTTTACCGAAACAGCCAAAAGTAAGATGAGTGAAACAGCACTGTAGCCAATTAAGTCGATTGAAGCGAAGCATACAATAGAAGTCATCATAATAAGCAAGAGGCTTATCAAATACTGTTTTTTGCTACTATACTTTTTTGTTTTGAACAAGTTTTATTCTTTTTTGTAAAGATAAATATTGAAATATAAAAATTATGTAAAATTTAGTTTCTAAAAGTGATGTGAAAATTGGTTCTCTTGCTTTTACGGCAACAAAGTTATGCTCATTGCAAAAATGAATACACCATTGGAAAAACTTTTCAAAGGCAGAAACGCGAAAGTTAACCAAACCATTCAAGGGCTTAGCTACTTTTGAAACTACTAAACTCACCCAGGAGGAAAGCGCTGTTTTTGATACCTTAAAGGATAATTTTAAGAAATTAAAAGACGAAGAAGCCGCTTTTGCAACCACAGGTTTTGCCGATAAAAATCGAGTAGCAAAGCGCGTGGCCGAAATAAATGGCAACTTACAAAGCCTGTCCGATATCCAAATAACCGAGGGCAAGCGGCAAATGTCTATCACCAAAAGGGCACTCGATACCGTAGAACTGTTTACCCAAATTGAAATTTATATTCTGGTTTTTCTGGCGATTCTCATCCAAATTATTGTGATGTATAAGCCGAAGTCAGAGGAGGCTTAGTTGTGGGGTTTGAACGGTCTTGTATATGAAAAGTAGCGGATTTTAAGCACTAACTTTTCAGTTTTACACTAACCTTTAATTTGTTCATTTTCTATTGTTTAAGCGATTAAACCGCTATTTTTTATATACGTTGTTGTACGCTGGCTTTTTTCCGTTTAGGTTGTCATTCAGCGTTGGCGTGAAAGCTCTTTTAAATTTGTGAGGCACGAGCAAAATTTAAATGTGCTTGAACTTTGCACTGGCTATTCAAAATCTATATTTATGTCAAAAAGTTGCTCTTTATAAGAAGCTATTCGACTTTTTAACTCAATAATGTATTCATACTTTTCAATTACCTCTTGTTGTTTTTCAATATTGATTGAACCATCATCATTAAAAGGTAGTTTGATTTCAACCTGTTTCATATTTTTAATAGATGCTCTTAAACCTCTATCAAATCCATATTTATGTTTAACATTATCGAGTTGAATCATTAAATATTCAGGAAGAATGTCATCTTTCAATACTTTTATGGTACCGCAATGGTCTGTTGAAACAAAAGGTGTGTTTTTGGGGATAGTATTGAATTCAAAGTTTCCATCAATTCCCCAAAGAACATAGTTCTTTGAAAAATCATCAATATTGCTTTTAATATGGAAACCTACAGGTACTTTTACATTCGCACTGTAAATAGGTATTGTACCATCTAGCTTAACTATATCACGTTTCAAAACTCTCTTTCCTATCCCAAGTTCAAAGAATTCTGAGTTGGATAATTTTATGTCCTCGAAGGTGCAAGAAACTTTTGCCTTTCCTGCAACGGAACTGAACAAATTAGAGTATTCATTAAGAGTAGATGAAAAATCTGTAATCATTTCACTAAGGTCTTCGAGTGAAACAGTTTCATCTTTTTCTATAATTCCAAGTTCAATTTGTTCTTCTTGCGACCACCAACGGTCAACTGACCAATGATTATCTGGGTCGAACATTTTAAACTCCTGTATTTTACATCGCTTGTCTGTATTAATTTTTTTGAAACCACTTTTATTGCCCTTGAAAAACGAGTATAAAGCGACAGCTTCTTTGAGGTCGTCCTGTTCTATGTCGAATCGATAAACATCTCTACTTTCTCCCATTTCACTCACTAAATATGTGAATACAGGGTCTTTTTGAACAGCTTTTTTATCTGCTTTTTTGGTTATGCAAAGTAAGTACGTCTTTTTCGGTGTTGTAAAAAATGTTTTTACTGGAAGCGAAATAATGCCATCAATGTAACACTCATCGATTAGGAACTGTCTTAGATTTTTGTCATTTTGTCTATTGAAAATACCATCTGGAACTATTATAAAAGCTTTTCCATTTGGTTTTAGTGCTCTGATTATCCACTCCATAAACAAACCCTCAACACCAAGAGCATTGATTTTGTAATAATTGACTAAAGTGCCATCTTTTTTGATTTCTTCTTTTAGGTTACTACTACCGCTTGTAACATACGGTGGATTTGTTACAATTAAATCATATTCCTCTTCTACAGGTTCTGATAATGTTCCAAGGATTGAATTAGTCTTTAAAAGAAAACTATCATTGAAAAGCTGAGCAAATTCGGTTGTTATATTTGGATTTTCTTTGATAATGTCGGAAAAGTAAATTAACATATTAGCCTTAGCTAATATTATCGTTTTTTGCTCATCCTTATCAAATCCTTTGTCATAGCCTTGAATGGTAATTTTTGGAATTAGTTTCCCATTCTTTATTTCATAAAATTCATCAAGTTTTGTGATTATTGGCTCTAATAGAAATTTCCCAACTCCGCAAGCTGGGTCACAAATTTTAGAACCAACTTTTATTTCATCTTTTGCTATTTCAACAACAGCTCTAACCACCTTTATTGGTGTGAAAAATTGACCCCAATTTTTTTTGCTAATACTCTCCTTTAGGAAGCTTTCAAAAAGCTGACTCTTGAAATCATAATCAATATGCTCTAGTTTTCCGTAATCTTTAAATTTTCCTAAAACCTTTTTAAAAACAGTACTATAGCCTTTAACCGCTTTTTGGTCTTTACTTACAAATATTGTCCCATTGATAATTGTTGTTTTATCTGAAGGGTTTTCCGGAAACAATGCTTTAATTTTTGGTCTTATGATACTTGCATAAGTTTCAAGTACTTCATCTTCTGTATTCTGATTGAAGCTATCATATAAGGTATAGAAATTATATACTCCTTTTAGAACATCCAAATCGCTCAGGTATTTGAATATAAATAATTCAACAAATGTATAAAGGCAGTTTTCTGGTGTCGCACCGCTAACAGACCAAATGTCCTGCCAAATCTGTTTAGCTAAACTTGTAGGGTTTACAAGTTGTTTGGGTTTTATTTGGTCGTTGAGTTCATTAATTGATTCAACTATTTTTTCTATTAAAGAAACAGTTTTCTCATCTTTTGGGTCGAAATTGTCTTTTACTATTCGGTTGTTTTCATCTTTAATTTTATTACCTGTTTCTGGATTAACCCAAACAGTTTCTTTTGTATCGGTTGCAATTATTAAATTCGCTCCAATTTTTCTTGCAACTTCAAGTTCTTGCTTTATCGCCTTTTCTTTTTGTTTTGCCGTTTTGAATTCAGAGGGTTTTTTATATTCGATTACGGCAATTACATTTTTGTTTTTTACGATTAGGGCGTCAACTTTCTTTCTATCTTCTTTTCCGTAATTGACATTTCTAATGATGCCATATTCTTTAAGAGATTTGATTGAAGTTGCACCAATATTATAAAAATCCCAACTACCAATTTTATCAGGATTCTTTTGAAGGTCTCTTTGCAATAGTTCTTCGCTCATAGTATTGCTAGATTGCTAATTTGCCTTGTTTGGCATTTTTGTTTTTAATGTATTTTGATTGTGATTCTGCTAGTGAAAAAACTATATCAGGACAATCATATTTATGTGCTTCATCAACAAGCTTATCAGCTACATATAGATTTTTAACATTGGAATATTCCATTTTTAAAAATTCCGCAAGCTTTTCTAAGCTTTCAAAAGGGAATTTTTTGTGCCCATTTTCAATCTTGCTAATGTCCGTCATAATTATATCAAAGTTTTGTCCGAATTGACTTTGATTCATTCCCAACTCTTTCCTTTTCTTTCGTAAAAACTCTCCAAAAGTTGCCATATACTAAACTTGCCAATTATAATCTTGCCAAAAATAAGCAAATATTTGACATTTCCGATGGTTTGTATTGTTAATTATTTTGGGTGGTGGTGGGGAAGTGAAAGCTCTTTTTATTTTGTGAGGTACGAGCAAAATGAAATGTGCTTGAACGTGCGGTTGGCTGTTTTTTCAGCTTGCGTACAACAATTGGCTAAACACAATTGCGTTTAGCACCATTATATTTATAGCTTGACGAATATAGCGAAAAATCCTATAAAATAAATAGCATCCAGTTTAAAAAGTGTCCATGAGCAAGTGCAATAAGTACGGTTTAGTTTTTATACGACATCACATTTAGGTTAAACTAACAACGATAAGCATTAACCCATTACCGGTTTATGTTGTTTTTTTATAGCAAAGAAATTAATTATGGGCTTATTGGCATGTTTGTTTTTGGGGTTTGGTGTGGCAACGGTGGGCAGTATTACGCCCAGTTTTTTAAATATGACGGTAGTTAAATTCAGTTTAAACCGCGGGAGGACTGCCGCCTTTTACCTTATTGCCGGTTTTGCAACGGTACTGTTTTTTCAGGCAAATTTGGGAGCGTACCTATCAAACGTGTTAATGGAAAACTCAGAATACATTATCGCAATCCAAAAATTGGGTACGGCCATTTTGCTGTTGCTGTCCATTAATTTTTTTAGGCTGCATTTTACTTCTCAAAAAAGAGTAAAAAAAGTAGAAACCGACAAATCTCAGGCTTATTTACATGGAGTGGGCATGTCACTATTAAACACCTTTGCTATTCCGTTTTACTTTACCACGCTTTCTTTGTTAATTGCTCTGGAGTATTTTAAGTATTCGATTGAAAATAGCGTGTTTTTCTCCATAGGTTCTACCCTGGGCTCGTTTTGTTTGTACGCTTTGTATGCGATTGTAGCCAGCAAAATTGAGCACAAGCTCGCTTTTATAGCCACAAAAATGAATCTGGTTTTAGCGGGCATCACCGGTATAGTAGGGCTGGGGAATTTAATTTACCTACTTAAATAAAAAGTAACCATCTTAAAACGCCAAACTATCGCCAAGCTGTAAATTCCACCTATCGGCCAGTCCGGCATTCACTTCCAAAACATATTGTGCGGGTTGGTTGGAGGGCAACGACGACTCGTCAAAAGGCTTCGCGTTTTTCTGGAAACTCACGATTTTTTTGTCGGCCCCAACATAAATCAAGTCCAATGGCATTTGGGTGTTTTTCATGTAGAAAAAGCGAGGTTGTTCATTGTCAAAAACAAACAGCATCCCTTGGCTATTTTTCATGCTGCTGCGGTACATGAGTCCCGTTTCGCGGTCGAACTCGGTATCGGCAATTTCAATATCCAAAGTCACCGTGGTAGAATCGGCTGCTTTATAAATGGTAAGTTCGCCTTCTTTCTTAAAACTGACTTCGGTTTGCTTGATGCTTTTCTTTTCGTTTTTACACGCCGAAAACATCAATAAACAACCAACAGAAACCAGTAATAGGGCACGTTTTAAAACCATGTTATTGTACTTCGGTTTTGGGTTTGTAAACAAACATAAAGTACAATCCGATTAATATAAACGGAATACTAAGCCATTGCCCAGTGTTTAAACCAAACCAATTGATGTATTCTTCGCCTTGCGGTTCTTTGGTAAACTCCACAAAAAAGCGAATGGTCCATAGCAGGATTAAAAACAGACCGAACAAAAAGCCGGTGCGGTTCTTTTTTTCGGTTTTCGAGTAGAAATACCACAAAATTAAAAACACGAAAATATAGCAAAACGATTCGTAAAGCTGAGCAGGGTGACGGTACGGTACTTGTTCCAAAAGTTCGGGGTTGGCTGCGATAGCATCATAGGCTTTTTGCACGTTTTTGGTGCCCGCAATGCGCATGGCTTCATATTTATTATAATAATCTTGAATGAAGCGCACACCCAAGGGGAAGTCGCCCGATTCTTTACCGATGATTTCAGAATTGATAAAATTTCCGATACGGATAAAAATAGCACCCGATGCTACCGAAATCACCACGCGGTCTAAAATCCAAAGCAACGATTTGTACTTGTATTTTCTGCGATACAGATACATGCCAATGATGATGCCGATGGCCGCACCGTGGCTGGCAAGTCCTTGAAATCCGGTAAATTCAAAACCACCTTTAAATTTGAATGGTAAAAAGATGCTGAAAAAATCTTCTGAAATTAATTCCGATTGGTAAAACAACACATGGCCCAAACGTGCTCCGAGCATGGTGGCCAAAACGGTGTAAATAAAAAGCGGGTCTAAATAATCCAGCGACACTTTTTCTTTGGTGAAAATGCGTTTCATGATGTACCACCCTAAAATAAAGGCCACCACCCACATAAGGCTGTAAAAATGGAGTTTGAAATTACCGGCAATATCAATGCCTGTTATGGGATTCCAATCGAATTTTAAGAGTTGCATACGTGTTGTTTTTCGCCGTAAATATAACGGATAGAATAGGGTTTAGTGTTAAAATTTATTTAAGAAGTTCTATTATTTCCACTTCAAAAATAAGGTTAGATTTTTCGGGGATACCGCGGGTGCCCGATTCGCCATAGGCCAAATGGTACGGAATAAATAAGGTGGCTTTATCGCCAACGTTGAGTTGTTGTAAGCCTTCCTTAAACCCGGGAATCATTCCCGCATTTGGGCCAATGTTGGCGGTAATGGGTTGGTAGCGGTCCATAGCTTTGCGTTTGGGGTTCACAGCATCGAGAGCTTCTGCCGTTTCGAGCTTGCTGGTTTCCAAAAGCTTTCCATTTTCAAAATAAACGGCGTAGTGCACCAAAACTTCAGCATCTTCGGGAAGTTTTTCACCTGTTCCTTTTTCGGAAATATAATATTGCAATCCGGAATCCATGGTTGTGGCTTCGGACTGCTGTGCGTTAAATTTTTCTTTGGAAGTCTTAATGATGGCTTCAGCCTTGGCCGCTTTTTCTTTTTCCAAACGCTCGGCTTCTACAAAATGGTTTTTGAATATTTCAGGAGCATCAAATTTTTTGGCCATTTTCCCTTTACGGATAATTTTAATGTGCTGGATGGTGTCGTTTTGCTCAATCGAGTCGACCACTTCCAGCCCGAGTACCACTTCTCCAAAAACGGTATGGCAGCTTACACGGCGGTCTTCACAGTTTTTCAGGAAGCCTTCTTCGTCGTACGCATCCAACCAAGGGGTGGCTTTGTGGGTAATGTAAAATTGACTGCCATTGGTGCCAAAGCCGGAATTGGCCATGGCCAAAACACCTTTTTTGTCGTGTTTTAAATCGGGGTGGAACTCATCGTTAAATCGGTAACCCGGATTGCCAGAACCGTCGCCGCTGGGGTCACCGCCCTGAATCATAAAATCGGGGATAACACGGTGGAATATCAGTCCGTCGTAAAAATTCTTCTTTTTAAGGGAGTCGGCAACCAAGGTGTTCGAGCCTTCGGCCAACGACACAAAGTTAGCCACGGTTGTGGGGGTTTTTTCCTGTTCCAACTTGGCCACCATAATGCCTTTGTTGGTAATGAATTCGGCATACATGCCATCTTCCAATTCAGGATACGGAGCTTTGCAGCCGGTAAATTGAATCAATAAAGTAAACAGTAAAACTTTGCCAAAAAGATGGGGTTGTGCCATGTTAATTCGTTTCATTAGGGGTGATGGAGTTTACGGTAACTTCACAAATTAAAGGGGTGTTGCTGCCAATGCGGTTTTCGTCGCCGTAGTAACCATAAGCCTTTTGCGACGGAAATAAAAACGTAACGGTTTCACCGGTTTTCATCAGTTTTAAACCTTCGCGAAGCCCTGTGAACAATTGTTCTTTATCCATGGCGTAAGTTTGTGTTTTTAAATCTTCAGCTGAATAAATCACGGAACCGTTAAGCGATTTTACATCATAATTGAAGTTAACGATATCGCCAAAATCGGGTGTTTTTAAAGTGTCGTTTTCAACTTTATTGTTGTAGTAGTACCAAAAACCGCTTTCGGAAGCGAGGTAATCCAATTGTTTTTGTTTCAAGAGCTTTTCTATGGAGGCTTGTTCTTTGGCGTTCAGCTTTTTGTTCCGTTCCACCGAAACATCAATAAACGAGCCTGTTTTTACCGAAATGGGTCGGCGGGCTTCTGGGGTTTTACAGCCAATAAGCAATAAAACAAAAGCGATTTTTATGAGTTTACTCATCGTTTAGGGCTTTATTATAACTAGGCAATATACTAATAAATTTTTCAACGGTTTCGTTTAAAGATAGTTCGCTTCTGCCGCCTGCTGCATTGATGTGTCCGCCACCGTTAAAATGGGCTCTCGACATGTCGTTTACTGAGAAATTTCCTTTAGAGCGCAACGATATTTTAACGATACCTTCCTGTTTGTCTTCAATAAAAATGGCGGCCAAAACAACACCATCCAAAGACAGCCCGTGATTAACCACGCCTTCGGTATCACCTTTTTTATAATTGAACTGGTTGAGTTCGTCTTGCGAAAGTGTGATGTAGGCCGTTCGCGATTCGGGGATGACTTTTAAATTGCTCAGTGCCCGCCCCAATAATTGAAGCTTTTCGTAGCTATTGCTGTCGTATATGCTGTTGTGTATATCGGCATTCTTGGCACCTTTTTCAATCAATTCTGCGATAACGCGGTGGGTGGTGCTGGTGGTCGACGCAAAACGGAACGACCCCGTGTCGGTCATAATGCCTGTATATAAACAAGTGGCAATGTCTTTGTCGATTAAGCTCGCATCACCAAGCCTGTCAATAAAATTAAAGACCATTTCGCAGGTGGAACTCATGCTCACATCGCTGTAAGTAAACTGAGCATAATCGTCGGGCGATTGATGGTGGTCAATCATAATTTTGATGGCCTGGCTGTTGGCCAAAACCGGTTCCATATCGCCTGTTCTGTGGAACGCATTAAAATCTAGAGTGAAAATCACATCGGCATCGTTGATTAGGGCATCACAAAATCGCGATTGCGAATCGTATTTCAGTATGTCATCGCTGCCCGGAATCCATTTTAAAAACGAAGGAAATTCGTTGGGTACCACTACATGTACTTTGTGGTCGCCTTTTAAAAGGTAATGGCAAAGCCCAAGTGACGAGCCAATAGCGTCGCCATCGGGGTTTTTATGGGGAACGATTACAATCTTTTTTTTGGTGCTCAATAATGCTTTAACGCCTGTGATATCATGTTTTTCCATAGGAGGCGAAGATACGATAATTTTAAAATTACATTACTTGCATTTCTTTAGAAATACATTACTTTTGCAGCACAAATAAAAACACAGAAATGGCAACAAATAGAACATTTACCATGCTTAAGCCCGATGCGGTTGAAAAAGGACACATTGGTGCGATATTAGAAAAAATTTCGGCTTCTGGATTTAAAATCGTAGCCATGAAATTAACCCAAATGACCAAAGCTGATGCCGAGGAGTTCTACGGAATCCACAAAGAGCGTCCGTTTTTTGGAGAGTTGGTAGAGTACATGACGCGTGGCCCTATTGTAGCGGCCATTTTGGAGAAAGACAATGCAGTTGAAGATTTTAGAACCTTAATTGGCGCCACAAACCCTGCTGATGCTGCCGAAGGTACTATTAGAAAATTGTACGCTGATTCTATTAGCGAAAACGCAGTACACGGTAGCGATAGCGATGAAAACGCTGCTATTGAAGGTGCCTTTCACTTTTCTGGTCGCGATACCTTCTAAAAAAAACAGATATACCATATTTTAAAATCCCGCCAACGGCGGGATTTTTTTGTGCCTAAGCCAGTTGGCCAAATCCCCATTTTTGGGGATTGATAAATTCTCGCATTATAACTATTTTGTAAGACTAAGCCTCTTTATATGTAGAGGTGCTCGTGCTTTTCAGTGAAAATAGATCTGCGCTGCATTTTATAAAAATCTAATCGATAGGGACTATGGCTAAATTTTACAAATCTCCAGGGGTTTATATCCAGAATGTTGGCCGATTTCCGTCGTCCATCGCTCAGGTAGAAACGGCCGTTCCGGGGGTTGTCGGTAGTACCCAGCTGCTAAATGGTGTTAGTGCATTTCAACCCCAAAGAATTTCATCCCTTTCTGAATATCAGCATTATTTTGGAACCGCCGTGCCACAGGCTTTCAATGTTAAGATTAAGGTTGAAAAACAAAGCAGTAATATTTCAAATGTTGATGTTACTTGGGCTGACGGAAATCCAACAAATGCAGCCGATTTAGTCCCAAGAAATCCTATGTATTATGCCATGCAATTGTTTTTTGCCAATGGCGGAGGTAATTGTTATGTGGTGTCGACGGGGATTCAAAATGATGAAGGCGACGTTAATAAAGCGGACATAAAAAAGGCTGTTGAAGCTTTGGAAACTGTAAGCGAAGTGACTTTGATTGTAAGTCCGGATGCTTCAAAATTAAGTCCAACGAATTATCAATCCTATTTTTCTGACCCCGTTCTCAAACAATGCTTGAAACGGCGTGATCGGTTTGGCGTTTTTGATGTGGTTGGGGCAGATACCGAAACATCGGCAGCAGCTGATATTCTTAATTTTCGAATGCATACCAGTAACATAAAAGAAGAAGTGAAGTTTGGTGCAGCATATTTTCCGTACCTAAAAACCAATATTAATATTTTAATCGAAGATGCTAAAATTACCATAGCGGAACACCAAGAAATTAATGATGGAGGCACACCCGTTGATGGTATTTTAAAAGGAAAGCATTTAGACCATGCGATTTTTGATGACCATATTTTGGCTTACAGGTCGGTAAAAAAATATTTGGAAGCGTTTTATGCGGTGATGCCACCATCTGCAGCTATTGTTGGGCTTTATGCTCAAGTGGACCGTACACGCGGAGTTTGGAAAGCGCCTGCCAGCTTGAGTTTAAGCCATGTGTTAGGGCCTGCGTTTTCAATCAACAGTCAAATGAACGATAATTTGAATGTTGATGCATATAGCGGAAAATCAATCAATGCCATTAGGCAATTTCCGGGGAAGGGTACACTAGTTTGGGGTGCCCGTACTTTGGCAGGAAACGATAACGAATGGCGTTATATTTCAGTGAGACGGTTTTTCAATATGGTTGAAGAATCGGTAAAAAAGGGGACGAAATATCTCGTGTTTGAGCCGAACGATGCCAATACATGGGCAAAAATTAAAGTCTTAATCGAAAACTTTTTAACCCAGCAATGGCGTTCGGGAGCTTTGGTGGGCTCTAAACCCGAGCATGCCTTTTTTGTTAAGGTGGGTTTGGGGGAGACCATGACAGCCAGCGATATTTTAAATCAAAATATGAATGTTGAAATAGGCATGGCTGTGGTAAGACCTGCTGAGTTTGTTGTATTGAAGTTTATGCACAAGATGCTTAAAAATTAAACGGATGTTAGGGTGATGAGTATTTGGCAAAAAAAAGGTTTTTCAATATAAACAATAACCAAAAACAATGATTATGAAAAAACTCAAAACAGTATTGATGGCCATTGTGGTTTCAGTCACTATGTTCAGTTGTACCAGTCTTTACGACCATTTTACGTACACTGAAACCATACAGACCAAGTTGGAAGCCTTAAGCTTAATGGATAAAAGTACCCGTCCGTTTAGCGATTCTGAAAATCAGGTAGTCGACCTAAAAAACGAAATGGAGAGAATGGTCATTTATGAACGCGGTAAACAGAAAAACGAGATTACCCTAAAAATGTGGGAGCTCATTAGTAGCGACGAGCATTTAATGGGCAGTTACCTTAAACTTTGGGAAGCAAAAGGGCAGCTAAATGAGGCTTTTAAAGACGAGGCCAAACCACAAATTGAAAAGGCTTTCGATTTAATGATTCATTATGAAGAGCAAAAGGACAAAAAAAGTGAGAATGCCCTAACCCAATTTATCAATCAATTTATACAGTAGCATCATGGATTTCGAAAAATTACTAAAAGAGCTTAAAGAAGAAATTGTTGCCGAAGCCACAGATAAGTTTGGTGGTGAAGGTAAGCTGATTGTTGACGATATGAAAGAGTACCTTAAAAGTTCTGAAGAAAAACTAAAAAAATGGAGTGGCTTGTTTTTGGCCGGTGCCATTGATAAAAACGAACTGGAATGGCTGTTAAAAAGCCAAAAAGATCTGTTGGTTATGCAGGCTTTGGTCAAGGCTGGAGTGAGCAAAATTAAGGCCGGTCATTTTAAAAATAGAGTAATCACTATAGTGTTAAATAAATTAGTGTCGTTGGTTATTTAGTTTATGTTTAGTTAGTTGAAAAAACATCAAATGATTTGAACGGTAAGTTCAGTTTGTTTGGTGTTTTTTGTTTTAACTTGTTTAAGTTTTTGAAAATGAATATATTTATTGTTGTGTAGCTTTGGAAAATGAATAGCAAAGTAGTTTTTTCAAAATGCACAAACTAAAAATAGAAAAGGTCTATCTTTCTGTTTTTTGAAATAGTGCTCCCTAAAATTCTAAAAATAAGTTGAATCGGTAATCCAACCAAAGGTTATGGGTGAGCAAATCAATCATTTTAAATTTTCAGCTTCTAATGAGGCGGCTTTAGCCAGTCAAATTTCAAAGTTAGTCCAATCCTGCAATGGGTTAGATCATTTAAACATAGCTATTTATTCTTTAGAAAAAGGTGTTTTTGTCTTCGGAACGCCAACACTAGAAAAAATAATGGGCACAGATGTTTCATATATTTTTAATAACAATTGGAATTACTGGTTCAGTTTGATAAAGAAAGACGAAAGAAACACCATTAAAAACAGAATAAAATCATTTTTATCGGCTCCTTTTTTTGATCCTGCGTTTTCCTTAAAATATCATTTGATTAACAAAACAGGCACCTCGGTTTTTCTAAAGCACGACATAGTGTTGCACAGAATGGGCGACGACACTTGGATGGTGAACTATTTTTTCGATTTATCGGCCAAAGAGCAATTTGAAGCCTGTTTAAAACAGTTGGAACACAACAACGATGCTGAAAAGCGCGGCAGTGCTGGATTAATTTCGCCTCGAGAGAAGGAAGTGCTAAAACTGGTGGCTGATGGCTTTTCGTCAAAACAAATTGCCGACCGACTTTTTATAAGTAGCCATACCGCAATTACACACCGTAAAAACCTCATTGAAAAATTCAACGTAAAAAATACGGCACAACTGATAAAAAGGGCGTACCAAAACGTTGAGCTTTGGTAATTTTTGTGCACAAAAAAAGCCTGTTAAAAACAGGCTTTAAATGTAATTGTTTCTAGTATATCGTTAGACTACTTTTACGTTTACGGCGTTTAATCCTTTTCTACCTTCTTGTAGATCGAATTCCACTAGATCACCTTCACGAATTTCATCGATTAGTCCTGAAATGTGAACGAAATGTTCTTTGTTGTTGTCCTCCTCAACGATGAATCCATATCCTTTAGAATCGTTGAAGAATTTTACGGTACCTTTACTCATTGTGTTTGTATTATAAAAATTAAAGCACCAAAGGTAATGTAAATAATGATTGCTTGGTTGATTTTGGGCAATTATTTCTATTAAATTTTAAAGAGTAATTATCTTAAAACCAGTTTTTTAATAATTTCCTTGCCCAACTCCTCATTCAGCATGGTAATAATTTTTTGTTTGCCATAGCTTAATTCTTCGCGTAACACGCTCGAACTCAGTTGTACGTAAAGGGTTTCACGTTCCAATTGTACCGAAGTGGTATAATTATTAACGCCATTGCCCATAAGTTTGGTCCAGGCATCAGCCACATTAACCTTGTCCAAGCCTTTTTCAAGTTTATTGGTTTGGATAAATTCCTTTAAGGCGTCGCTAATTTTTAAGTGTTCGTTATTGCGTTTGGCCATGGCCGGTTAGGGTTTTATAAATTGAAACGGTACAGTGTTTTTACGTGCTGTTCTTTTTGGTACCAATCGTTAAATACCAATTCGAGTTGGTCGACTTTGAACGTGCCAAAATTACAATTTTTGAAAGCTTCAACCGTGCTTAAAAACGCTGTTTTGTTAACAATTTTGTCGCTAAAACGCACAATAGTGGCGTGGGCCGTCTGTATGGCGTAGCGTTGGTCGAGGCTTTGCTGTAAATCTGAATTTTTAAAATGGAATCTTAAATTATCGCGGATGGTGTTTAAGGCATCGTTCGTCATAAATCCCTGCACCATAATACACGATGGCGATGCCGTTAAACCTTTAAATTGAATTTCAATTTTGGGTGTGTCGGCAATACTCTTTTTGATGATGTCTACATATTTTGAAATATCGATACCGTTCAAATCAAAACCATCATAACAGGAAATGATGGACATCACCGTAATATGAATATCAGAATCGGGATAATAGTATTGATTGGGAGCAATGGTACGCAACTCGTTTAAAAACCTTTGGATGCAATGTTTTACTTCCTGCGGCGGACGAATTAAAAGCGTAATGCCAAAGCGGTTGTCGTTTGGCGAATGGATGAGTTCGTCAATGGCATAATTATCGTTTTTAATTTTTTCAATCGAGTTTTTATAAAGGTTTTGGTAGTGTTCGTTGAGGTTCATTTTTTAAAACATTTCAAAAAAAAATAAAAATCATTCGGCTGTATCTTGAAAGAAAATATAAAAGCAAGAGTTTCTTGGCAATTATTGATTGAAGCAACGGTTTCCGTTGTTACAGCACGTCTTTTCAATCAGCAAACCATTCAGTTATTTCTGAAAAAAATATAGCAATAGCAAACCCCTGTGCGAAAGCAGATATAACTATTGGTTTCCAAAAAATGTTTTTCCGATTTTTAAATAAATAGATTGGAGCGAGCAATAACCATGGTAAGGCTGTGATTACCCATAAATTTCCAAAAAACGAGATTAGCATCTCGTAATTTTCATAAAATTCGAGTGTTTTAGGGTCGGGTTGGTTGTATTTTGGAAGTTTTCCGAGAACTATTCCAGCATGAAAATAAAATGTTAGAAGTGTTATTGAAAACCCAATTGCAGGTATAGTCACTAAATAAATTATACGTTTTAAATATTTCATTGATTTGAATTTTTCTAATGAGCTATAACTTTTAGAATGTACATCGTTTCAAAACAGAAAGGAGCTTAATACAAGAAAACGAAAACAAATGAAATTTATTACAAATAAACAATGAGTTTATTCGTGAATTCGTGGCAAAAAAATTACAACTTAAAAACCTCATAACTTTGATGCACTTGTTTTACGGCGTTTTCGGTACGGTCGGCGTGGGTGTCGCTAATGAATAACTGTCCGAAATTTTCATCGTCCACCAATTTTATAATCTGTGCCACACGGTTTTCGTCCAGTTTGTCAAAAATATCATCCAACAGTAAAATGGGGTTCACGCCGCTTTGCGCTTTTATAAAATCGAATTGAGCCAGTTTTAAAGCAATTAAAAACGACTTTTGCTGCCCTTGGCTTCCAAATTTTTTAATGGGGTGGCCTTCAATATTAAAGTTTAAATCGTCTTTGTGTATGCCCACACTGGTGTACTGCAAAGCTTTGTCTTTGTTGATGGACTGCATTAAAAGCGCGTTTAGGTCGCCTTCAAACAGCGGGCTATGGTATTCCAAATCCACCACTTCATTGCCGTTGCTAATGGCTTGGTATCGCGATTTAAAAATGGGGATGAACTCCTTTAAAAACCCGTCGCGTTTTTCAAAAATAATGGTGCCGTACTCGGTAAGTTGGTTGTTGTAAACCTCTAAAGTATCTTTGTTAAACGTGTGGTTTAGTGCAAAATATTTTAAAAGGGCATTGCGTTGCGCCAGTACTTTGTTGTAATTGATAAGCTGGTTCAGGTAGTTTTTGTCGCTTTGCGAAATCACGCTATCAATAAACTTTCGGCGGGTGCTGCTGCCTTCAATAATTAAATCGCGGTCGGCGGGCGAAATAATCACCAGCGGCAAAAAACCGATGTGTTCACTGAACTTGTCGTAAGCCTTTCCGTTGCGCTTAATCACTTTTTTTTGCCCGCGTTTTAAACTAATGGCCACTTTTTCGGTTTTATCTTCCTTTTCATAATCGCCATTGATCACAAAAAAATCTTCATCGTGTTTAATATTTTGCAACGCAATAGGGTTGAAGTAGCTTTTTCCGAAGGACAAATGGTAAATGGCATCGAGCACATTGGTTTTTCCGATGCCGTTATTACCCACAATACAGTTTATTTTGTCGTTGAAAACAAACGATTTACTATCGAAATTTTTATAGTTTAAAAGGGAAAGCGATTTTAAAATCATAGAAAAAACAACTTATAGGGCACTTGGGCGGTTAAAGCCCAAAAAGAACTGCAAATTATTGAAAAATATCAAATAAATAGGCTTTTAGTTATGAAGAAAAATTATATTTTTGCGCCACATTAATCTATACTGAATAAATGGCAACTTACAAGAAGAAAGGTTACAAACCAAAAACAAAAGTAGAGAAAGAAGAGAACATTGAAGAAGGGTCAACAACTGCTGAAGTTTTTAACACGCTTGATGAAACTGCATCGAAGACGGAGGATTTTGTAGCCAAAAACCAAAAATATATTTTTATCATTATTGGCGTTGTGGCCTTAGTGGTTTTGGGCTCTTTAGGGTATAAAGAATTTATTGAAAAACCTAAGCAGGCCAATGCGATGAACGATATGTTCCAAGCGCAAAAGTATTTTGATCAAGCGGTTTCTGGTGCTGCTACAGCAAAAGATTCGTTGTACAACCTAGCTTTGAACGGTGGTGAAGGTAAATTCGGTATGCTCGATATTATCGAGGAATACAGCGGAACCGCATCAGCAAACTTAGCGACTTATTATGCAGGTACGGCTTATTTACGTTTGAAGGATTACAAAAACGCCGTAGAATACTTAAGTGAATTTAAAAGTGACGACGAAATTTTAGCGCCATTGGCTAAAGGAAACATTGGTGATGCTTTCGTGCAACTAAACCAGGCAGAAGATGCCTTAGGTTATTACGAGCAAGCTGCCGAAATGCGCGACAACGAATACACAACACCAATGTACCTTTTCAAGGCAGGAACCATTGCTTTAGATTTAGGGCAGGCCGATAAAGCGTTGAAATATTTCAAAAGAATAAAAGACGATTATTCGAATTCTACCGAAGCTTCAAAAGTAGAAGTGTTTATAGGAAAAGCCCAAGTGTTGGCAAACAAATAACATTTTATGGCTACGGCAAATAAAAATTTATCAGAATACGATAAAAACACAATCCCAAATGCGAAAGGTTTTCGGTTTGGGATTGTTGTTTCAGAATGGAACGATACCATTACTGAAGGTCTTTTTGAAGGCGCTTACCAGGCTTTGGTTGAGAATGGTGTGGAGGATGAGGACATTATCCGTTGGGATGTGCCGGGTAGTTTCGAGCTTATTTACGGGAGTAAAAAAATGCAGGAGCAGTTTGTTGATGCCGTTATTGCCATTGGTAGCGTAATTCAAGGAGAAACCAAACATTTCGATTTTGTGTGCGAAGGCGTTACCCAGGGGATAAAAGATTTGAATGTGCTTCACGATGTGCCCGTTATTTTTTGTGTACTTACCGATAACAACATTCAGCAATCCATAGAGCGCTCTGGAGGAAAACACGGCAACAAAGGCACCGAAGCTGCTATTGCTGCTATTAAAATGGCCGAACTACGGAAGAATAGTTAAGTTCTTTCAGGTTTCAAGTTCCAAGTTTCGGGTTGACGCTGATTGAAAATTCCATCTTGGGGTTTTACAGTTATGGTTTCTCATATTGGAATTTAGTCTTTTGTGATTTGGAATTTCAAACCTCCAACTTCAAGCTTCGCCCTTCAACCTCTATTGTTAACATTTTTTAGCAGTCCAATCCCGGTTTTCTGCCCATTTTTAAGTAATTTTGAAAGATAAGCCGTGCTCTATTTTGTTCAAACAACGCAAACATAAAACCTTTAATTATCAGCCTCGTTTTTCGAAAGAAAACGAAACAAATTCCGACGCTAAAAACGATTCTGATAGGAGAGACTTTGCTTCAAAATGGCGAAGGGCCAGCAATACAAAAACCAAGGTTAGGGGCGCCATGTCCATAAAAATCCTAATTTTAGTTTTGGTACTATTATTGATTTGTATGTATTTATTGGAGAAAAAATACATGTAATCAAAAAAACTAAGCATCATGGGACTTTTAAAACTTCGGAAAAACAAAAAATTCAGCTACACGCCGCGTTACTACGACGATAAAGGTGAGGGTAGCCCGTATGAAATAAAACATAAATTTGATGAATATCGAAAAACGGTTGGTGGAAATAAAGGTATTAAAGCAAAATTCAATGATGCTTGGGAAGATTATAAAAACCCCGACAGGCAAGCTAACAGGCGCATTTTAATTATTGTAACGATTTTGATTTTGGTATTTTTGTTCATCATCGATTTCGATTTATCTATTTTCTTACCCAAATAAATTTATGGCAGACATCATACAGCTTTTACCCGACCACGTTGCAAACCAAATTGCCGCTGGAGAAGTTGTACAACGCCCGGCCTCAGTAGTAAAAGAACTTTTAGAAAATGCTATTGACGCTGGTGCAGACACGATAAAACTTATTATAAAAGACGCCGGGAAAACGCTCGTGCAAGTGATTGATAACGGCAAGGGCATGAGCCCAACCGATGCACGATTGAGTTTTTCGCGACACGCTACCTCAAAAATCAGGAATGCCGAAGATTTGTTTCAGTTGCACACCAAAGGGTTTCGTGGTGAAGCTTTGGCCAGTATTGCCGCAATTGCGCATGTGGAATTGAAAACCAAACAACCCGATGACGATGTAGGGACTTGTTTGGTGATTGAGGGCAGTAATGTGACTTCGCAAGAGGTAGTGGTTACGCCTACGGGAACATCCGTTTCGGTGAAAAACCTGTTTTTTAATATCCCTGCTCGACGTAATTTTTTAAAATCGGATGCTGTAGAGTTGCGTCATGTTACCGACGAATTCCACCGTGTAGCCTTGGCACACCCCAGTATTTCGTTTGCCATGTACAACAATGGCAGCGAATCCTTTAATTTGCCCGTTAGCAATTATCGCCAACGTATCGTTAATATCTTCGGAAATAAAACCAACGAAAAGCTGGTACCCGTTGATGAGGATACCGAAGTACTTAAAATTTCAGGTTTTGTGGGCAAGCCCGAATTCGCCAAAAAAACACGTGGCGAGCAGTATTTTTTCGTCAATAACCGATTTATAAAAAGTGCCTATCTAAACCACGCCATTGCTTCGGCTTTTGAAGGGTTGTTGAAAAACGGTACGCACGCCAGCTACTTTTTAAATCTGGAGGTCGATCCGCAAACTATCGATATAAATATCCACCCCACAAAAACTGAAATTAAGTTTGATGATGAGCATACGCTTTATGCGCTATTGCGTTCGGCAGTTAAGCACAGTTTGGGACAGTTTAATATAGCTCCGGTGCTCGATTTTGAGCACGATCCCAATTTAGATACGCCGTATAATTACAAAAATAATCAGGCGCAAGCACCAAAAATTGAGATAGACAGGAGTTTTAATCCGTTTAAAACCGAAACTAAATTTTCGGGTAGTTCGGTGAGGCAAACCACCTCTTTTAAATCCACACCCAATAATTGGGACAGTTTGTACGTGGGATTGGAATCAAAAGGAAACGATCAGGAAGACGATTCCCAAACTGATTTTAGTGAACTGCAATTTGAAAGCGAAGAAGAAACGGTCTCCATGTTTGGGAGCGACCAACCCGTTGAAACAGGTTCGTCCACTTATCAATTGCACAACAAATATATCGTCAGTACCATAAAATCGGGCATGTTGCTGATAGACCAACACCGTGCACACCAACGTATATTGTACGAAGAGTTTTTAAAAAACATCACCATTAAGGAAGCTACGAGTCAGCAATTGCTGTTTCCGCTGCAGTTGCATTTTTCATCGCAGGACATCGAGGTGGTTAAGCAATTAAAGAGCGATTTGGAATACACCGGATTTGTGTTTTCAAAAGTCGATGATGGCGAAGTGGAAATAACCGGGGTTCCCGTTGGCGTTCCCGAAAGCGAAGTGTCCATTGTACTGGAGCAGCTTATTAGTGATGTGGAAAATGAGGTGCCTGATAGCCATTTTTCGGCCACCGATCTTATGGCAAAATCTATGGCGAAGAGTTTAGCCATAAAAACGGGACAGGCTTTAAAGAGCGACGAACAGGAATATTTAGTGAACAAGCTTTTTGCCTGTAAAGAGCCCAATATGTCGCCCGCCAACCGAACGGCGTTTATTACCATGAGCGTTGACGAGTTGGATAAAAAATTTATGTGATAATACCTTTGGAAAGCATAACTTTTCAAAAGGAAAAAGAAAGATTTTAAATTATGATGCAAGTTTCAGAAACCGTTAAACATTTAATCATCATTAACGTGATTATGTTTGTGGGGACTCTGGCCATTGGTAACGGAACCTTATTTTACGAATGGTTCGCTTTATATTTTCCAAAAAATGATGCTTTTCAGCCTTGGCAAATTTTAACCCACATGTTTATGCATGGCGGGTTTATGCATATTTTCTTTAATATGTTTGCCCTTTGGATGTTCGGTACGCCTGTGGAGCAGGTGTTGGGCTCTAGACGATTTTTATTTTTATATATCTCGGCCGGCTTGGGTGCCGTGTTGCTGCAACTGGGGTACTATTATTTTGAGTACATACCCAATTATAGTGCGCTGTTGGAAACAGGAATGTCACCCGAAAACATAAAACAAATGCTTACCACAAATAAGGTGATGGCGGGCACTTCGGCAAGTCAGGTGGAGCTGTTAAAATCTATTTACGTTGCTTTCAATGCTTCAATGGTGGGTGCATCGGGTTGTATTATGGGCGTTATGGCTGCTTTTGGAATGATGAACCCCGAGGCGAGATTGATGTTGATATTTTTGCCTGTGCCCATAAAAGCGAAGTATTTTATCCCCGGAATTATTATTTTAGATTTGATTTCAGGACTTACCGGTCAGTCGTTTTTCAGTCCGAGTAATACGGCGTACATGGCACACGTTGGCGGTGCGTTAACCGGGTTTTTCATTATGTGGTATTGGAAAAAGAATCAGTTTAACCAAAACCGTTGGTATTGATGAATAGTTTTTTGCAAAACATAAAATACAAGTTTGCCAACCTGAATGTGTTGGAAAAAATTATCGCCATAAACGTGGTAATATTTGTATTGGGCTTATTACTGAAAAGCGTCATGCACTGGTTTAAATTGCCAAGCGACTTCGGTGATGCTGTACTGCAGCCATGGAGTATTTTGACTTATGCGTTTTTGCATTTTGATATTTGGCACTTACTGTTCAACATGTTGTGGTTGTATTTCTTAGGACAGATGTTTCTGAATTTGTTCAGTCCTAAAATGGCACTGAATGTTTATTTTTTAGGAGCTATTTTCGGCGGATTGCTCTTTATGTTGGGCTATACGTTGCTACCTAGTTTTTTTGGTGGTTACTCTACTTTGGTGGGGGCATCGGCGGCCGTTAGGGCACTGCTTGTTTTTCTTTGTGCTTACATGCCCAATCAAGAGATTCGCTTTTTTACCTTCAATTTAAAACTGTGGTACATCGGGGCCGCTATCGTGGTACTGGACGTTATTGGTCTGTTTGGGGCAAATTCCGGTGGAAACCTAGCGCATTTGGGCGGTGCACTTTTGGGCTACTTTTATGCCAAACAACTATTAAAAGGCCAAGATATTGGTAAGGGTTTTGAGCGTATTATGGATACCGTGGCGAGTTGGTTTAAACCCTCAAAAAAAACACCGCTAAAAACCGTTCATAAAAACAAAAGTAAAGTGGGCGGTTATACTAAATCGGATTTTAATGAGTTTAACAATCAAAAGAAAATCGATGTTATTCTTGATAAAATAAGTAAAAGCGGATACGATAGTTTAACCGCCGAGGAAAAGGAATTTTTGTTTAGGGCGGGGAAGAAGTAACGGATGCTTTACAATAAACTATCAAATTTAGGTGGATTGCAAATAGGTGGTTAGCAAAATATGGGCAAACTCAGTTTCTTAAATAAAATCATTTATTGGGTAAATGTGCTGGTCGCTTTGCTCTTGCTATTCTCTTTTGTTTTACCGTTTTTGCCTCCAAAAACCTTCGCCATTTTAGCGGTGGTTAATTTAGGTGTGTCGTTGTTGATTATTCTCAACGTACTGTTTTTTTTGTATTGGTTGGTTAAAATTAAAAAGCAGTTTTTACTATCGCTCACGGTGCTGGTTATAGGTTATTTTTCATTTGGTTCGCTATACAAATTTTCGGCTTCCAAAAAAATTGAACATCCCAACAACTTTAGGGTGATGAACTACAATGTGAGGTTGTTTAACCTTTACGAGTGGATTCCCGAAAAAGGAGTGGAGACCAAAATAACCGATTTCATTAAAAAAGAAGCGCCCGATGTGCTGTGTTTACAGGAATACCATCCGCATAAAAATATCGATTTATCGTTCTTCAATCATAAATTTGAAAAACTTTCCGGAAATAAGGCCAAGTATGGACAGGCCATTTTTTCGAAATTCCCCATTGTCAATTCGGGTTCCATTGAATTTCCCAATACAGCAAACAATGCCATTTTTGCCGATGTGGTTAACGGAAAAGATACCATAAGGGTATACAATATCCATTTGGAGTCGTTGCGCATCAATACGAATGCCGAAAGCCTGCAAAAAGAAGATTCCGAACGATTGTTGAACCGCGTGAGTACTTCGTTTAAGATGCAGCAATCTCAAGCCGAATTGTTTTTGAAGCACAAAGCACAGTGCCCCCATAAAATGGTGATTTGTGGCGATTTTAACAACACGGCCTTCTCGTATGTGTATCGACAGATTAAAGGCGATTTAAACGATGCGTTTAAGGAAGCTGGAAATGGTTTCGGACGTACCTACGACTTTAAGTTTTTTCCGGTTCGGATTGATTTTATTTTAACCGATGAAGCTTTCGCCGTAAATGGTTTTAAAACCTACGATCAGCATTTCTCAGATCATTACCCCATTCGAACAACTTTGAGTTTGAAATAAATTAATGTGAATAACCGATAAGAAATTTTCGTCAGTTTGAGTGAATTTCATGATTGAAATGAGTGAAATTTGTATCGAAAACAAGAAAGTTTATAGTGAAAATGCACTTCTCGATAGTTCTGCTGAGATTACGAAGTACAAAATTCTCATAGAATTTTACTCGAAGTAATCCAAACATTCAGTTTGTCCTTCCCTTGAAAGGGAAGGTGTCCTAAAGGACGGAAGGGTTACATAAACGAGCAATCCACAACATCTGCGATTATATGAATAACCAAGCCCAACCCAATGAGCCGTGTTTTCTTCGGAAACAATAAAGCCACATATACAATCATAGCGTAATAGGTGTGAAGCGGATGAAAGTTGATGCTGCATCGATTGGGGTCGAAAATAGGGGTTGCCAAAAGATGGTCTAAATCAATTAGAATTCCCGCAACCATGATTAAAAAAGCTATTTTCCATTGGGGTTTGTACCAAAGGAGAGCTACAGCCAAAGGCAATAAAAAATGACAGCCGTAATGGGCAAGGCTTTGAAGCATTATTTCAGATTTAGATTCTGGGATTCTAAGTAATTCAAAGCATTTGGACCTTCGTTAAATAATAAATCCAAAATACTTAAATTTGGAATAAACCCGTGTTTGTCGCCAAAAACTTGGGTGTAGTGCTCGAAATTTTGGGGTATTTCTTTTTTGGCATTCACCAAATTTCTAGCATCGGTTTTGCCGATAATTTCCTTTTCAAAAGTGTCGGTTTTTTCAATGTCTACATCCAATTGCAAGCAATCGCAAATGGTTTCAAAACATTTTAAGTTGAAGTCTAAAATAAACTCGGCCTTTTCGGTAAACAAAGGTTGAAGTTCGTCTTCGTAAAATTCAAAAAAGGGTGAGGTACGGTAGGCGGAAAGAAGCGATTTCCAATGTTGGCTTTGCCAGTTTTCTTCGTTAAAAATTTTAACGTCTTTGTATTTCTGACGGTTTTTTTGGGAATGCACCACAGGAATATTTAGCGCCAATTTCCCGTTGGCACCGTAAATATAGGCGCGGTTGCGGTAGGTCTGCTTTACGAAATTATCTTCCATTTCAAAAGTCACCTCACGAGCCTTTGCCATAGCGACAAAATGAGCTATGTTTGGGAAATATGTGGGGTGAAGAAGAATATTCATAAATTTATCTATAGCGTTTCAACAATAGAAAACCTTTGCGCCTTAGGCCTTTGCGAGAATATGTCTTAAAGCTCTCGCAGAGGTGCGAAAGACGCAAAGTTTATTTTTTCATATGTACGGAAAGCTGATTAACCATTTCCCTTTTTATGTTTTCTCCACTTGCTAAATCCAATCCATCCCGCTAATAAAATTAAAAACGGAATGAGATAAGAAGTGGCTTTGCCTTCGCCGCTAACGGTAGTAAAGAAACGCTCCCAACGCGGACTAGCACCATCCCAACTCATCCAAATGAATACTGGTTTTCCAACTACGTGGTCGAACGGTACAAAGCCCCAAGCCCTAGCATCGATAGAGTTGTGGCGGTTATCGCCCATCATCCAATAGTAGTTTTGTTTAAAAGTATATTGGTCGGTTATTTCGCCATTTATCAAAATTTGGTTGCCTTTTACTTCTAGCGTGTTGCCTTCGTATTCGGTAATCGCCCGTTTGTAAAGCGGTAAATTGTTGAGGTTGATATTTATGGTTTTACCTTTCTCTGGAATGTACAGTGGGCCAAACTGGTCTACATTCCAATTATAATCGGGGTGATGCGGAAAAATATTTGGGTCGCGAACACCTTTTTCTTTGATGTTGGGTGTGATGCTTACCACATTCGGATGGTTTTTAAATTTCGCTAGAGCTTCATCTGAAATGGCCGAAAAATAGTAAGTGTTTTGGTTATTTATGATGCCGAAACCATCGGTAATATCATAACGCTCCTTTACAAACTTAGGATTGAACTGGTTGGCTTTAGGTTGCACGTAGTAACTAAACTGTAAATGTGCCCGGTCTGGTAATTCATTTTGCTTTCCGTTGATGTAAACATAACCATCGCGGATTTCCAAAGTGTCGCCAGCTACTCCCACACAACGCTTCACCAAATTGGTTTTTTTGTCGATAGGTTTGTAGTAATTACGGTCGGGATGAAAATCGTTCATATCCAACAGCGTATCGGCGGGTTGGTTGAAAACCACAATGTCGTTACGCTCAATATCTTCAAATCCTGGTAGCCTCAAATAGGGCAGTTGTAATTTGTTTTTCCAAGAATTGCTGCCTTTGTGGTCGTCGAATAAATAAGATTTTGTTCCTAATTTCGGAATGGTATCATGTACCATAGGTGCAGCAACGGTGGTCATGGGTACTCGGGCACCGTAATGGAATTTGCTCACAAAAAGGAAATCACCCACCAACAATGATTTTTCCAAAGAAGACGACGGAATGGTAAACGGCTGAATAAAGTACGTATGCACAATCGTGGCGGCCACAATGGCAAAAAGAATGGAACTGGTCCACTCTCCAGAACCCGATTTGGGTTGTAGGCTACGGTCTTTTACGTGGGTAACATCGGCAGCATAATTCAAATAATAATTGTAAAAGCCTAATGTAATAACCGCTAAAAAGGTGTCTAAATAGGTGTTTTTTCCAAAACTTCTGGCAGTCTCCACCCAAATAACCGGAAACATAATCAGGTTAACAATGGGCAAAAACAATAGAAAAATCCACCACCAAGGGCGGTTAATAATCTTCATTAAAACCACCGCATTGTAAACGGGAACAAAAGCTTCCCAGGCTTGTCGGCCGGCTTTAATATATAATTTCCAAGTGCCTAAACCATGAATCACTTGAATGATTAAAATGAAAATAAACCACTGAGACCACGTCATAATTTTATTATTGATAATTGTTCAATGACAATTGATTAATTTTTTGAATTCAAATTTGCAGTTTTTCTGGATGAAATGAAAATTCTTGTTAATTGATTTGCTTCATTTAACAAAGATTTACAGTTTTCTCTTGATATTATTTGTTCATCAACGAGAAACTCAATCCAAAAGTAACTTTCATCTACTTCTTCTATTACAATGCTTATTTTGGAGATAAAGCTTCTTTTTGATTGAGCAAGACAAGTAGCTCTATAGTTTGCCGCAACAGAGGTGCTGCATCTTATCAATTGACCTTTAATATGATTGCCAAGGAAAGTGTTTGGTAGTGATATGGCTAGCTTAACACAATCGTGGGCGAACTTTTTTGTTCTCGATTTTAGGTCATTTGTCATTATTAATTTATCATTAATAATTATAGTCCAAGCACATCGTTCATGGTGAAAACACCCGTTTTGTCGGCCAGCCACTCGGCTGCGATAACCGCGCCTAAGGCAAAACCTTGTCTGGTATGCGCTACATGCTCGATGGTGATGCTATCTACTTCGCTATCGTATTTTACAGTGTGCGTGCCCGGTACTTCGGCTATACGTTTGGCTGTTATGGGGATGATGGCCTCTCCGTTTTCATCGAGTTTCCATTCGTTAAAATTAGCATTGTTTGAAATGATGTCTTCTGCCAAAGAAATAGCCGTTCCGCTAGGAGCATCCAGTTTTTGAGTGTGATGAATTTCCTCCATTGAAACGTTGTACTGTTTCAAAGCGCTCATCATTTTAGCCAACGTTTTGTTCAGCTCAAAAAAGATGTTTACACCCAAACTGTAGTTTGAGGCATAGATAAAAGCACCTTTGTTTTCTTTACAAAGAGCCACGGCATCGTTGTATTTATCCAACCAGCCGGTAGTACCAGAAACCACTGGAACACCGTTGTTCAAGCAGTTTGAAATATTATTGAAAGCCACTGTCGGGATACTAAAATCAATGGCTACATCGGCTTGGGTAATATCGTAATCATGGTCATCTTTATCAACGGTTAAAACCACTTCGTGCCCACGATTAAGGGCAATTTGTTCAATGGTTTTTCCCATTTTTCCGTATCCTAGTAATGCTATTTTCATATTCTATATTCTGTTTTAAACTCCTTTCGAGTTAAAATTTAAAGTTTAAAGTGAGCCCCAAATTACTGGTGGCATCTATTTCGTTAAATCGGTAATGCGGTGCCAAAGATAAGTTTTCATCGACATTATATTGCATTAAATGCGCATCAACATTGGCGTCGATAATGTTTAGAGCATAAAGCCCGAAAGTAACTAGCAAAGAAACTTCCTTGTTTCTTCGGTAAAATTTTTGTGCATCTTCAAGCCTATCGGTGCTGATTCTGGGCGTGGTGAGCTTATTGCCTTGTCCGTCAAAATAAAATTCGTCGGTTTCAAAACCCGCCAATCGGCTTTTGTAGGCATCGCGGTAGCGGTTATATTCTTTGTTGTTGTTAATGTAAAAATACACGCCCGTACCAATGGCGCCGTAAACAATGGGGATTTTCCAGTATTTTTTGTTGTAAGCTTGTCCTAATCCAGGCAAAATGGCCGATAAAAATGCGGCTTTTGCAGGGGCTAGGGGATTGATGACTACGCCTGGTTTCGAAATAGAATCGACAGCAACGAGGGGCTCGGGCAAAGCTTCCTGTTCAGGAGGCGTATCTTGTGCCAGTAGTGAAAGGCTCCATAAAAAAGCAAATGTTCCTGCCCACAGGAATTTATTTGGAATCACCTTGAACGAGTTTTTTTATACGATTAAAATCTTCTTCTGAATGGAACGGAATGGTTATTTTGCCTTTACCGTTCTTAGAGACTTTAACGTCAATTTTGTGCCCGAAGTATTCAGAAAATGCCGCGATACCTTTTTTAACAAATTTTGGCATTTCTTCCTTTTCTGCTTTTTTGGCAGGGATTTCAATTTCTTCTGAATTGTTGTAAGTTCGAATTAAATTTTCGGTTTCGCGCACCGAAAGTTTGTTCGAAAGTATTTTTTCGTAAATATCTAATTGAACACTTTGGTCTTCAACAGCGATTAAGGCGCGGCCGTGACCCATGGAGATAAAACCATCACGCATTCCAGTTTGGATGATGGGGTCCAATTTCAACAAACGCAGATAATTGGTGATGGTAGAGCGTTTTTTGCCCACGCGTTCACTCATTTGCTCTTGCGTTAGGTTGATTTCGTCAATTAATCTTTGATATGACAAGGCGATTTCAATCGGGTCTAAATCTTGGCGTTGGATGTTTTCCACCAAAGCCATTTCCAAAGATTCTTGGTCGTTCGCAATTCTAACATAAGCCGGAATGGTTTCCAGACCCAATAATTTTGAAGCTCTAAATCGACGTTCACCAGAAACCAATTGGTATTTGTTCAGTCCCACTTTTCTAACGGTGATGGGCTGGATAATACCGAGTTCCTTTACCGATGAAGCCAATTCGCGAAGCGATTCCTCGCTAAAATTGGTTCGTGGCTGGAAGGGGTTTACTTCAATAAAATCTAAATCTAGCTCAACTATATTGCCAATAACTTTGTCGGCGTTAGTGTCTTGCGCCGATTGTATTTCGTTATTCGGGTCTTTTAATAGCGCCGACAAACCTCTACCCAAAGCCTGTTTCTTAGTTGCCTTAGCCATAATTTAGGAGTTTTTATTGATGATTTCTTTTGCCAAACTTAAATAATTATCGGCTCCTTTACTGCTTGCGTCGTAATTGATAATACTTTCGCCATAGCTAGGCGCCTCACTTAAGCGTACATTTCGTTGAATGATGGTTTGGAACACCATATCGTTAAAATGTTTCTGAACCTCTTCAACCACTTGGTTAGATAGGCGTAAGCGCGAATCGTACATGGTTAATAGTAAGCCTTCAATATCCAATTCAGAGTTGTGTATTTTTTGAACGCTTTTTATCGTATTTAATAATTTGCCCAAACCTTCCAAAGCAAAATATTCGCATTGAATGGGAATGATGACCGAGTTGGAAGCCGTAAGGGCATTTAGTGTTAACAAGCCCAATGACGGCGCACAATCAATTAAAATGTAATCGTAGTCGTCCTTTATGGGTTGCAGTGCCTTTTTAAGCATGTATTCCCGTTGTTCTTTATCAACGAGTTCAATTTCAATAGCAACCAAATCGATGTGGGCCGGAATAATATCCAAATTGGGCGTTTCCGTTTTGATAATGGCTTCCTTGGCAATGTTGGAATGCTCTAAAAGTTGATAGGTTCCAATTTCAACCGACTCAACATCTATGCCTATGCCTGAGGTTGCATTTGCCTGTGGGTCGGCATCAATAAGTAATACTTTTTTTTCGAGAACACCGAGTGAAGCTGCTAAATTCACCGAAGTAGTAGTTTTGCCTACGCCACCTTTTTGATTAGCAATTGCAATGATTTTACCCATTCATTATTTAGGTTTGATGAAGAGCAAAAATACGATTATTTATTAGGAATAAAAATGGAAAATGTTAATAGAAAGAAGTTTGGTTTTTTATCGAGGTTTTTTGAAAAATACGATGTTTTACGTATTCCTTTGTTTTAGGGTGTAATATAGATTTGCTTTTTATTAATATTTAAAATAAACCGCCATGAAATTGAAAATTACCCTGATTATTCTTGTTTTAGCCATAAATTTAAATGCACAAAAATGGACCTCTACTTTGCCCGATAATCCAGAAGAAATATTTAAAAGTGCTATTGTTTACGGCTATCTAAATGAAACGATTTTTGCATCAGGAAATGATGGCGTACAGTATTATAATAATTTCATATTTTCAACAGATAAAGGTAACACCTGGAGTTCTCCTTCGCCTATTTTCACTAACACATCTAACAAAGAACAAGTCGTTCAGTTTTTGGGAGTAAAAGGCAGAATGTACGCTGCTGTAAATTCAAACTTAGGTTATAAATACTATTATTCAACCGACAACGGTAGTACATGGGTTTTGGATAGCGATGGTTTGCCAGGTAAATATACGGCTTCAACCGATCCGGAGTATAAAGATGCCTTTGTGTTAGCAAAATTGAGTGAAGACTATATTGTAGCGTACAATACGAGCGCTTCTAATTTTGCCTATTATAAAAAAGTTGGTGATGGGGTTTGGAAAACCTTGAAAACTTACCCGAATGACTACTATAATATCCACACCGCTTTTACCTCCATCGGAAATACGTGGTATGCACTAAATCAGGGTTATGTAAGCAACCAAAATGAAAAAATAACGAAGTCAACCGATTTTGGAGAAACGTGGCAACCCATTTCAAAAGCAGGTCTGCCGAATAATTTTGAAGGCGGTTTTTTAGTGTCGAATAATCGAGATAAATTGTTTTATGGCGCGGGGAGCACCGATGCCAATACAACCGATGTTTATGTTTCTGAAGATGAAGGCGCTACTTGGGTGAAAACCAATGCGGGCGAATTGGGAAATGTTGAAGGCGAAACAAATTTAATATCAAATATTTATGCGACAAATAATGATGTTATTGTTACTTATTATTTTCCCGGTTTTGAGGACTCGCCAAGGTATTTGTATTCTAATACAGAGAATGTGCTTTTTAAACATGGTGATGTCTCAGGTATAGTGGGGGGCGGCCCTTTTATGGGAAAAAGCTTTTTTGATATTGGTGGGCAGTTTTACGCTATGTTCAGGTATATTTTGTACACGACAAACACCGGCACGTTAAAGGTAACAAAAAGGGATTTTACGCAACAAATAATGGTACATCCAAACCCAGCAACCGATATCATTAATATAAATTCGGAAGCAATTTCTTTCGATTGGAAACTTTACAACCTTACGGGAGGGGTAGTTTTGTTCGGTAACCATAACAATGGAAGTTTGAATGGTTCCAAGATTAATATCGGAAATATTGGCAAAGGTGTATATCTGTTCGTAACCAGTGAAGGGTATAGTGAAAAAATAGTGGTAAAATAAGGAACGATTCTAATTGAATATTCTTAATCCATTAAAATTTCCAAAACTTGCACGGCGGCATCACTTATTTTTGTGCCTGGACCAAATACAGCAACTACTCCGGCATCAAATAAAAATTGGTAGTCGCGCTTTGGAATCACCCCGCCAACAATAACTAAAATATCCTCTCGGCCGTAAGTTTTTAATTCTTCAATCACCTGCGGAACGAGAGTTTTGTGTCCAGCTGCTTGCGACGAAATCCCCAAAATATGCACATCGTTTTCAACGGCTTGTTTGGCAACTTCCTTTGGGGTTTGAAACAGTGGAGCAATATCAACATCAAAGCCCACATCGGCATACCCAGTGGCGACTACTTTTGCCCCGCGGTCGTGGCCGTCCTGTCCCATTTTGGCAATCATAATTCGGGGGCGCCGGCCTTCTTGTTCGGCAAACGCGTCGGCCATTTGCTGTGCCTTTTTAAAACTGTCGTCGTCTTTTATCTCTTTGCTGTACACGCCTGAAAATGATTTTATTTGAGCTTGGTGCCTACCAAACACGGTTTCCAAAGCCAAACTGATTTCGCCAAGGGTAGCCCGTTCCTTAGCCGCTTCCACTGCTAAAGCTAGTAAATTATTATTCCCTTGCAAAAGGGAATCTTTTGATTTTAGCCAAGCGTCTGCAGCTTCGGTCAATTTCAATAAAGCGTCTTCCGCTTTTTTTGAATTTCGTGAAGATTTAATGTGGTTTAACTGTTCAATTTGTTGGTTTCGTACCGTTTGGTTGTCCACTTCCAAAATAGATATGGGTGCTTCGTGGTCGGGTTCGTATTGGTTCACGCCAACAATAATATCCTTCCCAGAATCGATTCTGGCCTGTTTTCGGGCAGCAGCTTCTTCAATGCGGAGTTTAGGAATTCCGGCTTCAATGGCTTTGGTCATACCGCCTAAATCTTCGACTTCTTCAATGAGTTTCCACGCTTTTTTGGCAATATCGTGTGTTAGTTTTTCAACGTAAAAGCTTCCCGCCCAAGGGTCGGCCGTTTTTGTGATTTGGGTTTCTTTCTGTAAAAATAGCTGTGTGTTTCGCGCAATTCGAGCCGAGAAATCGGTTGGTAGCGCAATGGCTTCATCCAGCGCATTGGTATGCAAACTTTGAGTGCCTCCAAAAACAGCAGCAGCGGCTTCAATGGTAGTTCGTGCCACGTTATTGAACGGGTCTTGTTCGGTTAAGCTCCAGCCCGATGTTTGGCAATGGGTACGTAACGACAGCGATTTTTCGTTTTTAGGATTGAATGGTTTTACCAATTTAGCCCAAAGCATGCGTGCGGCACGCATTTTGGCAATTTCCATAAAATGGTTCATGCCAATGCCCCAAAAGAAGGAGAGGCGCGGCGCAAAATCATCAATGTTTAATCCAGCTTTCAGTCCGGTTTTGATGTATTCCAAACCATCGGCCAAAGTGTATGCCAATTCGATATCGCAGGTGGCACCGGCTTCTTGCATGTGGTAGCCTGAAATACTTATACTGTTGAATTTCGGCATATGTTTGCTGGTGTATTCAAAAATATCTGAAATGATTTTCATGGATGGCGAAGGCGGATAAATGTAAGTGTTCCGCACCATGAATTCCTTTAAAATATCGTTTTGTATGGTGCCGGCCAAATCTTCGGGCTTAACACCTTGTTCTTCAGCAGCGACGATATAAAAAGCCATGATGGGTAAAACGGCACCGTTCATGGTCATGGAAACGCTCATTTTATCCAACGGAATTTGGTCAAAAAGTATTTTCATGTCCTCTACCGTATCGATAGCAACACCAGCTTTTCCTACATCACCTACTACTCGCTCGTGGTCGCTGTCGTATCCGCGGTGGGTGGCAAGGTCGAAGGCTACGGAAAGGCCCTTTTGTCCGCCCTTCAAATTTCGTCGGTAAAAAGCGTTACTTTCTTCAGCCGTTGAAAACCCGGCGTATTGCCTTATCGTCCAAGGTCTGCCCACGTACATGGTGCTGTATGGCCCGCGGAGATTTGGTGTGATGCCTGCAGCAAAGTTTAAATGAGCTAAACCTTCAATATCTTTTTTTGAATACACCGATTTCACCCCGATTCCTTCGGCTGTTTGAAAGGTTGAAGTTTCCGGTTTTTGTTTTCCGGATTCAGATTTTAATTCAATATGTTGAAGGTTCTTTCTCAAATTTTAGTTGTGGTTATGTCCAGTATGTGGATCTACAGGTGTGGGGGTTGGAGTTTTGTTGAAATCGACTTTTTCTTCTGCAGCAGATTGGTTGAAGTTGACGTTTGAAAAATCGAAATCGAACATTTTGGCATAAAATAAATCGAGTGCAATGTAAAGCGCCAAATACTTGTCGTTCATGGCCGAGCTGTACTTTGAAGTGAGTGGTGTGCCAAAGAGTTTTGGAGACATGGTATTGGTAGATAGAAGCGCATTCATCGTGGTTTTTAAGGCTTCATTTTTTATATGGCTAGCAATACAGGCCATGGTTTTTCCATTGTAGTTTAAATGGCTTTTGGTGTTGTTGGCGTCCCAAAGGTCGTTTTCTTTTTTTAAAGCTTGGAATACTTTATAGGTATGCTTTGAAACAATTTTGTCAAACTTTAATTTTGAGTATACAGACGACCTAATGGTTTGTGAATAGGCTTGAACCAACGATGCGTTGGGGTTGCTCTGCTTCTGGTAATTTAAAATATCATTTTCGAAGGCATAAACCGCTTCGTTCAATAATTTGGAATTAACACCCTCGCAGGCGATAAGAGCCGGTTTATCGGCATATTTAAAATCTGTAAAAGCTTGGTCATTTTTACAGCTGCTTAATGTGATGATAGATAAAAGGGTGATTAATGTAATTTTCAAGTTCATTTTCATTGTTCTTTTTTTAATCGATTTTGTTCCACAGGTTCGGCTAAACGTTTTTCTATAATGGGTTCAATTAATGTTTTTCGTGGGTTTGTTTTAAAGAATGGATAAAGTACTAATTCGCTTTTCATCCGGTCATCAGGGTTTTGGTATTGGTTGCTGCCCACTAAAACAGTTTGCTTTGTGCTGAACTGTTCTTGTTCTTTGGAGGCGTTTTCTTTTATTTTCTTTTGAATGATGCCGTTTTTCAATTGTTTTAAAAAACCGCCTTGGCTTTCAATGTCCTTAAAAAGGGTCAGTGCTTTTTCGGCCAATTGGTTGGTGAGGGTTTCAATGTAATAAGCTCCGTCGGCGGGATTATCCACCACATTAAAATAGCTTTCATGTTTTAAAATGAGCAATTGATTTCTGGCAATACGTTCGCCAAAAGCATTGCTTTTTTTGTAGATGGAATTATAAGGCAAATTGCAAATGGTATTGGCACCACCTAAAACGGCACTCATGCATTCTGTGGTGGTGCGCAACATATTGGTGTTGTAATCGTACAGCGTTTTGTTGCGTTTGGTTGGGGTGGCAAAAATGTGGCAATTGGGGTTGACGTTATATTCATCGGCCAGTGTTGCCCAAAGTTTTCGTAGGGCACGGAATTTGGCGATTTCGAAAAAATAATTGGTGCCTATGGAAACATTGAAATTTACTTCAATCTGTTTCCAAAAATCATTTTCAGGAAAATTCTTTTGATGGAGTTGGTTCAAATATTCATTGGCGTGCGCCAAACCGTAGGCCAGCTGCTGCACCATATTGGCTCCGGCATTTTGGTAAAGCGACAAATCTACTGAAAAGGATTTTGTGTTTTTAACAATACTTTCGAATTGCTTAAAATCGTGATTCAATGACTTGTACCAGTTTCCGGTTTTGGCTAAATGCCCAATAACATCGGTTTCAATAACAGTGTTTTTTGAAAACTGTAATGTTTTTTCAACAAATTCTTCTGATAGAAAAAGAGGCTTGAAATGAACGGATACTGCAGTTACATCAATGTTATTTAATAATGCTTCAACTGAAATATCTTCCGAAGGCATAATAAAAAGAATGCTGTCGGCGCCACGATTAATAGCATCAATGGCCGTGGCGTTCGATTTTTCAACTTGCGCCACATAGATGGATTGACAAATCTTCCATTGTGATGCTTTGGTGTTCGATATTTCGGGAAGTGCATCAAAATCATCGGCATGGTAAAATGGCTTAACATCAATACCCTCGTTCGATTTCCAAATGAGCGTATTGTAATCGGCCCCTTGTAAATCGAACTGTATTTTCTGTTTCCATTGTTTGGCAGAAACCTCGTTAAATTCGCTAAATAGCGATTTAGTCATCGTTTTCGGTTTTTAAACTATCTTCGTATTCAATGATATAAATTTCTTCATTCTCACGTTTCATGTAATATTCCTCGCGAGCAAATTTTTCCATGCCTTCTTCAGTGCTCAATTTTTTTAAATCGGCTTTGTCTTTTTCAATTTCCTTTCTGTAGTATTCCTTTTCGTCTTCCAAGTCTTCAATTTCGGTGTTCAGTTCATGGTGAATCAACCAAGAATTGGCATCGAAAAAAAACATCCAAACCACAAATACTACCGAAATAAGCAGGAATATATTTTTAAAAGGTTTTAGGTGTTTGTTATTTTTTAGTTTCATGTTTACAGTTTTTGGGTGATAATGGTTCTCACAATATCAATGGCAACCGTGTTGTATTTGTTGTTGGGGATGATGATGTCTGCAAACTCCTTCATGGGCTCGATAAATTGGTTGTGCATAGGTTTTAGTGTGGTTTGGTAGCGGTTTAAAACTTCTTCTAAATCGCGGCCACGTTCCGAAATATCGCGTTTCAGTCTGCGGATTAATCGTTCATCGGTATCGGCGTGCACAAATACTTTTATGTCGAACATATCCCGTAACTCCGGATTCGAAAGCACCAAAATGCCCTCAACAATCATCACTTTTCGCGGATGCGTTAAAATGGTGTCGCCCGTCCGGTTGTGTTTTACAAAGGAATACACGGGTTGCTGGATGGGTTTTCCGTTTTTCAGTTCCTGTAAATGCGCCGTCAAAAGCTCAAAATCGATAGAACGTGGGTGGTCGAAATTAATTTTAACACGCTCGTCAAAACTTAAATGCGAGGTATCTTTGTAATAGGAATCTTGGGAAAGTATGCCCACTTCGCCTTCCGGCAATTCATTTAATATCTGATTGACTACGGTAGTTTTTCCGCAGCCCGTTCCGCCAGCAATTCCGATTATAAGCATGCTTTTTTACTTTTCACAAAGTTAGTTAAATGAAAAATCTTTGAGGGATGAACCCTTTTATTTTTTCACTTTGGCCACTTCGACTTTGGTAATCATCTTGTCGTTTTTATTGCCCCAACTGTTGGTAATGTAGTTCATCACATCGGCCACCTCGTCATCACTCAATCCCATGGGGGCCATAAACCCGTTGTATTTTTGTCCGTTTACCACAATTTCGCCTTTTTGACCGTATTTGATGCCTTTTATGCTTTCCGTCCTGTTGTTCATCAAGTAATCGGATTTTGCCAGCGGTGGATACGTTTTTCTGATGCCCTCACCGGTTGGTAGGTGGCACGAAACACAAAAGTCTTTATAAATTTCTGCGCCGCGTTCTATGCTTTCCTCTAACGGCGAAGTTTGGGTGTATTGATTTGTGTTGAACGGTAAAAATAGGTTTACGAGGATGATTGATAAGCAAACAATAAAGATTTTCATTGGGTTATGTTTTTTTGAACAATTTTGGGTTAAATGGTGAATTGCCCGTCGTGGGACTTAATTTTTTGGAACGATTTTAAAAATACCTTTGCCTTCAACGGCAATATAAATGAAGCCATCGGGCGCTTGAATAACGTTTCGTAATCGGCCAATGCCTTCAAACAGTTTTTCGCGTTGGGTGACTTTATTGTTTTCAACCACCAAACGTTCCAAATATTCAAACTTTAAGGCGCCCACCAAAACGTTGCCTTTCCAATCGGGGTATTTATCTGAAGAAACGATAGCCATACCGCTCGGTGCGATAGAAGGAACCCAATAAAACAAAGGTTGTTCCATGCCTTCTTTTTCGGTGATTTCGGTAAACTTGGTGCCGCTGTAATTAACGCCATAAGAAATGACCGGCCAACCGTAATTTTTACCCTTTTCAATTATGTTGATTTCGTCACCACCTTTTGGGCCGTGTTCGTTTACCCAAATGTTTCCGGTAAACGGGTTTTTAACCATGCCTTGTGGGTTACGGTGACCATAACTGAAAATGGCTGTTTTGGCTCCAGCTTCATTAACAAATGGATTATCTTCGGGAATGTTGCCATCGTCGTGTAAGCGGTAAATTTTTCCGCCGTCGCGTGTAATGTCTTGTGGGTTTTCATCCCGACTTCCACGATCACCGACTGAAAAATAGAGGTAGCCTTCATCATCAAACTCAATGCGTGAGCCCCAATGTTGTCCTTTTTTGGTGTTCGGTTCGGCTTTATAAAGCAGTTGTTTTTCAATCAATTTATCGTCACTTAATTTGGCTCTTATTAAAGCTGTGTTTCCGCCATCACCTTCACCTTCTTGAGAACTGTAGGTAATGTAAATCCAGCCGTTTTCCTTGTAATTGGGGTGCGCTTTTATGTCGAGCAATCCGCCTTGGCCACGAACGTAAACTTCGGGGGCGTTTTCAATATTGGTTTTAACGCCGTCTTTAAAATGGATGATTTCGCCTGTTTTTTCGGTAATGAGCATACTTCCGTCGGGGAGAAACGTCATGCCCCATGGAATGTATAAATCTGGGACAATCAATTCTGTAGTGTAATTTAAATTTTGGGGCTCCTGTGCTTTTACTTCAGATTCCTGTTGCTGGGCACATGCCGAAAGCGCAATAAATGTAAGTGCTATGAGCGAATGTATGTATTTCATGTTTGCAATTTTTAAATCAATTGACCTTAAAATAAGTAATTTAAATTAATTCCGGTGTAAAAATTAATAGTATTGCCCGGATAATAGTAACGGGGAGCGTTGCCTCCAAAACTCGATGCATTGATTAGAATTTGCGAGGCATAGGCTGTATCAAAGATATTGTTTAGGCCAAAGAACAGGTTTAATTTTAGCTTTTTATTAAGATTTGTTTTAAACCCTGTTTTTAACCGGGAGAGGTTGTAGCTGTCGGAATAGAGACTATTGCTGTCGGTAATGGGAATTTCTCCAACATGCTGAAAATGGATATTGCCGTAAAAACCATTCTTGGAATTCAAGCTTAGCCCCAAATTGAATATGTGCGATGGTACGCCCGTTAAGTCGTTTCCAGAATAATTGTTGTCATTGTCGATGAATTCCTTAAACTTAAATCGATTCCAAGTGAGATTCGAAAAGACTTGCAGTGAACCATTTTCGGTGTGTTTTACAATATAATTGAGGTTGGTTTCTACACCATTATGTCTTGTTTTTCCAGCGTTTATGCCGATGAATTGGTCTTCTGCAGTTCGTCTTGAAACCAATAGGTTTTTAATGTGCATGCTGAATGCCGATACGCTATAGTTGAGTTTTTTGTTTGTAGTAGTGCCTCGGATTCCAATTTCGAAATTCCAACCTGTTTCGGGTTTAATGTTTGGATTGATTTGTCCGTTTGGCAGTAAAGTCTCGTTTAATGTGATTGGCGAAAACCCGTGACTAATATTACCGAACAGATTAATCTTTTTTGAGGTTTGGTAGTTAATTCCGAATTTAGGTGAAAGAATGGTTTTAAATTTGAATGCACCCGATTGGTCGGGATTGTTTTCTGATATTGGGAAATAGTCTGTTAAGTTGTATTCGGTTTGATTAAGGTTTGCTCCGGCTGACAAAGTGGTTTTTTTAGAGACTTCAATTTGTGTTTCAAAAAAGAGATTGTAATAAAGCCTGTTTTCTTCAAAATGCGACAGATTGTTGCCTTCCACGCTACCAGTACCATCTGGAAAATCTCGGTAACGGTTTTCGAAGGTTTTGTAATTATAACGGTCTTTAAACCATTCGCCGCCAATGGTGTATTCAATATGTATATTAAAAATTTTAGTGCGACTTTCCAACCGTGTTCTCAGTCCGTAGGCCAAAGTTTCATCTTTTAAAATGTTAAAAGGTCTTGGTTCGTAAGCATCCCTAAATGAAAGAAATACACTGGATTTTAATTTGCTTTTCTGCTTGAAAAGGTGTTCCCATGACAGGCCAAAAACTCCTCTTTTGGAGTCCTCGTGTCCTTTGGCAGCTCGCCAATTTGGGTCAGCCATTTTTGGGTTGTTCAAAAAGTTGGTTTCGCTAATCGAACTGGGAATAAACGCTTTTAAATCTACATAACTTCCCAGAAAACTCAAGTTGTTATTGGGGTTTATAGCGTGATTGGAATTTATGGTGAACGTTTGCCTGTTGTAATGGTTGTTTTCCCTAAAGCCATCGCTTTCAGTTTGACTGTGTACCAGATTAAAGCTGTTGTTCTTGGGTCTCAAACCAATTTTGTTAGTGTTTTTAAATAGGTTGAATGACCCTACGGTTAATTCGGAGTTAGCTTCTGAGTGGTTTTGTGAAAGTTTTTCGGGATTAATAATGATGGTGCCTCCCAAACCAGCGCCATAAATTGAGGAAGTAGGGCCCTTTACGATTTGCATGTTAGAAATTGAAGCTAGCTCAAAATCCTCAATATTGGTTTCGCCGCTGCCATTGGTAAGAGGGATATCCTTAAAGTAAGCCCTTATTTTTGCAGTTCCGAATAGATTCCTGGAGCCAATGCCGCGGATGGTAATTCTGTTGGTGTTAAGCGCTCCACTTTGCATAAAAACACCAGGAATCAAATTAAAAGCTTGATTGAAATTGACGTTTTGGGTTTGGTCTATGGTTTCTTTTGAAATAATGTTAATGGTATTAGTAGCTTCAGTTTGATTTGTGTTGGCTATGATGGTAACCTCATTAAGTTGAGAGGGGTTAGGGGATAGAAGGATAACGATGTGTTCAACCTCATTTATAGACGCTGTTTTTGTTGAAAACCCTTCTTTCTTAAAAACATAAATTCCTTTTGATTTTATAGGGAAATAACCCTTATTATCCGAAAATAGGGTGTCGGTAGTTGTTGTATTCAGAATAAGAACATCTGGTATTGGGGTTTTGGTTTCGTCATTCTTCATGACGCCTCTGGATTGGGTTTGCCCGAAAGCGACCCAAGAAGTGAAAACAAAAATTAAAAATGTTATATGGTGCTTGATGTTGTGCATATTTTGGTTCTTGCTAAACTAAAATCAGTAATAAATATTTTATTAAAAATGATTTGCAAAATAAATAAAAGCAGTATATTTGCAGCCCGCTACGGAAAAATTATTTGATATGTAGCTTCTCGAATTACTCGAGATAACTACGGAGTTCATTTATTCGGGGTGTAGCGTAGCCCGGTTATCGCGCCGCGTTTGGGACGCGGAGGTCGCAGGTTCGAATCCTGCCACCCCGACAAAAATTAATACCAACAGAAACTAAAACCTTGTAAATCTTATAATTTGCAAGGTTTTATGGTTTTTAGACTATCATAAGAATTGAATTAATATAGTTTTATTCGGTTAACAATTCGGTTAACAGTTTGCAAAGTAAAAAAGTGTTAACCGAATAGATGTTTAAAACACTGTAATTGAAATAGTTGATTTGACTTTCGTCTTGAATAAATGTTTAACAAAAAGACGACAACTATGCAATCACAAACCATCTTTACCCTGTCATTTTGGGTTAATGCTACACGCATAAAAAACAATCAAGTTTCAGTTTTTGCAAGAGTTACTGTAAATGGTAAACGTGCAAATATTAGTCTGCAACGAAAAGTAATACTTTCCGAATGGAATTCTAACAAAGGAAGAGCAAGAGAGAATAAACAAGAATCACTGCTACTCAACAGATATTTAGACCAGGTTAAAAATAGAATCTACAAAGCTCACGATGAACTTGTAAAACTTTATAGATTAATGTAGTGTTAAAACATGAAAAATAATTAAGCGAGCCTTATTAGTAATAGAGAGTGTATTTGAGCTTATTATGATGAATAAACGGTTGTTAAGATAGAAAAATGTAAAATGATATTGTAATTAAAACCAGCAATGATCCATATATCTTGACATTGGCCCACTGTTTTTCATTAGAAGTGGTTTCTTTTGAAGGAAAATGTTGGTGCAAGCCAACTGAATAATGTGAAACTAAAAACATGATAATAAAGTTTAAAACAAATTCAATCCCCCATAAATGGACAAAATGAATATCTATATTTAAAACAAAGGTCGTAAGAATATAGAATATAAAGCCAAAAAACAATCCAGCTTTGGCACCATTGGTGTTTATCTGTTTAAAGAATATGCCCGCAATGATTATAGAAGAAATAGGTATAAAAAATATACCGTTAAGTTGCTGCAATAATTGGTATAGACCATCTGGAGCGTAAGCCACTAAAGGGGCTACAGATATAGCAATAATGGCCAATACCACCGACGATATTTTACCATATTTTACAAGTTTTGAGTCTGAAGCATTTTTATCGATTAATTTTTTGTAAATGTCTAGACAAAATATAGTGCTGGCAGAGTTTAATACGCTGTTAAAAGTGCTTAGAACTGCACCAAGTATTACTGCGGCAAAAAAACCGTATAGGTATGAAGGGAGTACCTTTTTAACAAGCATGGGGTAAATTAAGTCTGGTGTGTTGTAGTAATCGTCTTGAAAGTAATAATAGGCAATTAACCCAGGAAGCACAATTATTGCTGGGATAAAAAGTTTTAAAACACCTGTGTAAATAAGACCTTTTTGAGCTTCAATTAAGTTTTTGGCACCGAAAGCGCGTTGAATAATGGCTTGGTTCATTCCCCAGAAATATAATTGATTAATCATTAAACCAGTAAATAATACTGAAAAAGGAAGTACTGAATCTGGTTTGCCTATAATATCAAACTTATCTGGAGCAAAGTTATAGACAGAGCTCAAACCGTCCAAAATATTTCCCTGACCTATCTGGTACAATGCTATTGCGGGAATCAATAAGCCTCCTAACATAAGCCCAACGCCGTTTAAAGAATCTGAATAAGCCACGGCTTTCAGCCCGCCAAAAATTGCATAGAGAGAGCCAATGATTCCAATTGCCAATACAGTATATATTAAGGATTCGTTTTTTGTAAGGTTGAACATTTTAGAAAAATCAAAAACACTTTCAATGTTTATGGCTCCAGAGTAAAGCACTATGGGTAATAGTGTTATGACGAAGGATGACATTAATAAAAATGCCACAATGGACCTAATCGAACTATCAAATCGTCTTTCTAAAAACTCAGGAATAGTTGTCAATCCCATTTTTATAAACTTAGGGATAAAATATATTGCGGCTATAACTAGGGCTATCGCCGAGGTAACCTCCCAAGCAATGATAATGATGCCATTTTTATATGAGCTTCCGTTCATTCCTATTAAGTGCTCGGTAGAGATATTGGTCAATATCATAGAACCAGCAATGATGGGGGCGGTTAAGCTTTTTCCTGCTAAAAAGTATCCTTGGGAAGTCGTAAATTTGTCTTTTCTTAGTTTGTAGGAGGTATAAAAAATAACAAATAAAGTAAAGCCAAAAAAGCCTAAGTACGTATATAGCATGTTAAAAAAGGTTGTTTAAAGGAGTTGTTCTTAAAACTTTAGCGTCTCTGGTAGGTATTTGTTTACCAAGTCTTCATAATAAGGTTTCAGCGCTTTAACATCTGGTTTAACAGGGGCTTTTGTATACAGATCGTATGGGTTGAATTTTTTTACCCACTTGAACATTTCTATGTCTTTGTCATCCATTAAATGGTTATAAGCTTCTTCACGGTGCTGTGCGTAAAACGAATGGTACCTAATAATGTATAAGGCGGGTTCTGGTAAATGATCTTTCATTATTTGGTAAAGGTACTCGTCGTGTCCCCAGCTCATTTTAACATTGTCTAGCCCACAATTTGGTTTGTAAATGCCGTATTTGGTATTGAATTCAGGGTTGGTACTGTCTGGATTGTGAGTAAAAAACTCAGGATGTACTATTTTATCTGAAAACTTACATCCAACAGGGAACGTGTCTCCAACTACGGCCCATTGTGGTTCGCCAAATAAGCACAGTACTTTACCAACATCATGTAAAAAACCAGTAAGTACAAACCAATCTGGGTGACCATCGGCACGTATTGCTTCAGAGGTTTGTAATAGGTGTTGTAGTTGGTCTAAATCAATGTCTGGGTCGCTATCGTCTACTAGTGTGTTTAAAAAATCTATAGCTTCCCAAAGCGACATCTCCTTTTTGTTAAACTTTAAGAATTCCTTTTCCTTTTTACAAACGAAATCATAGGTTTGGTTGATGTGATTTAATCTGTAAAATTCTCGAACAGTTTCAGCGCGATCGGAGTCAACGTAATTCCTAAACGCTTCTTTTTCTTTTTTAGGAGCGTCAGGGGCGGGGTATCTTTCCTTAAGATTTTCTTCCCAATCATCAATATCTTTTAATGGGTTTTTGTAGTTTTCTTGAATGTCCATTTTTTTTGCTTTAGTGGTAAAGCCAAAGTTAATATGCAAATAGCATTTAAACATGTAAAATCTACTCAATTATCTGTAAAATAGGTGATGTAAAAATGGAATTAAGAAAGTGGGGTTTGAAAAAAACGTAGAAGATAATTGCCTTTGCTTACTGTGTTTAATTTAATTATTACGGAGTGAAAATTACATGAGTTTGAATTGATTTTCTAGGTCGCTAGAATATTAAAAATGTAGTTTTATCAAAATTTTATTAACTAAACTTTCAAAATAATGAAACAAACAAAATTACTATTGTTGATTTTGCTCTTTGGTTTTTCTTTGACCTCATGGGCGCAATCAAATCAAATTTCGGGAGTGGTTCTAGATAACCAAGGTATGCCACTTCCTGGAGCTAATGTGCTTGAAAAAGGCACAAGCAACGGAACAGTAACTGATTTTGATGGTAACTTCACTCTAAAAGTGTCAAATCTTAATGGCGTGATTACCGTATCCTACGTTGGTTTTGCAGCTAAAGAGGTGAATTTAGATGGGGCTAGCACCTATAGTATTACTTTGAGTGAAGATACTGCGCAGTTAGATGAGGTAGTTGTTATTGGTTACGGTTCTGTTAAGAAAAGTGATGCCACTGGAGCTGTAGTTTCTTTGGATTCTGAAGCTATTACCGAAGCTAGAAAAACAGATGTAGCAGAAGCTGTGCAAGGTCAAATGGCGGGTGTGGATGTTAGGCGTGTAAACTCAAAACCAGGGTCGCCACTGTCGATAAAAATTCGTGGAAATACTGTAATAGGGAATCTTAATGTTGGTAATGATGGTGTGAGTGATGATTTGGGCTTAGATTTATCAAGACCATTATATGTGGTTGATGGTATTTTTGTAGGAGACCTAAGTTTTCTCAATCCAGCAGATATCGAAAAAATAGACGTTTTAAAAGATGCTTCGGCAACGGCTATTTATGGTTCGCGGGGTGCCAATGGGGTGGTAATTGTTACTACAAAATCTGGTATTGAAGGTAAAACCCAAGTAACATACGATGCTACTTTTGGTGTAAATAATGTGGTAAACGAGCCAGATATGTTTAATGGCGATGAGTACGTTGCTTTTGTAAGCGATGTTTTAAGAGGAGAGCAATGGGTTGGAGAATGGACCGATGGTACTGCTACGGTTGAAGACTTTAACAATCTAACTATTAATACAGATAACGAATTTATTGGTGATAATGAGCGTGCTAATGTAGCGAACAGAAATTACACCAATTGGAGAAAACTACTTCGTCATGATATGCAATTGCAAACCTCACACACGCTAGGTGTTTCTGGTGGGGCAGATGGATTAGTTTACAATGCTACTTTGGGTTACACTAGTGATAAAGGGATAATGGGAATTGAAGATTTCGAACGTTCCAATGTATCGGTATCTTTAACAAAAAAGTTTAAAAGCAATGTTACTCTTGGAGTAAAAGGATATTTTACAACTACCGATAGAGAAGCGGGTTCTTTAGAATTGTTTAGGAGTTCTATGAGGTTAGCACCAACGGTAGAACCTTATAATGAAGACGGAACTATAAAACTCTTGCCAGATGAACAGGATGTACGTTTTATAAACCCACTTTATGAGGTTAATGGCTCATGGGTTGCTAACCAAAGGAATACCAGTTTTATCGCCAATGCTTTTTTAGAGTATGAGCCCGTAAAATGGTTAAAACTTAAAACCAATTTTGCACCATCTTTTTCCTCAGGTCGTGGTGGTGAGTACAGAGGGTTATTAACTAAAGCAGCTAGAAATGACCAATCCAGAACCCGTGCGGTTTATAATGCGGGTTTCAATAGAAGTTACAACTGGGATAACACTGCCGATTTTAATTTTAATTTTAATGAAAACCATAGTTTAAATGCCACCTTGATAGCTGCCATAAATTATGAAGATTCTGAGGGCTCTGGAATCCAAACCAGAAATTTAAGTTCAGATTTATTTGGTTATTATAATACACAGGCAGGCTCTGATGTAAGAAGTTACGGTACTAATTTTAGAAAAGAAACTGTTTCTTCTTTTGCGGCAAGAGTTAACTATAGTCTGTTCGATAAATATCTGTTAACCTTTACAGGAAGATATGATGGAGCATCCAAATTGGCCGAAGGTCATAAATGGGCATTTTTCCCATCAGCGGCATTAGCATGGAAAGTTTCAGAAGAAAACTTTATGAAAGATATTGACTGGATTTCTAATTTAAAGTTTAGAGTAAGTTATGGTGAGTCTGGTAACTACAACTCTGTTGGGGCATACGCCTCTCAGGCCACGCTTCGCCAATTAGATTATCAATTTGGAGATACCTATGCATTAGGCAATATGATAGGTAACTTAATTAATGATGAGTTGACCTGGGAGCGCTCAAAAGAATTTAACGTAGGTGTTAATGCCGGTTTTTTCAAGGGAAGAGTTAGGGCAGAAGCAGAGTATTATAACAAGGAAACTGTGGATGCTATTTTAGGCAGAAGCCTTATGGGACTTACTTCATTTTCCGCCTCTGTAGGTAATTTCGGATCGGTTAGAAACAGTGGTGTAGAATTATCGTTAACAACAGTGAATATAGATACGGGTGATTTTAAATGGCAAACAAGTTTAAACTATGCTCGTAATGAGAATGAACTCTTAGCGTTGACTGGGGATATTGATAAGCAACCTTATGGGAGACATGGTGTTTTACAAGTAGGACAGCCTTTAGATGCTATGTATTCTTTTGAAAAACTGGGCATTTGGCAAATGGATGAGGCTGCAGAGGCTGCTGTTTATAATGCTGTACCTGGTATGTATAAGTTTAAAGATCAAAACAACGACAACTTAATTAATGAGCAAGATAGAGTTGTAATAGGAAATCATGCCCCAGATTGGATTGGAGGTATGACAAACAACTTTACCTATAAAAACTGGGATTTAAACGTAATGATTTATACAAGACAAGGTGTGTTTGGACATTCTGAGTTTTACCAAAACTTTGCAACGCACAATCCAGACAATGCTAGATTTAACAAGATTGATTTAGATTATTGGACACCAAACAATCAAGGTGCTAAATATCCATTGCCAGGAGCTGCACTTTCTAATGGGCAAGCTAACGAGTGGTTTTTTGAAGATATGTCTTTTGTAAAAGTAGGTAACATCGGTTTAGGATATTCGTTCCCATCTGCATTAGCCAACAAATTACATTTAAGCTCTTTAAAATTATCTTTGAACATAAAGAACCCGTTTATATTTACCGATTACGAAGGGCCGGATCCAGAAACAGGTCTGCAAAATTCCTACGGAATGGCTTACTCTGTTAAAACAGCAATTTTTGGTATAAATGTTAGATTCTAAAAAAAATAAAATGAAAATTCAAAATAAATTAAAATATATAGTTATGGCTATGGGCTTGTCAATAAGTCTAGTAGCGTGCGATAGTTATCTTGAAGAAGAAAATAGATCAGCAGTAACAGCAGAAAATTATTACACTTCAGATAATGCAATAGAATTGGTTAATTCGGTGTATACCGCATTAAGGGAGACCTATAAGTTTTACAGCGAAGCTTTTTTAGGTACAGATTTGTTTACTCAAAATGGTCCGCTTTTTAGCATAAACAATTTAAATGAGTACAGTAACATGGCATCTAGTGATGGTGCAGGTCCATGGTATAGCAACTATTCGGTAATAAGTGCCGCAAATATTGCTATAAACAGATACGAAAATCAAATTTCATGGGAGTCTGCACTAATTGGGCAAAGAGATTTAGGAATAGCGCAAGCCAAAGCACTAAGAGCCTTAGCGTATTTTAATCTGGTACAACAATACGGCGGAGTTGTAGTTTATTTAGATGAGGTTTCAGAAATTAGGTACGATTACGCTCGTTCTTCTGAAGAAGAGACGTTTAATCAAATTATACAAGATTTAGAAGAAGTTATACCGGTGTTAGAAGAATCTCCAGCTCAATTTGGGCGTTTTTCCAAGCGTGCAGCACAACACCTATTGGCTGAGGTATATTTAACAAAAGGGTATAAAGATTTTGGGTCAACCCAAGATTTTGAAACGGCAGCGCAACTTGCAGAAACAGCAATAGGAGGTTATGATATAAGAAGCCAAACCTATGCGCAGGTATTTGATTTTGATAATCAAATTAATCCTGAAATATTGTTTTCAATTCAATATGGAGCTGAAGGAGTAAACAACAGAAGTAATAACAAAAACGGCATTTTCATGAATGTAACGCATAATTATGCAGGAATTTCCCGTACCACAACACCATATGGAGAACCTACATTTGGATCCATGCCAACAGATTTTTTCTATAGTTTGTTTGAAGCTAATGATTCAAGAGATGAAGTGACGTTGCATAGAGTGCTGTACGCAAGTACAAACTCTACTGCTTCTGAAAATGGTGTAGAAAATATTACCGTAGGTGATACGGTTGTATATTATCCAAAAAACACTTTGTCGGAAGCAGAGTTAGAAGATCGCTTAAACCGTTACTGGGTATTCCAACCATCAGATTATGGCTTTGATGCGGCCCAAGATGTCCCTGGGGCGTTATACCAATATTCGAATAACGTAAATACAGTAAACTTTCCAATTTTTGCAAAGTTTGATGAACGTGCTCAAGATGGTAACGGGTACAGAGATGTTTTTGTATTTCGTGTAGCCGAAACTCATTTAATTGCTGCAGAAGCCTATTTAGGGGCGAGTAACGTTACTGCTGCCTTGCCTCACATCAATAGAGTAAGAGAGCGCGCTACAGGAGTTGCTAATTATTACACAAGTTTAACTATTGATGATATTTTAAACGAGCGTGCCTTAGAATTGGCTGGAGAATCAAATAGGTGGAATGTTTTAAAACGTACAGGTAAACTGCAGGAGCGTGTTGCCATGTACAACCCACATTTTATAGATCATGGTTCGTTTGATCCAGAAAAGCACACTGTTAGGCCAATTCCTTCTCAGGAAATAGAACTTTCAGATGGAAGTTTAGAGCAAAACCCTAAGTACTAGTTTAATGTAATTCAAAAGTGTCTTTTTGAGTTAGTTTAGTTGTTTAGTTGAAAGGCAGGTGGTTTAGCCTCCTGCCTTTATTTTTAATTACCTATTTATGAAGAAGATCTTCTATTTTTCTTTTCCTATAATAATGTTATCACTTTTTTGCTGTAATAAGCAACAAAAACAGTCTGATGGATTAGAGGAAGTAGATAATGCCAGTTACATTAATCCTTTTATCAATACGGCAAATGACCACGGACAAACAGATGTTGCTGCTGCGGTACCTTTTGGAATGGTAAAACCAGCTCCAGACACTAATCCCATAGCGCACTCGGGGTATGACTATGCTGCCAATGAAATAATAGGATTTTCAAACACCAGATTTTCGGGAGTGGGCTGTAGAGGCGTAGGCGGAAATTTAAGAGTTTTGCCTTATGTAATTTCGGGTAACGATTCAATTCCAAATTCGGTAACTTTTTCAAAAGAAAATGAAGTAGCTCAAGCAGGATATTACTCAGTTACTCTTCACAATGGCATAAAAACCCAACTTTCAGCAACTAGACAAGTAGCCTTTCATCAATACACATTTCCAAAATCAGAAAAATCTGGTTTTACAATAGATTTAGCAAGTTCTTATGTGGGGCATATATCTGATGAATACAAAATTAATAATGGCATTATTAGCGGTAAAATTACCAGTGTTAATGTTTGCCGAAAAGGTGCTTATACATTTTATTTTGCAATCCATTTTAATCAAGAAACTTCGCAAATAACTAAAAGTGGTTCTAAATTAATTCTTGAATTTTCAACCAAAGAAAAACAAGATATCTTATTGCGCTGCGCCTTATCTGTAGTTGATGAGAACAGCGCCATTAATAATTTGAAAAATACAAACGCTTTACAATTCAATAAAGTGAAAACACAAGCATTTGATGCTTGGAATAGTCTTTTAAATACCGTTAAGGTTGAAACCAAAAATGATTCTTTAAAGCAATTATTTTATACACACTTGTACCATGCCACACAATCACCATTTATAATAAATGATGACAATGGCGGGTATAGAGGCAGTGATGGAGAGCTATATAAATCAAATACACCGTATTATCACGGATGGTCTATCTGGGACACATTTAGAACGAAGTTACCTTTATTTTCGTTGCTGTATCCAGAAAAGTATCAAGACATGTTGTTGTCTTTAAAACACTTGTATAAGCAAGGTAAACCAGATTGGGCAACAGAAAAAGAGCCTTTCCTTACAATAAGAACAGAGCACAGTATGGTCATGTTACTTGATGCTTACAGAAAAGGCATCCTACCGTTTGATTTAAATGAAGTTTATGACGAATTAAAGGAAGAAGCAAAACAGCTGCCTTTTAAATCGCCTGATAATGTTTTAGAGTCTAGCTTCGATTTATGGGCACTTTCACAAATTGCTCACATACTTGAGAAGAACGAAGACGCACAGGAATATAAAAATCAAGCTTTTGAATACAAAACCCTCTGGAAAGATAAATTTTTAGTGATGGATGACAAATCGGATATTATGCACGGCGATGGACTGTACGAAGGTACTCTGTGGCAGTACAGGTGGTTTGTGCCGTTTGATATTCAAGGTATTCAAACCATGATTGGGGGAAAACAAGAATTTGAAAACCAGTTAGATTATTTTTTTGATAACGAGCTGTTTAATATAGGTAATCAACCCGATATTCAAGTGCCATACTTGTATAATTACACAAGCTCACCTTGGAAAACCCAAGCTTTAACCCATAAATTATTAAACGAGAAAACCAATAACTGGTACGGCACCCATGAAAAATTTAAAGCACCAATTGTAAAAAAGATTTTTACAGCAACACCAGATGGTTTTATTAAAGAAATGGATGATGATGCCGGTACTATGTCATCTTGGTTCCTTTGGTCATCAATGGGATTATATCCTGTATTTCCAGGAAGCACAGAGCTGGCGCTAACAACTCCACAGTTTGATAAGGTAACCATAAAAACTAAAGGCCAGCCATTGGAAATCACTACTTCAAAAAACGGAGGGAACAATATATACATTCAAAAATTTACTTGGAACGGCAAAGCGGTTAAATCTAGTATAATAGATTTTAATACCATTTCAAAAGGTGGGGTTTTGCATTTCGAGTTAGGTGATAAGCCCAATAAACAATGGGGAAAACAAAATTAGATTATGAAATATAGATTAAGCTGTCATACTTCGGTTCTTAGCATTTTTGTAATGGTGTTTCTTTTTGGAGCTTGTAAAGATGTTGCCGAAACAAAAACAAAATCAGTAGATACCGAAGTAATAAAAACATACCAAAAGAAAACAAATAATAAGGAGTATTTGGTTACAGATTTCGGTGTTGTTGGAAACAGCTCAACACTAAACACTAAAGCATTACAACAGTTAATAGATAATGTTAATAAGGAAAATGGTGGCACCTTGGTATTTCCCAAAGGGCAATATCTTTCTGGAGGTTTGGTAATGAAGTCTAATGTAAGCCTGTATTTAAAAGAGGGAGCTGTTTTACTGGGGAGTACCAATCCTTACCATTATGAAGATGTCCCAATGCCAGAACGCCCAGAATCACCAAAGCGCGATGATTACTCTAACATGGCTTTTTTGGTGGCTTACAAAGCCAATAATTTTAAAATTTATGGTGAAGGTAAAATTGATGGTCAAGGTAGAAAATTGGCCTTGGCGGTAGATAGTTTGCATCATTCAGGAGAGCGCATAGACCCAAAATATAACTACAGGCGCATGCGCCCCAACGAAACGGCAAGACCTAAATTATTAAGGTTCTCAATGTGTGAAAATGTACAGATTTTAGACCTACATCTTCAAAATGGAGCATGCTGGGGGTTGTCATTCGAGTTGTGTGAAAAGTTAAAACTCGATAATTTAAACATTCTTAACAGAGCTTTTTGGAATAATGATGGTATGGACATTACCGATTGTAAGAATGTCCAAATCACAAATTGTAATGTGAATTCGGCTGATGATGGCATCTGTTTAAAATCGTATTTCCCAGATTTTTATAATGACAGCATTTACATAGCCAATTGTAATATTAAAAGTAGTGCTAGTGCCGTAAAATTTGGTACAGCTTCTTATGGTGGTTTTAAGAATGTAACTATAAAAAACATTGATGTTGTTGATACCTTCCGTTCAGCTATCGCCATAGAAAGTGTTGATGGAGGAGTAATTGAAAATATTAATGTGTCCAACATAACAGCAAAAAACACAGGCAATGCCATTTTTATTCGATTAGGGCATAGAGGAGGAGATGCCCCTGGGGAGGTGAAAAATATTCATATTAAAGATATAGATGTTGAAGTGCCTTTTGGAAGACCCGACATAGATTACGATTTACGAGGCCCAGAAGTAGATTTCTTTCATAACCCATTTCCATCATCAATTGTTGGTATTCCTGAACATAATATTGAAAATGTACTTGTAGAAAACGTGGATATTACCTTTCCCGGTAGGGCAACAAAAGGCATGGCTTATGTTCCTTTAAACAGGTTAGGACAAGTGCCCGAAAAAATAACAGACTATCCAGAATTTTCAATGTTTGGCGAGTTGCCTGCTTGGGCATTTTATGTAAAGCATGCTAACAATATCACTTTTAAAAATGTAAATTTAAAACTAGAAAATCCAGACTTTAGGCCAGCTTTTGTGTTTCATAAAGTAAAAGATGTGTCGCTTAACGCTGTAAAGGTACCAGAAACTAGACACAAACAATTTGTTTTCAAGGAACATAAGAATTTTATTTTAAGTGAAGAAATTAAAGAAAACAGTTTTACAATTAAATAAGCATATGAAAAATTATATAATCGCCATAGTCTCAGTTTTATTGGTTGTTTTTTCTTGTAAAAGTGACAAGAAAGAAATAGCTATTGATAAAAACGAACCAACAGATTATGCTAGTTTGGTATATCCGCAGTTAGATACAGAAAACTCACGTTGGTTTTTCTTTTCATCGGCATGTCGTCCGTTTGGGATGGTAAACCTTAGTCCAGATAATGAAATTGACGGTGCTTGGGGCAGTGGTTACCGTTATAAAACCGATACCATTAAAGGCTTTAGCCATATACATGGTTGGCAAATATCGGGCGTATCAGTGATGCCGGTTACGCTTTCTGCCGAGAATACTAAGACCGTTTTCAAAGATTTTTATTCAAAATTCAGTCATGATGATGAAACAGTAACATCTGGGTATCATAGCTTGTCACTACAACGCTATAATATCAAAACAGAACTTACTAGTACCACTAGAGTTGGTTTTCATAAATATACCTTTCCAGAAAACACCAAAAATGCGGTTCTTTTTAATTTGAATACCATACTTGGGCCATCAGATAATGCCAATGGAGAGCTGCGTCAAATTAATGATAAAGAATTTGCTGGTTCAGTAGTGGCAACACCAACTCACAGACGGCCAAAAGCGCTAAAGGTGTTTTTTAAAATTGAGCTCAATGCTTCTGTGAATAGTTTGCAAAAAGATGAAGAAACAGGGAATTATTTAATGCATTTTAATAATTTAACAGCACCTTTGCTAATGAAAGTAGCCATTTCATATACTTCAGAAGAGAATGCTCAGTTAAATTTAAAAACAGAACTACTTCATTGGGATTTTGAAACCGTTGTTCAAGATTCTAAAGACCATTGGAATTCGTTGTTAAGTAGAATAAAGGTTGAAGGTAATACCGAAAAGCAACAAAGACGTTTTTATACAGATTTATGGCATGCGCTTCAAGGCAGACGCATTATTAATGATGTTAATGGTGCATATCCTGATAATACTGGAGATGAATTTAAAATTGGGCAATTGCCATTGGATGCTTCAGGAAAACCAAAATTTAATCATTACAATTCTGATGCGCTTTGGGGAGCCCAATGGACACTAAATACACTTTGGGGACTAGTTTACCCAGATATTTATGAAGAGTTTGCTATGTCTTTTCTTCAATATTATAAAGATGGAGGTTTAGTTCCCAGAGGGCCATCGGGCGGAAATTACACCTACGTGATGACAGGTGCACCAGCCACACCTTTTTTTGTTAGCGCGATTCAAAAAGGTATTTTGAAAGATGATTTAGAATATATGTATAATGCCCTTAAGAAGAATCATTTAAAAGGAGGCATTATGGAAAAAGCGGGTTATGAGCATAAAACCAATATTGGTGGCGGATTGGATTTCTATATAGAAAAAGGCTTTGTACCACATCCTAATCCTAAAGGAAAGTTTGGTGGGCATCAAGATGGTGCTGGTTTAACTTTAGAATACGCCTATCAAGACTGGACATTAGCTCAATTAGCTTTAAAATTAAATAAGTCTGAAGATTATGACTATTTCATGAAGCGCTCTAAAAATTATGCATCGCTTTTAAATGAAGGAGGATGGATGCAAGCCAAAAATGTGGATGGAAAATGGCAAGCCAATTATAGCCCGTACACTTATGAAGAAGGGTTTATAGAATCCAATGGCGCGCAATCTACTTGGTTTGTACCTCATGATTACGATGGACTTGCTGAACTTATGGGAGGTAAAGACAAAGCTGTTGAAAAATTAAATACACAATTTGAACAAGCTGAACAATTAAACTTTACTTCGGGCACATCGCATGCTTCAGAATTGCACCCAGAGTATCGTAAAATCCCAATAAATTATGGTAACCAACCCTCTATTCAAACCGCCTTTATTTTTAATAAATTGGGACGACCGGATTTAACGCAGTATTGGTCTAGGCAAGTGGCTTCTAAGGTTTTTGGTGGTTTAGCACCATCCACAGGATACAATGGGGATGAAGACCAAGGCCTTATGGGAAGTTTAGCCGTTTTATTGAAGATAGGTCTGTTTCAAGTCAATGGAGGCACCGAGGAAAATCCAGAGTATCAAATAGGAAGTCCTATTTTTGATAAGGTAACCATCCAATTACATCCAGAATATTACTCAGGGAAGACTTTGAAGATTCAATCAACAAACAACAGCGGAACCAATGTTTTCATAAAAGAGGCCTCTTTTAATAACGAGGATTTGCCTAAATTTAATGTGTCTCATAAATCCTTAACCAACGGTGGGGTGCTAAAACTTGACATGGCAGGGACAAAGTAGTCTGTCATGCAGATTAAAAAAGGTTTAAGTAAATATCATTTTTATGACCACACGACGAAAATTTATAAAGCAAACGATTATGGGTTCAACGGGAGTTGCCACCCTAAGTTGTTCGGCATTTACGATGGCTTCAAGTACACCACCCTACACATCTAACAGGCCTCCATTAGCCGATAGAACCTTTATAAGTCAAACCGTAGAAAACACCATTAAAAAGGTAAAAAGGGGTATTAAAAACCCAGAGTTGTCATGGCTTTTTGAAAACTGTTTTCCAAATACCTTAGATACTACAGTAGATTACGAACTTATAAATAATAAGCCGGACACCTTTGTTATTACTGGCGATATTGACGCTATGTGGTTGCGCGATTCTACAGCCCAAGTATGGCCTTATTTGCCTTTGGTAAATCAAGATGAAGCATTAAAAAATCTATTTAAAGGTTTAATAAACAGGCAAACCAAATGCATTTTGTTAGACCCTTATGCCAACGCATTTTATAAAGACCTGACCAGAGAAACCAAATGGAAGGACGACCGTCCAACCCCAATACCGGGAGTGCATGAGCGTAAATGGGAAATAGATTCGTTATGCTATGCCATTCGTTTGGCGTATGGTTATTATAAAGAAACTGGCGACACATTGGTTTTTGATGACGATTGGGATAAAGCCATGCGACTCGCAGTAAAAACCCTTAGAACTGAACAACGTAAAAATGGTGAAACACCCTATTATTTTGAGCGTGTTAGAAGAAATAAAAATGTTACAGCTCCCTTTAGAGGAAAAGGCAGGCCAATAAAACCTGTGGGTCTCATTTGTTCTGCGTTTAGACCTTCAGATGATGGTACCATGTATCCGTTTTTGATTCCATCTAATTTATTTGCGGTGGAGTCTTTATCGCAATTAAGTGAGATTTATAATGGTGTTTTAAGAGATAAGGCGTTTTCAGAAGCTTGCCAATCCTTTTCAGATGAAGTGTTAAGCGCTGTAAACAAATATGCCATTTCCGAACACCTGAATTATGGTAAGGTCTATGCGTATGAGGTAGATGGTTTTGGTAACAAAGCATTTATAGACGACCCAAACATTCCGTCTTTAATCGCCATGAAGTATTTAATGAGCGAACAGTATTACGATGCTGAGGTTTACCAAAATACAAGAGCTTATCTGTTAAGTCACGACAATCCTTATTATTTTAAAGGAAAAGCAGGCGAAGGACAAGGCGGTCCGCATGCAGGTTTAGACACCATTTGGCCTATGGGGATTATTTTACGGGCCATGACCAGCGATAGTGATTCTGAAATTGTGTGGTGTGTAAAACAGTTAATGAATACCCACGATGGTAAAGGGTTTATGCACGAAACCTTCCATAAAGATGATGCATCCAAATTTTCGCGCTCTTGGTTTGCTTGGGCAAACACCCTTTTTGGCGAGTTAATTTTAAAATTATACAACGAAAAGCCAGAACTTCTTAAATCCATTTAAATATGAAGCACCTCGTACTTCTTGCTGTGCTTCTGTGTTTTGGATGTTCAAAAGAGCACCCCATAAAACTTAATGATGTTCAGGTTATAGGGAGCCACAATTCCTATAAAATTGCAATTGAACAACCATTATTAAATTACCTTGCTTTAAAAGATTCCAGTAAAGCGAAGTCATTGGAATACGAGCATATTTCCTTAGAAGCGCAGTTAAATCTTGGCTTACGGAATTTAGAACTCGATGTGTTTTACGACCCCGAAGGCGGTCATTTTTCAAATCCAAAAGGCTTAGACATTGTAAAACAATCGGGAGAAACGCCAATACCTTATGACGAAACAGAACAATTAAAACAGCCAGGGTTTAAACTATTTCATATTCAAGATATCGATTTTCGAAGTCATCATTTGCTGTTCAAAGAGGCGCTAAAAGCGATGAAAAAATGGTCGGATAACAATCCTGAACACCTGCCCATCATAATTTTAATGAATACGAAAGACAAGGTAATACCAGACTTAACCAAACCAATTCCCTTTTCAGCGAAAGCGTATCAAGAATTAGATGCTGAAATATTTTCAGTATTTACAAAAGAGGATTTAATACGACCCGATGATGTAAGAGGAAACCATGGTACTTTAGAAGAAGCCGTTTTAAAACAAGGTTGGCCAAAATTAGAAGAATGCAAAGGGAAATTTCTGTTTGTTTTAGATGAAAAAGCTCATAAAAACAGCCTGTATATGAATGGTGACAATACGCTGAAAAACCGCGTGTTTTTTGTGAATAGTAAAGAAGGAAACCCAGAATCGGCCTTTAGAATAGTGAACAACCCTATTACCGATTTTGAATATATCAAGCAATTGGTAGCACAAGGTTATATGGTACGCACTCGCGCCGATGCTGGAACAAATGAAGCCAGAACGAACGATTATACCAAATTTAAAAAAGCAAAAGCATCGGGAGCTCAAGTTATTTCAACCGATTATTATCAACCTTCAAGGTTATTCAAATCTACATTTGAAGTTAAATTTGAGGACGGTACCTACGAACGGATTAAAAACATCAAAAATGAATAAACGCTTTATAAAATTCATATTCTTAACTATTTGTTTTACAACTTGGGGGCAAAATGGTATTCAATTTCCAATAGTTCAGAATGGAGAAGTAGCTTCTATCATCATTGATAAAAAAGATGCCAAAGTCGTGAGTATTGCTTCAGATATTTTGGCGAGCGATATCCAAAAAGTTTCGGGGAAAACGGCTGTGAAACATCAAAAGCAAGCCCCATGTCAAATTGTAGCAGGAACACTGAGGAACAGTAAAGTTATCAATCAACTCATTAAAAAACACGCTATTGATGTCTCTCAAATTGAAGGAAAATGGGAAGCCTACACGATTCAGGTCATTGAAAATCCTTCAAAAGGCATAAAAAAAGCATTAGTCATTATTGGTTCAGACCGAAGAGGAACGGCCTACGGACTTTTAGAAATTTCCAGAATGATAGGAGTTTCCCCGTGGGAATGGTGGGCAGATGTAACTCCAGAAAAGCAAGAAAGTATTGTGCTTAATATTGAAAACAAAACCTACGGAACGCCATCAGTAAAATACCGAGGTATATTTTTAAATGACGAAGATTGGGGCTTGCAACGGTGGTCGGCACTAAATTACGAGCCAGAAACGGGAGATATAGGCCCAAAAACCTATGCCAAAGTGTTTGAATTATTGTTGCGCCTGCGAGCCAATACCATTTGGCCCGCCATGCACAAATGCACCAAGGCATTTTACCACTATCCACAAAATAAAATAGTAGCCGATAATTATGCTATTGTTATTGGCACATCGCATGCAGAACCGATGTTGTGCAACATTAATGCAGAATGGAATCATGATACTATGGGCGATTATCGATATGATACCAATTCAGAATCAATAAAATCCTTATTTAAAAAACGAGCTAAAGAAACCGCAAATTTTGAGGGGATTTACACGGTTGGTATGCGTGGGGAACATGATTCGCCTATGATTGTTGGGGAAGATGATACCGATTCGCAAGTAAAACTTTTAGAACAGGTTATAACCGACCAACGCGAGATTCTAAAAGCAAATTCTAAAAATGGTGTTACAAAACCACAGGCTTTTGTGCCGTATAAAGAGGTATTACATTATTACCAAAGCGGATTGGATTTACCTGAAGATGTAAGTTTGGTTTGGACCGATGATAACTACGGGTATATTCGGCAATTAAGTAATGCTGAAGAGCAAAAAAGAAGCGGAGGAGCGGGCGTGTATTATCACACCTCTTATTGGGGAAGACCACATGATTATTTATGGTTGAATTCTACAAACCCAGTTTTAATGTGGGAAGAAATGACCAAAGCCTATGAGTTTGGGTCGCAAAATATTTGGATTTTAAATTGTGGCGACATCAAACCCCATGAATATAATATCGAGCTGTTTTTGGATATGGCTTGGGATATAGATAGTTTTAAAAATGATGATGCCGTCAGAGCACATCATATAAATTGGAGTACTAGAGAATTTGGAAAAAGTAATGCAAATGCCATTACAAATTTGATGTATCAATACAATCAATTGGCGTTTCAAAGACGACCAGAATTTATGGCGTGGAGTAGTGTGGAGCCTGTTACCAAATCGGGCAACACCGAGTTGACACAATACCATTATGGCGATGAGGTTAGCAAGCGTATCAAAGCGCATAAAGATTTAATTGCTCGTGTGAAGTCTATTCAAAAAAATATTCCCAGCCATAGGGCAGATGCCTTTTATCAACTCGTTTATTATCCAATTTCGGGCGCTTCAAACCTAAATTTAAAATGGTTGTACAGTTATAAAAATGCCTTTGTAGCATCACAAGGGCGAGAGAGTGCCAAGGATTTTGCAACGAAATCTTTAGAGGCCTACAAAACCATTCAAAAGGAAACCGATTATTTTAATAACACGCTTCAAAATGGAAAATGGAAGCATATCATGAGCATGTCGCCTAGGCATTTGCCCGTGTTTTCAGAACCAACGGCATCCATCCCATTAACCGAAAAATCAAATACCTTAGGAATAGCCATCGAGAGCTATCAAATGGAAGTAAATGATGAGATTATAAATTCTTATGCCGATGTTTTTCCGGTGTTTAACGCTTACACAGAGAATACATATTACATGGATGTGTTCTTAAAAGGACAAGGCGAATTGGAGTGGGAATTACAACCTAAGGCCGATTGGATTATACTTTCTAAAACCTCGGGGAAATTAGATAAAAACCAATTAGAAGAGCGTATTTGGGTTACCATAGACTGGGATAAAGTACCGCAGGGGGAAAATAAAAAGGAAGCGCCGTTAGGACACGATTATCAATTAATACCGCCAAGTTACAAAGTGAATTCAGCTATAAATGTAGTAACCAAAAACAAAACTACAACGCTTGGTGTTTCGGTTTTCAATCCAAAGTTTAAAGATTTAGAAAATTATAAAGGTTTTGTTGAAGACAAAGGTTTTATCTCAATAAACGCTGAAAATTTCACTAGAAAAATAGACGGAAAGGAAGCTAAATGGGCCACCTTTTCTGGACTAGGTTATACAGGAAATGTAAGTGTGGCACTTCCGCGAAGCGCAACTTCTGAAACCACCGTTGAAGCCATAAAACAAAATAGTCCTATTTTAGAATATGATTTTTATACTTTTAATTTTGGAGAGGTAGATGTGTTTTTACAGGCTGTGCCAACCCACGCTTTTAATAATGATACGGGTGTGCGTTGTGCAGTAGCTATAGATGATGCAGAACCTGTAATAGTTGATTTTCAAACCTTTGGACGAAGTGAAACTTGGAAGCAAAATGTGTTAAAAAATGCATCGGTACAATCCGTTAAGCAAATTGTAAACACAGCTGGAAAGCATAAATTAAAGATTTGGATGGTAGACCCCGGAGTAATGTTAGACCAGATTTTGATTGATTTAGGCGGTTGGAAAACATCGTATGCCTTTCCTTCAGAAACCAAAATGAAATAATTAATGTTGCATAAATTCATCCTTTTATTCGTAGTCTTGCTATGTTTTTCTTGTAAAAAAGAAAGGGATGATACAAGCTATAAAGTAGCCTTTATGGCCGATGTGCATTTGCAAGATATCTATGGTAGTTTTTCAGATAGTGATTATAAAGGAGTTTTAAACCCTGAAACTAATACTTTTACACTAGCCAGAACCATGCAGTCTCAGTTACAATCTACGCGGTTGTTCAATGAGAACTACTTTGCCTTTTTGTCGGCTTTAGACGATATAGTATCCAAAAATATTAAATACGTGGTATTGCCCGGAGATTTTAGTGATGATGGGCAAATGCTGAATATTAAGGGCTTAAAACGGATTTTAAAAAAGTATTCGGAAGCACATAGTATCAAGTTCATTTTAACTACGGGAAATCACGACCCAGTGCGCCCATTTTACCAAGAAGCGGGCAAGCATGATTTTATAGGCGAAGGCGGAAAACAGCAACCTATATTTAGTTCCGAAGAGATATACAAAGCAAAAGATTCCAGCGCTTTAGCACCTGTTTTCACAAAAGATATTGCAAAATTAGGCTACGAAGACATTCTAAATGAGTTAAAAGATTTTGGTTTTTATCCAAAACAAAGCGATGTGTACTGGGAAACTCCGTTTACTAATTATAGTTACGAAAATTATCAATTTCGTGATGCTCTAAAACAAGCCGATTTATCAAACAGAAATTATGAGATACCACCTTTTGGAAGCCAAATTCCTGATGTGAGTTATTTGGTAGAACCTGAAGAAGGAATTTGGTTTTTAGCCATTGATGCTAATGTGTATGTGCCCAAAGATACCAATAACTTTAGCAGTGCTAGTATTGGCTATAACAATGTGTTATCACACAAAACCCACCTAATAGCATGGATAAAGACTGTAACTAAACGCGCCGAAATACTGAATAAAAAATTGGTTGTTTTTAGTCATTTTCCAATGGTAGAATTTAATGATGGTGCATCAGAAAATATACGATTATTGCTAGGAGAAGATAAAATGCAACTCCATCGTGTACCAGACGAAGCCGTAGCCAAAGCTTTTATTGAAACAGGGGTAAAAGTACATTTTGGAGGACACATGCATATAAATGATACAGGTATCGCTACTTTCGAATCAGGTAGTTTGGTAAATGTGCAAATACCATCATTGGCGGCCTATATTCCCGCTTATAAAATTGCAACGGTCTCCGCAGATAAGGTTGAGATTGAGACTGTCGTTATAGACAGTGTACCTAGATTTAAGGAACTCTTTCCATTATACAAACAGGAGTATGCCTTTTTGAAAAGTAAAGGGGGAAATGCGTTATGGGATTCAACAATTTTAAATTCTAGAAACTACAAAGATTTTACACAAGGCCATTTAAAGGGGCTTATAAATAGTAGATTTTTGCAAATCGATTGGGACATTCCGTTTACCAAATTTTTGCTGAGTTTAACTAAGAAAAGTGTTGCGGAATTTGTTTCAATTGACGAAAACTCTTTGGAAGGGTTTGAGGACTGGACAGGTTTTGACATGTTATTCGATTTGTATCGCTTGCGTTCTGCAGATGCGTTGGCATTTCAAGATATTGGGGCAAAAAATATTGAAAACTATAAAAGCATCATTGAGGCTTACTTAATTCATTTTAAAGAGATTAGTAAGCCGTCAGAAATAGAAAATGACTTCTTGCAATTTTGTGTGATTTTTAAAAAGTTTTTATATGGAGCACCAAGTACTAATTTTAGTATTAATTTAAGTAATAGTAAAATTGTAATCAAAAAAATAAAATAGCTATTGTTCTGCTAGACAAGCTACAAAAGTCGAGCATATTTTAAGGCTTATGCTACGCTTTTAAATAGATGTAATTCTAGTTCTGTTTTCAAGGTGTTAAAGGAAGTAGCAACAACATAGTTGTCTCTAACAAAGGTTTGCTGATTAGAATTTTTGATGATAAGTAAATTTAATCCTTTTCAATTTATTTGACTTTTAATTCAATAAACTAAATGTTAAAATAAGTTCAATATGAAAAACTCGTTGCTATCATGCTAATTTATCCTTTTTAAAGACATATCACTTAAGTAGACTAGTCTTAATATTATGTGTAGAGCCTTTATGGCAACTCTTTTTAACTAAAGCCTAAAACGTTAAATATTTTATATTGTGTCAATAATAACATAACTATACTTAGTTTTATATATGTTTTAAAAAACGTTAATACTCAAAGAATGAAAGCATCATTTTACAAAATTCTTTTCGATGAGGAAACTCCTTTTAGATGTACATATTTAGATAAGCCTAATTTTGATATGCCGTGGCATTTTCACCCTGAGCTAGAATTAACATTAATATTAGAAAGTGAAGGGGTAAGATATATCGGGGATAATACATCTAGATTTAAAGCTGGCGATTTAGTTTTGGTAGGTTCCAATTTACCACATATGTGGGTAAATAATAGTATAGAGACTGCTGCTAAAAACAAAAATTTAAATAGAAGCATACGCATTACCCTCCAATTTCCTCCAGATATGATAGACAATATGTTTAAAAATGCTCAAGAATTACAACCGTTAATTAAGCTCTTTGCACTAGCACAAAGAGGTATCTCATTTTCCCAAAAAACAAGTGCGGAAATTAAACCTTTGTTTTTGGAAATTAACGACAAAACAGGACTTAGAAGATGGATATCTGTATTTAACTTATTATTTAAATTAACAGAAGCCGAAGGTTATAAGCTATTAGCAAGCCCAGGGTATTTACCACAATTAACAAGAAAAGACCACGGATTGGTAAATAGGGTGTTTAACCACATTGAAACACATTTTAAAGATAAAATCACGCTACAGGAAATGGCAGATTTAGCATGTTTAACCAAACCATCTTTTTGTCGTTTATTTAAACAAAAAACTGGAAAAACATTTTTTGATTTCTTAAATGAATATCGCATTAATTATGCAAAGCGGCTTTTATTAGAGTCTAAAAAAGAATCTATAAACACCATAGCACTACGCTCAGGGTTTCCCACCATTCAACACTTCAACAAAAAGTTTAAAGCTATAAATAATGGGCTCACTCCAAGTCAATTTTTAAAAGTCAATGCTTAGTTAAAATAGAATCCCCAACAACCGACTAAAATCAATGTTAATATTGACTCATTATTAGTGATTTTAATATCATGATTATATTCTTATTGTGCTTAATTTTACAAAGAATAAAATTTATTATTCAGCCAATTAAAAACCACTAAACTATTTGTTCCTTTCATATAATGCTAATGAATTGGCGCTCTAGCTAATTCAAATGTATTGTTAAACTCAGATATTTTTGTTTGGTTTTTAAAACTAATCTTTATAAGTATAAATTTTAAATGAAAATTATGAGAAATCTTTTCATCTTAGTTGTTCTAGTTTTAAGCTTTTCATTAAGTGCTCAAAACTCCAAAATTGAAATAACTGATGTAAAACCAACACCATTCTTTCCTAAAGTAGAAAAAGGAGAAGCTCTTAAACAGTTAGTAAAACTTAGTATTGACAATAAAACAAACAAAACTCCAATAAAACTAAAAATTGAGGTAGAAGGCTTAGAGGCTTATTACCAAGATTTAGGCACTCTGGAAAAAGGCAGTTCGATACATGATATTATGATTGCTGATATAAATAAGGCAACTAAAGTTAACTTAGAACTGTTAAATAGCAGAGGTAAAATCATAGCGCAAAAAACACTTGCTTGGGAGCCACAAAAAAAGTGGAAGGTTTATTATGCTGCTGTTTCACATCATGATTTAGGCTTTATCACCTACTACCAAAACCTAAGAAAAGCGGTTCGGGAAAGCGAAATAGATACAGCCCTTGTTTATTGCCGCAATACTGATGGTTGGGATAAAAACAGCCAATTCCGATGGAATGTAGAAACTAGTGAAGCACTCATTCGCTGGATGGCTAAGCAAACACCAGAAAAGATTAATGAGTTTGAACGCAGAATACAGGAAGGGCGTATTGAGATTATTGCAAACCATAACACCATCTCTACGCAAATGGTGGGGTACGAAATGATGGCACGTAGTTTTTACACTCCTAACCGCTATGTGCAAGATATGCTGGATATTGACCCCGCTAAAGTGGCTTTGATAAATGATGTCACAGGCGTTAGCCGTACATGGCCTTTATATCTTAAAGAAGCGGATATTCCTTATTTTATGCATGGTAGTAACCACCCTAACAACTTGCAGGATATGATGGATCAACCTGTTTTTAGATGGTTGAGTACCGATGGGGATAATGAGAAAGCTCCATTATGTAAAGCCGATTCATACTATTCTCCCAATAAAATTGCCAAATGGGATTTAGATGGTGTTTCGTATTTAATTAACCGCCATGTCGATTTAGACTGGAAGTTCGATTGCATTCTGGCTTACGATAGTCACGACTTTGCCATCCCATCTATGCAGAATGCCAATAACATTAAAGAGTGGAATTCAAAATACGAATATCCTAAATTTAGATGTTCTGTATTAAGCTCCTATTTCGATGATATTGCTCAGCAGTTGAAACCAGGCATGATTCAGGAAACAGCTAAAGATGCACCTGACAGCTGGAACGATCAGGAAATTATTGATGCCAACCTGTTGGCAAGAGCTCGTAAAGCTAGTTCTGAAATTCCTACCACCGAAAAACTGGCCAGTATAGCTATGACATTGGGAGGTGAATATCCTGAAAAGGAATTGTTCCAGGCCTATAACCGCATGATAATGTATCACGAGCATACCAACGGTGCTATTGACGGGGGAAATCATAAATATTACGAAACCGAAAATGTAATGCACGAAAAATTGGTAGACGAGGCCATTGATATAAACAAGCAGGCATTAAGTGTTTCTCTTCAAAAAATTGGTTCGCAAATTCAATCGAAAAAAAGTGCGTTGGTAGTTTACAATCCTCTAAACTGGAAGCGTAATGAGTTGGTGTATTTTAAAGCTAACGAGGTGCCGTTAGAGCAATTTCAGATTATCGATGCTGATACAAAAAAGCCAATACAGGTACAAAAATTGATGGATGGCAGATTTGCTTTTTATGCCGAAAATATTCCTTCGATGGGGTATAAGTCTTACACTATTAAGAAAACTAAAAAAGCGGGGTACAGTAGTTCATCAATTAGTGAGGCAAATTCTATAGAAAATGACTTTTATCAAATTTCGATTGACAGAACAAAAAACATTATTTCTGATGTGGTTGATAAACAGTTAGGTAAAAACATTATCGATAAAAACTCTCCATATGCACTTGGAGAATATATACATTACGACCACTTTAGTGGCGAATGGAAGAATACGAAATTTACCGGCATGAAGTACTTCAAAGGAGACGTATTGGATGAGATTCATATTAGTCAAGATGCTTATTTAACAGGTAAGGTTGAGTTGGTGGTTTACGTTCACCATAAAACAAAGAAAATTGACTTTGCTCTAGAGGTAGATAAATTATCGAATGGAGAAGCGCTTACTGGAGGCTGGAACCGTTATATGAAAGAAGCTGCTTTTTGTGCAGTACCTGTTTCGGTGCCCGACTATCAGCACCATCATGAATTGTCGGGAGCAGTTACTCAGCCCGGTAACAAAGAATTGCAATTTGAAGCTTCAGAGTCTGCATTCTATGCTATTCAACATTTTGCCGACGCTTCTAACGATGACTTTGGTGTAACCCTTTCTACCATTGAAACCAACTGTATCAACTATGGCTATCCTCGTCCAGTATATTGGAACAATGACGGGCGTCGTCCTAAAGAAGAGATTGTTAAACCAAAAAACAGTAACATGTTTTTGTACTTGATGAACAACTTCTTCCAGACCAACGTAAAGGTAGATCAGCCAGGCGTTAAAAATTATACCTTTTCTATTCGTAGTCATTCTGGCGACTGGAAAGGAGGAAAGGCATACCAGTTTGCTTGGGAAACTTCAAACCCAATTATTTCGCAGTACATTGAAAAAAATAAAGAAGGCAAACTTCCGTCTAAACAATCATTCTTATCTACCGATAAAGATAATGTTGTTATCAGTACCCTTAAAAAGGCAGAAGCCAACGGCGATGGTTTGGTTGTTCGTCTTTTTGAACTGGCGGGCAAAGATTCGAAAGTTAAAATGAAACTCAATTTAAATCAAGACATTAGTAAAGCAGTTGTTTTAAATTTGTTGGAAAATGATGAAGAAGAAATAGCAGTTTCTAATAACGAAGTAGAATTTAATATCAACGGGCATGGTATAAAAACCATTCGCTTGTTAAGCGAACCTGCTGAAAAACCTGTTGTTGGTAATGTAACTGCATTGGCTGTTTCAAACGAAGAAGTAAAACTTAGTTGGGAGAGTGATAATTCTGGTTTTTACAATATATATCGTAGCAAAACCCCAGATTTTAAATTGAATGCGCTTAATTATTTAGGGTATTCAGAAAGAACTTCGTATTTGGATAAAACGGTATTGGACTATGCTGGAGGAAGACATAAAAGAGTAGAGCCTAATACTACCTATTACTACAAAGTTGAGCCTGTTGATAAATTTAATAACCGTGGTGTTGCTTCACAGGTAATTAAATGTACTACACTAAAAACAGAGGAGGCCGATGCCAAACCAAATAAAGTACAAGGCGTTTACACCGTACATGTTTCGCCATTAGCTCCCGAAGATTTTATTAACCTTTGGTTTTATTCCAATTTTGAAAAAGACGTAGATAAATATCTTATTCACAGAGGTGAATCTGCCGATTTTGTTCCCAACAAAAGCAATTTGATTAACACTCTTGTTCCTTCAGAAGGCACATTCAGCTTTCATTATACCTACAGTAATTCTGAATTAAACAGACAGATGTTCGAGGATAAAACGGCTAAAGTAAATACAGCCTATTACTACAAAGTGGCTGCAGTTGATAATGGTGGCAATGTAGGAGAGTATTCTGATGCTGCATATGTTTATATGGAAAAAGTACCTGTAGAAATTAAGCATGAATACATTGCAACGAAAGAATTTAAAACTTTCAGGCCAAAAGCTAAAGTGACCATTCAATGCAGTGAACCGGGATACGATATGTATTATTCTACTGAAACCAGAACAAATACAACCAAAGCTAAAAAGTATTCTGCGCCATTCGAAATTACAGAAGCCAGTGTAATTAATGTAGAGGTTTATAAGGCAAACACCAAAGAATTGGCTTATAGATACCGTCGTTTCGTAAACGTTAACCAAAATATTAGTCAGTCCGATTATAATGGTCATTTTAATTCACTAAAAGCAACCGATGGTAGTTATTACAGTGGTTGGGTTTCAAAACAATTTGGTAATACCAAAGAAGAACCAAAAGATGTTTGGTTGGGCGTTAACTTGGGAGAATTAAAAACAGTTAGTGGATTGACTTTTATTTCTGATAATGGCGATATTTTCCCAATTCATGAACAATTCCGTGTATTTGTGCGTAATGGTGAGAATGTAAAAGAGGTGAAATTTACCAATACACCAGACGAGAAAACGCGAAATAAATTTCATGTAACATTTGATGAGCCGTTATTGGCTGATGGTGTGATGCTTTACTTTGATAAAGACAAACTACCGGTTAAAGGAGGAGTAGCAGATCAGGCGGGACTGGTAAGGGTAAATGAATTATTGATATTAGATCAGAAAGGAGAGTCAATTCTTCGATCTGATATATTAGGAATGTAATTTGTAACAAAGAAATAATAATTAATATGAAGCACTTAAAAATTTTAATAGTTGTGTTGCTTAGCGTTTTATACCAGAACGCATGGGCTCAAAAACAATTAACCCCTGCAGACCCTGAATACTATGCTATGGACAGGGAAGATATGACTTTTGACGATGAGCAAGTGCTGCTAGTCAATTACCGTGGTTTTGTATCACCACGACAGTACAGTGTTACTCAGTTTACCAACGTATGGTTTTTGCCAATAGAATCTACCCGCTACAATTTCAATCTGAATTTCTATGACAAAGGCACAGATAGAATAATTAATGATGATGTGCCGATTCAATGGAAATCATGGATTGATGATGGGGCTGCACCTGATCCTCTTGGGTGTAATTTTCGTCCTAATTCGCCATCAATCATGGTAACGCAAGATGAAAAATGGCAACCCAACCAATATGTGCGAACAGGTACTTTTCATAAAGAGTATAACCAAAAATGGGTGAGTTTTTCTGCAAAAAGCTGGACCAGTGTGTCTTTTGAAGACGATGAGGTTTTTATTAAACTTAAATTAACCAATCGTAATTCCAAAGATTTAAACATGACCATCATACCTAATCAGGTAGCAGAACATATGGTATGTCACTTTAAACAGGGGGATACAAAATCAAAGCAAATCGATGCCTATACCATAGGTAGCGATATGGCTCATGCCCGTGTTTCTTCTTCCATAAAGGAAACAAGCGAAAAAGGGTTTGAAATTAGTATTGCTCCTGGGGAAACAGCCACCTATTATTTTGCGGTTAAGTTTTATGAACCACAAAATGGCGCCCCTGAAGTGTTTCAAGCTGACATTAAAGAGCGTATGGAACAAGCAGATAAAAAGACCCGAGATATGTTAGCTTGGGCTTACAAACAAATGCCAGTTTTAACGAGTTCTAACAAACAACTACAAGAGTACTACTATCGTTGTTTGTTATCTGTAATGATGAGTCGTTACGAAAACCCAAATTATATAACCGACGTATTTTGGGCTGTAGGTACTTGGCCATATACCATTAGTTGGGATAATTCGTATGCTTCAGATGTTTTAGCTATGTTGGACCCCGAAAGTTTAAAAGGCGCCATCATCACCGATTTTGAGCAAGTACAACTCAAAAAAACCTATGTAGGTTGGAATGGAGCACATTGGGAAATACTCTACATTCAGGAGCCTTTTGCACTTCAAATTATGATTGAAGCCTATTTAAGGCATACTAATGATTTTACCATTTTTGATCAAAAAGCTGCAGGTAAAACCGTTTGGCAATGGATGCAGGCTTGGGTAGATGAATTACAGACCAACTATACCAATGACTTAGGGTTGATTGATGTTGGTTATAATACCGAAAAAATTATTGAAATCCGTACCGATGGTTATAACCATGCTGTGCCCATTACCAATACCTTAACCATAGACCTACTTTACACTATGGCTGACTGGGCGAAGAAAAGAAATGATAGTAAATTAGAAAAGAGATTCTTTAAAGACGCTGAAAAACTAAAATCTTTAGTTGATGAGTATATGTGGAATGAAGAACTGGGGTGGTTTGATAATTATTATCCAGACGGCACCAAAGGCACCATTTGGACCTACCACCTATTCGATTTATTAGGCACCGATTATTTACCCACCCACCAAGCCTATAAACTAGTAAGCCATCTTCAAGAAGGCGAATTTTTAGGAAAATATGGTGTTTACTCCATTGCCCGTCGCGATAGCGTACATTGGGATTTAATCGACTCCGATTGGGGTGGTGGTGGCCAGTATGCAGGTATGCCGGGGCGTATTTCACGAAATCTATATCAAAAAGGATTTGCAGGTAAAGGTTGGGATGTTTTAAAACGAAATATGCGCTATATAGATCATTTTCCTTACTTACCACAAAACCCACGTATTGATGCTCCTGAGGCAGACCGCTCATCAATGCCATTACAAATTGCTGCCGGAGCTGGAATGGAGGCTATTATTTTTGGGACTTTTGGAGTAAACATTCAGGAAAACAGTTTATCCATAAAACCCTATAACCACGAGGATATTGGTGAAGCTTTACTACAAAACATACACTGGGACAATAACACCTATAGCGTTCAACTAGACAGAAAAACATTTTCTGTTTATAAAAATGGTCAACTGGAAACTACAAAGTTTTATGGCGAAACTTATTCAGGAAAAAAATAACTAATACAAACTTAACAACCCTTATGGAAAGAATATTAAAAACGGGACAATGGAAAGATTTACCTATGCGCCCGGGATTTGGGTCTTTTATGCACCCAACAGAAGACAAACTAATGCTTATAAAACAATTGGGTGTTGATGAGATTATCCTCAATATGTATAGGAACAACCTCATTGATACCAACTTTGATAAATTGCCTCTTCCAGGAGATCACCAATGGGAATATAAAGACCTCTTAATGCTTCGCAAAACCGTTGAAAATGCAGGTATTCGATTTTTGGCTCTGGAAAACATGCCATTTTCCTTCTACGACAAAATAATGATGGGACAACCTGGTAGGGAAGAACAGCTAAAGCATGTACAAGAAACTATAGCAAATATGGGTGCTGCGGGCATTCCCGTTCTAGGTTATGGATGGACCCCAACAGGCGTTTGGCGTTCCTCTACCACCTACCCTATTCGTGGTGGAGCACAATCTATGAGCATAGACCTTGATGATTTTAAAAGGGCGCCACTGTCTCACGGACGCATATTTTCAGAAGAAGAAATGTGGGACTACTACCAGTACTTTCTTGAAGGGGTATTACCTGTGGCCGAAGAAGCAGGTGTAACTCTGGCACTTCATCCTAACGATCCCCCCGTACCAAGTTTGGCAGGCGTACCTCAACTTTTTAGAAGTTTTGAGGCCTATAAAAAAGCCATGTCGATGGTAGAAAGTGAAAATCACGGATTACAATATTGTCTTGGTAATTTTTCTGCCATGGGCGCAAACCTAGACGAGGTTACCGAGTATTTTGCTAAACAGGACAAGCTCATCTATGTGCACTTTCAAACAGTATCTAACTCATTGGTAAATGACACCAAATTAAATGAAGTGTTTGTGGATATGCCTGGATATTATGACCCTGTTAAGATGCTAAAAAAACTTAAAGAAGTTGGTTATAAAGGAATGATTATGCCAGGGCACGTGCCAAAAATTATTGGCGATGTTTCATGGGAAGAACGCGGTAGAGCGTTTACTATTGGTTACATTAAAGGAATCATTGCTAGTTTGAATCAATAGAACCAGTATTTCTTAGTTTATGGAATAAAGAAAGCCATTGGTCACTGCTGTTGGCAAACGCGTAAAGGTTATTCGTCTAAAAAAACATGGGTATTTTAAAAAAAAAGTTGTTCTTGATTAAATAGGTTTAAAATAGAAGTTTTTAAATGAATAAAGTTATTGTTTATAAATTAGCATTTATAGCATCCTTAGGAGGCTTTTTATTTGGTTTTGATACCGCAGTTATTTCTGGTACTATAAGTTTAGTGACCAAGCAGTTTCAATTGGATGCAGTTCTACAAGGGTGGTACGTTAGTAGCGCCCTTGTAGGTACTATTACTGGTACTCTATTAGCAGGCATTTTAAGTGATAAATACGGTAGAAAAGAAATGCTAATAGCATCAGCAATTTTATTTGGTATATCGGCTTTTGGCTGTATGATATCACAAAGTTTTCAAATTCTTATCGCTTACCGATTAGTAGGTGGTATCGGCGTAGGTTTAGCATCCATCCTATCCCCATTATACATTTCAGAGATTGCACCAGCGAAAATCAGGGGAAGTTTGGTTTCCTTATACCAATTCGCCATTACTCTGGGAATTTTGGTAGCCTATTTTACCAATGCATGGTTTTTAGATATCAGTGAATCCAATGGACTTGCAGATGTTTCTGAAGGGGTAAGAAAAGTGTTTGTTTCAGAAGTCTGGCGCATCATGTTAGGTAGCGAAACCATTCCAGCTTTTTTATTTTTAGTGCTTTTGTTTTTTATACCCAAAAGTCCGCGTTGGTTCTTAAGTAAGGGTAAAATAGATAAAGCCGAAAACACGCTAGTTAAAATAGTTGGGCAAAACGAAACAGAAAACGAACTGCAGTTGTTCAACAACACCAATAAAACTAAAGTAAAAATAAGCTCTATATTTAAAGGAGGCTTTAAAACAGCTTTGGTAGTTGGGGTAATTTTAGCGGTATCCACGCAACTCTGCGGTATAAATGCAGTTATCTATTACGGACCTAGACTGTTAGAAGAAGCTGGGTTGCAACTGGGAGATGCTTTGGGTGGTCAAGTAATTATTGGTATAGTAAACGTACTCTTTACACTAATTGCTATATGGAAAATAGACCAGTTTGGCCGTAAAAGACTGTTGCTCTTTGGTATTTCCGGGATTTTAATATCACTTATCGCCATAGGCGTTTTGTTTTATTTAGACGTAAATAGTCCGTACCTACTTATTGGTTTTATACTTGCATTTGTAGCGTGTTTTGCGTTTTCATTCGGCCCAGTGGTTTGGGTATTATTATCGGAGATTTATCCAACCAACATCAGGGGTTTTGCCATGTCTATCGCAACCTTTGCCCTTTGGATTGGCGCAACAGCAATAGGTCAGTTAGTACCGTGGTTGCTTGAAAATTTAAAACCCTATGGTACATTTTGGCTTTTCGCCCTATGTACCATCCCATCGGTGTGGATAGTTACTAAAATTTTACCCGAAACCAAGGGAAAATCCCTAGAAGCAATAGAAGAATTTTGGCTTAATAAAAAATAAAAATGTCCAGATTAAAAGATAAAGTAGCTATTATAACAGGTGCCGCAGATGGTATAGGACTCGCTATAAGTGAGGCTTTCGTTAAAGAAGGTGCCCGTGTTTTAATGGCAGATATAAACGAGGAAAAATGTCAAAAAGAGGCAGAACGGTTAGCTAATGGTAACAACACTGTAATACACATGCATTGCGACATAGGCAACACCAAAGCAGTGGAATCCCTGGCTGAAACCTGTATCAATACCTTTGGGAAAATAGACATATTGGTAAACAATGCGGCGGTAGCAATACCCGGTGAAGTTACTAAAATGACGGATAACGATTGGGACACCCTAATGAACATCAATCTAAAAGGAGCATTTCGAAGTATTCGGGCTTGTTTGCCTCACATGATTTCGGCCAAATGCGGTAGTGTTATTAACATATCATCTACCCAAGCCCATAGAAGTTGGGATAATTGGACGGCTTATGCCGCAGCAAAAGGAGGTTTACTATCTATGACTAACCAATTGGCAGGTCAATTTGGAAACAAAAACATTCGGTTTAACAGCATTTCCCCCGGTACAATTTTAACACCCTTATTGACTAAAAGAGTTGAAACCGAGGGCGAAGAATTTTTAAAAGCCTCTATAAATCAAGCATCTATGCTACGTTGTGGCAAACCCGAAGAGGTAGCAATGACGGCAGTATTCTTAGCTTCTAATGAGGCGGCTTTCATCAATGGAGATGATATTAAAATAGACGGAGGATTATCGACCTTGCCTAGATACTTTGAATAAATAATAACCACCAAACCTTTAAATTATGTGTAGATTTATAATAGCAATTACATTTTTACTTTTTGTTACTTCTTGTACAAAACATAAGAATGAAACTAAAATAGAAAAAGCCCCAAAGCTACAACTGGCTGAAACTATTTTAGCCGACAAACGTTTGGATTCTGTTCTGGCAAAGGCCAAACAAACCTTAAAACCAAAAGACGGGCGATTTCAGGCAGGTAGCAATTATGCTGAAACATGGGTGAGAGATTTTGCCACATTCATTGAAGTTGCCTTAGAAGTCAACCCCCAAGAGGTTATCAAAGAGCGGTTGTTGTTATTTTTTGATTTTCAAGGCGAAGACGGAAATATCATTGATGGCTATACCGAATTAAAAAACGATGGAGGTTATGAGTATAGATACTCTAAGACCGCACCCAATTATAAAGGCCACAAAAATACAGTAGAAACCGACCAAGAAGCGTCGTTAATATTGGCACTAGCAAGATACATAAAAGTCACAGGCGATAAAGATATTCTTAAACTAAACAAAAATGGGAAAACCATTTTAGAGCGTTGTGAAATGGCTCTGAACTTTCTTAAAGAAAATATGTACTCCGAAAAATTTGGACTTATAAAAGGTGCCACTACCATAGATTGGACCGATGTACAACCCGAAACCATTTGGGGTGTTTTTACAACAGAAGATACACATTGGTGTGTTGATGTGTATGATAATGCCATTTATGTACTAGCCATAAACGAATATTTAAAATGGATTAAGGAAGACCAAGAAAAATATAAATTTTGGACAAATGAAAAGGAGTTCATTACAAAAAATGTTAGAAAACACTTGTGGGATGAAAAACGTCAAAAATTCCTTCCTCATAAATACATAGATGACTCACCTTTTTCAGGATTTGATGAAGACGAAATCTATTATTTAGGGGGAACAATTTACGGTATTCAAGCTGGTTTTTTAAACGAGGAAGAAATAGAAACCTGCTACAAAAAAATGTTAGCTATAAAAGATTTGTCTGGCTCTATGACCGTGGCCATAATTAATTACCCACCATACCCTTACAAGAGTTTTGCTAATAAAGACACAAAGCCTTATATATACGTTAACGCTGCAGACTGGACTTGGTGGGGCGGAAGAACGATTGAAGCTATGATTGAGACAGGACATTTAGAGTTGGCCTATCAAGAAATTAGTCCATTTTTAGACCGCGTTATCAAAAACGAAGGTTTCTATGAGTGGTACTCGGTAATAGACCACCAGCCCCATGGCTCCAACACTTTTCTTGGCGCTGCAGGTGCTTTGGGTAAGGCTATTAATTTAATGAAAGCTGAAGCTTCAAAAATTAAAGAGAACAATAAATAGAAGAGTATTTGAAAAGTAAATGGCCCTGGCGTTGTTAAGGCTAGCCCAAGTTAAACAATTAATGTGGAGTAATGTTGAAACAGGGTTTGTCTATGAATTTTACCTCCCTGATAATCCATAGAAATTTATGCGTCATGGGTTCTCTTAGAAGAATACTGTTTTGTAGAAGTTGAATTGTGTTTTTAGGAAACGCATCCCAAACTATTAAGTTAAGAAATATTCAAGATTTTAATGCTGGATTGTCGTGAGAATTAATACCAATTTAAATCTCCCAATTAGAAGCTGTCAATATATTTATCTAGTTTCACTAAACAATTATATAAGTACTGTGCTTGATTATGGAAAACTTTTATATATTTGCTTAACCGGTTAAACTAGTACATTCACTTGAAAAGCATTTCCCTCAAAGATATTGCCGTAGCATTAAATCTGTCTAAGACAACAGTGTCTTATGTCATGAACGACAGAGGCGATGAAAAAAGGGTTAGCAAGGAAACACAAGATAGGATAAAACAGTATGCCGAAGCGCACAGCTACAAACCCAATCAATTAGCCAGAAGCCTAAGTTTAGGGAAAAGTAACATGATTGGCTTAATCGTGCCTAATATCTCAGATAGCTTTTTTGCTCAAATAGCAAGACGCATTGAAAAAAAAGCAGAAAAACTGGGTTATAACGTGGTGTTTAGTAGTACAGGCGAGTCCCCAGAAAGAGAATCAAAAATCATACAGTCTATGTTAGATAGGCAGGTAGATGGTCTTATAATCGTATCGAGTGAAAAAAACCACGACGATATTTTAAAATTAAAAAAAGGGAACTTTCCCTTTGTCATTGTGGGTAGAAAATACACCGATATAGAAACCAATGTTGTAGCCTTAGAAGATAAGGATGGTGTGACTTCAGCCGTAGAACTACTCATACATAACGGTAGAAAACACATAGGTTTTATAACCATTTCCATAGAGTTAGATTCTATAAAAGACCGCTTAAAAGGTTATAAACAAGCACTTAAAAATAAAGACATTACCTATAACACCAATGTTATTAAACACGTAACTTACAATGATGTAGAAGCCAGTCTTAAAGAAGCAATGCACGAATTGGTGCATCAGGAAAAAGTAGATGGAATTGTATTTGCTACACACTATTTAGCTGAAGAAGGGTTGCGCTTATTAAAACATGACAACATAAATGTCCCCGAAGAAGTAGCCATAGTAAGTTTTGGAAAAGATAGAGGTTTCGATTTATTTGACCCTCCCCTAACATCGGTTGATTTCCCCATAATAGAAATGGGAGATACCGCTGTAGACCTATTATTAGATGCTATTGAAAACAAAGTGGTAACAACAAAAAATATAATAATGAAAACCAAACTGGACATAAAGCAATCTTGTGGAAGCATTTAATTTTTATTTCAAAATTGCTTAACCGGTTAATCAACTAATACATCATGAAACTATTAAAATTTTTATGCGTTTTTACATTCTTGGTAAGTACGAGTTTAAATATTTCGGGGCAATCAAAATATTTAAATGGTTATGGCAAAGATATTTCTGGAGTTAATTTTGCATATCCCTCTCCGCATTCGTACAACGACCCGTGTTATTTAACAAGAGCCACCAAAGATGTAGGCCCTATGGAATGGGAAACAGTAGCCATTCCTCAATCATACAAAGGCAAAACAGTGTCCTTTATTTGGGTGTATGGGATGGATATTACACACAACCCTGAGGCATTTGATTTATCAATAAACGATAAAAAAGTTTTAACCTTTAAAAACCCTGTTACCACAGAGGAAAAGTCTAGAACCATTCATGGCGACAATGGTGTATCGCTCAACTTTATTCAATCTATGGTAGATTCTAACAGAGACGAAATGGGCTATGCAGTACTTACAATGCCAACATCAATGGTTACCCTTGGGGCTCCCGTAAAATTAAAAATTGGAAGTGTGCCCAACAATAGCAATGCATGGTATATGACGTTTAAAATATCTCCAAAAAATGACTTTAATGCGCATCAGTTAAAGGTTATTAAAAAGGAAGATGATAAGCTGTTTAATGTCATTCGTTTTAGTTTGGTGCATTTAGGAAAACCTATTAATGCTAAAGTATCGGTTGAAGGCAAAGCGAAAAAAGTAAAACTAAACACAGGACTTAACGAAATAGATGTTTTAGTACCAAAAGTTGAAAGCCCTAAAACTGTAGAGGCGCAAATACAATATGGTAAGTTAACCGAACAAATTTCTGTAGCATTACAACCAATAAAAGAATGGACGGTTTATTTGGTACAACATAGTCATACCGACATTGGTTATACACGACAACAATCTGAAATTTTAGCTGAACATCTAAGATATATTGATGATGCTTTGGACTATTGCGACCAAACTGACCACTATCCTAAGGAGGCTCAATTTCGGTGGACCTGTGAAGTGGCTTGGACGGTACGCGAATACATCAATAGCCGACCAAAAGCACAAGTAGAACGTCTTATACAACGCGTAAAAGAAGGTAGAATTGAGGTTACAGGGATGTTTTTAAACTACTCTGAAACTATTGATGAAACCGCCTTGGCGATTCAACTACAAGCCCTTAAAAAATTTAAAGCTAAAGGTATAGACGTAACAACAGCAATGCAAAACGATGTAAATGGTATTGGCTGGTGTATGCCAGATATGTACGAAGATACAGGAGTAAAATACTTGACCATGGGTGTTCATGCACATCGTGCCAGACTCCCTTTTAGTAAACCTACATCCTTTTGGTGGGAATCGCCTTCTGGTAAAAGACTCTTAGCCTACAGAAGTGAACATTATATGCACGGTAATGCATTAGCTTTGGTATCTGGAGAAATGGATGTATTTGGAAATAACTTATCCAAATACCTTGACGGACTTGAAAATAAAGACTATCCTTTTGACAGAGTAGCATTTCAATTTTCTGGATATACCACAGATAATTCCCCGCCTTCCACAAAAGCCTGTGATATCATTAAACAATGGAACGACACCTACGAGTGGCCAAAACTAAAATCTGCCTTAGCCAGCGAGTTTATGGTACACATCGAAAAAAACCATCCCGATGATATCGAAACAAAAAAAGTATCATGGCCAGATTGGTGGACCGATGGTTTTGGTTCTGCCATGAAAGAGACCAAAGTGCTTCGTAATAGCTACTCGCAAATGTTGGCTACTATGGGACTGTTATCTATGGTACAAACATCGGGAGGAGACATACCAGAACAAATACATGATGAAGTAAGAAACTGCTATGACAACCTTTTGCTTTACAGCGAACACACCTTCGGGGCCGCAGAAAGCATTAGAGACCCATACAATAAAAACACAATGGACCAATGGAGCCAAAAATCCTCTTATGTATGGTCTGCCAACCAACAGGCAAATTTATTAAGAGAAAAAGCCATAGGCTTAATTCAGCCCCATGTAAAAGTCCCTAGAGCACCATCAGTAACAGTTTTCAACACTTTAAATTGGTCTAGAAGCGGTATAGCCGAAGTCTTTATAGATTACGACATCTTACCTCTAGATAAGAAAACGAGCATTGTTGATAGCAACGGAAATGAAATCCCAACACAGATTATCAGACAACGTGCCGAGGGTACCTATTGGGCACTTTGGGTAAAAGATGTACCGCCTTTAGGTTATGCAACCTATACCATAAAGGTTTTAGATGAAAAAGCAACTTCAAAAGATTTAAAATTACCGGTTGCAGCTACCATTGAAAATTCTTTTTATACGATTCAAATTGACGAAGCTAAAAAAGGCATTACTAGTATTTATGATAAAGCCTTAAACAAAGAACTTCTGGATACGGAAAGTCAACACGCTTTAGGCTCTATGGTTTACGAAAGAATTGGCAACAGAAGAGACCTAGAGCGATTAACAGCCACCAGAAGAGACACTGTTTTTAAACCTCTAAATGAAAAACATTACGAGTTTTCGAGCTTCAAAATTGAAAAAATCACAGATGGTAACATCTGGAAATCTATTATTTGTAAAGCGCAACTTCCTGAGTGTGCCGATGAATCCCCGGGCATTACTTTAGAAATCCGACTGTACCATCATAAAAAAGAGATTGAGTTTTTATATAACATGAAAAAAATTGATATCATTGAACCGGAAGGTTTATATGTTGCATTTCCGTTTTCAAATAAAAATGCACAGTTGGTTTTTGAAGCCCAAGGTGGACTAGTTCGCCCGGGCATAGACCAATTAGCAGGTTCTGCTTCAGACTGGAATACCATTCAAAATTATGCCTCTGTAAAATCAGACGACTCACAAATCCTATTTTGTAGTGAAGATACCCCACTAGTGCAGTTTGGTGGTATAAATACAGGACGATATTACTATAAAAATCCCGTAAAAAACAAAGGCCATATTTACTCGTGGGTACTTAATAACTATTGGGTTACTAACTTTAAAGCCAGTCAGTTTGGAGAGCTAAACTGGAAATACCAAATAACCTCATCAGAAAACAAATCAAACACCTTTGCCACCAAATTTGGTTGGGGTAACCGCGTACCATTTGTAAGTAAAGCAAATAGCGGTAAAGAAAAATCGAAGAACAATCAAATATCAGAATCACTGATTGACCTCGGTTTGGTGGACAATTTACTATTAGTACATGCTCGACCAACAGAAACGAACGATGGTATTATTCTACATCTACGTGAAACAGAAGGCAACCATGCTATTTTAGATATTAACAAGTTTCTTGAAAACCCCGGCATCAGCGAGGTATATCTGGTAAACAGTTTAGGCGAAGAAATTGAGAAACTAACTGCTCCCTTCTTGGTAGAGCATTTTGAAACACGATTTATCCTTTTAAAAACAAAATGAAGCTAAAACGTAAAAATTAGAATAACAAATTAAACGCATTCTATAAAATTAAAATGAAAAATATAGCCATTGGAGTAGATGTTGGAGGAAGCCATATAAGTTGTATGGGTTTCGATTTAGAAAGCGAGCAATTACTGCCAGAAAGTTTTTCAGAAAGTCATGTGAATAGTCATGGTTCTCCTGATGAAGTAATAAAAGCATGGGGAAACGTCATAAAAAAAACCATCGATAAAATTGACGTAAATAACCTTGCAGGTATTGGTTTTGCAATGCCAGGACCTTTTAATTATGTAAACGGGGTTTCCTGCTTTAACGGGCAAAACGGCAAATACGAACATACTTACGGTATGAATGTTAGAGAACGGTTATCAGAATTTTTAAATCTATCCCAACCGGTTAAAATTAGGTTTATTAATGATGCCACTGCATTTGCGCTTGGCGAAGCCAAATTTGGAAAGGCCAAAACCAACAAATCCATCCTATCCATAACCTTAGGTACTGGGTTTGGTTCTGCTTTTATAAAAAGCGGAGTGCCTGTTGTAGATGGCAATGAGGTGCCACAAGATGGGTGCTTATGGCACTTACCATTTGAAAATGCTACGGCAGACGATTACTTCTCCACACGCGGATTAATCAACAGGTTTGAACAAAAAACAGGATATAAATGTAAGGGTGTAAAAGACATCGTAGCATTATGTGAAACAAATCCAGATGCCAAACAACTCTTTGCCGATTTTGGCAAAAACATAGGTGTTTTTCTAAACCCTTGGATACAAAAATCTAACATAGATGTAATAGTCCTAGGAGGTAATATTTCTAGAGCTTACCCTTTATTTGGGGAGGCTATGCAGACCTATTTTGATAGTGAAAATGTCTCTGTGGAAATCGTTGTATCCGATTTAAAGGAAAAATCGGCATTCATGGGAAGTGCTGTCTTAATCGATGATAAAACTTATGAAAACATACTACCCGTTTTACAAAAAATGTGATTACTAAATCTTAAACTCAAAGTTTGCACAAATAAACCTAATGATATATGAAATATTTAAATCTAATCGTGTTATGCTTTTTAATAGGCTGTAAACCAAATACAAAAAAAGAAAACCTTGTTTTAAAAAAACAGATTTTATCTAATGAGTACTTCGCTTTTACCAAACAAAAAGCTTTAGAAGTTGTTATGACGGGGTTCAATGCTGGCGATGGCTACGGAGAAGTTTGGATTAGAGATTACAACACCTTTATAGAACTCTCTGCCGAAGTATATCCAAAGGAAACTTTAAAGGAAAACCTTCGCGTGTTTTTTCGATTGCAAGGAAATGATGGAAATATTCTGGATGGTTTTATACCAAAAGAAAAAGCAGTACATACTGAGGATGGTTATACGTATTATGAAACCGATTTAGAGCCGACATATACGGGCCATAAAAATACAGTAGAGACAGACCATGAATCGTCGCTCGTACAGTCAGTTTATAAGTACGTCAAAAAAACAGGCGATACAGCATTTTTAAACGAAACCATTGGAGATAAAACTGTAATACAGCGTATGGAATGGGCTATGGAGTTTTTGTTAAACCATCGCTGGAGCGATAAACACGGACTAATTTGGGGTGCGACCACATCAGATTGGGGCGATGTACAACACTGCCACCCTTGGGGCGTTTACATTACCGAAGACACCAAATATGCTATAGATATTTACGATAATGCCATGATGCTAGTTGCACTAGATAATATGATGGCTATAGCCCCACAGTTAAAACAAAAGTGGCAACCTATAAGACAGGGTATCGCACAAAATACCATGAAACATTTATGGGATGATAAAAACCAAAAGTTTATACCTCATGTATATTTAGATGGTTCGCCTTTTCCAGAGAATTTTAACGAAAATAACATTTACTATCACGGAGGTACAGCCCTAGCCATAGAAGCCGGATTACTTTCAAAAGAGCAAATAAAAGTGTCTTTAGATAAAATGATTGCCAATGTAAACGCATCGGGAGCAGGGTCTATAGGCTTAACTTTATACCCAGCTTATCCTGAGGGCTCTTTCGAAAACAAAGGCATGTTCCCGTATAGTTACCAAAACGGTGGAGACTGGACGTGGTTTGGTGCCCGTATGATTCAGCAACTCATTGAAAATGGGTTTATAGAAGAAGCCTATCAACAATTACAACCCATGGTAAAACGCGTTAAAGATAATGATGGTTTTTACGAATGGTACACTATTGAAAACACTCCTGAAGGGTCTGGGACATTCCGTGGTTCTGCAGGTGTACTTTATAAAGCCATACAGCTATTAGAAAATTATGCAAATAATAAACCCATAGAATAAAAACATTTCCTAGAATTGTTGGGTGCATACGAAGAAACATATACCCCAATTGTAGATTTTGGGTATATGTTTTATAACTATTTAGATTTCGTTAATTCGTCATGTGAAATAAAATGATGATTGTAAGTATTGCCATTTACAAATACTTGATTTCTACCCCCAGATTGTTCTTTTGATAGAATAAGTTTGGAATTCTGATAATACATGTTGTTTAAATGAATGGTAACCTTATCAAATGTTGAAGGGAAAATAACATAGCTTGGTTCACTGGGGGTTACAGGATAAATTCCCATCATAGAAAATACTGCCCATGCGCTCATGGTACCTGTATCATCATTTCCTGGTAATCCATCTGGTGTGTTTTTAAAATAGGTTTTTAAAAGTTCCTGAACTAATGCATCCGTTTTGTACTCTTGCCCTTTAATATATTTGAACAGATATGGATACCCTATATCGGGCTCATTGGCCATATCAAAGTGTTTTTTTGTAAATACATTTTCCAGTTGGGTTGCAAACTTATGTTCGCCTCCCATGAGGTTAATTAAACCCTTTGTGTCATGCGATACCATAAAGGTATATTGCCATGCATTACCTTCTATAAAACCAACGTTTTCAACAAAATTAGCTCCATGTTCTGGATTGTAGGGTGTTAACCAGCTGCCATCTTCATTTTTTGGTCTTAATAATTTAAACTCGTCGCTATATAGCTTTCTGTAAGATAAGGCTCTTTCAGAAAATAACTTGTAATCTTCTTGTTTACCTAGGGCTTTAGATAATTGTGCAATGGCAAAATCTGAAATATTATATTCTTGAGTAGTAGAAACGGAGCCACTATGTGTAGTATTAGTTGTTAAATACCCTTTTTCAATATAATCTTTTAGTCCAGGCCTTAAAGCATTATTTTCAATTTGAGTAGCACTCTTTTTCATAGCTTCGTATGCTTTTTCAATATTAAAATCGGTAATGCCTTTTAGGTACGTATCAGCAATTATAATTCCTGCAGGGTCGCCAACCATGGTGGTGGTTTCGGTAGCATTAAGTTCCCATTTAGGTAACCATCCTGATTCATCGTAAATCTGCAACATGCTTTTTATCATGTTGGATTGCTGTTCGGGATATACCAAACTCATTAACTGGTGTAGATTCCTATAGGTATCCCAAAAAGAAAAGGTAGTATAGCGTGTGCCATCGGTTTTTAAAGTTTCCCGGGTTTTCATTTTGGGGTATTCGCCATTACTGTCATTTAAAGTATTGGGATGAATTAATGTATGATACAAAGCGGTATAAAAAATAGTTTTGTCATTCTCAGTACCGCCTTCAACTTCAATTTTGGATAAATGTTGGTTCCAATCATTTTTGGTGTCAGCTAAAACAGCATCGAACGTTTTATTTGCAGTTTCTTTTTCTAGATTTTCTCTGGCGTTTTCGATACTGACATAAGACACACCAACTTTCATTTCTACCACTGTAGGCGTTTTAAAATTGTAGCGCATATATGCCCCAATACTATCACCAACAACTTCTTTGGTATAATTTTCTTTTAAACGATTTTTTCCGTTATACCCCATCCATTTGCCTTCTACGCCATCATAACTTCTAGGGGTTTTCCATACACCAAAAGTATCTGCTGGTTTTGAAAAACGTGCCACAAAGTAAATGGGATATGCTTCTTCGGGTTTGTAATAACAAAAACTACCCACAGAGCGCATACCCTCAATTTCATAAGGAGAAACTACTTTTACCATGGCACCTTCTTCGTTAGTTAAGCCTAAACCTAAATTTAAAAGGATATTGGCATTTCCTGCGGGAAAGTGATATTTGCTCACACCAACTCGTGTGGTTGCAGTAGTTTCAACCTTAATATTGTATTTGTCTAGTGTATTGGTATAATACCCGACTGAGGCCGATTCTTTTGAATATGTAGATCCATAATTTAAGTGATTGGTTTCTAAATTTCCTATGGTTGGCATTGCTAAAATAACACCCAAATCAGGACACCCCACACCACTGAGATTGACATGGCTAAATCCTGTTAAAAAGGTGTTTTCGTGTACATAGGGTGTGGATAACCAACGGCTATCTTTTTCTAATGGTAAATTTTGCGGGCCAGCTACATTAAATGGAGATACGTTTGCCATTCCACGTACAGCAATAGGACCTGGGTTAGTTGTACCAAAGTTTGAAGTGCCAATAAATGGATTGACGAATTGCGTATAGTCTTTTGATGTGTTTTCAGTCTTTTGTTCTTCATCTTGTTTTGGATTATTTTTGCAGGCAGTTAAAGTTATAAATAGTACTAGTATAAGATTTTTAAGTAATTTAAATCGTAGCATATTCCTTTATTTTTTTAACTCTAAGGTAAAAAGTATTTACCGTCTATTAATTGATTTTTTAGTGATTTGGTTTGTACAGCGTAATTAAAACCGGGTCTTAAACAATACGAGCCATATTCTCCATTTTTATTCAAAGCTATAAACCCTACTTGCAACCATTCTAAATCTGGAGAGTTTTGATAGGTTTTATAGATGCGTTTTACAACTTCTTTACAGGCTTCTTCTGGCGATTTCCCATGTCGCATTAACTCCACTACCATAGCACTTCCCGCAGTTTTCATCATAGCTTCTCCCATGCCTGTAGCAGCGGCAGCGCCAACTTCGTTATCTAAAAATAGACCAGCTCCAATTATTGGAGAATCACCTACGCGTCCGTGCATTTTCCAAGCTGCGCCACTTGTTGTACAGGCTCCAGAAAGGTTGCCGTTTTCATCTAACGCCAACATGCTAATAGTGTCATGATTTTCTATATTAATTGTGGGTTTGTATTGAGAATTTTCTAACCATGCCTCAAAAGCTTTTTTAGATTTTTCTGTTAATAAATTTTCTTTTTTAAATCCTTGTTCTAAAGCAAATTGTAGGGCGCCTTCTCCAACCAACATGACATGGGGTGTTTTTTCCATTACCATTCTGGCCACAGAGATGGGATGTTTTATATGCTGAAGAAATGCTACAGAACCGCAATTATTATTATGATCCATAATACAAGCATCTAGGGTTACTTTTCCTTCTCTGTCAGGAAAACCTCCTAAGCCTACAGTTTGTACATTTGGATTTGCTTCGGCTGTTTTTACACCAACCTCAACAGCGTCTATAGCATTTTTGCCATTTACCAATAGTTTCCATGCAGCTTCGTTTGCTACCAAGCCGTGGTTCCATGTAGAGATAACAACAGGCTTTATTATTTCATGTTTAACCTTTTCCTTAGAACTAGAGTTTTGACACCCTATACAACTGAAAATTGTGCTAAAAATTAGTGTTTTCTTTAAAAAATGCATGTTTAATTTTTGTTTAGTAAAAATACTTATAAAGTGCGTGTCATTACAAGGAGCTATAATGCATTAATATGGAAAATTATCATAAACCTTGGCAGAATTTAGCTTTTCAACTACTTTGCTTAAGTTTGGAGTATTACTCATTTCAAATTTAAGTGTACCGCCTGCCAAAATCTCTTTGTGGGTAATGTAGTTCTTATTAAGGGTTTCTCCATTAAGCCATATCGATTTCACATAAATATTATCTTTTGAATTGTTTTCTGCTACAATCTTGAACTGTTTTTTATCTGGCAATGCAATGGTAGCAGAATCAAAAAGTGGCGACCCCAAGGCATAGGCATTTTGGGCCGGATTAACAGGGTAAAATCCTAATGCGTTGAAGATATACCATGACGACATTTGTCCGCAGTCTTCATTCCCACAATGTCCATTTGGTTCATTTTTGTATTGCGTTTCTAAAATTTGACGTATATATTTTTGCGCTTTGGATGGTTTATTTATGAAATTATACAAATAGGCCACATGATGACTGGGTTCGTTTCCATGTGCATATTGTCCAATCATGCCTGTGCTAAATAATGGTAATTTATCAGTAGGTTCGGGATAGTACGTAAACATGGAGTCTAGTTTTTGTTCAAAACGTTCGGCTCCTCCTGTTTTTTCGATAAGGGTTTCCACATCATGAGGCACAAACCAGTAATAATGCCAAGCATTGCTTTCGCAGAAGTAGGGGCTGTACTCCTTGGGAACAAATGGTGCGATAAAGTTGCCCCTTCCATCTTTAGGTTGCATCCAAGAATTGGTTACGTTATGTAGGTTTTGCCAATTTTTAGAGCGTTCTATAAAATAGTTGTAATCTTCAAGTTTACCTAATGACTGTGCAAACATGGCAATACACCAATCATCATAAGCATATTCCATAGTTTTTGAAACCGACCAATTTTCGTGATGTTCATCAACCGGTATATAGCCTTTCTTCCTGTAAACGTCTATTTGCCTATCGTTTGCCATAGCACTTTCTTTGCAGGCTTGGTATGCGAGTTCTGCATCTAAATCAAAACCTTTAAAATAAGCATCTACTATTACGGGTACGGCGTGGTAACCAATCATCATATTGGTTTCACTACCTTGCATAGACCATACTGGTAATTCTCCTGTTTCTTTATAATGTGCCAATAAAGATTTTATAAAATACGGCACCAATTTTGGTTGTAATATAGTGTGCAATGGATGTGCGCCTCTAAATGTGTCCCACAACGAAAACGTATCGTATCTATTAAACCCTTCTGCTTTGGAAATGGGGTTGATACCCGGTTTTAACTGTCCGTTTTCATCATTAGTGGTTTTGTAAGTTCCACCGTAATCACTAAACAGATTTGGGGTAAGCATATTTTGGTACATCATAGTATAGAATATGCTCTTTTTGTCGTCATCGGGCGTCTCTACAATTATTTTTTTTAGCTGATTTTCCCAAACCAACGTAGTTTTTTCCTGTTGATAGTCAAAATCAAAGCCAACGGTTTCCATTTTTATAGCATGGGCCGCGGCCTCACAACTTGTAGAGGATAGCCCTGTTTTAATGACGATTTGTTCATCGTCAAGGGTCTGATATTTCAATACCATTTTGGTATTACCCTTCATTGGGTAAATTTTTAGTGTATCGTTTTTATAGTAGTGGTGCGTATCAAAAGGTTTTGAAAACTGCATTTGAAAATACACTTTTTGGTTTCTTGCCCAACCTGTAGACATACGATAGCCTTGTATAGTAGTATCATTAACTTTTTCAATATAAGTTTCTGTTGGTTTATCCCAGTTCAAGGCATAGCCTAAATCTATATGTATTTGAGTGTCGCCATCTTTTGGAAAGGTATATCGGTGTATGCCAACCCGCTTTGTAGCTGTTAATTCTGCTGTTATACCATAATCTAACAAATCTACTGAGTAATACCCCGGAAATGCCTTTTCGTTTTTATGACTGAACGTGGAATAGGGTTTGAAATTATTGGCTTCTATACGCTTATTGAATCTACTATTGGTTGGCATGACTAGGATATCGTATAAATCGCCAGCTCCTGTGCCTGATAAATGGGTGTGAGAAAATCCCGTGATTATAGAATCTTGGTAATAGTAGCCCGCAATTCTATCCCAACCTGGAATGCCTATATCTGGACTTAATTGTACCATACCAAAAGGTTCGCTAGCTCCCGGGTATGTATTTCCGGGGCCATCGGTTCCAATAAACGGATTTACATAATCTACCAAAGGTTTGGTGTTTTCTTTTACATCTGTTTTAGGTTTACAAGAAAACGTGATAATCAATAGTAATATGTATACATAACGCTTATTCATGAGTAAGTGTTAATGCGACGCTTTAATAACTTCAAAATGGGATTCTTGAATATCAAAAAAAGCAACTCCAGATGCTCCTGATTGTTTTACTATGGCTATTGCTTTTGCAAATTCATCATCCGTCATTTCAGGTAAATACAAGCCTGTGTGTAATTGGGTTTGTTTGGCTTTTAAATCGGTAAGCCCTTGCTTTGTAGCAAATTCAACCCAATCTAAACCTTCATTGTAAAAATTGTTATAAATCATCGGTAAAACTGCATCAATATTCCATTTGTCCCAACGTTGACGCACCATATGGTCTGCCATTTCGGGATAAGGGAATACGGCGGCTGTTAATTCTTTACCGTGTTTATGAGCAATATCGTAAGCGCCATCTACAACCGCTTTAATTTCGTTAAGCCTGAATTGTTTCCATTCTATGTCTATGGCTGGTACTTCAGCTTTTGTAATGTCTTTTCCAAATAGCTTTTCAAATTTTTTAACCGAGGCTTCTGAATAATCAAAATCAAAATCGGGAAGTTCTTCGTTTTGTACTAAATCGTATTTAGGAAGTAAACCTACAGGTAAATACACATCAGGATATCTTATATAATCTAGGTGTACGCTGGAAATGCCTTCGACTTTTGCTAAACCTTCTACAAGACTCCAAATATGTTTTCGGGCTTCTGGATGACTTGGAGATAACCACTGGTAATACTCTACATAGGGACGGTCGTCAAAACACGATTTTCCACTTCGGCTTACCATATACCAATCGGGATGTTTTAGTGCTGTGGTATCGCCGGGTCTGTTCATGGTGAACATCCACGCGTGTACTTCCAGTCCTTCTTTGATTGCTAATGGGGCTACTTTAGCCAAATAATCGGCATCTGCTCTGGTATCAATAAGCACGGCATCGATACCGGAATTTGCATATTTTTTAAAATAATTAACATGAATACTATCAGATACGCTGGCGTCAGCAGTATACCAAGCCCAATACTTAAATGTTGGTGTGATTTCAGTCTCAGTAATTTTGATGTCCTTTTTTTCTTTTGAACAGGATACTGTTACTATGAAAATAATGATGAGTAATTGATGTATTGATTTCATATAGAACATTATTTTATGATTATTTTACCATGTTGATTAATGATGATTATTGTATCTGAAAAAGGGCTTTCCACCCAAATATTATAGCCTGTTTTGTGATTGTCGTAGTGAGGAGTTATCGTTTTATTCAGAATTTGCTTTGGCCGACTAACTTCTTCAATAGTGATAGTTTTGTGTTTTAAAGCATTATGCAACTCGGATAAATACCACTTGATGTGTTCATCCTTTGGAATGGTAAAACTTTTATTTTCCTTTGAAAAATAGACGTACCCCCAAGTTTCGGGTTGATGCATCGCTATAGCGCCTTGCGGCGACCATACCCAATTATATTCATGTAAAAGTTCTCCTTTTTCATCTGTCTTTCTTTGGTATGTTCCGTTATCTAGTTGAAAATCCCAATGCACTCTTGAAAAATTGACTCTCCAAAAGGTGTCTGATAAATTAAAGGTCTCAAAATAAGAAGTTTTAAAAGCACTGAGTGGTATCGCAATTTCAATATGCCATCCATTGTCTGTATCATTTGGATTATTTAATGTACCATCAATATAAACAGCGGATTTTAAACCCTTGGCATCCCAATCGTTGAGCGTTAATGCACCATCACGGTATGGTTTTGTTAAAAATAAATCCCAAACGGTATTGAGGGCGTTAAATTCAAATTCGTAATAATTATGGGTGTCATTATCAGTGTCAATAAAAATTTCAAAATCGTTATTATGATAAATTATTGTGTCTCTTTTTATTAATGTTCCCCATACATGAGGCTCTTCTAATTGAGCAAAAAAATAAATATGATGATTGTCCCAAAGCATTTTTACTTGTGTTTTGTACTTGGGAGTTTTAACACCTTTTATATCAATAAACATATCGGAATACGGAGCGTTTTTCCACGAAGTTTCGTTTCCCAATCCGTCAATTTTTAGTGGTTCATCAACAAAATTTGCTATGTATATTTTGGGAGTAGTAACTATATTATCTTGCGCACAACTATAAAGTGGTAGCCCAAGAAAAAAAAGACTTATGTTCCATAAGCCTTTTTTTAAAATGGGATGTAATGGTGCTATTAATCTCATTCTTTTTTTATAAGATGCTATTGTTTTGTGTAAATGCTAATATTTCACTTATATAACCAAATGCTATGGCTACAACGGTGTCTGCACCTCCGTAATAGATGGTAACTTTATCGTTCTTTACGTCCTGCAGGGAAGCACAGGGGAAAATTACGTTAGGTACGTCGCCTACTTGCTCATAGGTTTTAGATGGTGTGAGCAAATAGGGTTGGGTTCTGTACTTTACGATATGCGGTTGGTCTGTATCTAAAATTGCAGAGCCCATGGCATACCTAAAGCCGTTGCAGGTATTTATAACGCCATGATAAAACATTAACCAGCCCTCATTGGTTAAAAAAGGGACTGAGCCTGCGCCAATTTTTGTACACTGCCACGCACTATCTTTAAAGGAGGTGGGAGACATCATGTGCCGGTGTTCTCCCCAGTATTTCATGTCGGGGCTGTAACTCATGTAGATATCTCCAAAAGGCGTGTGACCATTATCGCTTGGGCGACTCATCATGGCATATTTACCATTAATTTTTTGAGGTAACAATACCCCATTTCTGTTGAAAGGTAAAAAGGCACTTTCGCACTGAAAGAATTCTTTAAAATCGAAGGTATAACCTATACCAATAGTTGGTCCATTATGGCCTTCGCACCAAGTAATCCAGTAGCGGTCTTCTAAAAATACCACTCTGGGGTCGTATTTGTAATCTCCTAGTACCTGTTCTTTGTCGTGTGCCTTGAATTCAATGGGGTTCTCATTGATATTCCAATTTAAGCCATCGCCGCTAAAGCCAGCAAAAATGTTCATTTGCACAGCTTTATTATCGCATCTAAACACCCCTGCAAAACCATCTTTAAATGGCACTACGGCACTATTAAAAACGCTGTTGGATGTTGGAATGGCATCACGATTAATAATCGGGTTTTGGCTATAACGCCACACTACATCTTTTGACCCTTTAGGTCTTTCTTCCCAAGGAATTAGGTTCATCTTTTTCAATTAATTTTTATACTTCCTTACTTTATCTAACCAAGTAAATTTTAAAATCACAGAAGTTACTGCAAATAGCACCAAAACGCAAAACATATTTGTGTAATCTCTAACCATAAAGTAAATGGGCAATAATATCATACTGGATTGCCATATAATACCAATAATACAGTTAAACATGTCGATTGGAAAATCTTTATTTTTCTTAAAGACTGGATTGGTCTCTTTAATCCTTTTAAAAACTGGGTTCCACCAACCCCACGGCCTTACATTGGTGTAGAAACTTTTTAAGGTTTTCATATCTGTTGCCGGTGTTAAATATGTTCCTAGAAAGGCTCCAAGCAACGATGTTAATAATATAACAGGAAACGCATAAATAACAGGAAGTTTGGCTACTTCATACATAAAAGACCCAATTTCAAAATTGCTTTGGTTTTGTTCTATTATAAAATGAAGTGTTGCGATTATAAGGCCTGCGGTCATACCCCAAAAATAGCCCCATCCGTTAAAGCGCCACCAAATCCACTTTAGCAAGTTGGCCGCAACATAACCTCCATATAGGGCACTTGAAATCCATAATGTTATAGAGTTAATAGAATCTGCAAAAAACCCCATGATGACTCCTAAAATCACGATACCAAAAGAAGCTAAATGGCTTGCTTTCACATAATGTATGGGTGTAGCTTCTGGTTTAAAGTATTTTTTATAAATATCATTTACAATATATGCGGGGCCTGAATTTACAAATGCTGAGAATGTGGACATAAAAGCGGCCAAAAGACCTGCTAAAAGTATCCCTTTTATGCCAACAGGTACGTGGTGATTTATTACTTTAGGTAAGATAATTTCTAAATCGTCTGTAGATAGCGTATTTGATGTGGCCATTTCTGGCGCGATAAATACTAGCCCCAAAATAACAATACCTGCTATGAGTAGATATCTAGGAATAAATAATACTAAATTGGTAAATCCGCTCATGTAAGCGGCCTCTTTAACAGACCGTGTGGAGAGTATACGTTGCATATCATAACTTGGGGTAGGTCCTGCAATACTAGCAAAGAAACCTTTAAATAAAGACATACCAATAAAAGCCCCAAACATTTTGTAGCCCTGGGTATCAATTAAATTATTAAACGCTTGATATTTACCTTCCCAAAAACTATCTAGTTCCCAACCAAAAAATACGGTACTCCATTCTTTTGAAATAACAGTCTCTAATTGTATATCTGATACTGAAATAAAAGTATATGTTGCGATTAAAATACCAGCCAAAACCATGATGCCGTATTGCAATACCTCTGTAGCTACTACAGAAAACATACCGCCTTTTACGGTATAAATTGTGGTTAGAAAAATAATGATTAGTGCGTAGCTTTGGTCTGATGACAACAAAACGGCATCATTAAACATCAAAGTTAGGTCCCATGGTAGTATGATGGTTAAAAACTTGCCAACACCTTCAAAAAAGTAGGCAATGAAACCCACTGAGGCGATAATGGCAAATATGGCAACAATAAGATGGGATGCTCTACCTGCTTTATCGTCTCCAAAACGTGTTAAAATCCATTCCGAACCTGTCATAATATTAGAACGTCTTATCCAGGCGGCCAAAAATACCATTACAAAAATCTGGTTAAAAATGGGCCACATCCACATGAACATAAAACTTTTAACGCCATATAGAAATAGGATACCGACCATCCAAGCGGTACCTGAGACATCAAACATTCCTGAGCCATTACTCAACCCTAGGTAGTACCATTTAATGCTTTTTCCACCTAAAAAGTATGAGTCGAGACCTTTGGATGCCCTTTTAGATATCCATATACCAACCCCTAAGGTTAATAAAATATATACTCCAATAATTGTTACATCAATAGCGTTCATAAATCAATTTTTTACACCCCAGGTTTTATTAGGTTCTGGACCCATTTTAAACGTTAAGGTGCCTCCGTTTAGAATTTGCTTGTGAGAGATGGTTGTGCTATTAAAATCTTTATCATTTAAGGTGGCAGATTGTATATAGATGTTTTTATCTGAAACGTTTTCAGCTTCAATAGTAAATACTTTATCATCTTCTAATTTGATGGTAGTTTTTTCAAAAATCGGACTTCCAATTTCATAAATACCAGATGCTGGATTCATGGGATAGAATCCCATGGCACTAAACACGTACCATGCACTCATTTGTCCGCAGTCTTCATTGCCACTTAAACCATTAGGTGTTGTGTTATATTGTGTATTTAAAATATGGTTTACCCAGTATTGTGTACGCCATGGTTTATTGGCTTTATTAAACATGTAAGCAATATGATGACTAGGCTCATTACCATGTGCATACTGGCCGATAAGCCCTGAAATATCAACAGAAACATTATCTCCTGTAATATCAGAGCTTTCTGTGAATAGCTGTTCTAGTCTAGATGTAAAGGTTTCGTTACCGCCGTGCATAGCAATAAAATCTTCAACGGCATGAGGTACAAACCAACTGTGTTGCCATGCGTTACCTTCTGTATAATCAGTATGTTCCCTGTGGTTAGAATATTTAGGGTCGAAAGGTGTATTCCATGACTTACCATTTTTAGATTTGCCACGCATAAAGCCAGTGTCTTTATCAAATAAATATGTGTATGCTTTTGAACGTTGCATGAAGAAATTATAGTCGTTATCTTTTCCTAATGCTTTAGCCATTTGTGCTACACACCAATCATTATATGCATATTCTAGAGTAATGGTAACCGATTCATCTAACAATTCATAAGGGATATAACCAAAGGTTTTATAATGCTCTAAGCCTCTTTCGTTCTGCATCATAGTTATTTTCATGGCTTCGTAAGCTTTTTCAGCATCAAAACCATGTATACCCTTTAAGTAGGCCTCCACGATAACAGGTATGGAATGATAACCCGTCATGGTGTTAGTTTCGTTGCCGTATAGTGTCCACACGGGTAAAATGTTACGGGTTTCATAATACGCCAGCATAGAATTAATAAAATGGGCCACCTTATCTCTAGCGACTAACGTAAGTAAGGGGTGTTCTGCCCTAAAGGTATCCCAAAGCGATAGGGTTGAATAAGCCGTATAATCATCAGCAACAGCGATACTGTCGTTCTCCTTTCTAAATGCACCATTGGCATCACTAAACGTTACAGGTGCCAGTTGACTGTGGTATAACGCAGTATAGAACATTGTTTCTAGGGAATCCACAGGTGTTTCTACTTTTATGTTTTGTAATGCACTTTCCCAAATATGCTCTGCATTTCGTTTAGTAGCTTCAAAATCAAAATTACCAGAGTCTAAATTATTTTTAGCATTTTCAATACTAACAGATGATAGCGCTACTTTAACATAAAGCTGGTTGGTATTTTGACTATCAAAAATCAATTGGGTGGCCGTTTTTTCGCCTATGGCGGTATTGTTTTCTGTTAAATTACCTTCAATATACAGCTTGGAATTTTTAATAAGTTTTGAAAATTTAGCAACAAAAAACACCTTTTGGTTTTTTGCCCATCCTGTGCTGAATCTGTAACCTGTTACTGTACTATCATTTTCAATATTAATAGCTGTTTCTGTGGGCTTATCCCAATTAATGGAGAACCCTAAATCTAAGACTACAGATTGCATATCGCCCTCTTTAAAGGTGTACTTATGATGGGCGGTTCTTTGAGAAGTTGTTAATTCAACATCAATATCATGGTCTTCTAAATATACTTGATAATATCCTGGAGAAGCGTTCTCGTTTTTATGAGTGTATTTTGATTTATAGTTTAGACTATCTCGTTCTTTAGGTGTGGGAGACAAATCCACCTCTTTGTTTATGGGCATTAGCAATATGTCAGCCAAATCTCCAATACCTGTTCCGCTTAGTGCCAAGTGGCTAAAACCTATGGCTACCGAATCTGTATAATGGTAGCCAGAGCACCAATCCCAAGCTGATATTCCATTTACAGGGCTTACCTGTAACATACCAAACGGTACAGTGGCACCGGGATATGTGTGTCCATGCCCACCTGTTCCAATAAAAGGGTTTACCAGATGGGTTAATTTTGGTTTAGCACTATTTTTTAAAGAATCTTTACTTTTATTTTTGCAAGTAAAAACCAAAACAATCAAAAACAAACACGGCAATATATGCTTCATAAAAAATCAGTTAATGTAAAAATTCATAATTTTATCATTCTCCCAAATAAATTTAGACGGACAACATCTAATCGAAGCTAAACACCCAAAAAAATAATAGTAAGGAAACCATGGTAAAGATTTTAAACTCTAAGGAATATTATAAATTACCCTTTAAATTTCATTTAATATTTTGGTTGATTTATTTTTCTTTCAACACATTTAGATGGGGGAGTTACTTTGGGGATTACATATATTCTTTGAAGACAAACCTCTTGGGGTTCCCAATCCACATGGTGTTATGTTACCTTAATATTTTTGTTTTAATGCCATTTTTAGTCTACAAGAGAAAGTATATATTGTATGTTTTATCTGTACTTACTGCTATTTTTATCATGGTTTTGGTTAAGTTTAATCTTACATATATTTTAATAAGCACGAATGTATGGCCAGAAGGTCCGGAAACGCTTAATTCACTATCCCTTAACTATGTTATTGATATGATGATTGGCGAGCTATATGTTATAACATTTGTAACAGCCATAAAAATAACGTTAGATTATCTACAAGAACATAGGCGAGTGGCTGAACTTGAGAAAGCAAATTTAGAAACCGAACTCATGTTTTTAAAAGCCCAGATATCGCCTCATTTCTTCTTTAATACTTTAAACAATATCCATTCACTTGCATTAGAGAAATCAAAGAAAACCTCCAAAATAATTTTAAAGTTATCAGAACTTATGCGCTATCTTTTGTATGAAACACGACAAAGAAGGCAAACATTGGAAAAGGAAATTTTATGTGTGCAAAACTATCTGGATTTAGAGCGGATAAGACACAGTAAGTCTTTACAAGTAGAAGTATCAATTACCGGAGATATACAAGGCAAAAAAATTGCTCCAATTATTTTGTTGTCTTTGGTTGAGAATGCTTTTAAACATGGGGTAAACAAAAACATTGGTAATATTAAAATTGATATTTCATTCGAAATTAAAGAAGATTTTCTATACTTTAGTGTATCAAACCCTATGCCTTCAATTATGAATCAAAATTTAGAAAAAAACTATTCTGGAGGTATAGGCCTTAAGAACGTTAGAAAAAGACTTTCGCTAGGCTATTCTGAAAATGATTACAACCTAGAATTTGAAGAAATAGATAACATTTTTATAGCTAAACTAAAAATAAGAGTAGCATGAGTACCAAATGTTTAATAATTGACGATGAGCCCTTGGCAATTAATGTTATTAAAAACTATTTACAGCAAATAAATGGATTTGAAGTAATAAATACGTTTAGCAATGCCCTAGAAGCTTTGGAGTTTTTAAAGGAGCATAAAGTGGATGTTATTTTTTTAGATATTAATATGCCTTTATTGGATGGATTGAATTTTATAAAGACTTTAAAAGATCCTCCTTTAGTCATTATTACTACAGCTTACACTGAATTTGCTGTTGAAACGTATGAGCTTAATGTGCTTGATTATTTAGTTAAACCTATAGAGTTTCCTAGATTTATTAAAGCCATTGATAAGGTGGAGCATAAACTCATGAAGACAACCGCAATAAATCAAAATAATAATGCCAGAGAACATCTTTTTGTCAAAATTGACAAAAAAAAGATGAAAAAAATCTACCTAGATGAAATTCTTACTATTGAATCATTAAAAGATTATTTAAAAATAAATACTACCACAGGAAAATATATAATTCATAGCACTTTGTCGGATTTTACATCGTTACTTCCTGGGCATAATTTTATACGTATTCATAGATCTTATACTATAGCTATAGATAAAATTGATGTTGTTGAAGGTAATAGCGTTGAAATAGAGGGGTTAAGGTATGTAATAGGTAGGTCTTACCTTGAGGAGGTTAAAAGTAAAATATTAAACCCTAATAACATAGACTAGAATTAAAAATGGTATCTTTTGAAAGCTTCTATTGCTTCGTAATCAGCCAAGCCTAAATCATTATATTTTTTTGCGGTTAAACGGTTTCTGTCTTCAGCTCTTACCCAGAACTCTCTGGAGTCGTCCCCTTGAAACATAACCCCATCTTTTTGAGATTGATGATAAAAAATAGCACGTCGTTTTTTAAGCACTTGGTCTGGACTTAAAGGAACAGCCATTTCAATTTGGTAAGTATCCCACTCGTGCCATGCACCACGATATAACCATACCCAGCAATCACTCATGTAATCATTTTTCTTTAGTTTTTCTAAAGCATAAAATAATGCATCAAGACAAACCTTATGTGTGCCGTGTGGATCAGCTAAATCGCCAGCCGCATAAATTTGATGTGGTTTTATGTCGTCAATTAGCTTCTCCATTATAGAAATGTCTTCATTAGAAATATTTTTCTTTTTTATAGTCCCGGTTTCATAAAAAGGTAAATCTAAAAAATGAACATTTTCATCATTTAAATTTAAATACCGTGTAGCGGCTAATGACTCATTTCTTCTTATTAACCCTTTAAGTTTTCTTACCGCAACGGTATCAATATTATTCTTGGTTTTTGATGATAAAAAGCTGATGATATTTTGGGTTTCACTACAATCAGGGCATAGAGATTGAGTTATTTCAGCAAACTTTAAAGCATCCTCGTCAGAAACCGCTATATTGCCAGATGTTTGGTAAGCTACATGAACATCATGCCCTTGTTCAATAAGTCTGTCAAAAGTACCTCCCATAGAAATAACATCGTCATCTGGGTGCGGACTAAAAATAATCACACGTTTACGTTCAGGAGTTGAGCGTTCGGGCCTTTTGGAATCGTCTGCATTAGGTTTCCCGGCAGGCCACCCCGTAATGGTATGCTGTAGGGTGTTAAACATTTTAATATTTAAATCATAAGCAGTGCCCTCTTCAGTAAGCAAACCAGACATGCCGTTGTTGTTGTAGTCTGAATCTGTTAGCTTTAAAATGGATTTATTTAAAAGTTCTGACAACCATACTACAGCTTTAAGTTTTAGGGAGTCGTTCCACGTACAAGAAGTTACAAGCCATGGTGTTTTTACACGGGTAAGTTCTTTAGAGGCTTCTTCATCTAAAATAAAAGTGGTATTGCTATGGTTTTGTAAATATGTTGCTGGTACTTCAGGTGTCACATTCCCTTCTATGGTCTTTTGTATTATTTCTGCTTTATTATTTCCCCAAGCCAGTAGTACAATGCGCTTAGCACTCATTACGGTACCAATTCCCATGGTGATCGCTTTTCTTGGCACATTGTCAATCCCCAAAAAAGCAGGAGCGGCATCCACCCGGGTTATATGATCTAAAGTAATGCTTCTAGTGCCAGAATTGTAATGAGAACCAGGTTCGTTAAAACCAACATGACCAGTTCTGCCAATGCCCAAAAGTTGAAAATCTAAACCGCCAAGGGCTTTAATTTTTCTCTCATAATCAATGCAATATTGTTGTAAATCTTCTGCGCTTACCTTTCCATTGGGGATATTAATGTTTTCTGGTAATATATCCACATGATTAAATAAATGTTCATGCATGAAATAAAAGTAGCTTTGTATGTTACCCTTATCCATAGGATAGTATTCATCAAGGTTAAACGTAATGACATTATAAAAACTTAATCCTTCTTCTTTGTGTAATCGAACTAATTCTTCGTAAACTTTTACAGGAGAGGATCCTGTAGCCAAACCTAAAACGCAAAACTCTTTTTTCTGCTGTTTATTTCTAATTAATTGGGATATTTCGAGCGCCACAAGTTTAGATGGTGTTTGAGAGTCTTCAAAAATAATATTGTGTATTTTCTCGAAACGGGTTTCTTCAAACATTCCTGGTCTTGTAAAAGCTAAGGATTCCATATATACAACTTTTATTAAATTAATTTGATTAATCAAAACTAAAGAGTATTGATTCAAAAATGTTTAATATTTCGACGAACAACCTATCATGTTAGCCTAATAATTTATTTAACAAGTTTTCATGAGAAATGCTCAGTGTGAAAAAATACATTTAATTTATCTGATAATATGTAGATTGAAAACAAAAAGGGCATGTTTAAGTAAGATTAACTATTTGTTTAAGACGTGGATAGTGAGTTGTTTAGTGGTAATGTGCCATGAAAATCATTATTTAAGGTTATCCTCTGCCATTTTATAACCTTTAGCTTTTATAGAATGTTGTTGGTCGAAAAACCTTTTGAATTCTTAACTTTTTTGTAACATTTACTTAAACATAAATTTTAAATAATTCTAAACTAATTAAATTAAAACTAGTATGAAGAAAAAATTATTATTCTTTTTAGTTTTTGTGTTTTTGTTGTTTGCAAACATAATGAAAGCGCAAAATGGCATTGTAAATGGGGCAGTGCTGGATTCTAATGGAGTGCCGCTTCCAGGGGTTAATATAATGGTTAAAGGCGCTAGTAAAGGCACTACAACTGATTTTGACGGCAACTATTCTTTAGATGTTAGTCCTAAAGCAACTTTGGTATTTACCTTTGTTGGTTTTGTGGCAAAAGAAGAGGTTGTTAATTCTCGAACAGTAATTAATGTAACATTGCAAGAAAGCCTAGAGGCTTTAGATGAAGTTGTAGTAACAGCTCTTGGTATTAAAAAAGAGAAGAAAGCTCTGGCTTATGCGGTTCAAGAGGTGGATTCTGAAACTATTACAGCTGCTGCAAACCCTAACGCTACATCTGCTTTGCAAGGTAAAGCTGCAGGGGTTAATATTACCAATTCTGGAGGTGTTACAGGTAAGCCAAGAATAGATATCCGCGGAGCAAGTTCCTTAAGTGGAAATGACCAACTACTATGGGTAATAGATGGAGTACCCTTTTCTACACAAGACTTTACATCAGATGCTGAAGATTTATTTGGAGGTAATTCTAACGGTGGAGGATTTTTGGATATTAACCCAGATGACATAGAAACAATTTCGGTTTTAAAAGGAGGTCCCGCAGCTGCATTGTACGGTGCGCGTGGTGGTAATGGAGTTGTGCTGATAACAACCAAAAGCGGTAAACGTTCTCAAGGTTTAGGTATATCATACACAGGCTCTACTACATTTTCTGAAGCTAGCTTTTTTCTGGATACCCAAAGGGAGTATGGCCAAGGTATTGATGGTGTTTATGATCCTAGTTCAAGGGTGTCTTGGGGGCCTCGGTTTGATGGTGTAGAAAGAGAGGCTTGGACGGGTGAGTCATTACCTTATCAATCTGAATCTAACTTATTAGAAGACTTTACAAGAACAGGTGTAAGCACAAGACACGCTATAACTTTTACCAAAGGAAGCGAGGACGGAAACTTTAAGGTTTTGGTAAGTAAAGATGATACAGAAGGTATTTATGAAGGACAAGATCTAGAGCGTTTAAATTTTGACTTTAAAGCGAATTATGATATTAATCCTTGGTTAAATGTTGACGCTAAAGTATCCTACATTAATACGCAAGGATTTCAAAGACCTACCATTGGTAGATATAGTTTTGTGTCATTTTTTAACACAATGCCGGCTAATATAAGAACTCAAGATTTGTCCCCTGGTTATGTTGTTGACGATAACAAGACAAAAGAAATATTATTCGGGCCAAGTACTGTTTTAACAGAAAACGCTAATGCCAATAACAGAAACCCGTACTTTTTACAAAACCAAAATTTTAACAGGGATCAACGTAATAGATCATTTGGTTATTTAGCCACAAATGTTAAATTTTCAGACGCACTTAGATTAAAGGTTAAGTATGGTTTAGATATTTACAGATATGAGCAAGTATTTGGAGCGCGCTTTGAAGATCAAATATTCTTTAATAATACACCATCTATCAATACTTCAGAATCCTTCTTTAAAGAAGAGAATGCTGAGTTTTTATTGAGTTATAATAAAGATTTAAATGAAGACTTTAATTTAGGAATTAGTGCAGGGGGAAATCAAATGCGAAGGGGTATCGAGTCTCTAAATGCATCATCTGGTAAGTTGGATTTTGAAAGTACATTGTTCTTAAATGCAGGTTCCAATATACAAGCTAATGAGCAATTTATTGATGAGGAAATTCATTCCTTATACGGTTTTGCAGATGTATCTTATAAAGATTATTTGTTTTTGAACGCTACGGTAAGGAACGATTGGTCTTCTACTTTACCCATAGCAAACAACTCTTTTTTATATTCATCAGTGGGGTTAAGTGCATTAATTTCAGAAATGGTTGAGATGCCAGACTGGATGAATTATTTAAAAGTAAGAGGTACTTGGGCAGAAGTAGGTAAAGCCTCTGAACCTCAAGCGACAAAACCAACATTTGATGTCTTTAATAGTAATTTCAATATATTACAATCAAACACACCACCTATAGGGGTAGATCCTTTATTGCAACCAGAAATTTCAACCACCACAGAACTTGGTGTAGAGTTTAGGTTGTTCAATAATCGTTTAAATTTTGATATTGCTTTGTATGATGAGCGCACTAGAAATCAAATCGCTTCGATACTTCCAAATTCAACAAGTCTTTATTCAGGTTTACTTACTAATGTAGGTGAGATTTCTAATAAAGGTATTGAGGTATATGCAAATGTAGTACCTATTAAAACTGAAGATTTTAATCTAGGCCTAACTCTTAATTTTGCAACTAATAAAGGTGTAATAGAGGAGTTGCCCGATTTTGGAGCTGATTTTTTCACATACTTTAAAAGTAATACTATCATAGAAGAAGTACGTGGTTATGTTGGTGAGCGTTATGGTGATATTTATGGATTTAAATACCAAAGAGATGCTGACGGAAATCTTATAGTAGGAGCAGATGGTTTACCGGCAAATACTACTGAAAAAGAGAAAATTGGTAATATTCAAGCAGATTTCACAGGTTCTGTAGGGATAAACGCTGCATACAAAAGTTTTTCTTTAAACGCTTTGTTTGTGATGCAACAAGGTGGCGATATATATTCGTTAACTGAGGCTTCAGCAACAGGTTCAGGTAACACTCCAAAAACATTATCATTCGGAAGAGAGCCATTTTTTACGCCAACTGGTGTACAGGCAGATGGTAGTGCTAATACTACAATAGTGGATCCAGAGGCTTATTGGAGAACCGTTTCAGGGATATCAGAGGAATTTGTATATGATGCCTCATTTATGAAATTAGGTGAATTATCTCTTGGGTATTCTTTCCCTAAATCTATAATTGAGTCTTTAGGTAAAGGAGTAATTAATAGTGTTAAACTATCTTTAATAGGAAGGAATCTGTTTTACCTATATAGAAATACACCGGGCACAGTACCTGATGCAAGTTCGTTTAACTCATCAGTTGGAGGTCAAGCTTTTGACTTTTCTCCTGTGCCAGTAGAAAGAACCTATGGCTTTTCTTTGAATGTTAAATTTTAAAAAAAGAATTATGAAAAAAATATTAATGCTATTAACTGGCGTGTTTTTTATAGCAGTCAGTTGTACAGAGAATTTTGAGGAAATTAACACGAATCCCAACGCGGTTACTGCCCCTCAACCAGAACTATTATTTAACAGAATTGTTACTACGCCAGTTTTTGATTATCAACGTAACGTAAATTTATATGCAGATTTTTATGCACAATACTGGGCTAATACGGTATCTGGTTTTGAGTCTGGTAGGTACGAGTATGTAGATGGATGGGCTTTTACGGGATGGAATGCATTTTTTGTAGATGGTTTGGCTAACATCAAATCACTTCAAAGCATATATGGTGATGATCCATTTTATAACAATTTAATGCAAGTTTTAGAAATTTGGGAAGTTTCAGAATGGGCTCGAATGTTGGCCTACTATGGTGATTTACCATACTTCGACATTGGCTTTGGGTCAAAAGTGCCTTACAACACTGAACGTGATATTTATTATGATTTGTTTGACAGACTAAACAAGGCAGTAAGCACTATCGATGCTTCTGATGCTAACCAGTATATTATGCCAAGTGCTAGCGATTTGATTTATGGTTGGGATTTAGATAAGTGGAAACGTTTTGGAAATTCTATGCGCTTACGATTAGCTATGAGAATATCCAACGTAGATCCAGCAAAAGCACAAGCAGAAGCAGTAGCTGCTATTAATGGTGGGGTAATGCAAAGTAATGATGATGTAGCACATATACCAGCTTGGGTAAATGGCTTTTATGATTATTTGCGTAATATGGCTATTTTATGGGATAATATTAGGTGTTCTAAAACATTTACTGATTTGATGTACTCTCAAACATCCATGGAAGATCCTAGGGCAAGAATTTGGTTTGGCTACAAAGAAAGCTCACCAATGTTTGGCAGTGAACGTCTTGAAGGTGTTGAAAATGGATATAATATATTACCTGCAGACGCTAATGATTTTGCAACAATGAATGAGAATACCACATATATTGGTTTTACAGGTAACGATGCTGAAATAGACCATTATCAACCCGTAATGCTTTATACTGAAGTAGTATTTTTAAAAGCTGAAGCCGCATTAAGAGGATGGACAGGAGGAGACCCTACAACCTTAATGCAAGAAGGTGTTAGAGCGTCTATGGAATTTGTTGGTGTAGATCCTGCCGCGGCTACTGCATACATTAATGAAGTACCTGTGTTGTCTGGTTCAAATGAAGAACAATTAAAGCAACTGATAACCCAGAAATACATAGCAAACTTCCCTAATGGACGAGAAGCTTGGGTAGATTTTAGACGTACAGATTACCCAGACCTAACTTTGCCTATTGATGGTGTAAGTAGTGCTGCTTCCGTAGCACAAGGCACTTACGTGAAACGCATTAGATATCCAGATAATGCATTTAACACAGAATCAGAAATGTTGCCAACAGACCAAAATACAATTAATACAAACCGTATGGATAACAAGTTATGGTGGGATGTTGCAGATACAAAAACAAAATCTAATGGTTTGATGAATAGTAATTTTTAACAAAAAATAAGATGAATATATTAAACAGTTTAAAAAAAGTAGCATTTGTGTTACCGTTGCTAGTTCTGTTCTTTGCAGTATCCTGCGCCAATGACGATGATGCAACTGCGCAGAATTTTAATATTGCACAGCTAGAAGGAAGAATAGCTGAGGCTGAAGACTTAATAGCAACAAGTGTTGAAGGTATTAATGCAGGAGATTATCAACCAGGGTCAAAAGATGCGCTTCAAGACGTAGTTAACTGGATTTATAAACGTATTGAAAGTTCTAAATCTCAAGCAGATATTGATGACGCTGTTATTAAACTAAATGCGGCTATTGATAAGTTTAAGGGAAGTACAGTTTCGGTAGCTGTACCATGGATCCAACATGGAAATGGATCTGGAATAAAGCTATCAGACAATCTTAAGCAAGTTTTATTTGGAGCTTCAACGATAGAGCTACAGGTGTATATTGTAGACTTGAATGCTTTTAGTGGAACTGGACTTAATAATTTACTTTCATCAGAAGCACTTCCTAATAATGGAATGACTGCAAGATATTTTGGTGATGGTTCCTTACAATTGGTTGCAGGAACTGCCTCTGGTTGGGTAGTGGCTGGAGCAGATCCAGGAACTCTTAAGTCTGGAGAATGGCTGGATATTGCTTATACCAATTCAGGTTCAGGACAAAAGTTCTATGTTAACGGTACTTTGGTGGCTACTATAGATGGTACACCTGCGGCAACAGATGTACCTTACATAATTGGTAATGGGCCTACTTGGGTTGATCGTTCCAGTAATGTTGTAGTAAAAGAGGTTAAAGTTTGGAATTCAGAATTAGATCAAGGAACAATACTAGCCAATATCGGCGCAAGCGTTGATGGCACAGAGTCTGGTCTAGAGGCTTATTTTCCACTAGGGTCTAATTTAGGGTCATCTTTCTCTGATGTCGTTGGTAACTCAACCGCAACTCTTGAGGGAGCTGTAGAATGGGTCTCAGAGCCACCGGTAATTGTACTTAACTATGATAATATTAATGCTGCTATACAAGAATTAACAGATTTTAGGGCTACGGTTGTTGAGGGTGATATGGATGGTGACTACCCAATTGGTACCTTAGATTATATTGATAGCTTACTCGAAGGTGCTAATGGTGTACTAGAGAGTGAAACGAGACAAACAGCCTTAGATGATGCAGCTGTTAACTTATCTGCGCAGATTGATTTAATAAATGCTAACTTGGTAGGGCCAGCAGAGGGAATATATATTGATAGTGAAGACCCTAATGCGGTAGGATTTAGAATGACACCTAATTACACACCTACGGGAGATTATACCTATGAGTTTGACTTAAAGATTAAAACTTTGGAGTTACCTACATTTGGTTGGGGAGATATTTTTGGTAACAATACTTTAGGTTTAAGGCTTAATGGATACCAAGAGTTGTCTGAAGAAAACCTACTCAATGCTGGAGGAGGTTGGAATTTCACATATATTGAAGCTATAGCAAATTATACCGGTCCTACATATCCTGCTTTAACAATAAAATCTGGTACTTGGCAGCATATAGCCATAGTTCATGACGATACAGCTAGAACCACAGCGATTTATGTTGATGGGGAAATGGTTTCGCTACAGGAAGATATTGGTGTGCCTCTGAATTCTGTTTGGGGAGAAACATGGATAGGTAATGCTTTTGGAGCTAAAATAAATGGCTATGTTAAAGATTTTAGAAGGTGGGATGAAGTGCGTTCTGTTGGTCAACTTGATGCAGATATTGATGGTACAGAACCTAATTTACAAACATATTTCCCATTAGATAGAGTTAAAGGTATCCAGTTTAGTGATGAAACAGGAAACTATAACGGAGAAATGCGCGGTATAGTTTGGAATAATTAAAACATTTTTGGTTTAAATTAGTTTAGTTTTTTTGTGAAAAGAAGAATCTTGTCTAAGGTTCTTCTTTTTCTTTTATATGGAATGTGATAAAGGTTTGATATTCAAACTAAAAAATGAATTTCACACGCTAATGGTAATATAATTTATTATTCGGTTCAAAAAATTAAATATAAATTTACTGTTAGTATTACTTATTCTATTAAGAAACAACTATTTACGTAATATTTAATGAAAAATGATAAAGAAGAATAAAGTCATTAATACAGAATTATTAAAAAGAGCATTAAAAATTTCAGTTTATTTACCGTGTGTTTTAGTATTTAGTTTTTGCTGTAGTGGTAATACTGCGGATGGTACAAATATCCCAGAGAAACCTAAGAATCCTCAACAAGACTTCAAAACCTTAAATTATAAAACATTTAGCAAAACCAGAATAGCATTTGGAATAGGTCTTAGCCAAAGTAAAATAGCAACTTTTACTTTAAATGAAGATAATACTAGTGTTAAGGCTGTGAAAATGTTTATACAATTAGATTGCCCAAATGCAGGGTGCAATATTTGGGATGTTTATGCCAATATTAGTGTCAAGGATAAAAAAACTAAACAGTGGTTTGAGTTGGGGAGATACATTACACCTTATGGAGTAGATACCTCACAATTAACACGCGGTATTGAAATAGATGTTACCGATTTTAAATCTCTTCTAGAAGGTCAGGTAGAACTTCGTGCATTTATTGAGACTTGGGGGGATGACGGCTGGAATTTATCGGTTGATTTTGATTTTGAAGAAGGCATTCCAGATTTTCCCTATTACGCCGTCTCAGAAGTTCTTGCTTATAACAGTTCTTCTTTAGGAGGAGTTCCATACGGTAGTAGTTCCGCAGGCTTTGATTTATCCAAAACAATTACTGTTCCTAGTAATGCATTTAGTACACATTTAAGAACTATAATAAGTGGTTGGGGACATGCAACTCCAGCCGATAGCGATGGTAGAGGTTGTTCTGAGTGGTGTTTTAGAACGCATCAAATTAAAATTGATAATGAAACTAAGTTTACGCACGAGCTTAAACCAATAGGGTGTGGTAGTAACAAAATAAAATCGCAACGTGGTAATTGGGCGCCAGATAGAGCCGGTTGGTGTCCGGGAATGGCAGTGCCAGTTAGGATTGATGAGTTTGATAAATCAAATTCTAATGTAACATTTAATTTTGAATATGATTTTGAAGATTGGGTGTCTGATGGGGGTACGCAATCTGGACAAACAGGGGCTTTCTATGCAATTTCTACTTATGTTGTGGTAAAAGACACTATCCCGAAAAGTGTGTAAGTTATAAATCGAGGGTTTGGCTTAATTAAAGCCGGACCCTTTTTTCAAATATAGTCAAAAACTGGTTTAAAATAATGCCCCAGTTCCTAATGGGCATCGACCATTTCTTGGTAGCCTCTCTAATGGCTAAAAAAGTGGATTTCATAACAGCTTCATCTGTTGGGAATGAGAGTTTGTTTTTAGTGTATTTTCTGATTTTTCCATTAAGGTTTTCAATAAGGTTCGTAGTGTAAATGATTTTTCTGATTTCTAAAGGGAATTCATAGAAAGCTGTAAGTTCTTCCCAGTTGTCCCTCCAGCTTTTAATAGCGTAAGAGTACTTGTGTTCCCATTTCTGGGCAAAGTCCTCCAGAGCGGCTTTTGCTGCGCTTTTGGTAGGTGCATCATAGATGCTTTTCATATCCTTTGTAAACTCCTTCTTGTCCTTCCAAACCACATAGCGACAAGCATTTCTAATTTGATGCACCACACAGATTTGGGTCTTGGATTCAGGAAAAACGTTTTTAATGGTGTCGGTAAAACCGTTAAGATTATCTGTGGCCGTGATAAGCAAATCCTGAACGCCTCTGGCTTTCATATCGGTTAGTACACTCATCCAAAAGGTCGCCGATTCATTCTTACCCAGCCAAAGCCCTAGGACTTCCTTTTTACCGTCTCTACGTAGTCCTACGGCAATGTACATGGTTTTGTTAATGACTTTGGAGTTCTCCCGAACCTTAAATACAATGCCATCCATCCAAGTAATTAAATATACGGGCTCCAATGGCCTGTTCTGCCAGGCAACAATATCATTGGTAACTTTATCCGTGATGCGGGATATGGTGGATGTGGATACATCAAAATCGTAGACTTCACGGATCTGTTCTTCGATATCGGAATTACTCATGCCCTTAGCATAAAGGCTGATAATCACATTTTCTATGCCATCGACCATGTTGGTGCGTTTAGGGACGAGCATGGGGTTAAAAGAGGCTTCTCGGTCTCTGGGAACTTTAATATTGGTCTCGCCCAATGCCGTTTTTATCTTTTTGGAAGCGTAACCGTTACGGGTATTGCTGTTATCGGATTGTTGGTGCCTTTCATAATCCAGATGCGCATCAAGCTCGCCTTCAAGCATCTTTTCAATGCCCCGCTTTTGGATGGATTTTAGAAAGGAGGTTAGTTCGTCTCCTGTTTTGAACTGTTTTAAAAAGTCGTCGTTTAGAAAATCTTCTTTCTTCATAAGTGTATAAAATTTAAAATTAAACAAAAAAATATCGAGAGCTGTTAACCCTCGATATTTAAACTTTACACACTTAGTGAGATACTACCTGGTAAAAAGTAAAACTCCAATTGATGCTCCTGTAATTACCAATTAATTCGTGATAAATGCTGTTAATAATAATAAAGCCGGCTATCTGTAAAGTGATGCCGGCTTTTTCTTAAGAAAATATAACTGCTATTAATCAACTTTTAAACTATAGGTTTCTATCGCATACTTGCCAATTTCTAATTGAGATGCAACTGGAACAGGATTTTCTTCGATAATGTTTGTATGATGATAGGATTTAATATCAAAATACGAAGACACATTTACGGTTTCCGTACTACCTTCCACATTATACATTCTTGCTATTAAATCTTCGGAATCCTCTGCTTTTTTAATGGTAGTAATAATAATATTTTCAGCATCAATAGAAAAGAAACTCAAGTTTTCCGATAAATAAGGTTTTGACGTAGTGATGGGGTTCACAACCACTTGAATTGGCTCATTTTTTTGTTTTGCTATTTTTTGACCTAATACACTACCTGCTTTGGTAGATGTGAGCACATTATGAAAATCGTGATTACCACCCTGAGAATATTCATTCCCTTCCCAGTGACACGAGGTTCTACTGGCTAATAGCAAATGCTGTAAAATATTGTTGTCGGTTTTTCCCGTTGGGTCTATCCAATCTGCGGCGGCCACAGAGGAACTTAATGTTATTGCGACCTCTTCATCTGTTGCTGAAATCCAATCGATAATAGCTCTTGGGTGAACATCTTTACACAATGGGGTGTAGCGCTCCCCAGCGGTTTCAATTTCATCTTTTCCAACTCTTACCGTGCCAAAAGGTACTTCATGAGCTATTTCAGGGTTTTCCATGTTTACTGGAAATGCTGTTCTAAATTCTCTGTAAAGTTCTCCTGACCAATTACGTAAAGTTGTATCAAAATAAATACGTTTTAGGTTATGGTAAAGCGTTACATCTTGTCTTACAATAGCATGCTTAATTGGCTGTTCTAACCTATATTTAGTGTAAACAGGGCCATTTTCAATAATTTCCCATTCAGGGTTATGCGTGCTCACTTGGTCATAGTTTACCATGGTGGGTTGTTGTACATCTCCAAACTCTCCAGCGCCATTACCAACAGACTGCATGGTAAATACATCTCCAGTTTTAAATACGCTATTATCAAACAGTTCTTTATTCAATTCTTTATCAAAAACTGAAGTCATACCGCCTTTTTCAAAGTTGATGCGATAATATGGGTTTTCATAGGATGAAGCGGTAGCACCGTCATTGTTGGTAAAGGTGGTTTTTTTGTTTTGAATATAATACGTGGTATAACCTATTGAAGGCAGGTTTTCTGCAACAAAGGTTACATCGGCGGTTTTTAGGCTTCCATCATCATGATATTTGGCATTGGTAATTTGTGATGGGATTATTTTTTTGTCTTTATTTACTATTGTAATACCATTTTTATAGCCTTTTGGAAATTGAAGAGTAGTAGTTACCGGGTCTGTTCTTTCCCAAGACAAACTGTTAAAAAGGACAATAGGTATTCCTAATTTTTCATTTTTTTTGATTTTGGATGCAATGATATCCAAGCCTTCATTTAAAAGGTTTTGCCCCATGGTTCTGGATTTTACTAGATTTTCTTTAAACAGATTATCAGTAACGTCGCCATCGTGTCCGCCCCAGCCGTGGTCTGGATAAATCTTGGCTTGCCACGCTTCATCAAAAGCCTTAAATGGATAAGGTGCTTTAACAGGGTCGAGTTTATTGGCAATAGATAAAAACTTTTCTGCAGATGGCAATAGTTTAGAGGCTTCCCTGCTAGCAGTTAACGCATCATGATGCCCAGGCCCGTGAATATACACCCATACATTGGGGCGCTCTCCCATAATGGTATCTACTTTGGTGGCATGTTTTTCGGCAAGTGGTAGATACTCATCAACTGTCATGAGTTCCATTTTTGGTAAATTCACTTCAATCTCTTCTCTGTCGCTATCCTTTACTTTTTCAAAAGTGTTCCAAGTATCAATATAATCTGAATAATCAATGGCTGGTAACATGTCTTGGCTCGACAAAAGCGGAGTGTGTATTTTACCATCTTCAAAACTGTTTTCCCACCACAATACTTGCTCCGCACCGTATTTCATTTTACTGTTCATATCTCTTGTGAGATACAATAAATCGTTTCCGTAGTGGCCAGGGGAGTAGGTAAACACAGAACTACCATCAGGGCTCGCCCAATGGAACATGCCTTTGGCATGCCTACTAATTACCATATAATCTACACCTGCCTTTTTAAGTATTTGTGGTAACTGCATGGTTTTACCGGGCACATCCACATTCCAGTATACTTTAGAGTCGTATCCACCAAAGGTCTTTTTTACCCATTTTTTACCTAAATACAATTGCCTTATCTGGTCTTCGGCATCGTACATATCTTCGTAAGGGCAGTTGTAGGTAGCGCCAACGGATACTAATTTTCTATTGAGCAATTCTGTAATTTGTGCCTCAGACCCTGGGTGGCGGTCTATGTATTCGCGTAACATTAAACCATCTTCAATATCAAAACCATAATCGTCGCGTATAAAAGCATCCTTTAAAACGGGTGCTAATAGCAACGTATCTCTTAAAATAATACAAACCGAAGGTCTATCTACCCAAGCAATATCTTGGTGGCTGGAATTCATGATGGATACTAAACCTTTTTCGTATTTTTTATCGAAGAAATTATCGTAGGTATCAAAGAATTCTGGTTTGTAAAGTTTGGCTAAAGAGGCGGTCCAATAGGGATTATAATTGGTCATATGATGGTATAAAAATGAACCAACAATGTCGGTTTTCATACCAGAACCGTCGCCTTTTTCAAAAGTTACTGTTATGGTTTCATTGTTGTAAATAACCTCAAAACTATGTTTAGGAGCATTAATTTGGAAAGACGCTTTTGCTAGTTCGCCTTGGCCTTTAAACGTTTTTAGTTTACTCTTTTTTCCGTCGGAAATTAATTGAATGGATTTGCCAGCAAAATGCGCAGGTGCATCTACATACATTACATTATCTTTCTGTTTGATGCTAAAGGCCATTTCTTCTGTAACTGATTTGTTAATGCGCCCCACCACATCAGTACCTTTAAAAATCATAAACCAGCAGTTGGAATTTTTTTTGCGCCCTATCACTTTAATTTTGGCACTTTCTCCTTTTGTGATTTTGGAAGTAGGCACAGACAATCTAAAAGCCCCGAGACCATCTCCATTGGCATCACGCCTAACTAAAATGTATTCAGCATTACCATTACCTGGATTTTCGGTAACTGAGAGTGAACCATCCTTGTTGGAATTGAAGGTGAGCAGGTGTTGGTCGTTTACAAAAATGTCAAACGATTCTCTTAAATTAAAATCTATGTCGCTTAAGAAAAAGAAGTTGACACTATCTTTTTGATAGTTTTCAGGAACTTCTCCTGTTAAAAACTCAAAGCCCATTTTTCCAGTTGTGGCTCTTGCAATCATAGAAACATTCATGTCTTCCCGAAGCGATGGGTATAGGAAAAATTCCGAACCTGAAAGCATTTCTTTGTAACCTTCAATATCATCTTTACAAATTTGATGCAAACGGTAATTGGTATTTAGCTCTTGAATGTGACTTACACTTGTACCGCCACCGTGATATAGTATGTTGGGTAATGTGTAGGCATAGGATAAGCATGTTGTTAATACAATACTTAATTTTAAAAATAAATGTTGCATTACATTGTGATACGTGGTCTTCATTTTTATTCTTATTTAATTTCTAGACTAAAGGTTTCTATGGCAAATTTGCCTATTTCCAAATTTGATGAAATGGGTTTTGCATCCTCCTCTATGATATTGGTATGTTTATAGCCATCAATATCAAAGTAAGAAGTTATGTTTAGGGTTTCTTTACCATCCTTTAAATTGTACATGCGAGCAATGACATCATCCGTATCTTCAGCATTTTTGATAGTGGTAATAATGATGTTGTCAGAATCTATGGAAAAGAAGCTTAAGTTTTCAGATAAATAAGGTTTTGCTGTTGTAATGGGGTTTACAACCACTTGAATAGGTTCATTTTCCTGTTTGGCCACTTTCTGGCCTTCAACACTACCCTTAATTGTAGAAGTCAATACATTATGATAAAAATGGTCGCCTCCTTGCGAATATTCGTTGCCCTCCCAATGGCAAGACCTTCTACTAGCCAACAATAAATTCTGTAAAATTGTGGTGTCGGTTTGCCCTGTTGGGTCTTTCCAATCGGCTGTCGAGACAGAGGAGCTTAAGGTTACGGTCATATCGTCATCTGTAGCCGAAATCCAGTCTATAATACCTCTTGGGCGAACATTTTTGCATAGGGGTGTATAAAAGTCCCCAGCAGTTTCAATTTCGTCTATTCCAACCCTTACATTGCCAAAAGGTACTTCGTGAGCTACCTCTGGGTTATCCATATTGATGGGGAATGCGGTTCTAAATTCCCGGTACAATTTACCATCCCAATTTCTCAAACTATTATTAAAGTAGATGCGTTTTAAATCGTGGTAAACGGTAACATCTTGCCTTACTATGGCGTGCAAAATGGGCTGTTCTAATCTGTACTTTGTATAAACTAACCCGTTTTCTATAATTTCCCATTTTGGGTTGTGTTTACTCACATGGTCGAAATTTTTCATGGTGGGTTGTTGCACATCCGAAAATTCGCCAGCTCCTGTTCCTACAGATTCCATCGTAAATATTTCGCCTGCCTTAAAAGTGTCATTTTTAAATAAGTTCTTCTTTAAAACTTTATCATAAACCTGTGCAATACCACCGTCTTCAAAATCAACTTTGTAAAAGGGGTTTTCGTATTGGTTTGTATTGCTGGTGATTTTAGTAATGCCTTTTGAATTAGGGTTATTCTGAAGGTAATATGTAGCATAGCCTATCGATGGTACAGTAGCTATAAAAGTGATGTCTGCACTTTTTAGACTGCCATCTGAATAGTATTCAGGGTTACTGATTTGAGAATGAATTTGCTCTTTTTTTGAGGTGACTACGCCAACATTAAAAAAGGAACCTTTCGTAAATTGAACTTTGGTCGTAACGGGGTCAATTCTATCCCATGACAAACTATTGAATAAAACCAAAGGCATGCCTAACTTTTCGTTTTTCTTTATTTTGGTAGCGATGAAATTAATACCTCTATCCAAAAGCTTTTGCCCCATAACTCTAGATTTCACCAAATTAGCCTTAAACAGATTGTCAGTGACGTCTCCATCATGACCACCCCAACCATGGTCTGGATATATTTTGGCTTGCCACGCTTCATCAAATTCTTCAAAAGGATAAGGCATTTTAGCAGGGTCTAATTTATTGGCAATGGCTAGGAATTTTTCTGCGCCTGGCAATAATTTTGAGCCTTCCCTACTAGCGGTTAAGGCTTCATGGTGCCCTGCGCCATGGATATATACCCATACATTGGGGCGTTCTCCAATAAGGGTATCTACTTTGGTGGCGTGTTTCTCTGCAAGTGGCATGTACTCATCAACCGTCATTAATTCCATTGGTGGTAAATGGATGTCTTGAGTTTCGCCATCTTCGGTTTTTATCGATTCAAATGAATTCCAAGCCTCGATATAGTCAGAATAATCAATAGCGGGTAACATATCTTGGCTAGAGAGTAGCGGAGTTTGTACTTTATCAGTATCAAAGTTCTTTTCCCAGAACATAATTTGTTCTGCACCGTATTTTATTTTGTCTTTCATTTCTCCGCGTCTTAGCATGGTTTCATCAACGCCATAATGTCCGGGAGAATAGGCAAAAACAGAACTTCCATCAGGACTTGCCCAATGAAACATACCACGTGCATGACGGCTAATAACCATATAGTCCACACCCGCTTTTTTCAGTATTTGTGGTAATTGCAATGTTTTTCCCGGTACATCAACATTCCAATACACTTTAGAATCGTAACCACCAAATGTCTTTTTTACCCATTTTTTACCCAGATACAGTTGGCGCACTTGGTCTTCGGCATCGTACATATCCTCGTAGGGGCAGTTGTATGAGGCTCCAACCGATATAAGTTGCTTATTTAAAAGCGTTGTTATTTTTTCTTTTGAATCGGGATTACGGTTCAAATATTCCCTTAACATCAGACCATCTTCTATGTCAAAACCATAATCATCCCTAATAAATGCGTCTCTAATAACAGGTTTTAATAGCATGGTGTCTCTGAGAATAATACACACTTCAGGTCTATGAACCCAGGCAATATCTTGGTGGCTAGAGTTCATGATGGATACTTGACCATTTGCATAAGTTTTATCTAAAAAGTCATCATAAGTATCGTAGAATTCAGGCCTGTAAAGTTTTGTTAAGGTAGCACGCCACTCATCTTTATAGTTGCAATTGTGGTGTAATAAATATGACCCTTGGATATCAGTTGTTGTGATGGTGCCATGATTGTTTTTAAAAAGTACGGTCATGGTTTCATTACCATAACTAATGGAAAAACTGGTTTTAGGTGCTGGAATTTTAAATGAAGTTTTTGCTAATTCACCAATAGCTTTAAGCGTTTTGGTTTGGCTTTTAACACCATCACTGGTTATGTACACTTTTTTACCAGCAAAATGTGTTGGGGCGTCTACATACAGTAGCCCGTTTTTTTCTTTAATATCAAAGGATGCACCATTAAGGGCTAACTTCGTAGTGTATTCAACGGCGTCATTTGCCATAAAAATCATTGCCCAAGCATTGTCATTTTTTCTATGACCTTCTATAGTAACTTTTGCTGATTCCCCCTTGTTTAAAAAAGAAGTTGGTACTGTTAATCTCATGGCGCCATAACCGTCGCCATTACCATCACGTTTTACTAATATAAATTCAACACGACTTTTGGAAACAGGGTCTGTTATTTCTAAAACCCCTTCTCTGTTAGGTTTAAACGTGAGTAAAAAATTGCCATTAACATGGATATCAAAATGGTCTCTGTGTTTTAAAGAAAGGTTACTAATCATGAAAAAAGTGGCGGTATCTTCATTGTAGTCCACAGGAACTTTGCTGGTAAGAAATGCAATGGGGTCGTCGTTACTGTTAGAACGTGTAAATAGTGAAGTATACAAGCCTTCTCTAATACAACCATAAGCCCCAAATTCTCTACCGCTTAAAGGTTTGGTATAGCCTTCGAAATCATTTTTGCAAACATTATAGAGCTTATAATTGGTGTTAAGCTCTTGAATATGACTATTACTGTTGCCCTCGTGAAAAAAAAGTACAGAACTCTTGTTGAAGTGATTAGCATTAACGCTTGTTGTAATACATAAAATAATAGCAACGATAAATTTCATAGTGTTTTGTTCATTGTTTTTTGTAAGTTTGACTTTTACTAAATCGGTTTAGTTTTAAATTAATATAAACAACTAAATCGGTTTAGTTTTCAAATATATTGAAAAAAATAACATACATCAACTAAAATATTTGTCAACTTTATGGACAGATAAATCATGATTCCTAAATAGTTGGAGTTTACTTTACGAATAAGGTTGTTAATGTTGTTGTTCGTCGAAATGTTAATTTTACTAAAAAACTGAAAATTATCTTTAATGTAGATATTTCAATTTCTGGTAATTATAGTATCTATATTAAGAACTTATTTGAAAACACATAATAATAGAAAAAATGCAAGAAGCACTTGAAGGTGTAAAAGTTTTAGATTTTTCGCAGTTACTACAAGGACCTTATGCAACCCAAATGATGGGCGATTTAGGAGCCGATATCATAAAAATTGAAAGAAATGGTTCTGGGGATATTTACAGAGCAATGACATTTTTAAACAAATGGATAGCCAAAGATGAGTCGCCTTGTTTTATGGCTTGGAATAGAAATAAGAGGTCATTATCTATAGATATTAAATCTGAAGAAGGAAAAGAAGTTATTTACAAGCTAGCTAAAGAAGCAGATGTGTTAGTTGAAAACTTCAGACCTGGCGTCATGGCAAGATTGGGCTTTGGATATGAAGACATAAAAAAAATAAATCCTAGTATTATTTATTGTTCCGCAAGCGGATGGGGAGCAGATGGTCCTTATTTAGATAGGCCAGGACAAGATTTATTGGTGCAAAGTATTAGTGGCGCAACGATGACCAGTGGCAAAAAGAACGATGGGCCTATCGTTTTAGGTACTGCGCTTTGCGACCAAGTTAATGGTTTAAATTCTGTTTATGCTATTCTTTCTGCCTTGTATTACAGGGAGAAAACAGGCAAGGGGCAAGAAATTAAAACAAATTTATTATCATCAGCCATAGCATTTCAGATGCAGGATTTTTTTGCCCTTCAAAATTTACAAACGTCTTATGTAAGACCAGAATCTAAAATTGGGCATCCCGGTAATGGAGCTCCTTTCGGTACATATAAAACAAGCGATGGCTATTTAGCTATAGCTATGAATCCATGGCCAAAACTTGTTGAAGCACTAGGAGAGGATGCTTTGATGAAATATAATGATAGCCAAATACTGTATGATAAAAGAGATAAAATTCATGCAGAAATAGAGGCTGTTACAGTAACAAAAACTACTGATGAATGGTTGGATATTATGTTAGAATTAGACCTTTGGGTAGCGAAAGTACTCGACCAAACAGAAGTTGAGCATGACCCACAAGTAATTCATAACAATACATTTGTTGAAGTAGAGCACCCCAAAGCAGGAAAAGTAAAGGTTACCAATATACCTTTTACTATGAGTGAAACTCCCGGAAGAATAAAGCGTCCGTCGCCAATGTTGGGAGAACATGGTGAAGAAATTTTAAAAGAAATAGGCCTGAATCAGCTCGAAATTCAAGAATTAATTAATCGCAATATTGTTACCGTAGAAAGGAGATAAACAAATGGCGCTTCGGTTCTTTTTAATGATTGTTAGGCATTTATAAATTAAAACTATGAGAAAAAATAAATACAAATACTTCATTCTAGGCGCTTTAGTTTTATGGTTTTTTAGTTGTCAAACCAAAAATCAACAAGAGAATAATGTTCCTGTTCAGGACTTAATACAAAATATCGACACCAGAATAGGTACAAAACCATGGTCAGGAAAGTCTACGCTTAGCCAAGCGGAGTTGCCCCAGGGTCATGTATATCCGGGCGTTGGTTTACCCTTTGCTATGACCCAAATAAGCCCCCAAACCACAACAAAAGATATTCCGTATTGGTGGGAGAACGAAAAAATTCAAGGATTCCGCAGTACGCATTATCCCAATGGTGCTTCAATGTCCGAGTATGGACCTTTAACCATAATGCCATTAGTTGGCGAGTTAAGGATAACTCCCGAAGACCGAGCATCCAATTTTAGCCATGACTCTGAAATAGCACAACCTCATTATTATTCGGTTACACTCGATGATTATGATATTAAGGCAGAACTTACGGCAGTATCCAAAGCCAAGTTTTTACAATTTACGTTTCCCAAATCTGATGCATCTCATATTGTCATCGATAACCCAATGGCTCATGGCTACTTTCGTATAAATCCAGAGAAAAATGAAATAGAAGGCTATACCGACAACACCGGTAGAGCAGGTAATAAAGGCTATACAGGCAGAGAATTTGCATCTTATTTTGTTGCAAAATTTAGTAAACCTTTTGAAGATTTTGCCCTAGTAGCAAAACCAGATTTGGGTAGAACCATTCAACTATTCCCTGACGGGTTTAGGGCAGAATTCTACAATAATATGGAGCTTTCGGGAAAACCGAATTTGCAACGCATAGATTCCTCCATTGATTTCGAATGGTCGGGAGCTCCCGCGAGTACTATCAATGCAGACCTGTTTTCAGTGAGATATACGGGAGAGCTTATTGCAAAACAATCCGGGCAACATACATTTTATGTGACTTCAGATGATGGCGTTCGTTTATTTGTCAACGATACACTAGTTATAAATTCTTGGGTTAATCGAGGTGCTACCACAGATGATTTTAGTATGAATTTGAAGGCTGGGGAATCTTATAAAATAAAAATTGAATACTATGATTATTATGGTGGAGGCACTTTAAAATTTGGTTGTGCACAACCGGCATCTTTTAATACATCTAAATTAATGCAAATGGCTACAAATGGGGCAGAGGCCTCGGCGGTTCATGTTTCTTTTAAAACAGAAGAAGATGAAAAGGTTCAGGTAAAGATGGGCACCTCTTTTATAAACATAGCACAAGCAAGAAAGAATTTAGAAAATGAAATTAATCATTGGGATTTTGACAAAACGGCACAAGCTACTAAAGAAGCATGGAATAAGGCCATAGAAAAAATACAAATTGAAGCTCAAGAAGACCAAAAGAAAATATTCTATACAGCCTTACAGCGCAGTTTATTGCTGCCAAGAAACATCACAGAAGATGGTTATCACTACAGCGCTTTCAATGGCAAAGTGATGCCCGGGATGATGTACACCGATTTTTCAATTTGGGATACCTTTCGTTCAGAGCACCCTTTACTTATTTTACTCGAACCTGAAAAAGTTTCAGAAATGATTACCGCCCTATTAAATTCTTATGATGAAGGTGGATGGATGCCCAAGTGGCCTAGTCCGGGGTATTCCAATATCATGCATGGTACCCATGCCGATGCGGTTGTTGCCGATGCCTACATAAAGGGCATTCGAGATTATGATACAGAAAAGGCTTTTGAAGCCATGTTAAAAAATGGAACAACAGCAGGTACAGGAAACTACGTGGCTCGGGTAGGTATTATAGATTATCAAAAATTGGGTTATGTACCTACTGATAGACATGGTGAGTCAGCCATTAGAACCTTAGAGTTTGCCTATGATGATTATTGTATTGCACAAATGGCCAAAGCTATGGGTAAAGAAGCAGTATACGAAGAATACATAAAGCGTTCACTTTATTACAAAAACTTTTTAGACCCCGAAACAAAGTTGGTGCGAGGGCGTAATGCCGATGGTAGTTGGCGAAGTGCTACAGACCCTTCTATTAGTGGTTGGGCGTACGGTTCCGATAAGGATAGGGAAAATTATTTTAGAAATATTACACTCTTTGCACCACATGATGTACAAGGGCTTGCCAATTTTATGGGAGGAGATGAGGCTCTTGAGACCTACCTAGACCATTTTTTTGAAAACGATTTTTATTATGTGGGCGATGAATACTCCATGCACTCACCTTATTTGTATAATTACATTGGGGCACCTTGGAAAACCCAAAAACTGATTAGAACCTTACTAAATGAAAACTTTTCATCGGGACCCGGAGGGTTACCGGGTAATGAAGATTGCGGACAAATGTCGTCGTGGTATATTTTTGGGAGTATGGGCTTTTACCCAACGTGCCCCGGTAGCCCAACGTATCAAATTGGAAGCCCCATGTTTGATAAAGTTAGTTTGAAATTATCAAACGGAAAACAATTTACCATCATTGCACATAATAATTCACAAGAAAATGTGTATATCCAATCGGCAACTCTTGATGGGAAATCCTATACAAAATCATGGATTCATCATGATGATATTATGGCCGGTAGCACTTTAGAATTCGAAATGGGGCCCAAACCAAATAAGGAGTGGGGAGCCAAGTTAGAAAACAGGAATGAATCCGTCAGTAAACCAATTTATAACTAAATCATTTTAATGAAAAATATTTTGCAAATTTTAGCAGTATTGAACTTTTTATCTTAGACGGAACAAAAGGAGAATAGAATTAATATTATTTATCTTTTAATTATGTTAAAATGAAAAAGGAATTTTTTTACAAACTTTGAGAAGAAGCTTAGAAATAAATTTTAGTTTATAAAACACCATTAGTTTAAATTTACAGTTGAGAAGATGGGTGGGATTTTTAGGGACAGTAAAAGAGTTTATCATAAATGATTAATTCAGTTGCATTAAAACGATGGTTAGAAAACCATATCATATGTCCATCAATAGAAGTAATTTTAAGTGTAGTTTTGTGAATTACGGGTTAAGGGGATTAAGGTAGAGCTATTAAAACGTGGCTATCATGCTTGTTGGTTTAGAATAACCAAGGTCAAGAGTAAATCTAATTGTTTGTTTTTTACTTTTTTGAAAACCCCAAATCAAGATGATTGGTATAAATTTAGAATGGAATAAAAAAAGTGCGGACTTCGTTTAACTTACAAAAAGTATTTAAAAAGAGTACCAAGCGTTAATTTTATTAATTTAAGCAACAGTAAAGTTAAAATAAATCAATTACAGTAGTTATCATGTTCAAAACTAAATTCTTATACACTATAATTTTATTGTTTTGTTTTAAAGGTATTGGTCAAGAGCTATATTTTGAGCATTATAACGAAACAAAGGGTTTGTCTCATAATTCTGTTAGAAGTATTGTTCAAGACGATAAAGGTTTTTTATGGTTAGGTACATTTGGAGGTGTAAGCCGTTTTGATGGATACGATTTTAAAGTGTTTTCGGCTAAGAATGAAACATCCAATTATCTCAATAGTAATGATATTTTACAAATAATGCCAGATGAAAAATCTAATCTATGGATAGCAACAGATAATGGATTAACAAAATATCACTTGCCTACATCTAGTTTTAAAACCTTTCATTCAAACCATCAGGATAAACATGCTTTAGTTGAAGATAGGTTAAGGTCTATATTTATTGATAAAACCCAAAGGGTTTGGGTGGGAACATTAAACAAAGGCTTGTGCTACCTAGATAATAATACTAATAAATTTTATAAAGTAGATTTAGGAAAACTTGATAATATTAGGGGTATAACACAAACACATGACGGTAGAATATGGGTAACCAGTTTTAATAATGGAGTGTATAGTTTTTTTATAGATGAAACAGGAAAAGTAAGCGATTTACAAAATTATGAACTACACCCGAGTAGAGCTACAAACAAAAACGCTAATGCTTATTTTATTTTTGAAGATAAGGCTTATAATGTATACGTAGGAACGCGTGAGGGTTTGTTTAAACTGGATAAGATTGACAATAACTTTAAAGTTATTGGTACTAACCCGATGAGTAGTTATTTTAGGTGTTATACTAAAGCCCCAGATGGAGGCTATTGGTTTGGTACATCTAACGGAATTATTGAGTGCACCTCAATGGAAGCTTTTGTAAAAGGTGAATATAAACAACACACAACAGATTTAAACAACCCTAATTCCCTTGTAAATAATTACATTATATCCTTGTATTTCGATAATTTGGGTGTGCTTTGGGTTGGTACAGAAAATGGATTGGAAAGTTTAAACCCCTTTGAAAATCAATTTAAATCTTTGGGTTTAAATTTTACGGGAAACAATCAAATACCAGTTATAAGTTCTTTTGCTAAAACGTACGATCATAATTTACTTATAGGAACCCACGCTCAAGGTTTGTTCTTAAAGAAAAATAATACTTTTATTAAAGTTCTTAAAAATTATAATGAGATAGGTAGTATATATACAGATGATAATATAATTTTTTACATCGGGCTATGGGATGGTGGCGTTGTAGAATACAATTATAAAAACAATCAACAAAAAAAACTAAATGTAGGTTTTATTAATTCGCCAGTGTTTGCCTTTTATAAAACATCAAACAATGAACTGTTAGTGGGCTCACAAGGTGAAGGACTTGTAAAGTTTAATTTAAAAACAGAAGAAAAGGTTTTTGTAAAAAAAAATAACCCAAAATTTAAAGACATTAACAAAATAGTATATTCTAAATCTCAAAACTTATTTTGGATAGCTACCGAAGAAGGGGTTTTTAAGTACAATATGCTATCCAATAGTTTAGAGCAATATATAAACCAAAATAACAATGAAGGCTTATCTAACAATAAAGTAAAAGATTTGTTTTTTGATAGGCACGGAAAACTTTGGGCAGGAACAAGAGAAGGTTTAAACTATTACAATTCACAAACCAATAAATTTGTACATCTAGATCAACCCAAAACATTGGCTGATGAATGGGTTACCGATATAACAGAAGATAGTTTAGGTATAATATGGCTAAATTTAAATTACAACAAAATAGGCAAATACAACCCCGAAAATAATGATTATAAAACATTTTACGTTAACAACGGTATGCGTTCAAACTTATGGAATAAACGCGGTTTTTTACATTTTAACAGTGATAAAATTTATGTAGGGGGCAACAAAGAAATAATATTATTTAACCCTTTAGATATAAAAGAAAACAAAAAAGCGCCTATCCCGGTAATATCTGAGTTTAAAGTTAGCAATAATGAAGTTAAACCAGGGGAAAAGCTTGAAAATGTGCTAATTTTAAATGAAGATATTAATTACTCAAAACAAATACAATTAGGGTACGGAACTAGAAATTTTACAGTTAAGTTTTCTTTGCCATCTTATGTCAGTCAAAGGCAAAATACGTTTTATTATAAGCTAGATGGTTTAGATAAAGAATGGAATAAAACAACCAGCGGATCGCGCTCTATACAGTATGCCAATTTACCTTCGGGCGAGTATAGTTTAAAGCTAAAAGCAACCAACAATAATGGTTACGAAAGTGAGATATCGAGTTACGCGATCAAAGTTTTACCTCCTTTTTGGCTTACACCAATCTTTTTTATTATGGTTTTGGGGCTTATTTCAATAGGAGCATATTTTTTACATAACCAATTAAAAAATCGCAGACGCTTAAAACAAGAGTTGCTTCTTGAAAAAGTGAAGCGTGAGCGTGATGAAAAACTAAATAACGAAAAACTTCGCTTTTTCACTAATATATCACATGAGCTTAGAACACCGCTAACACTTATTTTGGGGCCTGCAAAGCAGTTAATTAATAATCAAAATGATGATTATATTCTTAGTAGGGCAAATTTAGTATACCAAAACGCCAATCGTTTGCTGAGGTTGGTTAATCAAATTTTAGATTTTAGAAGAGCAGAAACTGGTGAGTTAAAATTAAAAGTAGCTAAAACAAATATAAGTGAACATGTTAAAAGTGTATTTAATTCTTTTAAAGAATTAGCTCTAGAAAAAAACATCAGTTTAAGTCTAAACATTGAAAGCGAAGGCGCTTTTATATGTTGGATTGATGTTGATAAGTTTAGTAAAATATTATTCAATTTGCTTTCCAATGCTATAAAATTTACTGAAAGAAACGGAAATGTAGATTTGTTTCTTGGCCTAAAGGATAGCGAAGCAAAAAAAATGATTCTTGAAGTAAGTGATAATGGAATTGGAATTCCAGAAGAAAGTCACGAAAAAATATTTAACAGGTTTTACCAAGCTAGAACCACTGTAGAGAATACCGGTACAGGAATAGGTTTGTCTTTAGTAAAAGCACTAGTAGAAATCCATAAAGGAGAAATTAAGGTTAATAGTTCCATTGGTAAGGGTAGTGTGTTTACTGTAGAATTACCTGTAAATAAAAACGCCTACAATAACGATGAGCTCTTTAAGGCTGTCCAAACCAAATCAGTAGATTCTTTACCAAAAGAGAGCCATGTCACTAACCAGCTAGAAATCGTACAATCTAGCGGTAACTCAAATCTGTTACCACAAACCAAAGTAAAACAAAAAATACTTTTAATAGAAGATAATACCGAACTAAGAGATTATGTGGCACAGTACTTATCCAGCTTCTACAAGGTTGTAGAGGCTAAAAATGGACAAGAGGGCCTTGAAATATGCAAGAAAGAAAAGCCTGTTTTATGTGTTGTAGATGTTATGATGCCTATTATGGACGGGTTTGAATTTGTTGAAATACTAAAATCAGATGACGATATCAGCCATATTGGTGTAATACTTTTAACGGCATTAGCAGAAAATGAAAATAGAATAAAAGGATACTCTATAGGTGTAGATGGTTACCTCACAAAACCTTTTGATCCCGCACTGTTAAAAACCCGTATTGATAATATAATAAAATTACATTTTGACTTAAAGCAGCGTTTTTCAGGTGAAGTAGAAGGTGATATATTAACCTTAGCACACTCGCAATTAGACATAGATTTAGTTTCCAAAATAAAGGGAATAATAGAAAACAACATTAGTTCTTCCAAACTATCACCAAATTTTATAGCAGAAGAAGTAGGCATGAGTACTTCAAAACTTTATAGAAAAATTAAGCAACTTACCGATTTAACGCCTTACGAGTTTATTAGAACGATTCAGTTAAAAAAATCTGCACAACTATTAAAAACCAAACGCTACAATGTTTCTGAAGTTTCAGATATGATAGGTTTTAATGATCCATTCTATTTCAGCAAGGTATTTAAAAAACAGTTTGGATATAGTCCAAGCAAACTTTTAAAATAGTTATACAGTATTTGTCGTATGGGGTCAATATTTACATGTTTTTGAATAGATTTTACTGTTAAATCTCATAAAAACATAGGATTTTGCAAACAAAAATTTCTAAACTAAATTAAATATGAAATCAAAAATTCCTGTGGTGCCATCTAAAATGTTGCTGCCGTTTATATTAGTAACTTCGCTTTTTGCCCTTTGGGGCTTTGCTAATGCAGTAACCGATCCTATGGTACAAGCATTTAAAAAAGTTTTAGAGCTTTCAAACTCGCAAGCTGCTTGGGTTCAAATGGCGTTTTACGGCGGTTATTTTTGCATGGCATTGCCAGCATCAATATTTATGCGCAAGTATTCTTATAAAACCGGTATCTTAATTGGTTTGGGACTGTATGCTGTTGGAGCACTTTTGTTTTATCCGGCCGCGACCACCGAGAAGTTTTGGTTTTTCTGTCTTGGTTTGTATATTTTAACGTTTGGATTGGCTTTTTTAGAAACAGCGGCAAATCCGTATGCTTTGGCAATGGGGCCAAAAGAAACAGCCACACAGCGTTTAAATTTGGCTCAAGCATTTAACCCTGTTGGCTTAATTTTGGGCCTGTTTGTAGCACAACAATTTGTGCTGAAAAATTTACAGTCTGATGATATTGAAAACTTCTCATCACTCGATGAGGCTTCGAAACTATTAATTAAAACTTCAGATTTACTGGTGATTAGAAACCCTTACGTTATTTTGGGATTAGTTCTTGTGGGTGTATTCGTGTTGTTTTTGGTTAGCAAAATGCCACAATCTAAAGAAGAAGGACATTTGCCAAGCATAAAGGAAACATTTAAGAATTTAGCTGAAAATAAAAAATACATCCTTGGGGTTTTAGCACAAATTTTATATGTAGGAGCGCAAATTATGTGTTGGACATACATATACCAATATGCCGAAGGTATTGGTGTAGATAGCGTTACAGCTGGCTACTATCAAATGGTAGCGTTCGTATTATTTACCGTAGGTAGAGCGGTAGGCACGTACATGTTAAGATTTATTGGCTCCGGTAAATTATTAATGCTTTTTGCGTTATTAGCCATAGTATTTGTGTCTGGAACCATTGTTTTAAATGGCCTTTTAGGCCTTTATGCACTTGTTGGGGTATCTTTTTGCATGTCTTTAATGTTTCCAACTATATATGGTATAGCTTTAGGAGGTTTAACCGAAGAACAATCTAAGGTTGGATCTGCTGGTTTAGTTATGGCCATTGTGGGAGGTGCCTTAATGCCTAAATTGCAGGGTAGTATTATAGATTTTGGTGGGTCGGGAGTATCCGATATTAAAATTTTAGGAGTATCTGAAATTAATTTTTCTTTCATCCTCCCTATGTTATGCTTTATATACATTATGTGGTACGGCTTTTTAGTTGGCAATCGTGAAAAAACACAAAAGATTCATTCGAGTTAATAGGCCAAACTAACCTATTTTGATACTAATACTAATCAATTAAAAAGTCTGAAAGTGAATTATGAAGAACGGATTGAAAGTTATTAAGGTTTAATCGGGTCAAATAACTAATGATAAATTATAATAGTTTATTAAAAAAAGAACGAATCTGTTAATGAGATATTAAGTGACAAATTAGTTTTGTAAATAAAATATATACCATATATTTGAATGTATAGACATATGGTCATTTAAATTATTTGCCTGATTAAAGGTGTTTTTATTATTTGAAAACAAATAATAATGATTCCATAATATCATTATTTAATAAAAAATATAAAACTAAATTTTACTCAGGCATGAGTACTAATTAATCAAACAACTACTTGCTAAATAAAGACTAAAATAACTTAATTATAAAAATGAAAAGCACAAACACTTCAGTTCAAAAAATAAACAAGCGTTATATATATATAGTAACCATTACAGCTGCTTTAGGCGGTTTATTGTTTGGTTACGATACGGCAGTTATTGCTGGAGCTATTGGTTTTTTGCAGACTAAGTTTCAGTTATCAGCAGCCATGACTGGTTGGGCGGCATCGAGTGCTATTTGGGGCTGTGTTTTTGGAGCAATGGTTGCGGGCTATGTGAGTGATAGATACGGAAGAAAGAAAGTCTTATTAATTACCGCAATACTTTTTTCTATTTCTGCAATAGGCTCTGCAATTCCAAACACGTTAACACAATTTGTAATAGCCAGATTTATAGGTGGTGTTGGTGTTGGGGCAGCATCAATGTTGTCACCTTTATATATTTCAGAAATTGCACCAGCTAAAAAAAGAGGTATGTTGGTAACATTATACCAGCTAGCTATAGTTTTAGGAATTAATGTCGTGTATTTTATAAACTTAAAAATAGCAGGCTCAAGCACTGAGGCTTGGAACGTTGAAATGGGATGGCGTTATATGCTAGGTTCTGAGGTAATACCAGCGGCACTTTTTTTCTTTATGTTGTTGTTTGTGCCAGAAAGCCCAAGGTGGTTAGCTTCAAAGGGAAGAACCAGTGAGGCCGCAAAAGTTTTAAATAAAGTAAACGGACAAATAGAAGGCGAAAAAGTTTTAAATCAAATAAAGGAAACACTGAAATTTGAAAAAGGTACCTTTAAAGAGTTATTGTCCAGTAGTTTGAGACCTGCATTAATTTTAGGATTGGTTTTGGCACTGTTTTCACAGATTACGGGAATTAATGCTATAATTTACTATGCCCCTGAAATTTTTAAAAATATTGGGTTTAATACAGATTCAGCGTTGTTTCAAACTGTAATTATTGGTGCCGTGAATACCTTGTTTACCTTTGTGGCTATACTATTTATAGATAAAATTGGACGAAGAAAATTATTGATTTGGGGGCTAATAGGAATGATAGCATCACTGTTTGGCGTGGGCTGTGTATTCTATTTCAATCAGAGTTCTAGTGTTTTTACCTTAATTTTTATTTTAGGTTTTATAGCGAGTTTCGCTTCTTCCTTGGGGCCTATTCCTTGGGTTATTATATCTGAGATTTTTCCAACTAAAACGCGAGGAATAGCCATGTCTTGTGCTACGCTAATGGTTTGGTTGGGTGTAGTAGGTATCACGCAGTTTACACCAGTTATGCTAGAACATTTAGGAGGTGCATTTACGTTTTGGGTGTTTATGCTAAACGCTATATTCTTATTGGGTTTTATTTATAAAAAACTACCAGAAACGAGCGGAAAAACACTTGAGGATATTGAAGAAAGCTGGAAGAAATAGTAATTAATAGTTTTATTGAAATTTTATACAAAAGCTGTTTTAGGACAATTCAAGGACTTGTCTTAAAATAGTTTTTTTTCTTTTGTTTAGAGCGAATAGATTCACATGTTATAGCCTGCCAATGGTTGCGGACTTCTTTTTTTTAAAGCTTTTATTCTTAGTATTAATCTGTCAAAATTTTTATATATACTTGATATGTTCAGACATTCATACAATATATTAGTTAAGGTTTAGCGCGAACCGTAAATTGATAAAAAGTCCATTTGTCTTCAAAAAAAAGAATTTAACCAAATAACTAATTATTATGAAATGTAAATTTTCACTTTTAGGCAGGAACATTTCAAGCATTTACTATTTGCTGCTATATTTTCGGTCTTTCATTTTTCGTTTTCTTTAGCAAAAACCACTAATGCTTCAATAGGAAAGATGGGCTTGCTCTAAGTCAATTTTTAAAAGTTAATTCTGAAGCAAAAATTTAATCTTATAAAATCAATTGATACTTATTGTTAATATTGACTCATTTTCAGTGACTTTAATATCATAATCGCATTCCTATTGTACTTAGCTTTACAATGAATAAAATTTATTATTCAATTTATCTTAAGTGTTTTTCATAAACCAATCAAACCAATTAAACCAAATAACTAATTATTATGAAATGTAAATTTTTACTTTTTAGGCAGGAACATTTTCAAGCATTTACTATTTGCTGCTATATTTTCGGTCTTTCATTTTTCGTTTTCTCTTGCAAAAACCACTGATGCTTTAATAGGAAAGATGGGCTTGCTCTAAGTCAATTTTTAAAAGTTAATTCTGAAGCAAAAATTTAATCTTAAAAAAAAAATCAATTGATACTTAATGTTGATATTGATTCATTTTTAGCGACTATAATATCATAATCGCATTCCTATTGTATTTAGTTTTACAATGAATAAAATTTATTATTCAATTTATCTTAAGTGTTTTTCATAAACCAATTAAACCAATTAAACCAAATAACTAATTATTATGAAATGTAAATTTTTACTTTTTAGGCAGGAACATTTCAAGCATTTACTATTTGCTGCTATGTTTTCTGTCTTTCATTTTTCGTTTTCTCTTGCAAAAACCACTAATACTTCAATAAGGAAAGATGGACTTGCTCTAAGCAAAGGGTTGGATAAAATTAGCCAAAATTTTATTCAGGAGAGTGTATCTGGAGTTGTAACAGATGAAAAGGGAGTGCCACTGCCCGGAGTTACCGTTATGGAGGCGGGAACTAAAAACGGAACTGTTACCAATTTTGATGGAGAGTACAGTTTAAGTGTAACCAACCAAAACAGTGTGTTAGTATTTTCTTATGTGGGTTATACTACCAAAAAAATAACGGTAGGCGATAAGGAGAAATTGAATGTGCAATTGATGCCAAATCAAGATGAATTAGATGAGGTTACAATTGTAGCTTTTGCCAAACAGAAAAAATCGAGTGTTATTGGTTCTATTTCAACGGTTCAGCCAAGTGAATTAAAAATACCATCAAGTAATTTAACAACAGCGTTGGCAGGAAGAATCCCTGGAGTTATCTCGTACCAAAGAAGCGGGGAACCAGGGCAAGATAACGCGTCCTTTTTTATAAGAGGAGTCACAAGTTTTGGGTATAAGGTAGATCCGTTAATTTTAATTGATGGTGTTGAATCTTCAACAACAGAATTGGCACAGTTGTCGCCCGATGATATTAGTTCATTTTCAATTATGAAAGATGCAACAGCAACATCATTATACGGAGCAAGAGGTGCTAATGGTGTTATATTGATTTCGACTAAAGAAGGAAAAGAAGGTAAGGCAAAAGTATTTGTGCGCTACGAAACCTCGTTTTCAAGCAACACAAAGCAGTTAAAATTGGCCGATCCTATAACATACATGCAGCTAGAAAATGAAGCAGTACTAACACGAAACCCTATTGGGTTTTTACCATACTCGCAAAATAAAATAGACAATACCAAAGCGGGCTTAAACGAATATATATATCCAGCAAATAACTGGATGGATCAACTGTTAAAAGATTTTACCGTAAACAATAGGCTAAATTTAAATGTTAGTGGTGGAGGTAAAGTGGCAAGGTATTATATAGCTGGGGTATTTAATAAAGATAATGGAATTTTAAAGGTTGATGATCGAAATAACTTTAATAGCAATATTAATCTTAAAAATTATCAACTTCGTTCGAATATCAATATAGACCTAACAGAAACCACCGAGGCCGTAGTTAGGCTAGCAGGTTCTTTTGATGATTATACGGGGCCAATTGATGGAGGTGGAAGAATGTTTTCAAAAATTCTTGGTTCTAATCCGGTCATGTTTCCAGCCTATTACCCATCCGAGGCTAAGCCTTATTCTAGGCACATCTTATTTGGTAATAGCAGTAATGCCTCTAGTGGTAACGAACCTAGTTTTATTAACCCTTATGCAGATATGGTTAAAGGGTACAAAGATTACACCAGATCTAATATGTCTGCGCAGTTCGAGTTAAAGCAAGATTTGTCGTTTTTTATCCCAGGTTTGTCAGCAAGAATGCTGTTTAATACAGAACGCTATTCGTTTTTTGATGTTTCTAGATTTTATAACCCGCATTTTTATTCGGCTTTTGGCTATGATAAATCTAATGATTCCTATAAATTGAATTTACTCAATGAGCTATCAGCAACAGATTATTTAAATTATAACGAAGGCCAAAGGCAAATAAATTCAGCGACGTACACAGAAGTCGCAATTAATTATCAAAATACATTTTCTGAAAAACACGAAGTTACTGGTATGCTGGTGGGGACAAGAAGAAACCAATTGTTCGCAAATCAAGGTACTTTACAGAAATCATTACCATATAGAAACCAAGGCATTTCAGGCAGGGTAACTTATGGGTACGACTCTCGGTACATGACAGAATTTAATTTTGGTTACAATGGTTCGGAGCGTTTTCATAAATCACATCGATATGGGTTTTTCCCATCGGCAGGTTTAGGTTGGTTTGTTTCTAACGAGTCATTTTGGGAAGGCATAAAATCTGTGGTGCCGAAATTTAAATTGAGAGCAACTTATGGTTTGGTAGGTAACGATGCCATAGGTAGTGCAGAAGACCGGTTTTTTTATCTTTCAGAGGTTGACTTAAATGCGGGAGGCAGAGCCGCATGGTTTGGAACTAATTTTCAGTACGCTAGACCCGGTGTTAATGTAAACCGTTATTCTAATGAGGACATTAGCTGGGAAACTGCAAAAAAAATGAACCTTGGGTTGGAAGTTAATTTATTTAACAGTTTAGAGATACAAGCAGATTATTTTACCGAAAACAGAAGTAACATATTGATGGATAGGGCCTTTATTCCTGCAACCATGGGGTTGTCTGCACCTATTAGAGCGAATGTAGGTAAGGCAAAGTCAAACGGTTTTGAAATTTCTTTCGACTATAATAAATCGTTCACCAATGGCTTTTGGTTACAAAGTAGAACCAATTTCACCTATGCCCATAGTGAGTTTCTTTTCTTTGAAGAACCCCAATATTCTGAAGAAAACAGTCATTTGTTTCATAAAGGACAGTCATTGTCACAACAATGGGGGCTTGTGGCAGAGCGTTTATTTATAGATGAGTTTGATGTAGATAATTCACCCAAACAAAATTTTGGAGAATATGCTGCTGGAGATATAAAGTATAGAGATGTAAATGGAGATGGAGAGATAACCAATTTGGATAGGGTTCCAATAGGTCACCCTACGGTGCCTGAAATTATATACGGAGGCGGATTATCTCTAGGTTATAAAAATTTCGATTTTTCATTCTTTTTGCAAGGTTCTGCTCGGTCTTCCTTCTGGATAGATCCAGTAAGAACAGCCCCCTTTGTTGCAAATCCCGATTTAGGGGCTGGATCGCAAAATGCGCTTTTACAAGTTTATGCAGATAATCACTGGTCGGAATCAAATAGAGATTCATATGCGCTTTGGCCAAGGCTGAGTAGTACTTTAAATACTAATAACACTCAAAGAAGTACTTGGTTTATGAGAAACGGAGCATTTTTAAGACTTAAGTCCGTAGAGTTAGGTTTCAGTTTGCCCGATGCCGTTATCAAAAATCTACATTTATCGAATGCACGTTTATACTTTAGTGGTATAAACTTATTGAGTATTAGTGGTTTCGATTTATGGGATATAGAGATGGGGGGCAATGGTTTAGGTTATCCTATCCAGCGTGTTATTAATTTTGGAATGACCTTTAATTTTTAAACAAGAAACATGAGAGATATTAAAAAAATAAGAATACTAGTTATTTTAACCTTTTTGGGAATAATTAGTTCATGTAGTGATTATTTGGACGTTGTTCCAGATAATGTTGCTACCATCGATAACGCTTTTGTTGATAAAACTCAAGCAGAAAAGTACCTGTTTACCTGTTATTCTTTTTTACCCCGATTTGATGACCCTGAGGGGAACCCAGAGTTTTACGCAGGAGACGAATATTGGATTTTTTGGCCAATTCCCGATGGCTATGCGACTTCTTTAGACCCTTACCAAATTGCTCGCGGATTACAAAATAGAGTAAGTCCCCTAATGAATTTTTGGGAAGGCGGAGGAAGGGTGCCTCCATTATGGCAAGGGATTAGATCCTGTAACATCTTTTTAGAGAATATTGATAAAGTAACGGATCTAGAACCTTTTCTTAAAAATAGGTGGATTGCTGAAGTTAAATTTCTTAAAGCTTATTACCATTGGTATTTATTGAAAGCCTACGGGCCAATTCCTATTGTAGACGAAAACCTGCCTATATCTGCCAACTCAGATCAGGTCAGAATAGAAAGGCAACCGGTTGATGACGTGGTAGATTATATTGTAGAATTAATAGACTCAGTAACTCAAGAAGAAGTTAATGGAGGTCTGCCCAATAGAATAGATAATAAAACTTCAGAGCTCGGTAGAATTACAAAGCCAATAGCTCTAGCAATAAAGGCACGTGTTTTAGTTACAGCAGCAAGCCCTTTGTTTAACGGCAACACAGATTTCGATAATTTTTTAGGCAATGATGGAACACCTTTGTTCAATACTAACTTTGAAATTGAAAAATGGAACAGGGCTTTAAAGGCTTGTGAAGAAGCAGTTGTAGCCTGCGAAGCAGCAGGAATAAGTTTGTACGAGTTTAATGAAAACGCTCAAGGTGCTACAGATAGGATAAAGACAGAAATGAGCATTAGAAATGCAGTTTGCGAAAGATGGAACTCTGAACTTATTTGGGGTAACGTTGGCTCTGATGTGCCTTCATGGGCAGTCCAGTTAACAGCTAGCCCCAATTTAGATCCTAATATTACAAGTTTAAATTTAAAGGCACATTTTGCGCCTACTTTACGCATTGCAGAAATGTTTTATACTGAAAACGGAGTGCCTATTGACGAAGATAAAACATGGAGCTATCAAGACCGATATAATTTGCGTACCGTTGAAGCAAGCGATGAAGGTATGCAGGAGGGGTACAAAACGGTCGGTTTGCATTTTAACAGAGAACCACGATTTTATGCAAACTTAGGCTTTGATGGTGCTACCTGGTTTATGCGCAATAATACTTGGGATTTAAAGACCAAAATTGGTCAGCATGCAGGAAAAAAACAGAGTGTTTTGTATTCCATAACCGGTTACTATGCTAAAAAACTAGTTAACTGGAACATGGTAATTTCTCAAGGAGGCGGGGTAAGTTTAGAGTTTTACCCTTGGCCCGTAATGCGTTTAGCAGATTTGTATTTATTGTACGCTGAAGCTTTAAATGAAACAGGTAATAATGCTTTGGCTTTAGAATATATTAATAAAGTGCGAGAAAGAGCTGGTTTGGAGACTGTACAAACCTCATGGAGTACTTATTCTAATAATCCCGGAAAATACACTACACAAGATGGGTTAAGAGAAATAATACAGCAAGAACGTTTAATAGAATTAGCGCTTGAGGGCAAACGCTTCTGGGATTTAAAGCGTTGGAAAAAATCTGCTTCTAGATTAAATACCCCAATTTACGGATGGGATATTGGCCAAGAGGAGTATGAAACTTATAACAGAAGAACGTTGCTATTCGATCAAAAATTTAATGCGCCACGAGACTATTTTTGGCCATTATCAGATAATGTGCTCACAATTAACCCTAATTTGGTACAAAACCCAGGGTGGTAAATTATTCTAAAAGATATAAAACTTGATACAATGGAAAAATATAAAATTTATCTAGTACCAATAGCTGCTCTTGCTATGTTTGTACTAGGATGTACAACAGATTTGTTGCAACCAACAGAAAATGATGGCACGCCACCGGGGCCTGTTTCTGAAGTCCAGATTGAAAACTTATCGGGAAGTGTTAAACTAAGTTATACACTTCCAAACGATCCAGATGTGTTTTACGCCAAGGCCGTTTACACAACAGAAAGAAATGTTGTTAGAGAGGTTAAAGCCTCATACTACACAAATGAAATGACATTAACTGGATTCGGAAAAAATAAACCTTATGAGGTGAGTATTTATGCTGTAGATCGGGGTGAAAATGCTTCAAAGCCAATAACCGTAACAGTAAACCCCGAAAAAGCTCCGTACCAAAATGTTGGTGAAAGTTTAAATATTGGACCAGATTTTGGCGGCCTTTTTGTTGATTTTGAAAACCCAACTGAAGATAACCTTGCCATAGTTGTTTTAGCTAATGATTCCTTAGGTAACTTTATACCTTATAATACATACTACACTCAAAAAATTGAAGGTAGATTTTCAACTAGAGGATTCGAATCAGAAGAAGCCGATTTTGGAGTTTATGTACGCGACCGTTGGGGGAATATTTCAGATACCACGATAGTTCGGTTGACTCCATATTTTGAAACGGAAATTGATAAAAGTGAAATTACTGCTTTAACATTGCCTAATGATGCTATTTTGGGTTACGGTGGTAATATACCAGCTCTGTTCAACGATGATATTACAGAAGGAGGCGGATTTTATTCTAGTGGAGACCAAGCAAGGATGCCCCAATGGTTTTCTTTTGATCTAGGAAAAAAAGTGAAATTAAGTAGGTTGGCTTGGTGGATGAGGGCTGATGGTACGCGTTGGCTTTATAGCTTGCATAATCCTAGAAACGTTGAAATTTATGGGTCTAATGATCCTGCTCCTGATGGAAGTTGGGATTCTTGGGATTTATTAATTGAATATGAGCAAATAAAACCATCAGGTTTGCCTAATGGACAATTGTCTAACGATGACCTTGCAGCAGCCCAAGAAGGGGAAACAATTGTGTTTCCTCTAGATACAGAGGGGTATAGGTATATTAGATTTAAAACACTACGTAATTGGTCAAACGGAACGTACGTTAATTTTAATGAGATATCCCTATGGGGACAACCAATAGACTAACTATACGTTCACTATAAATATTAAAAAAATGAAAACTATAAAATATATAAGCATTATATGCTTAATTCTAGGGCTGGTGGTTTTAGCTTCCTGCACGCCCATAGATGAATTTAAGAAGTATAAAGAAGGTGGAGATATAGTATATCCCGCCAAGGTAGACTCTGTAATAGTTTACCCTGGGAAAAATAGAATAGAGCTGGCAATGGTATTAGGTAGCGATCCCACGGTTAATAAGATTAAGGCCTTCTGGAAAAACAGACAAGATTCTACAGAGGTAATGTTTTCTAGAACCAAGGCCAATGATACTATAGATTTATTGATAGAAAATTTGCAAGAAGGCGTATATAACTTTCAGATTTATACATTTGATACATTTGGAAACCAATCTGTAGTTAAGAATGTTTCAGGAACGGTTTTTGGCGATACGTTTCAAAACTCTATTTTTAATAGACAAATTGAGTCTGCCACTTGCGGTATTATAAATTGGTTGCCTCCTGTGTCATCAATGGTTGGGGTAGAAGTCAATTATACAAATGATTTAGATGAAGAACAAACAATTGTGGTTACCAACGAAGACCAATCAACAACTTTGGAAGGGATAAAAGAAGGAACACCATTTAAGTATAGAACTCTTCATGTTCCAGATATTAAATCAATAGATACGTTTAATACCGCATTTAAAACGGAAACCATAAAAACTATTGAATTAAATACAGGTGAGTACGAGGTTATTTCAGAACATAATACGCCCCATGGGTGGATGCCTAATAAAGGTCATAAACGCGAGGTTACTAAATTAAGTGACTATCAATATTCATATATATTATCAACAGATGCAGGAAATGCTGTTCCAATGATTATTAATGTAGATCCCGTAACGCAAAAGACTTCTGTAGATTTACAAGAAATAGGAAATTTTGGAGCACCGTGGTACATGACCGCAGAGAGTATTGAAAGTGACGATAACTTTATTTCTTACTGCGATGGTATTATTAGTGTAAGACTACATATTGATAACCTTGATAGAAGTAATCTTTGGGGAGATTTTACGGTAGCTGTCAAATTACAGAACTAGGTATTCCGTCTCTATAAATAGTTTTTAAGCCTCTTTGTGTTTTGAAAATTAACAACTTGTGTTTTTGTTAAAAAAAAGCATAAAGGAGCTTTTTACATTAAAATGCATAGAAATTCTAGGTCAATAAAGTGAAAATTATGTTGATTTGGCACAACTAAATAACATTATAAAAATAATATTACACATAAAACAATGAAATTATACCCATTAAAGTTCACCCCACTTTATAAATACAGAATATGGGGTGGTGAAAAATTAAAGACAGTTTTACATAAAAACTATTCAGAAGAAAATATAGGTGAATCTTGGGAAATTTCTGGTGTAGAAAACGACGAAACTTTAGTGGCTCAAGGTTCACTAAAAAACAAAACACTAAAAGAATTAATAGCAGATTATAAACAAGATTTAGTAGGGGAAGAAGTGTACAATAAATTTGGAAACACTTTTCCTCTACTAATTAAATTTATTGATGCAAAAACACCATTGTCCATTCAAGTACATCCTAGTAATGAGGTGGCTAAAAAACGCCATAATTCTTTTGGTAAAAACGAAATGTGGTATGTTATGCAAGCCGATGATAATGCAGAGTTAATTGTTGGTTTTGATAAACAAATAACGCAAAGTGAATATAAAACACACCTGGACAATAACACCATTTTGGAGGTTATGCACCATGAAACTGTAAAAGCAGGTGATACGTTTTATATTCCAACAGGGCGTGTGCATGCCATAGGTGCAGGTGTTTTATTGGCTGAAATACAACAAACCTCTGATGTAACTTACAGGATTTACGATTACGATAGAGTTGATGCCAAAACCGGTAGTAAACGCGAACTGCACAATGAGCTGGCTATAGATGTTATAGATTACCAAGTGCATAACAGCTATAAAACAAACTATAGTTTAGAAGAAAACACATCAAACACCTTAGTGCATTCCCCTTACTTTAAAACCAATATTATAAATTTAAATCAAGAGGTAAAAAAAGATTATTCTGCAATAGACTCATTTGTAATTTATATCTGTGTACAGGGCGAGGCTACTGTAACCAATAATGGCGAAAATTATCAGTTAAAACAGGGAGAAACATTATTAATTCCTGCAAGTTTAAATCAACTGCAATTAAAAGCTACAAAAGCTAAACTTTTAGAGGTTTATTATCAATAAAACATTATTTATGAAAAAGTTATTTTATTTAATATTATCATTATTCGTTGTCTCTTGTGTTAACACAGAAGACGGGCATGGAGAAACCAACACAACAATAAAAGAAGAAAATTTAGTAGATTTTGTAAACCCCTTAATGGGAACAGATTCTTCTTTTGAATTATCAAACGGAAACACATATCCTGCCATAGCAACTCCTTGGGGCATGAATTTCTGGACGCCCATGACCTCTAAAATGGGAGATGGATGGACCTATAAGTATGACGACCATAAAATTAGAGGAATAAAACAAACACACCAACCTAGCCCTTGGATAAATGATTATGCAGCATTTTCATTAATGGCAGTAACAGGGGATTTAAAGTTTAAAGAAGACGAGCGCGCATCGTGGTTTTCACATAAAGCCGAAACCGTAAAACCACATTATTACAAGGCGTATTTAGCCGATTACGATGTTACCGCAGAAGTAACACCAACCGAACGTGCTGCACATTTTAAATTCACCTTTCCCGAAAATCAATCCTATATTTTGTTAGATGCTTTTTTTAAAGGTTCTATGGTGAAAATACTACCAAAAGAACGTAAAATAATCGGGTATTGCAGAAACAATACTGGTGGTGTTCCAGATAATTTCCATAACTATTTTGTAGCCGAATTTGATAAAGATTTTGAATTAACCCATACATGGGGCGATAATTGGACCTTAGCAGAAAACAGTACCGAAAATGAGGGAGAACATGTTGGAGCAATAATAGGTTTTAAAACTAAAAAAGGCGAAGAAGTACACGTAAAAGTAGCCTCTTCTTTTATAAGCCCAGAGCAAGCACAACTTAACCTAAATAGAGAAATAGGAGATGACAATTTTAAAACCACTTTAACAAAGGCAAAAACTTCATGGGAGAAAGAATTAGGTAGAATAGTGATTGAAGATGATAAGATTGATAATTTAAGAACCTTTTATTCTTGCCTGTACCGTGTATTGTTATTTCCAAGACAATTTCACGAAATAGATAAAAACAATGCTATTGTACATTATAGCCCGTACAACGGAGAGGTTCTACCAGGATATATGTTTACCGATAATGGCTTTTGGGATACGTTTAGAGCCGTATTTCCATTTTTCAACATGATGTATCCAGAGTTAAATTCAAAAATTATGGAAGGGTTGGCCAACACGTATAAAGAATCGGGGTGGTTGCCAGAGTGGGCTAGCCCAGGGCATAGAGATTGTATGATAGGCTCTAACTCAGCACCCATTATAGCCGATGCCTTTTTAAAAGGAGTCGATATAAAAAATCAAGATATTCTTCTTGAAGCTATGTTAAAAAACGCAACGACTTCTAAGGGAAGGCCGCTATCAAAAGGAGGGAATACTCTAAAATCGGTTGGGAGAGAAGGTGTAGAATATTACAATAAATTAGGTTATGTGCCTTACAATGTCGGTATCAACGAAAATGCCGCAAGAACATTAGAGTACGCCTATGCCGACTTTACCATAGCCCAAATGGCTGATAAATTAGGAAAGAAAGATGTTGCAGAGCGTTTCTATAAGCAATCTTTAAACTATAAAAATCTATTCGACCCTGAAACCAAATGGATGCGCGGTAAAAATGAAGATGGTACATTTCAAAGCCCTTTCAATCCGCTTAAATGGGGCGATGCCTTTACAGAAGGCAATAGCATTCACTATACATGGTCTGTTTTTCACGATGTAAATGGACTAATGGAATTAATGGGCGGTAAAAATGCTTTTGAAAGTAAATTGGATGAAGTGTTTGAAATGCCTCCAGTTTTTGACCATTCATACTACGGCTTTACCATACACGAAATTCGTGAAATGCAAATCATGAACATGGGTAATTACGCGCATGGTAATCAACCTATTCAGCACATGATATATTTATACAATTACGCTAATGCATCTTATAAAGCGCAAGAAAAAATAAGAAAAGTATTAACTAAATTATATACGCCAACACCAGATGGGTATTGTGGCGATGAAGATAACGGTCAAACTTCCGCTTGGTATGTATTTAGTTCGTTAGGATTTTATCCGGTAACACCGGGCGTAGACCAATATGTTATTGGTAGCCCATTATTTAAAAAGGCAACCATTCATTTAGAAAATGGAAACACTTTCGAAATTTCAGCACCACAAAACAGTAAGGAAAATGTGTACATACAATCTGCAACTTTAAATGGTAAGGATTACAATAAATCGTATTTAGATTATAATGATGTGATGGCCGGCGGAACCTTAAATTTTGAAATGAGCGCCACTCCCAATAAAAATTGGGCAAGTACCGAAGATGCCGTTCCTTTTTCATTAAGCCTTAAGAACTAAAAAGTTGATGATTAAAATCTTAAAAGTGAAAACAATAGTAACAGTATTGGTTTTAACGTTATTAACTAATGCATGCATCAACAACTCAAAAAAAGAGCGCGATAGTGCAGAGGCCAATAAAGCCTATACTAACGAGTACGATTCTTTTAAAGACGTAGGGCAATATTGGCATCTAGCAATGCAAGTAAAGCCAAAAAAATACTGGAGTATTACAGGTTTAATACCCCAACTTCATAAAAATGAATTGGGCCATACAGAATTAACAAAAGGTATGCAGTACCATTTGTTATGCCAATCTATTTCTGGTTTGGTAAATAGGGCTGTAGACCAAGGGAAGAGTGATGTTGGTATATGGTTGCATGATCATAGCGAAAAAGAAGCTTATAAGGTAGCCAAACAAGGGCTTGCAAAAATGGGTGTTCAAGAGCACGCTCAAACAACAGCCATAGAACTTGTTAGCGAAACATATGCTGACGTTGATGGAGTAAAAGTGCAAGTTAAAGATTTATTCAATGGTTATGTATTAACAGATGTTGAAAATAACCCAGAAAGTAATACGGTAGCCACGGTGGCTTCGCATCTGCATAATGCCATCATAGTAGATGTTAGAGATAAGGACTATTTTGATTCGTTAGGTTATAAAATGATGTACGATGCTTCGAAAAAAACCACTCAAGATGCATGGAACGAGTTCAAAGATAAGTGCAATAATAATGCTTTGGTAGTTATGCCGCTTCAAACTGGAGAACAAAGAGAGTTCGCTATCAAAAACAATTTATTTGTAATTAATTTAAACAAAAAATATAACGATGCTTCTGCAGGACAAAACACGGCATTATTTGATGAGGTATTGCAGTGGTTAAAACCTGGTTCACCCATTTACGGATGGGAACATGGCGTAGGCGAAGATTTGTTTGTAAATAAAGTATCAGAAACCGGAAATATCATGGTTCCTGCAGACTGGATGTACAATTTAAACTTAACATCTTTACTCTACAAAAATCGTCAAAGTGGACAGGCAAAAGTATTAGACCCAAAGTCAATAGATTTTTCTGAAAAAGGTAAAAAATATGTATCCTATCATTTATCTGATGGCGACAACGTGCAATGGATGATGAATGGATTTGCAAACGAATACTATTTTAACCATACCGCAGCTGATACTATGAAAATTGCCTTTGGCCTTCCTGTAGATAATTTATCAATGATGGCTCCAGATGTTATGCAGTTACTGTTCGATAAACAAGGCAAAAATACTTCAATAGTACAAACTTTTGGCGGAGGATATAATTACGCCGATCTTTATGGAATAAAAGGCAACAGAGCAGAAAGTTTAAAGCAAATTGCTAAGGCCACAGCTGCACATATGCGCCAACACCGCATTAAAGTTTTGTCGTTAATGGCAAAAGATGTAGGTTCAGAAGAAGCCAAAGAAGCATACAGAGCCTATATAAAAGCCAATAATCAATTAGAAGGTATATTGGCGGTACAGTATTCACCGTATGCTGGTGGTAAAGGCGACATTTATTGGGAAACCAATAGTGATGGGTATGATATTCCAATAATAACAGTTAAGTATTCATTGTGGAATTTTGGTGATAAAAACAATGAACGCGAAGGTACGCCAACATACATAGCCAATAAGTTAAATTCAGAGTCTGATAGTAACCCTTTTAGTGTTTTATCCATTCATGCGTGGAGTAGATTTTCAGACACAGGTAATTCAAAAGACGAAGTGGCTGAAAACGTTTTAGGCCCAATAATAGGCCCAGGAATAGCAAAATTAAACGCTAGTAAATTAAGTGAAAACTATAAAGTAGTAAATGTAGAAGAATTGATTTGGAGGGTAAGAATGTATTATAGACAAAAGCAAACTATTAAAAGATTAGATTTATTCTAAAATAATTATTATTTTAGCGAACTAAATCGGTTTAGTTTTGGTTAGAAGTAAAAAATGTGCGTTAAAAGATATTGCTAATGATTTAAATATATCTAAAACAACCGTATCGTTCGTGCTTAACAATAAAGGTGACGAAAATAAAATTAGTGCCAATACCCAAAAAAGAATTAAAGAATATGCGAAGAAAAACGGATATGTTCCAAATCAATTAGCCAGAGGATTAAGTAGGGGAAAGAGTGAAACCATTGGACTGATTATCCCAAACATATCAGATACCTTTTACTCTAAAGTAGCTGGTTTTATTGAAAGAAAAGCAAAAGAAAAAGGCTATACAGTGTTATTTAGTAGTTCTTACGAAAACCCAGAAACTGAAGGAGAACTTATACGGTCTATGTTAAATAGACAAGTAGATGGATTAGTAATTGCGTCTACTCAAGAAAATCAAAAGGAAATAGACTTTTTAAAGAAAGAAAATTTTCCCTTTGTGCTGTTTGATAGACATTATCCAGATAAGGATACAGACCATGTTATTGTAGATAATTACTATGGTTCAAGAAAAGTAACAGAGCACCTGCTCAACTTAGGAAGAAAACGTATAGGTTTTGTAACATTAAAACCGGGCTTAGAACCGATAGCACAACGTTTAAAAGGTTATTGCGACGCACTTAAAAGTCATAATTTAGTTCAGAATAAAGACTATATACAAGAGATTAGTAGAGAAGAATATTTTAATGAAATAGAAAGCGCTATTAAAGACTTATTCCAGGGAGCAGAACCCGTTGATGCCATAGTATTTTCAACACATTATTTGGCCTCTCAAGGGTTGCGGGTACTTAAAAAGTTAGACGTAAATGTACCAGATGACGTTGCCATAGTAAGCTTTGATGAACTAAGTGCTTTTGATATAGTAGAACCTCCAATTACAGCAGTAGTACAACCTATTGAAGCCATTGGAAGTGCAGTAACAGATATACTTTTAAATAAAATAGAGGGTACGGTTAAGACCAAAACACAAGTAAAAGTTTTAAAAACAAAACTAGAAGTAAGAGGGTCTTGCGGAACAAAAAAATAGCTTTACCGAGTTTTTTTAGAAATAAACTAAACCGATTTAGTAAGACAATTAATAAATTTAAAATAGCTAAGAATTAAATGAAAAAGTACACATTTTTAATGCTGATGTTGGTGGTTGGGTTTGCCTATGGGCAACGCACTATCAATATGACTTATGTAGAGCCTTATGAGTATAAAGAAATCTCAGGGAATTTGCTGGTAAAGGCTAGTTTAGATATCGATGATGTTAATTTATATAAACGGATAGATTTTATTAGCGGAAGAACTGTAGATGTTAAACCTAAAGACGGCAAAGCTTGGGTATGGCTACCTGTTTTTGGTACACCAGAAAGCGTAACTTTTGTGGGTAAGTCTAGTAAGAATACATTCAAACAATTATTTACACCTTTAGTTACTTCTGATTGGGGATATTTTAGCGAAGGTACGTTGCATGTTATTTCATCATCACACCAAGATATTGCGTGGGTAGATACTCCAGATAAATGTAGGGAGGAGCGTATTCATCATATCGTAGCGCCTGCTTTGGATATTATGAAAACCGATAAAAATTTCCATTTTGGAATGGAGCAAACACTCGATTTAATGGAGTTTCTAGAAGAATTTCCAGAGCGCAAAGAGGAGATTATATTACGTTCACAGGAAGGAAGATTTAAGTGGGGAGGCACCTATAATCAGCCTTACGAAGGCATGCAAACCGACGAGCAGTTAATTCGTGAGCTCTATTTTGGAAGACGTTGGATTATAAAGAACCTTGAGGGTGCAGACGCCGTTACAGTATACAATACAGATGTGCCAGGAAGAACATTGCAATCAGCTCAAGTACTAGCTAAATCTGGTATAGAGAACTTATTTGTGTCTAGAATGAAAGAAGGTTTTTATAACTGGTATTCTCCAGATGGTTCGAAAATCCCAACATACAGTCCAGGAAATTATGGCTGGGCGGTTATGTTCTACAAGCTCTTTGAACAAGATGCTATAGAAGCTATGCATAAATTGCAATCTAGAGTAAAAATGTGGAGCGATTATTACAAAGAACACAACTTACCACCGCATTTTGCCATAGTGATAAGTAATGATGCTTCAGGACCTAATAACTATGGAAACATTGTTTCAGAATGGAATGAAATTCTAAAGAAAACTGGGGTTAAAATGCCCAATCTTAGACATTCCACAGTAACAGCACTGATGAATGAAGTAAAAACACCAGAAGCTAATTTTGAAATTGTTGATGGAGAAAGACCCAACATTTGGTCATACATCCATGGACCAGGTCACGCAAAGGCTATTACAGCTTCAAGAAAAGCAGGGCGCTTATTACCATCAGCAGAAATTTTTGCGTCTATTGATGCTACTTTAAAAGGCTCGTTTAAAGACTATCCATCAGAAGCACTTTCGGAAGCTTTTGAAGCCTCCATATACCCAGACCATGGTTGGGGTGGCAAAAACGGACATATTACAGATAGTATTTTCCGAGCAAAATTGGAATTTTCGGCATCAGAAGCAGACCGTTTAATTGAAAAGTCAATCCACTCCATTTCAAGTAATGTAAAAACCAAGCGAAATAATGCCATGGTGGTTTACAATGATCTGTCTTGGGAAAGAACAGCAACCGCTAAGGTAGCATTAAATGATAATTCCAGCTATTATGTGGTAGACCAAAATGGAAGTATGGTGCCGTCTCAAACAAGTACTCATAAAGGCACAAGAACGTTGGAGTTTCTGGCTTCTAACTTGCCATCTTTGGGCTATGCTACTTTTTATTTAAAGAAAGGAAGAAAAACGTTTAAGGTCAACAAGACAGTAAAGCCAAATGCCCTATGGAATCAATTTTATGAAATGCGATTAGGGAAAGGAGGTATGACGTATTTATTTGATAAAGAATTGAATAAAGAGGTTGTGAAAACTACACGATTTGCTGGAGGCGATATACTCTCCATGAAATATGATGGGAATGGTGCAGGCGAGTTTACCCAAATGACAGCCCCAAAAATGGACGGATTTGATAAAACAAGTTTACACACAGGTAACTGGAAAATTGTGAATGATGGTGCTGTATTTACGCTTTATGAAAATCGAGTTAAGTTTAAGCATGCCAATATAGTTCAACACATAAAAGTGCATCATCATATTAAGAAAATAGATTTTTCAATAGATATTTTGGATTGGGATGGCACACATAATAGGGAGTTTAGATTTGCTTTGCCTTTAGATATGGAAGACACAACCATTAAATATGAAGTGCCTCTAGCCATTGCCGAAGTTGGAAAGTCTGAGATGAAACAAGCACCAAGAGGCTGGTCTTGGGGTGGAACTTACGACCAAAAACCGGTAGAAATCCATCCAAGAGAAGTGATGAATTTTATCTCTTCGGAAAAAGACGGTTTCCAGGTAACCTTAGCTTCTGGTGTGGCCGTAGCAGATTGGATAGACCCAACCAGAGAATCTGTTGAATATACAGTGCTTCAAGGTATTTTAATGGCATCACATAAAAGTTGCCACGGCGAAGGCAATTGGTACCATCAAACGGGAGACCATCATTTTGAGTTTTCATTATCATCACATCAAGCAAGTGATGCCACAGCGTACCAGTTTAGTAATGGTGCGCATCATCCGCTACAGGTAAGTCAACAAAAATCTAAGAACAGTAAAGGTAACTTACCAGAAAGTAAAAGCTTTTTTGATGTTTCCAATCCGATGGTGCGTGTTACTACCATTAAGAAAGCAGAAGATGAAGAAGCCCTTGTGTTAAGATTGGTAGAGCTAGATGGTAAAGACGGTCAACCTACAATATCACTACCTAAAGAGGCTTCAAAAGTTATAAAAACCAATTTAATTGAAGAAGACGCTGAAACATTGAATTTAAGTGGAAAAGATATTAAAATAGACATTGGGCACAATGCTATTGAAACTTATAAAATAATTTTAAAATAACAGGAATAAACACTTTGTAATAGAACGATATGAGCAGTACTAATAAAATTTGGAGTGATGATAAAGAGCTATTTGCTATAGCCAAATCAGAATTATTTGTAGCCTTGGTAGGCGATATTTTAGATACCTTAGGATATCAACATCAATTTTTACCGCCTAATATAAAACCATTAAACACAGATTTTGTGGTTATAGGTAGAGCAATGCCAGTTTTAGAGGCCGATGTCTTTGAAGAGTCTGTAAAAGACACTAAAAACCCCATGATGAAAAAACCATTCGGGATTATGTTTGAAGCCTTAGACGATTTAAAAGAAGATGAAGTTTACATCTGCTCGGGCTCTTCGCCCAGATATGCACTTTGGGGTGGATTAATGAGTACTCGCGCAATGAAACTCAAGGCCGCAGGAGCTGTACTTCATGGCTATTCAAGAGATACCAACGAAGTTTTAAATCTTAATTTCCCGACGTTTTCTTATGGAGGCTATGCACAGGACCAAGGCCCAAGAGGTAAGGTAATAGACTACAGGGTTCCTATAGAAATAGAGGGAACACGTATTAATCCGGGAGACATTATTTATGGTGACAGAGATGGTGTAGTTGTAGTGCCAAAAGAAGTAGAAGTAAAAGCGTTTGCAGGAGCTATAGAAAAGGCTAGGGGAGAGCAACTCGTTAAAAAAGCTTTAGAAGAAGGGATGAGTACTGTAGATGCCTACAACAAATTTGGAATTATGTAATTGAGAAAACCAAACCAACGCCAACTAACTATAAATTATGAAAACCAACACATCATTTTATGTTTACGCCATAAGTTTCGTATCCACCATTGGGGGCTTCCTTTTTGGATACGATACGGCTATTATTTCAGGATGTAACACATTTTTAGAAAGTCACTACAACCTATCTGCAAGTATGTTGGGGTGGGTCGTGTCTTCGGCACTTTTGGGCACAATTTTGGGATGTGTGATTTCGGGAAGTATTACGGACAAGTTTGGTAGAAAAAAAGCCTTAATAGTGGCAGCAGTATGTTTGTTGCTTTCTGCGTTTGGTTCTATGTTGCCGCCTCAATTTTTAGGCGATTTAAACAATGCCTATTGGATGTCGGCATCATCTAACAACTCATTTGTATTTTTAGTAGTGGTTAGAATCATAGGCGGTATAGGCGTAGGTATCACGTCAGTTGTAGCGCCTATATACATTTCAGAATTAACATTACCCGAAAAGCGAGGAAAAATGGTATCGCTATATCAACTTTCAATAACGCTAGGTATTCTGTTGGCCTTTTTGGTAGATTGGATGGTACTAAATGCGGCAGGAGATGCGGCAGGGGTTGTAACGCAAGAAAACGGAGGGTTTTGGAACTGGTTATTTGTAGAAGAAATTTGGCGTGGTATGTTTGGTACAGAAATTCCCATAGCATTATTGTTCTTGGTGCTGTTATTCCTAGTACCAGAGAGTCCAAGGTGGTTAGCGGTAAATGGTAAGGAAAATAAAGCCTACGCCATTATGGTTAAAACCATGGGAGAGCTTATGGCTAAATCTCAAATGGACGAGATACAATCTGTGGTAAAATCAGAATCTCAAGGTTTTAAAGATTTGCTAAAGCCCTATTTAAGACGACCATTTTTAATAGGTATTCTATTGCCAATGTTTTCCCATTTAAGCGGTATTGCGGCCATCATGTATTTTGCGCCAAATATTTTAAACGAATCTATAAAAAGTGTTGAAAGTTCCTTTTTAGGAGCGGTTTTAGTAGGATTGGTAAATTCAATTTTCACGTTTGTAGCTATTATGAATATTGAGCGTTATGGACGAAGAAAATTACTTTTAATCGGCGTCATAGGTGCGGCCATATCATTGTTTGGCGTAGCAGCCTTATTCGCCATAGGCTCTAGTTTGGTCATTATTCCATTATTATTGTATGTAGCATGTTTTGCCTTTTCCTATGGTCCTATTGTTTGGGTTATTATTAGCGAAATATTCCCCACTAAAATTAGAGGTTTGGCGGTAAGTATTGGTAGTTTATCTTTAATGGTTACAGGTTTTTTTATCACACTTACCAACCCTGTGTTTATAGAAACTATAAAACCGTCGGGGACTTTCTTTTTATACGGCGCATTAACGCTCCCAGCCATTTGGTTTATATGGAAGTTTGTACCAGAAACAAAAGGCAAAACATTAGAAGAGATAGAAATGTCTTGGAAACAAGATAAAACAAAAGACTAAGATAATATGAGCACAACCGTTATAGAACAGTACAAAGTAGAAGCTAATGGGTACCATCCGTTTTTAATACGAGAGGGCTGGCAAGTGGCACAATTAAACTATATGCCAGAGCAACATATAGATAATATAAAAAAATTGGATGTTCATTTTTTAACCGATGAGGTATTTATTCTATTAAAAGGAGAGGCCGTATTAATTGGTGCTGAAATTGAAGGTGATAGTGTAACCTTTGAAGCAGAATTACTAAAACCCAACATCACATATAATATTCCAGCCAATGTGTGGCATAATATAGCTATGAAAGAAGGAAGTGAGATTATTATAGTTGAAAAATCAGATACACATATATCAGACTTTGAGTTTTTTCAATTAAATGATGCTCAAATAGCTGAATTAAAACAGAAGGTAACAGCTTGTTTTAATAACCAAAAAGATTAAAAGCCAATGACACAAATTAACTTAAAAGGCAAAAAAGCCCTAGTAACAGGAGGAAGTCAAGGTATCGGCGCAGGAATTTGTAAAGCATTGGCGGCGTGTGGTGCTGATGTATTTATCAATTATTACAGTAATAAAGATAAAGCACAGGAGTTAGCAGATGAGATAACATCAAAGTATAATGTTACGGTAAGCATAGGAAAAGCCAATGTGGCAAAAGCTTCCGAAGTTAAGGGTATGTTCAGTCAAATGGATACCGAAATTGGCACTATTGATATTCTTGTAAATAATGCTGGTAGCGAAAGCGTTCAACATGTTTTAGATTTAGAAGAAGACGAATGGGATAGGGTAATGGGCATCAACCTGAAAGGCCCTTTTTTATGTGCTAAAGAAGCAGGAAAACGTATGGAAAACAATGGAGGCGGTGTTATTATAAATATTTCCTCAATTCATGATACGGTTCCCAGAAAGGGATTGATTCACTATTGTTCTGCAAAAGCAGGATTAAAGATGTTTACAAAATGTCTGTCTTTAGAGTTGGCAGAAGATAACATTAGAGTGGTATCTGTAGCGCCAGGAGCTATAGAAACGAATATGAACCGAGAAGAAATCAACAAATTTGGTAGAGAGAAGTTTCATAATTGGATACCATCTGGACGAATAGGTAATGTTTCCGAAGTAGCCAATACCGTAGCCTTTTTGGCAAGCGATATGGCAGATTACATCAATGGTGCCGATTTGTATATTGATGGAGCCTATATGAACCACACGATTCAGTACGACCCGCGTCCTCCGCGCAAAAAATAACAAAGCCGTGAAAGCTATTTTACTAACTATAATATTACAAAGTATGGGTGTTTTTTATACAGGAAGCTATACGGGGCAAGGCACTCCGGCAGAAAATCCAGAAGGAAAAGGTATTGGGTGTTTTGAATTTAATTTAGAAACAGGAGAAATTACCGAAAAAAGCTATACGAAACAGCGAAATCCGAGCTACTTGGTAATTTCTGATGACAAAAAATACCTTTATGCGGTTGAGGAAACCCAAGAAAATCTCAAACCAAAGGTACATGCCTATAAGATTGAAAATAATGGAGGTTTACGCCTTATAAATTCCCAACCTATCAATGGCGATTACGCCTGTCATCTAGCTATTATTGAAAACAAATTGGTACTGGCAAGTTACGTGTCAGGAAATATTTTATCCTATCCCATAAACGTAGATGGTAGTCTTAATCCATATTCGCAAGACATCCGGCACATAGGTGTTGGTCCTAATAAAGAACGGCAGGAAGCGGCACATGCCCACATGATATACCCTTTTGCCGACAATCAGATGTTTGCTGTAGATTTAACTTTAGATACCGCGAAGGCCTACCAATGGCAAGAAAAAGAACAAAAATGGCAGAGTAATCCAATTTTAGATATATCAATTGAGCCAGGTAGTGGTGCACGACACATGGTTATGGATAACAATCAAGAGTTTGCCTATGTACTGGGGGAATTAACAGGAGAGATTTTTGTTGTCGATGTAAAGAAAAGTGATAGTAAGAGCACTCAAAAGATAAGTTTTATTCCTGAAAATCATGATGGGGCAATTGGTGGTGCGGCCATACGAATGCATCCCAATGGGAAGTTCTTATACGCATCCAATCGCGGTTCTGAAACCATTGCTATTTTTAAAATTGATGCTCAATCCAAACAGTTATCCCTTGTGGGGCATCAAAGTACCTATGGCAAAACCCCACGAGATTTTAATATCCATCCTGAAGGCAAATGGCTTGTAGTCGCTAATCAGGATAGCAATAGCTTAGTAGTGTTTGAGATAAACACTAACTATGGTACACTTCAAAAAAAATCGACATTAAAAGTAAATACGCCAGTGAATATTTGCTGGTTATAATTTAATTAAGTTAATAATGATTGAATTAAAAGGCATAGCATGGGACCATCCAAGAGGGTATGAACCACTCATAGCTACATCAAAGGCATTTCAAGAAAATAATCCAAATGTCAATATCGCATGGAAAGTGCGTTCCCTAAAGGAATTTGGGGATACACCTATCGAAGATTTAATTGAAAACTTCGATATCATAACCATAGACCATCCCTACATGGGGCAAGCCCACAAAAATGGCTTGTTACTTCAATTGGAAAACTATATAACCCTCGAAGCATTAGATGCCTTGAAACAACAGGCTTTAGGAAAATGCTTTGATATCTATAATTACGAGGGGCACTTTTACGCCACTCCAGTTGATGCGGCCGCTTTAGTGGCGTCTTATAGAAAAGATATTATAGATAGCTTGGAACTGAGCTTACCTAAAAACCAGGAGGAATTAAAAGCATTTTATAAAAAGTTACCTTCCGGGTTTTCAGTGACTTGGGCACTTTGTCCAACAGATATTTGGTGTACATTTTTAACGCTATGTGCCCAAAATTTTGGTTCTAGATTTATCGATAACAATAAAATTAATTCCAAAGTTGGTATTTCAGCTTTAGATGAGATAAAATTTCATGTAGAACATAGTCATCCCCAATCCTTAAACTGGAACCCCATTCAGGTATTGGATAATATGGGGAATGAAGAAGGTATAATTTATTCTCCTTATCTGTTTGGGTACACTAATTATTCCCGAAAAGGGTATACTAAAAACCTAGTGCATTTTACAAATAGCCCTACGGGATTACAAAAAGATATATCAACGATTATGGGAGGTGTGGGGCTAGCGGTATCTGCCTTAACCAAACATCCTGAAATAGCTTCAAAGTATGTCAACTATGCAGCCAGTGCTGAGGTTCAAAAAGGTGTGTTTACCAAAAACGATGGGCAACCCGCAAGTAAAAATGCTTGGGAGAGCAAAGCCAACAATGCGTTGTGCAACAACTTTTTTAGTGATACCAAATGGACTATTGAAAACGCTTATATACGTCCGCAACATCCAGGATGGAATGCATTTCAAGAACAGGGCGCCGATATTATTCACGAAGGGATATTAAAAGATGCGAATTCAGAGGTAATAATGAATAGGTTAAACGACTGTTACAAATCTGTTTAGTTATGAAAGCATTTAAAACCATAACCATTGAAAACACCGATGCCATAGCTGTATTAAAATTTAATAGGCCAGCTCAATTAAATGCCATGAATCGGGAGATGATGGATGAAATAATTGAAGGTATCCATTGGATTAACGCCCAACCTGACTATCATGTTGCGGTAATAACTGGTGATGGTAGAGCATTTATGGCAGGCGCCGATATTAAGGAATACGGAAGCCAAACCCCTGAAGAGTTTGACGCCTTTCAAGAAAAAGGTAAAGAACTGTATGATGCTATTGAAAATGCAAATAAACCTTGGATTGCTGGTGTTAATGGCTTTGCCCTTGGTGGTGGTTGCGAGATAGCCTTAGCCTGCGATATGATTGTAGCATCCGAAACTGCAAAAATGGGACTGCCAGAAGTGTTTTTAAGTTTAGTTCCAGGCGGTGGTGGTACCCAACGATTAATTCAAAAAATAGGTATAAACAGAGTTAAGGAAATGTTGTTTCTAGGAGGGCAATACGATGCCAATACCTTAAAAGGTTGGGGGTTGGTTAATCAGGTAGTTTCCAATGAAAATTTTTTAACGGAAGTAATGGATTTTGCAGGGAAACTTTCAAGAAGACCTCATAAATCTGTAGCACAATTAAAGCGTTTGGCAAATATGAGTTTAACAACAATACCTTTTGAAAAACGCATCAATGAAGAAGCCATTGCAGTTAAGCAATTATACCTTGATGAAGAAGCGCAGGCGGCCATTAAAAAATTTATAACAAAGTCTGAGCAATAGTCATGGAGCAACACGGACCATTAAAAGGATTGGTAGTAGCCGATTTTTCGCAGTTGGCACAAGGGCCATGGGCTACCCAAATGTTGGGAGATATGGGCGCAGACATCATCAAAATAGAACCTGTAAAAGGCGATTGGATGCGTCATTATTCCTATGGGAATTTATATCCCGAAGGAGAGAGTATCTCATTTATAAGTTTCAACAGAAATAAAAAAAGTATAGCACTAGATTTAAAATCTGACGAAGGCAAAAAAATAGCAAAAGATATAATTGCTAAGGCGGATATTCTTTTGGAAAATTTTCGTCCTGGTGTAATGGAGCGCTTAGGTCTGGGTTATGAAGATATGAAAACCCTGAATCTGGGACTAGTGTATTGCTCTAGCTCGGGATACGGAGCTTCAGGACCATATTTAAAAAGACCAGGGCAGGATTTATTGGCGCAGTCCATAAGTGGGGCTCCCTATTTAAACGGACAGAAAGGTGGGTTGCCCGTGGTTACGGCAGTAGGTCAAGCCGATTTGCTAACCAGTTTGTTTATTGTGCAATCGGTTTTAGCTGGGATATATTCAAGGAGTGTCACCAGTAAAGGACAAAAAATCGAAGCTAATTTATTGAGTTCTGCAGTAGGATTTCATATTCAAGAGATAACAGCTTTTTTGTTAAAAGGGGAAAATCCAGAGCGTAGTGCAAGCGGTATTCCAAATCCTTGGTTGGGTGCGCCCTATGGCTTATACAATACATCAGATGGTTACATTGCTATTGGGATGAATTCTGTACAAAGACTAGCGCATGTTATTGGTTTGGACAAGTACGATTCGGAGGCGTATAAATCGAATAATATTATTGATAATCGTGATGATATTCGAAACGAATTTAACACTGTGTTTAAAACCAAAACCACCAGCGAATGGTTAACATTATTATTAGCAGAAGATATTTGGTGTTCGCAAGTTAATAGTTTTAAAGAAATGGTGGAAGACCCACAGATACAACATAATGATATGATTTTGGAGTACGAACATCCAAAAGTGGGTACTATAAAAACTACAGGGTTTCCCGTGAAGTTTAGCGACACACCACAAAAAATTGAAAAACCGGCACCCTTACTCAACCAACATGCCGAAGAAATATTAAAACAATATTGTGGATATTCCGATTTGGAGGTCCAATCATTTTTAAACAAAACATAAAAAATTAGTGAAATGAAATTAGGATTCGGATTATACCGGCACATGCTGAACGACCAGCATTATAAGTTTGCAAAGCAATGTGGAGCGACACATGTGGTAGTACACATGGTAGATTATTTTGGGAATGCAGATAATAGTAAATCTAACGCCAACCAACCCATAGGGGGGAACAAAGGCTGGGGAAAAGCAGGCAATGGAGAATTATGGTCTTTAGAGGAACTTTTAAAGATTAAAGCAGAAATTAATAGTCATGGACTAGAGTGGTATGCCATTGAGAATTTTGACCCCTCCATATGGCACGATATACTTTTAGACGGTCCTAAAAAGGAGGCACAAATAGAACTGGTAAAGGAACAAATACGAATTGTAGGTAAAGCAGGTATTCCAGTCTTTGGCTATAATTTTTCTTTGGCAGGGGTTTCCAGTAGGGTTGAAAAACCTTTTGCTCGTGGTGGCGCAGTTTCCGTGGGAATGGAAGGTAACGTGGATGAAACACCTATTCCAAACGGCATGGTTTGGAATATGGTCTATGATGATAACGCACCAGCAGGGACTGTAGAAAGAGTGTCGCATGCCATACTTTGGGAGCGCTTACAATACTTTCTAGACCATGTGATACCAGTAGCCGAGGAGGCAGGTGTAAAGATGGCGGCTCACCCAGACGACCCACCAATGCCATATGTTAGAAACACACCACGATTAGTATATCAGCCCGATATGTACCAGCGTTTAATTGATATGAAGCCAAGTAATCACAATAACTTGGAATTCTGTTTAGGCACTATTTCTGAAATGACCGAGGGCAATGTGTATGAAGCCACAGACCAATACAGCAAACAAAACAAGATAGCCTATATTCATTTCAGGAATGTAGTTGGCAAAGTGCCAAATTATCACGAAGTATTTGTTGACGAAGGGGATATCGATATGTTCAAAATATTAGAAATTTTGAAGAGAAATAATTTCGAAGGTGTTTTAATTCCAGACCATACGCCTCAAATGAGTTGCGATGGCCCGTGGTATGCGGGTATGGCTTATGCTATGGGCTTTATGAAAGCTTCTTTGAAGTTAATTGAATCGATGCATTCTAAAGTGTAATTTAAAATACTCTAACACGAGGTGGTTGGTAAGAAGAAATAGACGTTCAATCCTTTTAAGTTTGCTTTAATGAATTACTGAAGACCATGTAAATGGGTACTAACATAATTTCAATGCTATGAAAAGAAGAACATTTGTTAAAAATACAAGCTTGTTAGGGGTTTCTTTGTTTAGCTTACCTCCATTGATGGCCTTGTCCAATTGTAAGTCTAGTTCTTCATCAGAAAAGGTCTTGAAAAATCAAGCGGTCTCAGCCTTTAATAGGTTTAAGGCGGTATGGAACTTTAAGGATTTCTGGAAACGTGGTAATACTTTCGACGCTTGTTTGGTTTTTGTTGATGCATTGCAAAATCAGTGGCCAGACGATGGAGGAATTATTGAAATTCAAAAGGAGGTGGAGGATATGTTAAAGGAAAATTTAGAGTTTTTCCATAGCTATGCCCCTGGCAAGTTATGGGCCGATGATTTTGGATGGTGGGGACTCATGGCCTTAAATGCTAGAAAACATTTGCTTAAAATTGGAAATATAGAATTAGCGAATGCTTATTTAAAATTATCAACTGATTTATGTTGGGAATACAAGAAAAAAACAGCCTATGATAATTCCGATGAAGGCTTCCCTGTTTTACATGGATGCAGAAATGGAGATGCCAACGGAGAAAGTAAAGGCGTAAAGAATACCGTAACCAATGTGTTGCTCTTTTTGCTTTCGTCTCGTATTTATCGTTGTCTTTCAGAAGAAGATATTGACAATAGAGATAAGTATTTAGATATGGCTTACAAGCAGTGGTTGTGGTTTGATGAGTGGTTTAATTTAAAGGATTACGAGTATCTCAAGAAATTAAACACAGAAGGTGTTTTGGTTCAAGAGCGACCTATGGCTTTTATTGAGGGTTCAACTTATATTAAAAAAATTCATCCACCATGGGCAGAGGGCTGGATATGGTCGGGAGACCAAGGTATGCTGGTGGCTTCTTTAACAGATATGTTGGCTATTACCGATGACTTAGATGCTTATTTAAAAAGAACAAAAATTAATCCCGATTTTGATAGCGGTACCTTCAAATCAAAAATCAATAACTTAATAAAAAAACTAGCTAAAGGCATTCAAAATGGATTAATTGCCGATGTAGATGGTATCATAAGAGAAGCGCCTTGTTATTCCAGTTTCGGACCTGAACACGGTAGAGACTATCTCGCTGGAAGAGGCATTATGGTACGCTATTTGGCGCAAGATGAGATTAAAAAACACTTGAATATTGATATGACGGACAATATTTCAAAGACTTTTGAAGCCATTTGGAATACAAGAGACATTGCAACCAATCAATTTAAACCAGAGTTTACAACCGTTGAGAATGATAAATTATATATTGAACAATTTAGACAACTTTGGGGATTGGCAGATGATGTATATCAATGGAATTTGGATAAGATGAAAGAAAAGAACAAATTCGGTGTGTGTCAATCTATAGGTTTAGATGTTTTAGGGGCAACTATCCGAAGTTTAAAATAAGAATAGTACAATTTAATAGAGTTTAAAATATTTACGCAACAATTTTAAACCCCTATGACACCGTATTGTATAGGTAAACAATGATGTTTTAATATAATTCAAATAATAGTGTATAACATTATGGGAAAAGCAATTAACTGTTACAACGTTAAAAATTTAGAGAGAAAAACGTACTTAAGTTTACTCTTAAAAAAAGGCTTTTTTGTTTTAATTGCTATCGGATTGTTTTCGTGTCAAAATGAAACTAAAGACACAGATTATACGCAATACGTAAACCCTTTTATAGGCACTCAAAATGAAGGCCACACATTTCCTGGGGCAACAACCCCACATGGAATGGTCCAACCAAGCCCAGAATCTTACAATACCTATTATAAGGGTTATGAAATGGACCACGTTGCAGGCTATCAATACAACGATCCTTGGTTGATAGGTTTTACCCAAACACATTTAAATGGGGTTGGTTGTCCATCAATGTCAGATATTTTATTGCTTCCACTTAATACAGATACAATTGATAGTGCATCGCGCTTTAACTTTAAATCAACATATAGAAAAGAAACAGAAATAGCCCAACCTGGATATTATAAAGTCTTTTTAGACGATTTTGATGTTAATGTAGAGCTAACTGCTACAGAACATGTGGCTTATCATAAATATACTTTTCAGAACCCTAAGGAAGCCAAACTACTCATTGATTTACAGTATGGTGTGTCTTGGGATATTAACACCATATCCTCAAATATATTGGAAGCATCCCAACAGTTTGAGAACGAATATATGTTGTCAGGTTATAGAAAAGCTCGAGAGTGGACTGCCAGAGATTTATACTATGTAATAAAATTTAATAAACCTGTTGTAAGCAAGAAAGAGTTGCCTGCTCCAAATAATAAAAAAGAAAAAGCGCCTAGGTATTTTATTGATTTTGAGATGGGTAACAGCCAAGTCTTAGAAGTTTTAATAGGTGTTTCCACCGTTGGAATTGAAGAAGCAAAAAAGAATTTAGAAACCGAAATTTCTTCATGGAATAGTTTTGATACTGTTAGGCAGAATACCAACCAAAAATGGAATGATGTATTAAAGCGCATTAACATTAAAGGAATTAACCAAAAAAAACAAGCTTTCTACACATCTCTATACCATTTATATATACAACCCAACAACATAGCCGATGTAGATGGCAGCTACCAAAGCGCCAGCGCAGGAGTAAAAAAGGCTTCCAATGGTAAATATTACTCAACGTTATCATTATGGGATACATTTAGGGCCGCAAACCCAATGTACACTATTTTAAGTCCAGATTTGGTTAGTGATATTAATACATCAATGTTAGATAGTTATGCGCATATGGCAACCGATTCTCTAAATCCTAAAGAGGCTAATAAATATCTTCCAAGATGGCAACTATGGGGTAAAGAAACTCATACTATGGTAGGTAATCATGCGGTACCAGTAATTGTAGATGCGTATTTAAAAGGCATAAAACCCAATCATTATACAGATGATGACATTTTTGATGCTGTTTGGACTTCTGTTACTAAACCTCATTATCGAAACCATGTACAGTTAATAGATTCATTTGGATATATACCCTTTGATGTTAAGCTCTCTTCAATTGACGATGGAAGAGAAACAGTATCCAGATTGCTAGAAGGCATATATGATGATTATGCAGCGGCATTACTTGCCGATAAACTCGGTAAACAAAAAGAGGCTAGCTTTCTTTACAATAGAGCTGGGTATTACAAAAATGTGTATGATAAAGAAAGCGGATTTATGCGCGGTAAAAATGCCAATGGCGTTTTTAAAAAGCAGGTAGATAATACTGAGGTAGTGGGTGAGTGGTTAGAGGGGGCAGATTTTACCGAGGGAAATGCATTTCATTATCAGTTTCATGTGCTTCATGATATTCCCGGTTTACAACAACTTATGGGAGGTAAACAGGCCTTTGAAAAAAAACTAGACCAATTGTTTTTTTCAAAATCTAAACCAGAAGTGAAAACTTTAGTATGGAACATTCATGGTACATATGGGCAATATTGGCATGGAAATGAACCTTGTCATCACTTGCCTTATTTATATAAATATACCAATGCTCCAGAAAAAACAGATAAAATAATAAAAACATTGGTAGACGAGTATTATTATACCAAGCCAGATGGTCTCATGGGTAATGATGATTGTGGACAAATGTCTGCATGGTACATGTTTTCGGTCTTAGGGTTCTATCCCGTAAACCCTACTGGAGGGGAGTATGTTTTAGGTGCGCCGCAAGTGGAGGAAGCTACAATTAGATTGCCAAATAATAAGATGTTTACGATTAAAGCCAACAATTTAACAGATAAAAATTTTGTGGTTAAATCTATAATGCTAAACGGAAAAAAAATTGACAGAAATTATATTAATCACAATGAAATTATTAGTGGCGGAGAACTAATTTTTGAAATGGGTAAATATTAGTTAAAGGAATTAAATAGTATTTCACTTTAAGCAAGTCTTCATTTTTCTAAGATATATAGTCTTTAGTATCCTTAAATTTTAAGTTTCTAAATGTCTTTAAAGAGTTAAAAAACACCAAAAAGAGGTAAAGTATCAAAATAAATTATATATTTGTTCATATGTATGCACATATAAGTTTGTTTTGTTGCTACACGTTAAATTATAAGTACTGCCTAATAAAATAATTAACATTTAAACTCTTTAGAAAAAAAATGAAAAACTTCAAGTTTGGTATCTTGTTTTTTGTGTTAATGGTATGGAGTGGTCAATCACTGTATGCCAAGTCTTTAAGCATTGCCTCAAAAGCAAAAGTCAATGCTTCATCCTCTCTAAACAAAAAAAATAATAGCTCAAAAATTAATGATGGCATTATAGCAATAAAGAATCAGGGTAATTGGATGGCGAAATCTAAACAAGCATGGGTTGAGCTTGCTTGGGAACGTACCCAATTAATTAATAAAGTAGTTGTTTATAATCATCCAGACCCAACTGCCAGAGTAATAAAAGGTAAATTGTTGTTTAGTGATGGTAGTACTATTAATGTAGATTTGCCAAGCGATGGAAGTGCTATAGCGGTTGAGTTTGAGGAAAAAAGTACACAAAATGTACGTTTTATAATTGAAGAATCCGTAGGTGAAAAATCAGGACTTTCAGAAATTGAGGTTTATACATCCCCTAATCAATACACTACCCCAGTAGAGTGGGTAGACCCCTATATAGAAACCAACAGAGGACGTTTTTTTTTATTCGCAACAGGTTCTCGCCCCTATGGTGTAATTAGTGCCGCACCAATGACCATTAATTGGAATAATAGTGGTGGTGGTTACGCTCATAAATCCGATAGCATATTAGGATTCCCTCAAATTCACGCCTGGACACTTTCAGGGCTAAACCTAATGCCAACCTTAGCTTCTGTAAATCCAACCAAAGGCGAACAGGCTTGGAAATCATCTTTTAAACACGACGATGAAATTGTACAACCAGGCTACCACCGTGTGTTCCTGCCAGATAGTAAAGTGTGGGTAGAGCAAACTTCTACCGATCGTGTTAGCTTTTACCGATTTAAATGGACAGAAGATGTTGAGTCGCAATTGCTGTTGTCGCTTGGCGGTTTATTAGGTAACAGTAGAATGGCCAATGCCAATGTTACTAAAATTAATAATAAAGAATTTGAAGGCTCAATTAGTTCTGTAGATAGAGCTTATAATGTGGGGCCTAAAGATGTTAAAATTTATTTTGTTGTTCAGGTTGATGAAAAATGGAAATCGTTTGATGGTTGGAATGAAGACAAAAACTTTACAGATATTTCAACTTTAAAAGGTGATAATGGAGGGGTGTCCATGAAGTATAAATCTAAAGCAGGAGATGAGGTGCAGTTAAAAATAGCCATTTCATATACCAGTATTGAAAATGCGCGAAATAATTTAAAGGCAGAATGCACCACTTGGGATTTTGATAGTGTAGCACAGGATAGCAGAAACCAATGGAACGATTGGATGAGCAATATAAAAGTTGAAGGAGGTACCGTAGCACAACGTATAAAATTCTATACAGATTTATGGCATGTATTGCTTGGGCGTCACCGGATTAATGATGTAAACGGAGATTATCCAGACCGTACAACAGGCAAAATGGTAAACTCAGGAAACTTAACCGATGGGTTTACAACAGATGCTATTTTCAAAGTTAAAAATCCAGGTGTAGATACCAGCGGTAAGGTAAAACATAATATGTACAATTCTGATGCTTTTTGGTTAACCCAATGGAACTTGAATGTGCTGTGGGGTTTAGCTTGGCCAGAAATTCAAGACGACATGGCTTCTTCAATGGTGGCCTATTCAAATAATGGCGGGTTATTACCGCGAGGGCCTTCTGGTGGAGGATATTCATTTATCATGACTGGGTGCCCGTCAACAAATCTTATAGTAAGTGCTTACATGAAAGACATACTTACTAAAACCGATCCTGAAAATGCTTTTGCGCAAATTAAGAAAAACCATATGCCCGGGGGTATGATGGGAGGAGGCGAGTTCTTTAAACACGACCTAAAATTTTATGTTGAAAATGGATGGTGGCCCAATAATGCAGGTATTAATATAGAAGCAGCATTTCAAGATTGGGGAGCAGCTCAAATGGCTTATAAATTAGGCAAAACAGAGGATTATAACTACTTTATTAAAAGGTCTGAATCTTGGAAAAAGTGTTTTAACGAAGAGCATAAACTACTGTTTCCTGTAGACCATAAAGGGAATTTTACGCATAACGACCCACTGCGAGGTTGGGGTTATGTAGAGGCTAATGCGTGGCAAGCAACTTGGGGGGTGTCTCATGATATTCCAGGACTTACGAAATTAATGGGCGGTGATGAAGTGTTATGGGACAAATTAAACTTTGCCTTCGATAAAGGAAAAGATAGCGATTTTGTTTACAGCTACAGTAAAGGCTATGTAAGTTATGCTAACCAACCTGGGTGTTCTAATGCGCATGTATTCAGCTACGCCAATGCTCCATGGCTTACTCAATATTGGGTAAGACAAGTAAATGAAAAAGCTTATGGAGGTATTACCCCAGATTTAGGTTGGGGAGGCCATGACGAGGACCAAGGGCAAATGGGAGGCGTTAGCGCACTAATGTCAATAGGGTTATTTAATATTATAGGAACAGAATCTCAAAAGCCTTTCTATGAAATTACGGCCCCTGTTTTTGATAAAGTCACTATAAAACTTGATAATAAGTATTATGAAGGAAAAGAGTTTGTTATTAAAACATACAATAATTCTGCTGAAAATTGCTACATACAAAAAGCAAAATTAAACGGAAAAGAGCTAAATAACTTTTGGTTTTATCATGATGATTTTGCTGCTGGTGGAGAGTTAGAAATATGGTTAGGTAACACTCCCAATAAAAAATGGGGCTTGCAAACCCCTCCTCCTGTGAATATAAATAAACAATAGTAAAGAACTTCAATAAGAAAGAAGTTAACCTCAAATATTAAAAGATGAATAGAGAAACGAGTCAAAATTTGTTACCTGTAGTTAGCGAAGTGCCAAACACAGATACTTATAATATTAACCCTATACACAAGTTGGTTGAAGGTGAAATAGCACTAGGATATAAAAGTCTAGCGAATAGATTAAAAACAGAAAAAACAATAATTATAGATGGGTATGTAGGCGTAGATTGGAACGAGGTAATTAGTAGTCTAAAAACAAGTTTTAAAGACAACGGTTTTACGGTAAGCGCCTTCAATGTACAAGATTGTTTAAAATCTGAAAATGATATTGAAGCCATGGTAGCACCATATTTAAATGGTGATGACCCTGTTTTTGGAAAAATAACCGATTTAAAACTTCTGGATTATTTTGAGAAAGAAAAGTTGGCTAATGTAAAACTTGAAAACAATACAGATATACAAATAGTATATGGCACCGGTGCAGCACTTTCTAATGTTAAAGGCTGCACAGTGTACGTAGATTTGCCTAAAAACGAATTACAGTACAGAATGCGGGCAAACGCTATAACAAACCTGGGGTTGTCAAAGGTAAAACCGCACAAACAAATGTACAAACACTTTTACTTTGTAGATTGGGTTGTTTTAAATCATGAAAAAAAGAAATTACTTCCAAAATTCGATATAATATTAGACCAACAGCGTCCAGGTGAACCAACCTGGACAGAAGGTGAAGCTTTAAGGAAAAGTTTAACTAATATTTCTCAAAACTTTTTTAGAGTAAGACCATGGTTTGAGCCGGGAGTTTGGGGAGGTAATTGGATAAAAGAACATATTGATGGGCTAAATCCTAATGTGCCTAATTACGCTTGGTCCTTTGAAATGATTGTTCCCGAAAATGGTTTAATATTTGGAGACCAAAATGGGTGGTTAGAAGTGTCTTTCGATATGTTGATGTTTCTAGAGCATAAAAACGTATTGGGTAAGGCTGCAAATCGTTTTAAGTATGAATTCCCAATCCGTTTCGATTTTTTAGATACTTATGACGGCGGAAACCTTTCTGTACAATGTCACCCAAAACCAGAATATATAAAAGCTGAATTTGGTGAAAATTTTACCCAAGATGAAACCTATTATATTTTAGACGCAGAAAATGACGCGCAAGTTTACTTAGGTTTTCAAGACGATATTAAACCAGAAGAATTCAAAGCAGCCCTTGAAAATAGTTACCAAACCAAGCAAGAGTTGGATGTTGAAAAGTACGTGCAAAAAATGCCTGCAAAAAAGCATGATTTGTTTTTAATTCCTCATGGTACGGTACACTGCTCTGGTATTAACAATATGGTGTTAGAAATTAGTGCAACGCCCTATATATACACCTTTAAAATGTATGACTGGCAACGTTTAGATTTAGAAGGAAATCCAAGACCTTTAAATATAGAAAGAGCTTTTCAAAACTTAAACTTTAACCGCAAAGGAACGGTGGTGCAAGATACTTTAATTTCCAAACCCACGGTTGAAGCACAAGGAGAAGGTTGGCAAAAAATTCATTTACCAACACATCCAGACCATTTTTATGATATTTATAGGTACGAATTTGAAGATGAGGTGGTTATAGAAACAAACAACCAATGTCATATTCTTATGCTTGTAGAAGGTACTGCTGTAGAGCTAAGCGTGCCACAACAACAGCAAACGTTTTATTACGCTGAAACATTTGCGGTATCAGCAGCAACCAATAAATATCGTTTAGAAAACAAAGGAAATGGTTTGGCAAAAGTGATTATTTCCTTTGTTAAGGATGAAGCATGTTAAAATAAAACAGGCAATTGAAAAATTTAAAATTTAAATATTTAGTGCTTTTTTTGGGGTGTTGTACATTTTTAAATGCACAACAATCAATAATATGGCAAATAGGAAAATCAGATAACAGTAGCTCAGAATTTGCGCTTGCAAATTCTGAGTATACTAAGTTTTTAGAGCATGATTTTGGATGGGAAGACCGTTTTTATTTAATTGGTTTTTCCAATCAAAAAACAGACTTCCCTTTTGTTTTACCCGGAGCAACAGATTATTGGGGAGGTACATCGGGATTGGCCGGTATAAGACCTCATGAAATCAATATTCTTTTCGGTGTAAATAAAAAGCCAGAAAAAGGCGTTTGGAAATTGGTTGTAGACGTGCTTGACTGTAATCCTGAAACACCTCCATTGTTCAAGGTAAATATTAATGGTAAGCCATGGCAATTCAAATTAGATAAAGGGCAGAATACCGAAGCCTTAAAAGGTTCTAATAAAGGCACTAAAGAACAAATATTAAGCATTCCAGTTCCTAATGAATTAATTAAACTAGGGGGCAATAAGGTGCAATTAACCACTTTAGAGGGGAGTTGGTTGGTTTTTGATCAAGTTCGATTAGAGGGGCCTGAACGTGTAGAGCTAGTGAAGCCTAAAAATGCATTTTTACGAAATGTTGAAGCAGCAAATTATGAACTGGAAGTTAATAGTAATAGGGTTCAGCCCTTATTAATTGATGTTCAGCACCTTTCAGGAACACCACTTCTGCAAGTAAAATTAGATAATCAAACCATTTTTAAAGAAACAATAGAGCATGGTAGAAATATTTATGAAGCACCCATGCCTGCTGTAAGTCTTTCGAAAGTCAGTTATTATTCCGTTTTGTTAAATGGTAAAATAATTCAACAAGGTACCATAAAAAGAACACCTCAACCATTAAATACATTCGCAGATTATGTAGATACAAAAATAGGTACAGGGCATTCTAGATGGATGATAGCTCCGGGGCCTTGGATGCCTTTTAGTATGGTGAAAATAAGTCCAGACAACCAGAGTACTGGTTGGCAGGCAGGCTACCAACCGTCATACGAAAGCGTAAGCACTTTTAGCCATATTCATGAATGGACCATGGCAGGTTTAGGTACTTTTCCAACAAACGGACCTTTAATTACAAAAATAGGAAGTCCAGATAATCCAGATTCAGGGTATCGTTCACGTATTGATAAAAGTACAGAACAAGCACCGTTGGGATATTATTCTGTGTTTCTAAGCGATTATAATATAAAAGCAGAACTTACAGCTACAACTAGGGCTAGTTTTCAGCGGTACACCTATCCTAAAAATAAATTAAATTCTAGAATTCTTGTAGACCTGCAAATACCTTCAGAATATAAATATAATATAGAAGAGGCTTATTTTAAAAAGGTAAATGATTACAAAATAGTTGGTTATAGCAAACAAATTTCACCTTCCGTTTGGGGTGAAGGTCATTACCGAAAACATTACATAGAAAACGGAGATGAACCAAAAGAATGGGACGCGATTGCACAAGAATATACTGTACATTTTGTAATGGAGTTTGATAGCCCAATTAAAGATTTTGGTATTTGGGTAGATGGAGATAAAGAAGGAAAAGATGATGCCACTATAATAAATACGCAAGAATTAAAAGTAAACAACCCCGAAGATATTGTTGCTTTTGTAGAATTTAATACTGATAAAAACCAAGTAGTACAATCCAGAACCGCTTTATCTTATGTTAGTATTCATAACGCCGAATTAAATTTAAACGAAGAAATAACCAAGCCTTTTGGTTGGGATTTTAACAGTGTAAGAGCGCACCAGAAAAATACTTGGAATAATTTATTGAATAGGGTTGTAATAACCTCAAATAATAGGTTAGAGAAAACAAGATTTTATTCTAATATGTACCGTGCTTTAGTGAGCAGGAACATTTTTAGTGATGTTGACGGCAGTTGGATGGATGCAGAAGAGCAAGTTCAAAAAATAAAAGACCCTAACGGAGTTGCCCTAGGGTGTGATGCTTTTTGGAATACGTTTTGGAACTTAAATCAATTTTGGAATTTGGTAACACCAGAATGGTCGTCAAAATGGGTAAACTCACAATTAGCCATGTACGATGCCAATGGTTGGTTAGCAAAAGGGCCCGCTGGAATGGAGTATATTCCAGTTATGGTGGCAGAACACGAAATTCCGCTTATAGTAGGTGCTTACCAAATGGGTGTTGGCAATATAGATGCAGAAAAAGCTTTTGAGGCTGTTTATAAAATGCAAACAACAAAAGGACAAAAGGTTGGTAATGGATACGCAGGCAATAGAGATTTAGAGCCTTACCTTAAATACAGCTATGTTCCATACAATAAAGGGCGGTTTTCAAACACCCTTGAATACTCATTTGATGATTTTGCAGTGTCTCAATTGGCAAAATCCTTAGGAAAGGAGAAAGCATATAATGAGTTTATAAATCGCGGGTATTGGTGGAAAAATGCCATTAACCCAAATACCGGATATGCGCATTTAAGGCATTCCAATGGCGAATGGTTTCCAGATTTCGATCCTATTAAAACGGCAGGCAATTTTCAGTTTGTTGAAGGGAATGCGTGGCAGTTAACCTTTTTTGTTCCACAAGATATTCCTGCATTGGCGGCTATTGTTGGTGAGGAAGAATTAGCAAAACGTTTGGATGATGGTTTTAATACTAGCAGCCCTTGGCGGTATAATGCCCCTAACGAACTGTATTGGGATTTTCCGGTCACTCAAGGAAATCAACAATCTATGCATTTTTCATTCCTGTTTAATTGGGTTAAAAAACCTTGGTTAACGCAAAAATGGAGCAGAGATATTATTAATAGGTATTACGGTTTTGGAGTGTCTAACGCTTATTTAGGCGATGAAGATCAGGGGCAAATGAGTGCATGGTTTATCATGGCGTCTTTAGGTCTTTTTCAAACCGATGGAGGAGTTCGTGTAGATCCTATTTATGAAATAGGCAGCCCAATTTTCAAAAAAACAGAAATACACTTAGATGCTTATAATGGACGGGGAGAATCTTTTGTAATTGAAGCGAAGAATGCATCATTCAATAACAAATACGTACAAAAAGCAACCCTAAACGGGAGAGCACTTAATAACTTTTGGTTTCCGGCAAGTGAATTACTGAAAGGCGGGAAATTAGAATTGGAAATGGGAGATAAACCAAATAAAGATTGGGGCATTTTTAAAATGCCGTCATTACCCAATGAGCACTAACTAACCAATAGAGCAAATTCTAATCACAATTTATGTATTCCATTTTGGGCAGATTTTTTGTTATATATTTGGTAATAATAAAATGTAATCTATGGACTTTAAACTCAATCAATCGAGCCCAATACCCTTGTATGTGCAAATTGAAAATTATTTAAGGGGTTTAATACAAGAAGAAGAATATATAAAAGGGGATAAACTTTTGCCTAAAGAAGTAGCGTTATCGAAAAAATTAGGGGTTTCAAGAAACACCATTAGGCAGGCAATTAACCAGTTGGTGTTCGAGGGATTGATAGAGCGTAAAAAAGGCGTAGGAACCAAAGTAGTCGCAAAAAAAATATCTACCCGCCTAGATAACTGGATAAGTTTTACCAACGAAATGCGGAGTAAGGGTATAGAAGTGGTAGATTATCATATGTCTATTGAGTTAGTCAAAGCCACTCCAGAAGTATATAAAGCTCTGGGAGTTTCAGAAGAAAAAGATTTATGGAAATTGGAAAAAATTAGAGGGTCTAAAAAAGGAAAATTTTTATATTCTATTTCTTATTTTCACCCAAGAGTTGGCATTTCTGGAAAAGAAAATTTTAAAAAGCCACTTTATGAATTGTTGGAAATTGAGCACGATATAATTGTATCTACATCCAAAGAAAAATTAAAAGCCATAACAGCAAATCAGAAAATTTCCAATGCATTAGGTATTTATGATAATCATGCGGTTTTAGAGCGTGAGCGATTGGTCTTGGATGTTGGAGAGCGGCCTGTAGAATTCAATAAAGTATATTATCATACAGATTATTTTACCTATGATATAGATATTAAAAGAGAACTTTAGGTTTTCGTCAATTTAAAAAAATCGCTTTATACTATTGTATTAAAAAAAAGTAGAGCGGAATTAGGAACATAGTGTTACCCCATCGAACCTAATAATAGGAAAAAACAAAAACTGTTAATCTTTTGATTATCAGTTTTTTTTGTTTTAGGTGTTTTGTTTAATATCAAATAAAAGTATTTATTTTCAACAAAAAGGCCTACTAATCTGTGAGGACTTTACCATCTGACTTGCAACAAAAAGTCTATGAAAAACTTTAACACTACCTCATTCTACAGGATAGTTTTTTGGGTAATACAGCGTAGATTTACAATTCTTTGAAAGCCTAAATAATTTATGTTCAAATATACTTTCTTTTTTTTGTTATTTTCAGCGTCAGTTTTTTCTCAAAAAAATGTAACACTTTTGGATATTGATGCCAGAAACGGTAATGAAGTTGAAATTCAAAATCTAGAAAGCAGAGGGTATGCCATTAGAACGAAAGGAACCGATCCATATGTTTTTTTAAAGCCCTTGAAAGAAGATTTAAACGGTAAGAAAAATCAATTGTCCTTTAGCTATTTCTGTCCCTCTGGGTTAGACCACATACAGGTTTATTTTTACCCTTTAGGAAAGCAAATTAAGAGCGTTATGGTAGGTGATGTTGGCAGTACCGAGGGTTGGGTTGACTTTAGGATAGACCTTAGCGAATATACAGAAAACTGGGGTAAAACTGGTCAATTTCTGCGGTTAGATTTTGGAACGAAGCCAGGGGTAAATCTTCAGATAAAGAATATTCTGCTGAGGGAAATGACAAAAAGAGAATTGGAAATCCAGGTAAATAAAAAAAAGAAAAAACAACAGGAACTCATTCTTGAAAAGAATTTACAGGCTTACTTAAATAAAAATTATAGTAATAGGGTTTCCAATGTTTTGGTAACGGATGATAAGATTACGATAAGTGGAACTGTTTCAAGAAATAGTAATTTATACCTAGCCGAAATCCCGATATATCTAAACGGCACTGAACTAAAGCAATTTAAAAATTTAATAGCAATAAGAGGTAACGATGAAAATTTTACAATGAATCTTGATCGTTATGTTCAGCGTCATGGATTCCAACAAGATCGCCTGCTTTCAAAATGGATGATAGTAGAAAAACAAGCTAATGGTTTCAAAGGTGTTTCCCATGCCCGTTATAGCGATTCGGTAGTGCCAAAATATAATTACGAGTTTCCGAAGCTGGCATCTAAAAAAGGACTTGGCGGGTATAGTGCTAATAGAGAGGCACCAATTTCAGATTTAGATAGTTTGGGCATTGCCAGTGCAACCGTAAATATTTTAATTAATGGATTGTTTAGGTCTGCACCTTCAATAGATAATATATCTCATAGCTATTTAGGGAAAACCTATTATATTAATAAAAAGGAAATAGAAAAGTACGATAAAACCTTGCGCTCTACTTCAAAAAGAAATATTGAAGTTTCAGCTATTTTACTGGTAGCAAAAGCATCTCAGTCTCCAGATAAAGTTATTGGTAACATTCTTCAACACCCCGACACAGATCCAGCAGGCATATATGCCATGCCAAATGTAACCTCACCGGAAGGCATTCAGTATTATTCTGCAATACTCGATTTTTTGGCAAAACGATATACCAGACTCGATAAAAAATATGGACGAATTCACCATTGGATAATTCATAATGAAGTTGATGCCGGTTGGGTTTGGACCAATGCCGGCGAAAAAACGGCTTTGGTTTTCATGAGTCTCTACCATAAATCGATGCGTTTGTCTTATAACATTGCCAGAAAGTATAATCCAAATTCAAAAGTCTTTATCTCTTTGACCCATTATTGGAACTGGACTTCCAATTCGCAGTTTTATCATTCTAAAGCATTACTTGAGCAACTTCTTCTCTTTTCAGAAAAAGAAGGGGATTTTGAGTGGGGCATTGCGCACCACCCTTATCCAGAATCTTTGCGAGAACCAAAAACATGGTTGGATGAGAAGGTAAGCTTCGATTATGATACCCCACTAATTACCTTTAAAAATATAGAAGTTTTAGATGCCTGGGTAAAACAGCCCAGCGTATTGTATAAAGGAAAAGTGAAACGACTGGTTTACCTGTCTGAAAACGGTACCAACTCACCATCGTACAGCGAACAAGATTTGAATGAGCAAGCCGCCGGAATGGCCTATGCCATGAAGAAGATAAAAAAATTAGACGGTATAGATGCATTTCAATACCACAATTGGCAGGACAATAGGAATGAGGGAGGGTTGCGCCTTGGGTTAAGGCGCTTTCCTGATGATCAAGAAAACCCCGGAGGTGTAAAACCGGTTTGGAAGGTTTATCAAGCCTATGGAACAGAAAAAGAAGATGAAGTTTATAATAAATATAAAACGATGATAGGTGTTGAAAACTGGAATCAAATTCGGTTCAGTATTACTAATGAAAAAATTGGTGGCACCAAAAAATAAAATTTAAGAACATGAAAAAAAGAAAAACCTTTGTGTATGGCCTAGCGGTGTTGATTTTAGTTGCTTGTCAATCTAAAACCGATAAAAAAAGTATTGGTAAAGTACAAGAGCAATCGCGCCCCAACATTATTTTTATATTGGCCGATGATTACGGGATTATGGATAGTCAAGCGTATGCATCAAAATTTTCTGGAGCAACCTCCTCAGAAATGTTTTATGAAACCCCTAATATCGACAAATTGGTTAGCCAAGGAACATCTTTTTCGCAGGCTTATGCAAATCAATTGTGCTCACCTACACGGGCTAGTATCTTAACAGGCAAATACGCTGGAAAAATTGGGTTTACAACGGCTATGCCTCCCAGAAATACATACTACAACCAAAATTTAGAAGTTCCAGAAGGCTTTTATGTTCATGACGTTTTAGAACATAAAGACCCCATTAAAATAGAACAAGCGCTCGTTAACGGTATTTCCAATTCAGCCGTTCCTACAGGCAGTAAAATTGATGGCGGTAAAGACGAACTTTCAATTGCAGAAGCTTTAAAGGATTACCATTCGGCTTTCATCGGGAAATGGCACCTTGGAGGTTTCGGGGCCAAAGGTTACCAGCCAAAAGACCAAGGGTTTGAGCCCCTAGCCTGGTTTGATGCAGGAGGTTCTACTTACTTTAATTGGAGAGGTATTTGGAACAATAAAAGTAATGATATGTTTCCAAAAGTAGCCCCTAAAGATTTAGAAATAGGAGGAGCAGGGAGAATAACAGGAGAAAACTATTTAACCGATGATTTAACCGTGCAGGCACTACAGTTTATAGAGGAAAGAGCCAAGATAAAGGAAAAACCTTTCTTTCTATATTTTTCGCATTTTGCCATACATACACCTTACCAAGCAAAAGAAGATGAAATGGCCCATTTTAAAAAGAAGAAAACTAAAGGATGGAACGGGCACAAGGACCCGGTTTATGCGGCCATGGTAAAAAGCCTCGACCAATCTGTAGGCGCTATTTTAGATAAGCTTGAAGCATTACATTTAGAAGAGAATACACTCGTTGTTTTTATGTCCGATAACGGTGGTATCGATGCTAAATTAACACCAAATGACAAAGGAACAAATAACCATCCTTTCTTGGGGGGAAAGGCCTGTTTAACCGAAGGCGGAATACGGGTTCCCCTAATTTTCAAATGGAAAGGAAAGGTACAAGAGGGTAAATGGGTTGATGTTCCTGTGGACTGTACAGATATTTATCCTTCCCTTTTGGATGCCGCTGGGTATAATTCAAAAAGAGTAGTTGAAAAACACCAATTGGATGGCGAAAGTATCATTCCGCTACTTTCAGATTTAAAGAATGACAAAGGAAATTATACCAAAACTACGCATTATTGGCACTATCCTTTCAATGTAATCTATAACTCCCCTTTTGAGCCTTATGCGCTAACGCCTCATTCTGCGATTCGTGAAGGCGATTATAAATTGATTTACGATTGGTACGGACGTTTGTATCTATACAACATAGAGGAAGACCCTTATGAAAAAAACAATCTTATACATTCAGAACCTAAACTTAAGGACAGTATGTTCTTAAAATTAATGGGTTGGTTAAAGGAAAACATAGATGGACGTTATTGGCCATCAATAAACAAAAATTACAACTCTAAAAAAGAAGTTAGAGATACTCCGTTTGTCGATATGTTTTCATCATATAAACCCCAAACATAGATTATGAGAAATTACTTTTGTTTTGCTGTGCACCGAATAAAAAATACTAGATCAATAATTAGGCACGTACTAATGTGTGCAGGTGTTTTTGTTTCATTTACCAACTGTGTTTCCCAAAATAATTCAGAAAATACACAGCCCAATATAATTGTTATCATGGCTGATGACTTGGGATATAGTGATTTAGGCTGTTACGGTGGTGAGATTCATACCCCCACATTAGATAAAATGGCGGAAGAAGGTATTCGCTTTCCTAATATGTACAATGCCGGTATGTGTGTTATATCCCGTAGTGCTTTAATTACTGGTACATGGTGGCCAAGAGCAGGTTATGGTGCCCAAAACGGAGAGAATATAGCCGAAAAGCTAAAAAAAGTGGGATACAGAACAGGTTTAGTTGGAAAATGGCATTTAGATGGGAAACCAAACAACAAAGGCTTCGATTACTTTTTTGGGTTTTTAGGCGGTTTTTCCAGTTATACTAGAGGTGGAAAAGATTATAGGGTTAACGATAAAAAATTTGAAGATTTTGGTGATGACTATTATTCAACAGATGCCTTTTCGGAGCACGCCGTTCAATTTGTAAAATCGAGTACAGAGCCTAACCAGCAGCCTTTTTTTCTTTATTTAAGTTACCAATCGCCACATAACCCTTTGCAGGCTTCCAAAGAAGACATTATAAAATATAGAGGCTCCTATATAAAAGGGTGGCAATCCATTAGAGAGCTTAGAATAAAAAAACAGAAACAAATTGGAATTATTAAGGGCAATGTACCTTTACCAGAATACCCAATGAATTTGCCTAAGTGGGACAGTTTAACAGCGGCTCAAAAAGATTTAGAAGATTTACGCATGTCTGTTTACGCTGCTATGGTAGAGCGCATGGATGTTGGTATTGGCAAGTTGATGGATGCCTTAAAAGCGACAGGCCAAGATGACAATACGCTCATAGTATTTTTAAGCGATAACGGCACAGACTCCTTTTCTGTAATGGATTCGGTATTGCTTAAAAGAGGGCTTTTGCCAGGTGATGAGGGGTCTAATTATCAGTTGGGTACGGGTTGGGCCTATGCTAGTGTGAGTCCTTTAAGACTTTATAAAATCAGCCAGCATGCTGGTGGTGTAAAAACAGGAGCTATCGTTAGGTGGCCCAATGGCATAGCAAAACCAAACAGTATAAAAACCGAACAATTAAACCTTGTGGATTTTATGCCTAGTTTTATGGAGTTGGCTCAGAATAGACCAGTATCTAGAAACCAAAATTTAGCAGGCCAATCCTTTATTCCTCTATTGAAAGAGCAGGCGTGGCAACGACACGCGCCAATGTTTTTTCAATTTATGGATAACAGGGCGGTTAGAACGGCCAAATGGACGTTGGTAGAAGTAGACGGAAATGGTTGGGAGTTGTACAATATTGAAAAAGATCCTTTTGAAACCAATAATATAGCCGAAAAGCATAAAAACAAGGTCGCAGAATTGGAGGGCCTATGGCTAAATTGGTGGAAAACCGAAAGTGGTAATGCAAACTACCAAGCAGAAAGCACTAGCACAAGTCCACATTATAAAGCACAGGGCGACCGAGGTTCTGGCGAACAATATATCCCTTCAGCCATGCCAGAGCGGCTTAAAGGTAAATATGCAATTGATTAGTTTAACTTGATTTTTACTGCTTTAAGCAAAAAGAGGCATTAGCTTTAAAGAGGTTTTCTGGGATACGTTTATTGAAAAATAGGAGAAACACCTCTAAAACAATATATGGATTTAAAGTAAAAAGAAAGAAGTTTTTTAAGTATAGTATAGAAGCTGTTTTGTAAAATATACGAACACAAAAAAGGTAGGGGGAAAACCTCTACCTTTTTTTGAGAACGAAAAGATTATCAATGATTACTCAATAGCTATTTTCTTGGTGCTTTTACCGTTATTATTGGTCATGACTACCATATACAGTCCTTTGGGCAATTTCGAAATATTTAGTGATTTGTTGGGGCTTTCGTTGGTGCTAAATTGATTTTGCAAAACCATTTTGCCCACTAAATCATAAATTTGAATGGTAGTTTCGGTATTAAAATAGGGACCTGAGAAATGCAGGGTATGCGATGCTGGATTTGGAAAAAGTTTCACGTTGTTATCAGCAATTAAATCTTGGGTTTCGAGGATTTCGCCATCGTCATCAAAAGGATTGGTGCCGTTTTCTATTTCTTGCCTATCGCTAACCAAGTCGTTGTCGGTATCTAAAATAGGAACTGTAAAATTTGTGTTCCATTCCATATTTATATTTTGGTTAAACTGGGTTGCCACATATTTAATGTACAGATCACCGTTGTTCTCTAGGTAGAAATTGGTTCCATTGTTGTTTTTTAAACTTGAAAGAGAAGCACTTTCTGTAATCGGGCTTCCCGCAAGTTTTAATGATAAACCACCGAGTTTACCAAAGTCTGCAAATTTAATAATATACGAATCTCCTTCAGAAGCGTTTTCCATGGCAACATTCATTTTTTTGTTGCTTGGCAGTGACTCAAATGTGTACGTGTATTGAAAATCTTCGTTGACAATAAACGGAAATTGAATGAACGTTTTAAAACCATAAATATGGTATGAAGACGCGGTTGGTGTACCTGTTTTGGTTCTCCTGCAAGTTACGTTTGGAATATTGCTTGTTGGTAATCCGGGGAAACGAAGTGCAGACAAGACAAAGTTGTGCGGACTTCTAAAAGCTCGCGTCCAGTTTGAATGTTGAAACTCATCGCCCACCAACATAAACGGGTGGTTACTTACAATAGAAGAATTAGCTCTACCTGTTAATGAACCGTCTTCATCTAATACAACTGTATTCCAGTTTCTAGGATGTGATGGGTTTTGTGGCCGGGTGTCATTGTTTTTTATTTTGATGTCGTAATCTGGTAAATTTATATGAGGTACGCCGTTGTTATCTGTAGTGATGCCAGAAAACCGGTGATTGGTGTTTTTTGTAGCGGCTCCACCACTGCTTAGAAAAGTGGCATTGATGTTATTCCAGCCTACAAAATGTGAATCCCTTATTTGCCCAGCGCCATCGTACATCCTGTATAGTTTTGCTTTGCCCTGAAAAATCCCCGTTCCTGAGTTTGCAACTACGGCAGATTCGACTACTTGGGAGTAACTAGCAAACTGAATTGCGGTAGGGTTATCTATCATGATATTGTTTTTAAATATAAGGTTGGAAGTAAATGCCAATCTTTGCCCTACGCTGTTGCCCAATCCCGTATATATACCAAGATTGTTGGAGTACCATGTGCAATTTTCAAACACGTGTTCTTCTGAGTTTTTCCAGCCTCTATTGCTCAAAATAGCATGGTTGGGAGTTAATTGATCAAAAACATCAACGCCGCTAACGCTACTGTGAGTTTTATTGCCTTTAAAAAGCCCTAGGGGTTCTTTGTAAGGTTCTATACCATTAAACCTAGAGTCGTTTGCCGAGGCGCCCATAGGTTTCTGTGGAAATGCAAACCAATAACCAGTGCCTTCGGTTCCTGCAGCTACATTGTTCTCAATGATGTTGTTGGGGTTTGTAATCCAGTAGGTTGCAGGTGTTCTATCCTGAACTTGATTAAATTGATTGTCAGATGGGGTGAGTTCTTCCCCTTTTTTAGGCTTTTTAGTAAGTAGGGCAACATTGTTTTTAATGATGTTATACCGTTCGCTGCCATCTTCCAGAAATATACCATGCCCAATGTGGTCGTATATAAAATTGTTGTCTACAGTTGCATAGCTTGTACCATGTATGGTTACCGCTCTGTTAAAAGATTTATGTATGCTGGAATTTTTTAGGTATTGACCATTGCCAAAAGTGTGCAGTAAATGCCAGTGCCAAGGATATCTGCCCATCTTAGATTTTTGTCCCATTCTATAAAGTTCAATACTACTGGCATTAAGGGTGCTGTTCATCATGGCCATGATGTGCCCCCCAAAGCTAGTGTTTTCGCTATTGGCATCTCCTTGTATTTTAATGTTGTGGGATAAAAGGCCAACTTCTGCCCGCAAATCGGCTGTCCAGGTTTTGTTGTCTGTTGCTCTAGTGTAGGTTTTTACCACACTAAAATGCGGATGGTTTAAAGGTTCTGTAAATGAAATATTTAATTTGTCTGCACTAATGGCACTAATGGTTCTTTTTTCTGCTTCTTTCCAATTGGTTCTGCTGGACACGATAAGTATGTCGTTTCCCACTTCCCAATCTACAGGTTCAGACATGGTTATTTCATTGGCTCCTATGGCTGCATTGGCACCGAGATGGGTCCAGCTTATCTTTTCTTTACCGTGTAGTTTTATGGTGGCACCGTTCATGGCTGCTATGAATTTGTCGCCCATATTTCCAATGTTATCACCGTCATCATTACCTATTAGGGTAATTTTACAGTTTCCACTAGCTATGTAGGGTTGTAATTCGGTACCTATTTCGAGTTGGGCACCACTGCCACTTACCAGTAGCCATTCTGTTTCTAAATCTATTTCAGCATTATTTACTTGTCCGCTAATACCTTTTAGAATACCGTTAACTGTAATGGTTTTGGCTTTGGCCACACCAACCAAGTTAACCGTTATTCCTGTGGGAATGAGTACATCAGCGTTAATTGATGGTATAACTCCGGTAGACCAGGTGCTGGTTTCCTGCCAGCTGCCATTGTTTATTGCTTCAATAGAAGCTGTTGCCATTATTTCTGCTGGAGAGCATTCATATTTATTGTAAACCAATTGGGGCGTTTTTGTGCTCGAAAATAAATTATAGAGCCTATCGAGTAGATTGGGCTCGTTATTGGCAGGTAACTGTCCTAGCCCAAAAACCATCATTAATAAAAAGAGTGTCTTTTTGTTCATACTTTTGTGTTTTAACTTGATAATTAAATAGTTTAGTGGTTAATTACTGATAAAATTATATGATGCTAAGTGCAAAACTATCCTGCTCTTTCTGTTTATATGATGCGTGTTGTTTGTTAAATTAAAATTTGTTATTGATGCTGAGTGTTTATAGGTGGTCTCGGTAATTTTTTATTGTTGGCTTTTTGAAAAACAGTGTTGCACCCCTAAACAACAGGATACAAAGTTTTCAATAATTACTTTTTTTTACATAACCTAAACATAACTTTCTTTAATGCACATCATTGGAATTAGATGAATGGCTTTTTAGGGTTAATTTATTTTTCAATTTAATTAGATGCAATACTAAAATGAATTTAACAAATACAACATTTAAAATCTTAACAATCTTATTGGGGCTTATTTGTGTTAACTGTAAGGAATCCGATAAATTGGGAATTTCTAATTTGGAAAACCTGAAAGTGGGTTTTATAACCCCTACAGAAGATAACAACCTTTGGTGCTATTGGTACTGGATAGGAGATGATATTTCAAAAGAAGGTATTACCAAAGATTTAGAGGCCATGAAAGAAGCTGGCATTGGCGGGGCTTTAATAGGCAATATAAATCCAGATGAAAAAGATGGAAAAGTCCCCATGTTGAGCGAATCTTGGTGGGAGCATATGGTGCATGCCGTAAATGAGGGTAAGCGTATAGGGGTTGATATTGGCGTGTTTAATTGCCCTGGGTGGAGCCAATCTGGTGGGCCATGGATAAAAGCAGATATGGCCATGCGGTATATTACTTATTCAGAAACAAAAATTCAAGGAGGTAAAAAAATAGATTTAAAATTAGAACAGCCCGAAACCGAGTTTCAAGACACTTATGTTTTGGCTTTCCCTTCCATAAAATCAGAAGAAAAAACAAGTTCTGTTAGTGGAACTCAAGTTATTGTAACTCCAAGTATTGCAAATTCGAAAAATTTAATTGACGGAAAAACTTCAGGGATAGCAAGTTTTTCGAAAAGCATAAAAAGTTATGAGGTTGAAATTATATTAAAAGATCAATTGGCAGCCAAAAGCATCCAAATTCTCCCAGGTAAAAGTGAGATGCTTCTAGCTTGTGAGGTCTATGCAAATGTTGATGGCACGCATAAAAAAATAAAATCGTTTACTATTGATAGAAGAAAATTGACACCTAACGTTGGTGCCGATAAATATGCTCCTATTTTGAAAAGTATTCCTGAAACTAGAGCAGATAAATTTAAGCTAAAGTTTAATGCAATAGGTTCAGTTGCTAACTTAAAAGGAACGTGGGATTTAAACGAAATTATAATTTCCGAAGCATCGGGGGTAGAAGATTATGCCAGAAAGACGTTGGCTAGAATGCACACAACACCTTTTCCTGCTTGGGATAGCTACAGGTGGGAGCAACAAAAGGATTTGGCAGATACATCATTAAAAATTAGCACAAGCCAAGTTTTGGATATCAGCGATAAAATGGATGCCTCTGGAAATCTTCGCTGGGATGTTCCCGCTGGAGATTGGACTATTCAACGCTATGGGATGACACCAACGGGTACAACAAATGCACCATCAGCCCCTCAAGGAAAAGGCTATGAAGTAGACAAAGCCAACAAAGAGATGGTTCAATTTCATTACAACCAGTTTATCGGCGAGTTGTTAAAACGTATTCCGCCAGAAAGTAAAAGCGCATTTAAATATGTAATTGCCGACAGTTACGAAATGGGTGCCCAAAACTGGACTGACGGATATGCTGAAAAATTTGAACAAGAATTTGGTTACGACCCAAAAAAATATTTGCCTGTTTTTACTGGTAGAATTGTTGGAAGTGTAGAAGAGACCGAACGATTTTTATGGGATTTACGCCGCTCTATTGCAAATGCGGTGGCTTACGAGTACACTGGAGGTTTGCGAGAAGCCAGTAATAAAGACAATTTACAACTTTGGTTAGAGAATTATGGTCATTGGGGGTTTCCGTCAGAATTCTTAATGTACGGCGGACAATCAGATTTAGTAAGTGGCGAGTTTTGGAACGAAGGGACCTTAGGGGATATCGAGTGTAAATCGGCCTCGTCTGCAGCACATATTTATGGCAAGAAAAGAGTTTCTGCCGAAGCTTTTACAGCAGCTCAAAGGTCGTATGTAAGGCATCCGGCTATGTTGAAGAAACGGGGGGATTGGTCGTTTACGGAAGGAATCAACCATTTTGTATTGCATTTGTATATCCACCAGCCCGATGATAATAGAGTTCCGGGAGTAAATGCTTGGTTTAGTACCGAATTTAATCGACACAATACATGGTTTAAGAAATCTAAATCTTATTTTGATTACCTACGGCGCTCACAACACATGCTGCAACAGGGGCAATACGCAGCCGATGTTTGTTACTTTATAGGAGAGGATGCGCCAATAATGACAGGGGTAAGAAATCCCGAATTACCAAAAGGCTATTCTTATGATTATATAAATGCCGAGGTGATTATGGACAGAATGACGGTTAAGGATGGTAAATTCGTCTTGCCCGATGGCATGACTTACAGTTTAATGGTTTTACCGCCTTTTGATACTATGCGACCAGAGCTTTTAGCTAAAATAGAAAGTTTAGTGAGCCAAGGCGGAAAAATATATGGAAAGGCACCATTAAAATCACCAAGCCTACAAAATTACCCTGAAAGTGATGAAAAGGTGAGAAAGATTGCCGATAAAATGTGGGGTAGTAGTCAAGAAGAAATTAAGAATTACGGTTTGGGCACCATTGTTGACGGTATAGAATTACAAGAAGCTTTAAAGCAATTAAACATTAATAAAGATGTGGATTTAAATGGTGAAAAATCCGTATTGTGGACACACCGTACCATGAACGGCATGGATATTTATTTTTTAACAAATCAAAGCAATGAAAAAGTTGAGTTTACACCCTCGTTTAGAGTTAAAGGCATGAAGCCTCAACTTTGGGATGCAGTAACAGGAAACATAAAACCACTAAACAACTTTAAAGAAGATAATAATCGTACTACCGTACCTCTAAAAATGGAACCGTTGCAGAGTTGGTTTGTGGTTTTTTATAATTCAAAAGACGGAGATAAACCTTTGACCACTAAAACTAATTTTCCAGAAACTAAAGTGGTAAAAACACTTAATAACCCATGGAAAGTTGAATTTAAGAACAAAGTTATCGGGCCTAAAGAAACTGTGGTGTTTAATTCGTTAACAGACTGGATTGAAAGCGAAAACGACAAGATTAAATATTACTCTGGCACGGCTACCTATACAACCACTTTTAACTATGCTGAGGATACAACAGAGTCAGATCTTTTTATAGACTTGGGTGAGGTAGGAGTTATGGCAACAGTTAAAATTAACGGAAATGATGTTGGTGACACCTGGATTGCCCCTTTTAAGTTAAAGATAAATGATGCCATAGTAGAAGGAGAAAACACACTAGAAATTGAGGTCGTAAATGTTTGGAGAAATCGATTGACAGGAGATAAAAATCTGCCGGAAACAGAAAGGTTTACTTGGGTAAATGTAGATCGGGTAGCACCAAATGAAGCATTGGTTTCCTCTGGTTTGTTGGGACCTGTAACTATTCAGTCCTCGGGTTCATTTTAAAAAAAAAATAGAAGGTTAAGACCAACCAGCCGATACTTTGGAGAAATTTATGCTGAAGAAGTGAAAAGAAACAAACACCATTAGCGGTTTGCTCTATTTCTAGTCTTAAATATGTATGTAGTTATTTTGTAGATGTGCTTTTACTGGAGTTGCGACCTTTACTCGGGCATAAAATTTAAGACTGTTTGTTACAAAACAAATATATTAGAAACATGAAAAAACGATATTACAGTCCCGAATTAAATGAACAGGCGGTTCGCTTAAGCTAGCAGCGAGAGGACGTAATAATTTAGTGAAATTATACCCTGAAAAAGTCAATGAATCCATTAAAATAATGGAAGCTAAAATTGAAGAATCCAAAGCATTGGTGCCTAAGTCCAACCCTAATTTTGCTTCACAAAAATACGCTTCAGAATTAATCGATGTCCAGCCAAAGGGGGTATAAAATGAAAAGTAGAATTGAAATTAATGAAGGTTAAAGTTTAAAAATACGGTTTCTGGATGCTTTTTGGTTAAAGTGTAATATTTTGATTTATAGTATATTGCGTGGATGTTGCAGTGTGTTTTAAACATATCTCCCTAAAAAAAAAACATTTTACCCTTCAAAGTAGTAGGTGTTAAAATAGTTTTGAAGCATACCAATAACCAAACTAGACTACCACATTAAACACGTTCTTTAACGTTCTTTAATTATTGCTTTGTAAAGCAAATTTTTAATGAATAATATTTCAACGTTTTTCTGTTTAAACAATAAAAGGTGTTTTCTCTTGGGGTGATTTAGATCAATAACTGGTATAACATAATTTTTCAAAAAAGGCCATGAAATATTGGGCTGTTAATTGTAGAAAAGTTTTTAAAATTAAGTTATATGGAAATATCAGAGTTTGTAAAAATTAACGAAAATTCAAGAGAAGCCAAATATCAACAGATTGTAAAATCTATAATTCATAACGTTGTTATTGGTAATTTAGTAATCGATCAAAAAATTCCTTCCATAAACAATTTTAGTGAGGAGCTCTATGTTTCCAGAGACACTGTCGAGAAAGCATACAACATTCTTAAGAAACGTCAGGTTATAGCTTCAATTAGAGGTAAGGGGTTTTACATTGCCAGAACAAAGCTTATTTCAAAGGTTAGAATCCTTTTTCTTATCAATAAATTAAGCTCCTATAAAATGAGGATTTATAATTCTTTTGTTGAAACAATTGGGGCTGATTCTATTGTTGATCTTCATATATACCATTGTGATGAGTCCTTGTTTTTAAGTTTGTTGGATAAACATAAATCAGACTATGACTATTATGTAATCATGCCACACTTTAAAACTGAAGCACAGGAACATACCAGTATGACCAATAGGGTATCAGAGGCCATTAATAAAATTCCAAAAAACAGATTGGTTTTAATGGATAATGCCTTAAAACAAGACCATAGTCAATCTATTACCGTTTATCAGGATTTTAAAAAGGACATCTATACAGCACTTAAAACCGGGATTAAGAAAATAAGTAAGTATAAAAAAGTCATGTTGGTTTACCCTGAAACTGGCGTTTACCCCTATCCTAAAAGAATTTTGCAAGGGGTAAAGTTGTTTTGCCTAGAGCATCATTTTGATTTTGAGGTGGTTGATAGGGTTTGCGATGATATGTCTATAAGTAAGGGCGAATTATTCATTATTATCGAGGAAGGAGACTTAGTAAATTTTATTAGGCGAACACGAGAGAACAGGTATAAATTAGGTGAAGACGTGGGTGTAATATCTTATAACGACACTGCCTTAAAGGAAGTTTTTGGTGTTTCCGTTGTTTCAACAGACTTTAAAGTGATGGGCGAACAAGGTGCAAAAATGATTTTAGATAAAGCAAAAGGTGAGTTTAAAGTGCCATTTAATTTTATAGATCGAGATTCTGCTTAATGGCGATAGGTGTCGGGATGGGCGTTTGTAATATGAAACTTTAAGCCATCACTTCAAAATGTTTTGCAGCAAATGGTCCTAAATAGGAAGACTTAAAAGCAGTTTGTATATATTTATCAAAATTAAACATGAATTTTGTGTTGAAATGATAAAAAGTCTTTTGAATTTTTTTTTTATTGGATTGCTTTTCTTTGCGTCCACAAGTATGTTTTCCCAATGGCGTTTAAACCATATAGGAGGAGATGAAGGGCTTTCCCATAACAGGGTGTCGAGTATAATTCAAGACAAACATGGTTACCTGTGGTTTGGAACGTTTAATGGCGTTAACAAGTATGACGGGTACGCAATGAAACAGTATAATTATGCTTTAAACTCAAAAGGTTTAAGTAGTAATATTGTGTTTCAATTGTTTGAAGACCAGAAGGGTTTTATTTGGGTGCCAACCTCGGCCGGACTCAATAGAATAAATACAGAAACAGAAGAGATTGATACCTACTTCAAGGGAGATAATAGAGAAAAATCATCTGGACTAAACAATATTCAACAATCGCAATCGGGCGTTTTTTTCATTAACGCTCCCAAAGGGATTAAGTGTTTTGAACTTAATAAGAAAGGGCAATTACAGAATGACACTTTTTTAGAAAAAGGCAAAGACCTTAATCTAGACATAAAAAAGATTGTGCCGGCATTAAATGGAAAATACTGGGTAGCCTCTCCATCTGGAAAAGTTCAATTATACCAACTAGATGTTGTTAAGAAGGATGGCCTGCCGAAGCTAAAAATTGATGCCGTTAATTATAATGGAGCACTTTTTGGACCAGGAATAGGCGTTCTTGATATCTTGGAATATCCAAAGAATACTGTTTGGATAATAAACAATAGGCTACAGTTGGTTAAGTTGAAATTGACTGACGATTTGAAGGTTATCGAGTCGAAAAAAATCGCTTTGAGTTCGGGTATAGCCCCAGATGTTCTAAAAATACAGCGCAGAATAGACATGATTGTCGACAAACAAAATAGGTTATGGATCGGCGGAAACAGATTATTACTTAATTATAATATTGAAACTGGGGCTAAAGCTAACTTAGCCCGAGATAGCCAGTTAAAAAAAGTAATAGGGCAAAAGGACATACAACAGGTGTTTATAGACGATTCTAATGTGTTCTGGTTGGGAACCTTTAACCACGGGGTCTATAAAATGGATTTAGATAACCACACTTTTTACAACTCTAACGAATATCTAAATTTTGAACAACCTTCAGAACTATTTGAGTCCCCTATTATGTCCATTTGTGAAGTTAATGATGGCAGTTATTGGTTTGGAACACAGGATGGGGATATTATTTCTTTAGATGCACATACATTTAACAACAACTCTAAAGCAGGTTCAAAACCAACACTAATATACAGCTACTCACAAACCTTAGATCAAGGACTTAAGCCCAAAATTACAGGTGAATTATCTCGATTAAAGAAAGCTAAGGACGGCGGGGTATGGGTTGGCGCTACAAGTGGACTCAGCAAGATTACATATAACGATATGTCCAAATCTTATCAAATCAAGGCCTTTAACAGCCTTCGAGATAGTGACGGCAACTTAATTGACAGTCGCGTTTTTGCCATAGAAGAAGATCAAAAGGGCAATCTTTGGTTTGGAGTATGGGGGAAAGGACTTGTGAAAATGACTTTTGATGAGCATTCAGAACCTCACCGTATTACTAGTTATAACACCTCTGGAAACGAGCTTTCAAACATATCAAACAATAATATTCGAGATATATTAGAAGATAACCAAGGTACTATCTGGATAGGTACAAATAATGGACTGAACAGGTTAAAAAAAGCACATGGAAGCTCGGTAAAGTTCGATAAATATTTTAGCACAATTGGAGATTCTACCACTTTAAGTAACGATTACATACTGGACTTGTACCAAACAAAAGATGGTACTTTGTATATAGGTACTTCAGGCGGCGGATTAAACCGATTAAACACAACCCAAGCCGATCAATTGGAGTTTGCCCATTACACAATTGAAAATGGCTTGCCAAGCAATGTGGTCTATCAAATAAGGGAAGATTTGCAAGGTAATATTTGGCTCATGCATGCTAGGAAAATTTCTAAGCTAAACCCTAAAACCGGTGAAATAATTTACTTTGAAAAAAGAGATGGTTTTAACGTTGATGAGTTTAGGGATAGCGCTATGGCTTTTACCTCCTCAGGAATGATGTTTTGCGGTGGCGTAAATGGGTTTACATTTTTTCAACCCAATAGCCTAACAGTTAATATGCTTCCCCCACAAGTGGCAATAACCGACTTTAAGCTTTTTAATGAGTCTGTGGATGTCGGTAAAGAGATAAACGGCCACGTAGTTCTAAAAAAAGATATTAATGAAACTAAAGAAATTAAATTGCCTTTTTATTTAAATTCTTTTGAGTTCGCTTTTTCAAGTATGCATTTTTCGAACCCAGAAAAGAACCGTTACAGGTTTTTTTTAGAAGGTTTTGAAGATAAACCCCAAACATCCAAAGGTGGTGATAGAAGGTTTGCGTCTTACACCAATGTGCCTCCTGGAACCTACGCTTTTAAAGTTTATGGCGCTAATAGCTCAGGAGTTTGGAACGAAATACCTAAAAAAATTGATATCATAATAACTCCGCCTTGGTATTTAACGCCCCCAGCAATTTTGTTTTTTGTGGTAGCGGGACTTACCGTAATATACATAATATTTAAAGTAAGATGGAATCAAATTAAGCTAAAAAATAAATTAAAATTAGAAAGTGCGCTTCATGAAAAATCATTAGAAATAAACCAGATGAAATTGCGCTTTTTCACAAATATTTCGCACGAATTACGAACCCCGCTAACACTAATTATAGGGCCCCTCCAGCAGATTATGGAGGGTAGTAATGATACCGAGTATTTGCAACGCCTAAATAACATAATGTACAAAAACTCTACACGTTTGTTGCGTTTAATAAATCAATTGCTTGATTTTAGAAAGGTAGAGTCGGGGGAGGTTAACCTAATTGTTGAAGAAGGTGACTTGGTGGAATTTGCAAAAGAAATTTATGATGCATTTCACGAAATAGCAGATGAAAGGCGAATTGATTTTATTTTTATACCCCACCAAAATAATATTCCAGCCTGGTTTGATAATGATAAAGTTGAAAAAATATTATACAACCTCTTGTCTAATGCATTTAAGTTCACTCCGCCCAATAGAAAAGTGAAACTAGTAATAAACAAAGAACGTCAGGGTGAAAAGGAATTTGCGATTATAAAAGTGATAGATGAAGGTGTTGGAATAGAAAATGAGGAATTGCCCAGTTTGTTTGAAAGGTTTTACCAAGCGAAAACAGAAAGTAATACAATACAAACGGGCTCTGGTTTAGGGCTAGCTTACACTAAGCGACTTGTTGAGATACATAAGGGAAGTATTGAAATATCAAGCGAGGTTAACAAAGGTACAATTTGTACCGTTTCAATACCGCTTTCAAAAATGGCCTATGAAGATACCGCCATCTTGGAAGAACGGCCTAAACAGCACCACTTTAATTTTGTTAAAAACGAAATAAAAGATTTAAGAGATGTTACCGCGGAGGGCAAGAAGAATAGTCAAGTAATACGGCATTCCTCAGAAACACCTACTATACTAATTGTTGAAGATAATAAGGATTTGCAGGAGTACTTGTCCAATTATTTTAGTAAGTTCTATCATGTGCTATGTGCAAATAACGGGCAAGAAGGACTAGATTCAGCTGCAAAAAATAATCCCGACCTGATTATTACCGATTTAATGATGAATAATATGAACGGTATTGAAATGTGTAAAATCCTTAAGAATGATATAAAAACAAGCCATATACCCGTTATCATCCTTACGGCCAAGTCAGGTTTAGAAAACGAAAAAGAAGGACTTGAAACAGGTGCAGATGAGTTTGTTTTAAAGCCTTTCAATATAGAAGTTTTAAGGCTCAGGGTTGGAAACATATTGAAGACTAAAAAACAATGGGCAGAAAAATTTAAAACCAAGCCAACGTCCTCCACTTGGAAAGAGTTGTCCAATAAGCTTGACAAAGAATTTTTAAAGAAATGTCTGAAAATAGTCAAAAAAAATATTGATAACACAGACTATTCTGTGGAACAATTTGCAATGGATATAGGAATGAGCCGCTCTGCATTACATTTAAAAATCAAGTCTATCACAGGTCAATCTACATCAGAGTTCATGAGAACAATTAGAATAAAACGTGCGTCAAACCTCATAAAATCAGGAAAGTATTCAATTACCGAGGTTGTTTTTATGGTAGGTTTTTCAGATCCAAAATACTTTAGGACTTGTTTTAAAAAGCAATTTGGACAAACACCTACCGAATATATAAATAGCTATAAACGGCAGGCGGGATAATGTTTTAAGCCTTCTGTAGTGTTTAGAAATTAGGTAACGACTTTAAACTCATAGCAAAAATTTATACTCCAAATTCAGAATTCCATGTTACGATTTTATTATTTCGCATGGCATCTATCCCCATTTGTACGCAGTAAGCAGCCCTTGCTCCGGTAATTACGTTTGAAACGGGTGTTGTATTATCTAAAATGCTGTTTCTAAAATCGAGTAGCGCTTGTTTGCTAGGGTTTTCGTGAGTTATGTTTATAGGTTCATAATAAGCAACCTCATCTTTTTGCATAGTAGCGCCCGATACGCCATCTACATCTTGGCTTATAACGGGAGCTTTTTTTGATTTTTCGTCCTCTGGATAAAACCTTGCAGAAGTGGTTGTTAGAATTAAGGTTCCCTTATTTCCTATTATTTTTATTTGGTACCTGTCTTTGGCGTTGCTCAAAATACACGAAAATTTAGCTTCAATGCCGTTGGGGTAACTATAGGTTAGGTGGATGTTGTCGTAAGTTTCACGTCCGTCTTTCCAAAAATCGATACCTCCTGTTCCCATAACTTGAATGGGGTTTGCATCTAAAACAGTGTTAACAAAGTCTATTTGGTGCGAACATAATTCTGCCACAAGGCCTCCAGAATATTCCCTGTACATACGCCAGTTGATGGCTCGCTCTAGGCTGGGTTCGGGTACAGGTTTTCGCCAAGAGTGGTTTCGATTCCATTGGCATTCAAAGGCCGCTATTTTACCTGCCTTCCCTTCTTTTATTAGTTGAACAACATGAGTATATAACCTGGAGCTATGGTATTGATGGCCAGTTTGAAATATAACCTTTGAGGTTTTTACCTTGTTTATTAGTTTTTTGATGCCGTTGTATCCTTTTGCCATGGTTTTTTCGCAATACACATGTTTGCCCGCAGAAACCGCATCGATAGCTATTTGTGAATGTGTGCTGAATGGAGTGGCTACTATTACAGCATCAATAGCTTTGTCTTTCAATAGGTCTTTATAATTGGTGTAACTTTTTGTTTTATTTCCTGCTCTTTTTAGCCCCTGTTCTAATCGAAATGGAATAACATCGCAACAGGCGTAAACATTCAGGTTTTCTATTTCGTTTATAAAGGGTATTAAACCAGCGCCTCTAGCTCCTGTGCCAATAATACCTATATTTATTTTCTTGTTGGAAAAGCTTGCTGCTTGAGCTAAAATGGTTGTGCTGGCCGCTAGTGTTATCGATGCTGCTGTTCCGTTTATTAAAAATTTTCTTCTATTCATGTTAAAATTGTATTTCCCATCCTTTTTCATAATTTCTACCCCACAACGCCATAGCTGCTCTGTTGTACATAACCCCTGTTTTATCGTCAATATCGAAAGCTTGGTTTATTCTGAATGAGATATTGGCATAATGCACCATTGCCATGCTAAGGCTGGCATCTTCTATGGGGGCCGTTAGTGGCGATTTGCCTCGAATGGCATCAAAAAGGTTTTGAACATGTTTGGTTGAAGTCTGTCCGCCTCCACCTAAAGCTGTTCCCGACTCGTTTGTTTCAGATTCGCTATTTTTCAAGATATTACCACCACGATCGTAAAGAATGTATTTGCTTCTGTCAACAAAAACAGCCCCGTTAGTTCCATATATAATAGTACCTCTTCCAGGGCCATATGTGCCATAGGCATTTCTGGACTTGCCGTCCCATTTTATTATTTTATTGTCTCGAAATTTAAAGGTAGCTTCCATATCATCATACATTTCCCAGCCATCCTCTACAAAATGCCGTTTTTCGGCTTCTACGTATACATGATTTGGCAAATCGGTTTGTAAAGCCCAACGTGCAACATCCAACTCATGTGTGGCGTTATTTCCAGCTTCTGCTGTTCCATACTCCCAGCCATACCAGTGCCAATTATAGTTCCATGTTTCTGAGGTGTACTTCCTTCGTGGGGCGGGCCCTTGCCACAAGTTCCAATCTAAGCCTGCTGGTACTGGTGCGGGCTTCTGTATTGGTACTTCGCCTCTGGTGTTATTGTAAAAAGCAACAGCCTTATAGGGTTCTCCAATAACTCCGTTATGTATTTCTTTAATAATCTCAACGGTATGCCCAGAAGATCGTTGCTGATTTCCCATTTGGACAATTTTATTGTAGTGTTTTGATGCTTTTACGAGTAGTTCGTTTTCGTTCATATTATGGCTGCAGGGCTTTTCAACGTAAACATGTTTGCCTGCTTGCATGGCCATAATGGAACCAGGGGTGTGCCAATGATCTGGTGTGGCATTTATTATAACATCTACATTTTTGTCATCTAAAACTTTTCTTAAGTCATTTTCTAGTGTAGGGGTGTAGTCAATAATTTTTTTGAAATCTTTATGGGCTTTTAGGCGTTGACTTTCCATGACGTCGCATAAATAAGATAGTTTAACGTTACTTTCTTTTAGAGCGATGGGTTCCTTAAAAGCTGGAAGTCTGCGACCCAAGCCTACAATGGCAATGTTTAAACGTTCGTTTGAACCTATAATCTTGTTATAACTTTTAGCAGACATCGCCATAGCCGAATTAGTGAGCGTTATAGCTGCCCCTGTTAATGCTGTTTTTTTAATAAAATCTCTTCGAGAGTTCATGTTTTAGTAAGTTTTAATTTTAATATTTCTGAAAGCTACACGGTCTCCATGGTCCTGAAGTAATATTTGGCCTTTATCTAGCAGCCCAAAGTTTGGCCATTTTTCGTATTTGCTTTCTGAAACTAATTTTTTAAAGACATCGTTACCGCGTTCATATTCTAAAACCTTTGTACCGTTAAGCCAATGCTCTACATGGTTGTTTTTTGAGATGATATGAGCAGTATTCCATTGGCCTATACGGTTAATTGGTTTAATAGAATCTGCCTGGATTAGGTCGTAAAGGGAAGCAACTGTTCTGCTGCCCTCATGGCTTCCTAATTTTGCATCTGGGTGCAGGGCGTCATCTAGAATTTGGTACTCTAACCCTATTGAAGACCCAGGGCCTTTGTTTATTTCGGTATCAACATAATATTTTATACCGCTATTGGCTCCGGGTGTTAACTTAAAATCTACTTTTAACTCAAAGTCGCCGTATAGTTTTTCGGTAACAATGTCTCCGCCTGCAGCAGATTCGGCACCGCCCGAGGAAAGGACAATAAGTTCGCCATCTTTAATTTGCCAGCCGTGTTTTGGAAATGAGTCTAATTTAGCGCCTCGCCAACCTTTGGTGGTTTTTCCGTCCCAAAGCATTTTCCAACCTCTCAGGTTTTCATCCATTGTTAAGCTGTTTTTGGTAATAACAGGCTGTAATGGGGTGTTTTTGGTGTATTTTTCTAAATCTTCAGTTAGAATTTTTATGTTTCTCCAAGAGATGTTTTTTCCAGCTTGATTCTCTTCAAAAATACGGTGTACTTGGAGGCCAATAAATCCAGAAGCAGTTTTGTCATCAATTAAAAAGGATGCTGGTACATTGTTTATCCATGTTTTTATGGTGTCGCCAATAGCTTCTATTCGAAAATGGTTCCATTCGTTTTGCAAAAACGCTTGTTGTGCTTTTGTATTCTCTTTTAATGGGTTTAGCCATTTTCTTCTGCCTTCATCGTAAATGCCTCCAGTCCAAGCCCGTTTTGAGGGATCTATTTCAACTTGATAACCATGTACGCGTCCATTTTGGTAATATGGAAAACTATTGCTCCTTATTTGTACGCCCGAGTTCATGCCTTGGGGAACCAAGAATTCTAATTCTAGTATAAAATCGCTGTAAAATTCATTGGTTGATAAAAACGTATTTGGGGTATTTGCTACAGTAGTTCCGGTTATAACTCCATCTTTAACTTTGTATGTGGCTGTACCTCCTTTAATATGCCATCCATTGGTTGTATTGCCATCGATTAATAATTTCCAAGGTACATGGTCTTTTTTGGAGTTAGAACAATTGAAAGTACACAATATGGCCATTACAGCTAAAGTAATTTTAAAGGCGTTAATTTTAATCAGTTTCATAATTATTTGCTTTACTTTTATTTATAGTAAACTAATGTGCAATATAAAATGGTTTATAAAATAAAGTATCCTGTGGAATAGGGTTGCTGTTCTAACCTGTAAGGGACAGGATGGATAACGTGTTTTGTTTTTGTTTTTTTGGAGTACGGTTTAATATTAAAAGATAAATTAAGAATAATGAAAAAAGTGTATTTAAAAGCATTGGTTGCCTTTGGGGTATTGGCCATAACGTCCTGCAAATTAATTTCGCAGAGTGCAAGCATAGAAGATAAAATGGTAAAGGCTTTAGAATGGCAGGAACAACATCCCATTTTTGCCATTTCTCCAACAGATTGGACCAATGGTGCCTATTATACGGGGGTGGTGCGTGCCCATCAAGCCACTAAAAATCAAATATTTCTTGCAGCTCTAAAAACCATGGGATATAATAACCAGTGGGAAACGCTTAAACGCTACCATCATGCAGACGATATTGCCATTGTCTATCCATATTTATACATAGACGGCACGAGAAAGGATTTGGTGAACCTAGAGCCATCCTCCACTTTTATTGATAAACACTTATTTGAACCCAATCCATGGAGACATGGCCCTAAAGACAGTTTAACCCATATTTTATGGTGGTGGTGCGATGCCCTGTTTATGGCACCTCCTGTTTTGGCGAGTTACTCCAAGAATAAAAACGATTCTTCTTTTTTAGATGAAATGCATAAATATTATATGGAAACGTATAATTTACTTTATGATCAGGAGGAGCACCTTTTTGCAAGAGACCTCCGCTTTGTATGGAAGGGAGATAAAAATGATAAAAAAGCCGAAAATGGAAGAAAAATATTTTGGTCTCGAGGGAACGGATGGGTTTTAGGGGGGCTAGCCTTAGTTTTGGATGATATGCCAAAAGATTATAAACACAGAGCTTTTTATGAAAATTTGTTTAAAGAGATGGCTTTTAAAATAAAATCGATTCAATCTGAAGATGGTCTATGGAGAACCAGTCTTTTAGATCCAGATTCTTATAGTCATGGGGAGACCAGTGGCAGCGGATTTTTTACATTTGCTTTGGCATGGGGAGTTAACAATAAGTTACTTTCTAAACAAGAATTCATGCCAACTATACAAAAGGCATGGAAGGCACTTGAAGATTGTCAGCAAGAAAACGGTATGGTAGGTTGGGTACAAAATATTGGAGATGCACCAACTGGAGCTGGCGCAAAGAGTTGGCAAAACTATGGTACAGGAGCCTTTTTGTTAGCAGGAAGTGAAGTAATGAGATTAGAGTAAATTTATCTGAAACGTTAATTAATTCAATTAAATTTTTGGCTTAATGATATAAAGTTTCGATATAATTTTTATAGATAGACTAAAATGTGAAGCCCCTAGATTAATTTTTAATTTAGGGGCTTTTTATAGGGTTGTTGACACGCTTAAAGTTGATGCTATCTCGATAAGATATTAAATAACGTGAGATCTATTTTTAAAAATTCAGTGTTTGCGCCAGTATTTTGAATAAAATAGGCTGTTGTAGCCTTGATTGGTTGAAAAGAAAAATGTTTTTTAAAGTACCTTGCAAAGCACAAGTTGAAAGGAGAGAAAAACGATAATTCAATTCGGTTTCAACCCGCTCAACTTGATACAGTCCATTAATTTGCTAATGATGTGGTTTAAGGATAAATGGTTATATCGAACTTGTGCTAAATAGAATGTTATTAGCGCCTCGGTTAATTGATGACAAAAATTTAAATGTACTTGGCTGCGCTTTTGCAGGTTGTTAGTTCTTTTTTTGTGTCATTTCAACAATATAATGTCCATCTTCAAAAGTTCCTATTGATGAGAACATGCTTTTTGAAACATTCAAATTTACGCTCTCTCCATTTATAAGTAAGGAAACGTTCTTGCCATAAGTAGGAAGAAATACTTCAGCAGAGCTGTTTTTAGGGATTCGGATTTCCCATATAAAAGTATCGTTCTCGTTTTTCCATTTACTTTCTATAGTCCCGTATTTTGTGTTGTAAGAGGCTTCAGCATGCTGCAATTGTTTTGTTAAATAGGGTTTGAGTATAATTTTTTCGAATCCAGGTTGTTCTTCAGAAGGGTTGATGCCTGCAATACCAGAATAAAACCAAGCATCAAACCCGCCCTGCATGGGGTGGTTGTGCGAACGAAGCATTAAAACATCGTAAAGTTCATCATCAGTGCTGGTTGGAAGTATTTCCCATAAAGTGGTGGCATCGTAGTGTTGCCACAAGGTTTCGAAACTGTGGTTCCCCTTTTTCGAAAGGAGTCTATAGGCTTCGTCTTCAAAACCATTTTCGCACAATACTTTAAAAATTCTAGAGATACCAAAAATGCCAGTATTTAAAAATCCGTTAAATTTGTTGTGGCTTTCATCAACAATGGCCTTGGCTACGCCAGTTTGGTATTGCTCTGGTACAATTCCTATGTCTAAAGCCAAACTATTAGCGGTTTGGCTGCCGTAAGTTATTGACTCTTTGTTTAAAAAAGTTTGATTGAAACTTGAAACAAGATTTTTTTCCATTTCTGAATAATGCTTTTCATCATCTATTAAACCTAATGCGGCAGCTGTCTTTTTCATTATAGACACATCAAGAATATGGAAGGCAGACGAGCTAATAGGAACAGGGCAATCAATGTTTACATTGCCGCCTGGAGGGCACCAGTCGCCTAAGCCGTGGGGTATTATGCCATTTTCGTTTTTGGCATGAACATACTCAACCCAAGTTTTCATGTCTGGGTAGAATGCTTTAAGGGCGGCTTTATCTGCATAATGCAAATACAAATACCATGGTAGTTGAACAATGGCTGTTCCCCAATCGGGAGAGGCTACACCGCTTGTCCTTCTGCCTGGAGCAATCATGGTGGTAATGCCCTTTGGTTTTGTAATAATGCTACGGTCATGAAAGTTTCTTCCAAAATAAAGCTCTCTTTGAGCCTTACGCCCAGAAGACCTCATATCGAATATATATTTTGTTAGGAATTTTTGGGAATCGAAATTATAGATCAATGTTTTTGCTAAGGCATGGGCATCACCGGTCCATCCACATTTTTCTCGGTGCGGACAATCAGTGGGTATGCCTTGTAAGTTACTTTTTAATGTCCAATTGGTTAATTCGTGCAGTTTATTAATATTTGGTTCAGACGAGTGGAATTGCCCCGTTTCATTCATTGAAGAGTAAACCACCATACCTGTTAAGAGGTCTTTAGATGGCTGTTTGTTTAATCCAGAAACCTCTACATATCTAAAACCATGATAGGTAAATCGAGGTTCCCAAGTTTCCATTTCAGTGCCCTTTGCCGTGTATTTTTCAGTTTGGATATTTTTTGTGGCCTTTACACCGGTAGATCTAAAGTCCATTTGTCCTCTTTTATCTAGCTCTTCAGAAAAGCGCATAGTTATTTCTTGGCCTTTGTTAGCTGTTACTTGCAATTTTACCCATCCGGTAAAGTTTTGCCCAAAATCAAAAATATAAGAGCCATTCTCTGAAGGCTTAATTTTTTTGGGAACAATACTGTCCATAACCTTTATGGGTTGGGCAAATTGTTTTATGATTTTTGTGGGGTGATTTTTTGATGGTTTGGCATTAATCCACCCAGTGGCATCCAAGTTGGGGCTTAGCCAATTTTCTACTTCTGCTCTGGCATCATAGTGTTCGCCGGCGTATATGTTTGTGAAAGTTATTGGCCCTTCGTGCCATTTCCAGGAACTATTGGTTTCAATAATTTCTTTTTGGCCATTGGTATAATGTACTTCTAATTGGGCAATGAAAACTGGCTGGCCGTAAGCCATGGCTTTTGACCAAACTAAGTTTTGATTGTACCACCCGTTTCCAAGCATTACACCCATAACGTTTGAGGGGGTTAACTGTTCTACAGGAATATCATAAGTCGAATAAAAAACATAATCATCATAATTAGTTTGTGCTGGATCTAAAACATTCTTTCCTATTTTTTTGCCATTAATGTAGGCTTCATAAAACCCAGGTGCGGCAATGTGTAATCTTGCAAAATCAATGGGTGTGCTCGGGTTTATTTCAAATGACTTTCTAAATATGGGTAAAGCAGCCTCGGGCACATAATCATAAGTAATCCAATTGGCTTTCCAGTCTTCAGGGTATTTTAAAGGCGCTATGAATGGCTGCGGTTCGCTTTTGGAAACGGTATTGCTTTCGTCCCAAATTAAGACTTCAGATAAATAAGTTGATCCACCTTTTAAACGTGGCCCGGAGTAAGGTATGCTAGCCTGTTGTTTGCTTTCTGTTTTTCCAGAATCCCAAATGACATTGGCAGTGTTCTTTGTGTTTGGGTTTTGGGCATACACAATAATTTGGTAAGCACTTTGCTTATTTTTTTTTAGCCCTTCTATTTGCCAATCAAAGTTTAAATGCGATGTGTAAAGCTGATTTATGTTAACACTATGGTGAACTTTATGGGTGTTATTTTGGCCACAATTTGTAAAAAAAAGAAGCATAAGAATTGGGGGTATGAACTTCATGAGTATTAAACTAAACTTTAATCCGTAATCATTTGTTTTTATCATGGCAAATAGTAGTTGTTATATTAATTCTTGTCTATAAAGTTGTTGTATTTAGCATAATCATTCAGAGACTTTTTGGGGAGGTAAGTAAGTTATAACCGCATCCATAAAAGAGTGTTGCTTTTACAAACACTAAAATTAATCTATTTAGAAAGTACTAGCATCCTGTTTAATCCTGTCTATACTATTGGGGGCTGGCCCATTCACTTTTTGCTTGTTGACAATTCACCTTGAAGAAAACCGAATGTTTTAGTGCTTCAATTTTGAGGGACTAAAAGCTTTGTTTCTGAATATTTAAAAAAATATTTTAAGCATTAATTTTAAACGTTAATTATTTGATTTTCAGTTGTTTGATATTTTTTGTAGAGCCTAGTAAAGTTTATGGTTTTTCATTTATACCCAAAAGGGCAGGATGCCTCAAGGTTTTGGAAATTATAATTTAACCGAAAATTAACAAAAAATATCAATTAACTACAGGGTTGTTTGTAGGTCCACACTTCTAAGCTCTATGTTAAGATGATGTTTTGCCAACTATTGTAAATATAAAAAACAGACTAATGCGAAAAAAACTAACAAAATTTTATTTAATGCTCCTATTGAGCACGGTTTGGTGCGGCTCAATATATGGACAGGAGCTCCTTGAAGTTAAAGGAGTTATTCTTGACGAGAAAAGTAATTTGCCATTGCCAGGAGCAACTATAATGGTAAAAGGAACGTCAAAGGGAACGGTTACCGATTTTGATGGCAATTATAGTATCCAAGCAGCTCCCGATGCTGTATTGCAAGTTTCCTTTATTGGATACCAATCCATAGAGGAGGCTGTTAATGGAAGGAATAAAATTGATTTTAAGCTTGCTGAAGATAGTGAGCAACTATCAGAAGTTGTAGTTGTAGGGTTTGGAGAACAAAAGAAAGCAACCGTAACAGGAGCAATATCTTCAATTAGCACCCAAGAACTTAAGCAAAGTCCAGCGGCAAACCTGGCAGTTACGCTAGCTGGACGATTACCTGGGCTTACATCAATTCAAACATCTGGTGAACCAGGGAGAGACGTTACCCAGCTTTTTATTAGGGGGCAAGGTACCATCAATGCCAGATCTCCAATTATTTTGGTAGATGGGGTAGAGCGTGATTTAACCTATATGGATCCAAACGAAGTAGAGTCGGTAACCATTTTAAAAGATGCATCATCGACGGCAATTTTTGGAGTTAGGGGGGCTAATGGTGTGATTTTGGTAACTACTAAGCGCGGAAGTTCTGAAATTCCAGAGGTTAATTTGTCGGTAGAGTCGGGTGTTCAGAGTTTTACTCGAGTAGCAAAACCAGTAAACGCTTTTGAATTTGCCACGTTGCGAAATTTGGCTCAAAACAATGACGGCCTAGGAGATGCTTATTCAGCCGAAGCGTTGGAGGCATACCGAACACATTCTGATCCAGAACGATATCCCGATACCGATTGGGCAGGTCTTTTAATGGAAGATTTTGCTCAGCAACAGAGGGTAAATCTTAATATCTCTGGTGCAGGTAAGGCTGTTAAGTACTATGTTAATGCAGGGTATTTAAATCAAGGAGGGTTATTTAGAACTGAAAAGAATCTAGATTACGACCCTAGTTTTAAGTTAGATCGTTATAATTTTAGGTCTAATATTGATATGCAGGTAAACCCAAGTCTAAAAGCATTTTTAAACTTGGCTGGTTACGTTGAAAAACAGAATTCGCCATTTTCTGTGAGTACAGCATCTACAGGACAAGGAGGTACCTCCCCATCTGTTAATATATTGGCGGGTATTTTAGATATACCATCAAATGTGCCTGGGCCAACATCTCCAAGTGGTGCTGTAGTAACAACTCCTGAACTTCCTAACCCAGCATACGGTCTGCTTAACAGAACGGGGTATAGACAGCAAACACGAAACAATATAACCTCTACTTTTGGAATAGAGCAAAAATTGGACTTTATCACTAAAGGATTGTCGGCCAAGGCAGTAATGTCTTTTGATACTAGGGCTACCAATAATTTAGATGCCAATAAAAATTATGTGCGTGAAGTTCAAGTTATAGAACAAACAACGACAGGAAAAGATACGATTTACTACAGAAATTTTTCTGACGATGTAGAAACCCCTCTTAACATTACCGGAAGCCGGTCGTTTCAAAGTTTTTCCAATTTCCAGGCATATTTAAATTATAAGAGGTCTTTTAAAAAGCACGATGTTAGTGCTCTTGTGCTTTATCAGCACCAGAAAAGAATAATCAATGAACAGTTGCCTTATAACCTTATTGGGGTGTCCTCAAGGTTTACGTATGGGTACAATGGTAAGTATTTCTTTGAATTTAATGCTGGTTATAACGGGTCAGAACAGTTTGCACCTGGAAGACGTTTTGGTTTTTTTCCAGCTGTTTCTGCCGGTTGGTTAATCTCAAAAGAAAAGTTTTGGAATGTAAAAGGTATAGATCGATTAAAAATTAGAGGATCTTACGGTGAGGTAGGTAATGACCGTATTGGAAACGACAGGTTCCTTTACCTGGATGATATTTCAGTAAACGGAGGAGGATATTCTTCAAGTTTGAACGAAGGACGAAGAATAGCGATCAACCAGCTGAAAAATGGAGAGTTACAATGGGAAGTAGCCAAAAAAGTAAATATTGGTTTTGAAATGGGCTTTTTAAATGCATTTGATTTAATAGTGGATGTGTTTACTGAAAATCGAGACAATATTTTAAGGAATAGAGGAACCATTCCAATTCTAAACGGATTGCCCAACGGAACCTTGCCTCCTGTTAACATTGGTGTTGTAGAGAACAAAGGATTTGAGGTAGAACTTAATTACAAAAAAGCATTTTCGCCAGACTTTTTTGTTAGAGGAAGGGCATTTGTTGGTTACGCCACAAACAAGCAAAAATTTGCAGATGAACCCTTGCTCCCAGAAGATTATGCATACAGGTACAGGCAAACAGGTTACAGAATTGGGCAGAATTTTGGGTATGTGGTTGAAAAATATTTTGAAACACAGGAAGAAATCGATAACTCGCCAGAACAAATTGTTGGAGGGCATGAATCCAGACCGGGAGATTTTAAATATAAAGACCTTAACGGCGATGGTGTTGTTGATCAAAGAGATATTGCTCCTATAGGGGCTTCCACCGTGCCCGAAACCTCATTCGGTTTGGGGTTAAGTACTACTTATAAAAACTTCGATTTGAGTGTGTTGGTTCAAGGTGTTGCTAATGTAGACAAGTTTTATAGAGGTAGAGGTACTTACGCCAGCGGGCAAAACAACTTTTTTAGCCAACATTTGTCTAGTTGGACGCCCGAGCGTGCTGCAAATGGAGAACACATCGGTTTCCCTAGATTAAGTACAGAGCCTTCGCCAAGTGAAATTGAAAATTCCTTTTTTATAAGAGATGCCAGTTATGTGAGGTTAAAAAACTTAGAAATAGGATACCGAGTACCTTTAAAAGGTGTGGCAAACATGAGGCTGTACGTAAATGGTTTAAACTTGATAACTTGGGATAAACTACCAAACAAAAATTACGATCCTGAAGCTGCTAACGGACTTACATATCCACTTATTAAAGTTTACAGTTTAGGGGTTAATGTAAAATTTTAAAAATAAAATAGAAAAATGAAAAATAAATTTTTATACATACTAGTTAGTGCTGCACTCATACTGGGTTGCGACAAAGCATTGGATATAACACCTGATGGCAGGTTAACCTTAGATGATGTGTTTCAAGACGAAAACCATACTGAAGCATATTTAAATACTGTTTATTCCAGCATTCCGTCTTATTCTTATTATTATCACTTTTTTACATTTTTGGCAGGAGTTACCGATGAATGCCAAGATGCCGATGTAGGGAACACACCCGGTAATATTGCGAATATTTGGATAACTGGGTCCATGACGCCCAGCTTCAACCCTTTGGAAAATGGCCCTGCTGGTCACGGAAAGAATCATTACAATACATTCTGGACAGGAATAAGAAATGCCAATGTATTTTTGGCAAATATTGAAACTGCCAATATTAGCGCCGAAAAAGATAGAGAAAGGTACAAAGCAGAAGCACAATTACTAAGAGCATTTTATTATTTAGAGTTGATAAAACAATATGGACCAATGCCAATAGTCGATGAACCGTTTTCGCCGGCTTTCGATTATACATCATTAACTAGGCCTACATTCCAGGAGTGTATCGATTTTATAGTAAATGATTGTGATGAAGCTATAGCCAATCCAAACTTACCAATTAGGATAACACTAGAGCCAGAACGAGGACGTTTTACCAAAGCCGTAGCTCATGCAGTAAAATCGCAAGCTCTGCTTTACAATGCTAGCCCACTATGGAATCCTGAAAACAATACCGCTAAATGGCAAGCTGCTGCAACTGCTTCAAAAGAGGCTTTGGATGCATTAACACAAGGAGGTGAGTATCAGCTTTTCCCTGATTATGAAGAGTATTTTTTCTCAAGATCCGACGTGAACCCATCTCCAAGAGATAGAGAAACCATATTTGAACGAATGACCAATGGGCACCCTAGCTTTAGAAACACAAACGCACTACCTAGCATGCCAGGTCAGTTTAAGGTAGGGGTAACACCTACCCAAGAATTGGTGGATAGCTATGATATGGTAACAACTGGAGAACCTGCTATTTTAGGTTACAACGATGAAGATCACCTAGAACCCATAATTAACACAGAATCAGGATACGATCCAGATAATCCTTATGAAGGGAGAGATCCTAGATTTTACGCAACTGTTTGGTATAACGGAGCACTTTACGACAATATCGCAGGAAGGATTCATGTGGTGGAAACTTTTGCAGGAGGAGCAGATGCGCTTAAAAAAACACCTCCAAATAAAAAGAATACCCATACAGGATACTACTTAAGAAAGTTTCATGACCCTAAGCTTCAAAATAGACAAAATGCTCAATCAAGATGGAAAAAATATCATTTAGCAGAAATCTATCTTAATTATGCAGAAGCAGAGAATGAAGCCAATGGGCCTACAACAGAGGCTTACAATGCCATTAATGCCATTAGGCAAAGAGCCGGTATGCCAAATTTACGAACTGGTTTGTCGCAAGACGAATTCAGACAGCGAATCAGGAACGAACGAAGAGTAGAGCTAGTTATCGAAGAACATCGCTTTTGGGATGTAAGAAGATGGAAAATACTTGATCAAACTGACAAGTTGGTAACAGGTATGGAGGTTATTAAAAACGGAAATGATTTTGATTACAAGCGTTTTGTAACAGAAAGACGTAATGCATGGCAAGACAAGTTTCTTATTTTCCCTATTCCAATTAAAGATACTTCAATTATTCCAGATTTTAACCTTAACCAAAACCCAGGATGGTAATCATAATTAACATTGCCAAATAGTACAAGGTTTATTTACAGCCTAATGATTATTCATAAGGTTGAGATATAAACTTTAGTTTGTTGAATTTTAAAAACCTGTAGGCGAAATACTTATTTGGCTTGCAGGTTTTTTGTTTTTAAGCATTTTATTCAATGAATGAAAACATATAAATGAACGCAGGTAAAGGTTGTTTGAATCGGTAAAAACTTTCTCTCCAAGATGGACTGTCAAATCAGTAAATTAAATTTATCTTTATAAACTGTTTGGCTTTATTTGAGAATTAATAAGGGATATACCATGAAAAATCAAAAAAAACGCTTTTAAAGGCTCAAAATGTTAAATTGAACAAAAGGAGAAGATGGCTACATAAAAAACAGTCTATAATCATTAAAATATTAGAAATATGTACGGAACGGTTAAACAACAACTTGAAAACGAACTGAACGACATAAAAGCATCTGGACTTTATAAAAAGGAACGCATAATTACTACGCCACAAGGCGCCGAAATCAAGACCACGGCTGGTGGTGAAGTACTTAACTTTTGTGCCAATAATTATTTGGGGCTATCATCACATCCAGATGTGGTTGAAGCTGGTATTGAGGCCATGAAAACGCATGGTTTTGGCCTGTCGTCGGTACGGTTTATTTGTGGTACGCAAGATATCCACAAAGCATTGGAACAAAAAACCGCAGAGTTTTTAGGCATGGAAGATTGTATTCTCTACGCTGCTGCTTTTGATGCCAACGGTGGGGTTTTTGAGCCTATTCTTTCAAAGGAAGACGCCATAATTTCAGATGAATTAAACCATGCCTCTATTATTGATGGGATCCGGTTGTGCAAAGCTGCAAGGTATCGCTATTCGCACAATAATATGGAAGCGTTGGAAGAACAGTTGAAAGCTGCTTCGGGAGCGAGAAGAAAATTGATTGTTACCGATGGCGTGTTTTCTATGGACGGCACCATTGCCCAGCTTGATAAAATATGCGATTTAGCCGAAAAATACGAAGCCATGGTGATGGTTGATGAGTGCCACGCTACAGGATTTATTGGGAAAACAGGTCGTGGCACCCACGAATACAGAGCCGTTATGGGCAGGATAGACATCATCACCGGAACCTACGGAAAGGCCCTTGGAGGTGCTTCCGGCGGATTTACGGCGGCTAAAAAGGAAATAGTGGAGATGCTAAGACAAAAATCCCGACCATATTTATTTTCCAACACTTTGGCGCCTGCCATTGCAGGAGCTTCAATTGCTGTACTTGATAAGTTGAAAACTTCAACCGATTTAATTGAAAAAGTACAGAACAATACCAAGCGTTTCAGAAGTAAAATGACCGAAGCGGGATTCGATATCATTCCTGGTGAACATCCCATTGTTCCGGTGATGTTGTACGATGCTAAATTGGCACAGGAATTTGCTGCACAATTGCTGGACGAAGGTATTTATGTAATTGCTTTTTTCTATCCAGTTGTGCCCAAAGAAAAGGCTAGAATCCGAGTACAGCTTTCTGCTTCGCACGATACAGAGCACATCGATAAAGCCGTAGAAGCTTTCACCAAAGTAGGCAGAGCTTTAAATGTTATTTAATGTAATGTTAAAAGTGATTTTATTCTGTTTTGTAATTACAATAGGGTAGATAAAAGTTTTCGGCCACTCAGTGAAATCAAAAAGCCCCAACAATTGTTGGGGCTTTTCTTCGCTATTAACTAATCCTTTTTTATCTAAGAAAAAGGATCTCTTTAAAGCAACTAAAAGCTGTTGCTTTAAACTGTGACTAGATGTTACTCTAGCCTTTTATCCATATTAAAAACTTCTTCATTAAGAGGTTCTTCCTGTTTGGCAACACGATTTTTAAATAACCACATTTTCAATTTCATTGAAAGGAAAAACAAAACGGGTACAATTATTAGTGTTAAGAAAGTAGCAATTAATAATCCGTAAATTACTGTCCATGCTAACGGACCCCAAAATACTACATTATCTCCACCCATGTAAATATTGGGGTTAAAATCTTTAAACAGCGAAAAGAAGTTGATGTTCAAACCAATAGCCAATGGGATTAAACCTAGTATGGTGGTAATGGCTGTAAGTAACACCGGGCGCAAACGTGCTTTTCCTGCTTTTACAATGCTTTCAAACAGATCTTCATTGGTTAAATATTGGTCGTCTTCCAAATCTCTAAGCGCTTTCTTTCTGTCAATCAGCAGTTGTGCGTAATCGAGCAGCACCACCCCATTATTTACCACGATTCCGGCAAGTGAAATAATACCTACCATGGTCATCATAATAACGAAGGCTTTTCCGGTGATAACCAATCCACCAAATACTCCAATAAAACTTAAGAAAATAGCCAACATAATGATGGCAGGTTTTGAAACGGAGTTAAATTGGAAAATCAAAATAAAGAAAATCAACCCAAGACCAGTAAAAAACGCTCCCATCAAAAAGGCCATTTGCTTTTGCTGTTCTTCAATCTGTCCGGTGTAGTCAATTTTAATGCCTTCGGGAAGTTCTTCAAAACTTTTCATTTCGTTTTGAATTTGGTTTACGATTGCCTGTGCATCTGTGTAGCCCGGTGCCAATGCAGAATACACCGTTACCACTCGCTTGGTGTCTTTGTGCTTGATGGCACTGAACCCTGAAGTGTTTTCGTATTTTGAAACTGCCGAAAGTGGAATCTCCTTCAACTGCCCGGTATTATCCCTAAAAGTGATATTCTGGTTGAACAGCGCACTGGTGTTGTATCGGTTGTCTTGATTGAAACGCACGTAAATGTCGTAATCATCACCACCTTCTTTGTAAATGCCGGCTTTAGCTCCAAAAATGGAGTTTCGCAATTGTTGGCCCACTTGTGCGGCACTTACTCCTAATTCGCCTGCTTTTTCTCTGTCTACCGAAACTTGCATTGATGGTTTGTCTTTATTCACATCAATTTTAAGCTCATCAATTCCCGGGATATTTTTGGTGTTGATGAACTCGCGCATGTTTTCGGCCACGGCAATCAATTCGTTGTAATCGTCACCTTCAATTTCAATATTGATGGGCGAACCTGCTGGCGGACCGTTGGCATCCTTTTCAACTGAAATTAAAACTCCCGGATAAATGCCCACCAAGGCTTCCTGTACTTTTTGACGCAACAGCTCACTGTCTTCCCCGCGACGGTATTTGTACTCGCGCATGGAGGCCGTAATTTTTGCTTTATGAGGCATTTCGGCAGCAGAACCGCCATCGGTTTGAGGGTTCCCGGCACCTTCGCCAACTTGCGATACGGCACTTTCTACCAAAAAGTTGTAGCCGTTGTCTTGGTATTGATCTTGGCTGATAACTTTATAGACCCGTTTTTCAATTTCCTTGGTAATGGCGTTGGTTTTTTCAATGGCCGTACCTTGAGGGTATTCAATATAGACAATAATCTGGTTGGGCTTATTGTCTGGGAAAAACTCGACTTTGGTACGTTGCGTTGCCAATGAAATTCCGAATGTAATAAACGAAACAATGAGCAACAGAAATATGCCGACGCTTAAAAAATAGGGCTTTCTACCTGAAAGGGCCCATCGTAACTGACTTTCGTACCATCTTTCCAATTTTACCAAGGTTTTGGTCTGGAAGTTGTTTGCCCATTTTCTTAAAAACAGTCGATACACCCAAAGCATAATGGCGGTAAATACCATAAGCGTTCCCAGTGCACGGTACTCGCCACCTGTAATGAATACCAGTATGCCGAGAACGGCCATGATAACCGTAGTTCTGATTATTTTGTTTAGAGGCATGTCTTTGTCTTCGGTATTCATAAATTGGGAAACCAATACCGAGTTGAAAAATATGGCTACGAATAACGATGACCCTAAAACAATGGATAATGTGATGGGTAAAATCATCATAAACTCACCCATAATGCCCGGCCATAGCCCCAGCGGTATAAAAGCAGCTACCGTAGTTGCCGTAGAAATGATAATAGGAAAGGCAATTTCTCCAATTCCTTTTTTGGCGGCTTCAATACGGCTCATGCCTTCTTCATCCATCAATCGGTACACGTTTTCAACTACCACAATACCGTTGTCCACCAGCATACCTAAGCCCATAATTAAGCCGAAAAGCACCATGGTATTCAAACTATAGCCAAAAATGTTCAGAATCATGAGCGACATGAACATAGACATCGGGATGGCAAAACCAACGAAAATGGCGTTTTTAAATCCTAAAAAGAACATTAAAACGGTTACTACCAATAGTACCCCGAAAATGATGTTGTTTACCAAATCGTCCACCTGGCCAATGGTTACGGAAGATTGGTCGTTGGTGATGCTCACTTTTAAGTCTTGCGGAAATACATTTTCAATGGCATCTTCAACAATAACTTGAATTTGTTCGGCCGCAGCCACCATGTTTTTTCCGGCGCGTTTTTTAACGTCGAGCATCACAACGGGCTCACCGTATTCGCGCGCATAAGTGGTTTTGTCTTCTTCTTTAAACGATACTTGGGCCACATCTTTTAGGTAAATGGCGTTTCCGTTTTCTGATTTTACAACAAAATTTTCTAAATCGGAAGGCTTATCTATTTCACCTAAAATACGGATGGTGCGTCGTTGCCCACTAGCTTTTAAGTTTCCGGCAGACATGGTAACGTTGCCATTATTTATGGCGCCAATAATATCGCCAAAGGTTACTTTGGCAGCCATCATTTTGTAAATATCAACCGCTACTTCAACTTCTTTTTCCTGAGCACCACGGATATCGGCCTTTTTAATTTCCAATAAATCTTCAATTTCGTCTTGAAGGTATTCGGCGTATTCCTTTAGTTTTTCTATAGGATAATCGCCAGAAATATTAATGTTTAAAATGGGCATTTCTTCCGAAAGGCTCAACTCGAACACGTCGGGTTCTACTTTGGCACCGTTAAAGGTTGGCCAATCTTCACCAGAGGTTTCGGTGTCAATTTCGTCCTTAACCTTTTGTTTGGCTTGTTCAACGGTGATGTTTTCATCGAACTCGACCATAATCATTCCGTAATCTTCTTGGGAAGTAGAGGTGATTTCTACCACATTACTCACCGTTTTTAACTTGTCTTCAAGCGGGTCTGTAATGAGTTTTTCAATGTCTTCAGCCGTATTTCCAGGAAACACCGAACTCACGTAGATTTTAGTCTCGTTTACTTCGGGGAAATTTTCTCGGGGCATATCGAAAAATGCAGATGCACCAATGTAGAAGAATACAGCAATAAGTACATACATCGTGGTTTTGTTGTTGATGGCCCACGACGACAAACCAAATTCTTTATCGACTTGTTTTTTGTTCTTTTTGTTAGTCATTAGTCTTCCGGTTAGTAGTTAATCACTTTAACGGTTTGTCCGTCTTTAACGCTTCGAGCGCCTTCTTTGATAATTTCGGTGCCATTGCTAACACCTTCTAAAATTTCAATGACATCGCCTTGGGTTTTGCCCGTTTTAACAATAACGCGGTTGGCAACGCCCTCGTTGTTTCCATTTTTATCTTTTATGGTGTAAACGTATTGCTCGCCATTGGCATTTTCTGAAATGATACTCTGCGGTACCAAAATAGCCTCGTTATTGGTGTAATCGTTAATCTTCAGTTTTGCTGTTAAGTTGGGCTTGATGTTTTCGTTTTTATTGGGAATCCCCACTTCGATTTTAAATGTTCTGTTGTCCGGATTGATGAAATCGCTGGCTTGGCGCACTTCGGTTTCAACGCTTTCGCCCAAAATAGGAAACTCGACCACAACGTGTTTTCCTTTGGTAACATCGGGGATGTAGCTTTCCGGTACGCTGGTTTCAATGTACATATCGTTGAGGTTTACCAAGCGCATTAAAGGGGTTTGCCCAGCTGCAACTACGCTACCTTGTTCGGTGATAACATCGTCGATAGTACCAGAAAATGGAGCCGTTACACTAGTTTTGGCCACTTGTTTTTTAAGTTGGTTGACTGTTTCCTGTTGCGCTTCGTAATTTGATTTAGCCTGTAAATATTGAATTTCACTACCAATGTTCTGTTCCCACAAACGCTTTTGGCGCTCGAAGGTGGTTTTTGCTAAATCGGTTTGAATTTGCAATTGAGCCAGCTGCTGGCTAAGTCCGCCATCATCTATTTTTGCAAGTAGTTGCCCTTTGTTAACGCGTTGTCCTTCTTTTACGTAAACCTGTGTTAAAATACCGTTGTACTCTGGGGTGATTACTAAAAGGTTTTTTGTGGTAACGTTACCTTGGATTTCCAGAACGTGTTTAAAAACTTCTTGCTTTGCCAAAAATGTTGTGATTAACGGTACGTGTCTTACCGTATCTAATTTTGATATGGCGGCGTCCAACTGCTTTATTTTGCTGTTGGTCATTTCCTGTTCGTTAACCAATTCCGCACGTTTTTGGCGAATGGTTTCTAAATTATTGCTTTCTAAAACGTTTTCAACAGAGTTTTTTTTGTTTTCGCCACCACAGGATACTAAAAGCAGCGCGATTATGATTAAAGAAAATGTATGTTTCATTTTTAGTGTTTTTCTGATTGGTGATTAGTTAATGGTATTAAGCGCGGTTTCTAAAGCGGCCTTTTTATTGATGACATCGAGCATGGCTTGAAGAAATTCCTGTTGCGCCGAATAGAGTTGGGTTTGAGCTTGGCGCAGTTCGAAACTGGAGCCCACACCCTCAAAAAACTTAGTTTGGTTTTTCGCTTCAATGCGTTCGGCAAGGTTTAGGTTTTGCTTTTTGTTGTCGTAATCTTCAACGGCGTATTGATAATCGCTTTTCGCGGAAGCAATTTGTAACCTGATTTTTTGCTCGGTTTCCGTAAGATCATCTTTGGCTTTTTCTAAGTTGATTTTGGCACGTTGCGTAGCGACACTTCTTCCCAATGAACTGAAAATGGGAATATTTAAACTTACGCCAAATAAAGAAAAGCCAAACCAATCTTGGTCGCTGTTTGCAAAATTAAACTCGTTACCAAAACCCGAATAACCTCCATTGATAAATGAATTTAAAGTAGGGAGCGCTTTGCTTTTTTCAAGTTTTAAAAGCAACTCTTTCGATTTTGTGTCGTTTTCTGCAATTCGGTAATCGATGGTGTTTTCAACGCTTTCTTCGGCGGCGAGCAAATCCAAGGTAATGTTTTGTGCTGTTAATTGTTCCAATTTATCGGTTAACACCGTTGGGTTATCAATGTCGAGGCCCAAGTTGATATTCAGCATTTGGTATGCTAAATCTTTTAAGCGGCTTACATTTTTTAGGTTGCTCTTCACACCCGAAAGGGTGATTTGAAGCTGTTCCACGCTTTCCTGTTCTTCCAATCCGTTTTCGTAAATTTTTTGGGTTTCGAACAGGTTTTTTTCCAAAGTTTTAATATTCCGTTGTAAAATATTTACACTTTCTTCGGCCATAAGCACATTGCCATAAGCTTCAATAACCGCTTTCCTAACTTCAAGGTCAGTTTTTTCCTTGGCGTTTTTTGAGATTTCCAAAAACACTTTAGCCGATTGTAGCCCAACAAGGTAAGAACCATCAAAAATCTTTTGGGTTAAGGTGGCTGTAGCCGTCATGTTTTGTTTCGGACTGAAGATAACGTCCTGAAACTCGCCGGGGTTTCCTCCAAAAAACTCTGCAGGAATTAGCGATACCTGTTGTTTTAAAAAGTTTTGGTAGTCAATTTTTGCATCAATTTGAGGCAAACCCGTTGCTGTGGTTTCCCATTTTTGTTTTTTTGCGGCTTCAATGTCGCGGGCGGCATTTTTGGCCGTTCGATTATGTTCCAAGGCATAATCAATGGCTTCCTGTATTGAGAATTGGGTTGGGGTTTCTTGTGAAAATCCTTTTAAAGCCAATAGAAAACCAAAGATTAAAATGAGTTTGTGCTTCATGTTTTATGATTGATTTGTTGTTAAATGATGATCTAATTGTTTAAGGCCCTCTGGGGTGCAAATACCACGCAAATGGTACTCTAAATAATTGTTGTTGAGTGTTAGCATTGAGTAATTATTTAAAGGGAAAAGTTCTTTGTCTTTTAGGGCAATCATGCAGGTAAAATAGATTTTAGAGATAAAATCGATATTAATATTTTTTCGGTATAGGCCAAGTTTTACGCCACGCTCCAGGTTACAGGCTACGCAATCTTCCATAACGCAAAATTGTTTTTCTTTAATGTCCTTAAATATCTTTGGGTAGTATTTCTCCAACTGATATTGGGGCGACGATTTTTCATCTTTTAGATGTTGCATCAAGAATTCTTTGATTTCCAAAATCTCCTCAATAGGGTTTTTCTCTAAGTCGCGAATGTCTTCAATGCCGCTCGAAATGGTTTGGAACAAATACATAACGGCCTCTTCAACAAGAACCGTTTTGTTTTCAAAATATTGATAAATCGTTTTTTTTGAGATGCCTTGGGCACTGGCTATATCGTCCATGGTCACGCTTTTAAACCCATAGTTTAAAAATAAATCAACAGCACTTTTTAAAATATCTTCCTTCATAATTTGGAGGCAAAAGTACAATAGGAAACTTTAAAAACAAAAAAAGTTTTCTGAGTTTTAACGATAATTTAATATTGTTGTTTTTTACTTTGTATAATGACGACAAAAACCGATTTTTGTTTCATGCTTTCAATAGAAGAATACCAACAGCATGTTGTTGCTTATTTAAAAGAATACGCCACAGCAAAAGAACCCGAAAACCTTTACCGTCCCATAGATTATATTTTAAATTTAGGAGGGAAGCGCCTGCGACCAGTGTTAACATTAATGGCTGCCGAAATTTTTAACGGAGATTACAAAGAAGCCCTCAATGCCGCATTGAGTATTGAAGTGTTCCATAATTTTTCGTTGGTGCACGACGATATTATGGACGGAGCTCCACTGCGCAGAGGCCAAAAAACTGTGCACGAAAAATGGGATGTCAATACGGGGATTCTTTCTGGCGATGCCATGCTGATTATGGCTTACCAATTGTTTGAGAATTACGAACCAATCACGTTTCAGGCGCTGGCCAAGTTGTTCAGTAAAACGGCATTGGAGGTTTGCGAAGGCCAACAATACGATATGGATTTCGAAACCCGAAACGATGTGTCGGTTCCTGAGTATCTCAAAATGATTGAGTACAAAACGGCCGTTTTAGTGGGGGCTGCGCTGCAAATGGGAGCGATTGTGGCTAAAGCGTCAGATGAAGACCAGCAAGCCATTTATGAGTTCGGTAGAAACTTGGGAATTGCATTTCAGCTTCAGGACGACTACTTAGATGCTTTTGGAGACCCGGAAACTTTTGGGAAGCAAGTGGGCGGCGATATTATAGAAAACAAAAAAACCTATCTGTACTTGAAAGCCTTGGAGTTTTCAAATGAAACTGAAAGGAAAGAATTAATGGCTTTGTTTTCGGAAACCCCAAAAGATACCAACGCTAAAATTGAGGTTGCTAAAAGGGCTTTTGTGTCTTCCGGCTCAGCTGAAGCCACAAAAAAAGCGATTGATGAATACACGCAAAAGGCATTCAAAACTTTGGAAAGCTTGAATATTTCAGAAGGTAAAAAAGAGCTTTTAAAACGTTTTGGTGTTAGTTTAATGAATCGCACTGTATGATGCAATTGCCAGCAACTTTTGAGGATTTGATTGTGGAAGCCAATCAATCCAATTTATACCAAAAATTGATTCTTCAGCTCAATAAAGATTTCCTTTTGGCTAATATCGATTTAGATTTTCATGAGGATATTTTGCCTTCCAGCTTAAAATTGATGCTTCACGAAACCGTTTATAAACTCATTCAAGAAAAATTTACCGAATACCTCAATTTACTTTATATCATCGATGTTTCGGAACATGCCGTTAAAGCTTTGGATGGTGAAGATGTGCTGAAACTTTCGGAAGACGTTTCGTTTTTAATCCTAAAGCGCGAATGGCAAAAAGTGTGGTTTAAAGAGCGTTATTCTAGCTGAAAAAACTTAGAAATAAAACCGTACGAAAGGCATCCAAGGGTCGGCATAAATACTTTTGCTACTGTCGTACAGCACGTCGTATCTCACCCCAAAGGTGACGTTGCCGCTTCTGTAACCAGCTCCTAAAAATAGGGCGGGCGACCAATAACTGTCGTCTTCGGTATTCAGGTTTACATTGTATCTTCGGTTAACATGTAATTGTTCAAATTCTGCCGAAAGCTGAAGCACGTTTAAAATATTGCTAAGCCCAATTAAGCTGCCTCCCAAGATGGTAGATTTATAAACACTTTTCTGATTGTTAAATGTCGCGTTTAGTCCCAAACCTGTCGCAAACGTACTGTTAAACTGATAGATAGCACTCGGGGCAACGGTAGCGCTAAAAAAGTTGTCGCCAAAGTTTAAGCCAAGGCCGCCACCAAAACGAACGTTTTCCCAAAACGCATTGTTGCTGCTTTGAGATATTCCAACGGAGGTAAAAAACGAGAAGATGCTAAAAAGCAATATGTATTTTTTGTTAATTGAGAAAAATGCATTCATAAAAGTAAGGAATTGATAAAAAATTAACAAATAATTAAAACATGTTTATTTAACAAGTTTTCGTGCTATAAATATAGTTAAACCAACTTCTAGTTTTACCAAATGTTGTATTTTTGAAAAATATTTTGACTAAACCTACACGGGATTAAAACAAACAATGGATAAATTTTCATTTTTAAACGCAGCACATACCGCATTTTTTGCAGATTTATACGAACAATATCTTGAAAACCCCGATGCCGTAGAGCCAAGTTGGAGAGCTTTTTTCCAAGGTTACGATTTTGGCAGTGAAAACTACGGATTGGATGGTGAAATTGTAGAGGGTGTTTCGGCCCAAATGCCAGAATATCTTCAAAAGGAATTCCAAGTTATCAAACTTATTGATGGCTACCGAATGAGGGGGCATTTGTTTACCAAAACTAACCCTGTTCGCGACAGAAGAACCTACTCGCCAACCTTAGATATTGAAAATTTCGGACTCACAGAAGCCGATTTGGATACCGTTTTTAATGCCGGTGAAATTTTAGGTATTGGTGCGCAAAGCCTACGTAAGATTTTAGTGCACTTAGAGCGTATTTATTGTAGCTCTATTGGTGTAGAATATATGTACTTGCGTAACCCGGAAGTGATTGCGTGGTGGCAGGAAAAATTGAATTTAAATGATAATCAACCTAATTTTTCGGTTGATAAAAAGAAATACATTCTATCAAAGTTAAATCAAGCCGTAACCTTCGAAAACTTTTTGCAAACCAAATATGTAGGGCAAAAGCGTTTTTCGCTTGAAGGAGGCGAGTCGTTGATTCCAGCCATTAGCAACGTGCTGTTTTATGCTTCAGAAAAATATGGGGTTAAAGAGTGCGTTTTAGGGATGGCACACCGCGGCCGATTGAGTACTTTGGTGAATATCTTCAGAAAACCGTTAAACGAACTGTTCAATGAGTTTGATGGTTTGGATTTCGAAGATGAAAATATTGATGGCGACGTAAAATACCACTTAGGTTTAACGCTTGATAAAACCTACCAAAACGGTAAAAATATCAAGATGAATTTGGTGCCAAACCCGTCGCATTTAGAAACCGTTGCTCCAGTGGCCGAGGGAATTACCCGAGCCAAAATCGATAACGATTATGATGGCGACGATTCTAAAATCATTCCTATTATCGTTCATGGTGATGCTGCAGTTGCAGGTCAAGGTGTGGTTTACGAAGTGGCCCAAATGAGCCAATTAAACGGTTATAAAACCGGTGGTACGGTTCATATTGTGGTGAATAACCAAATTGGATTTACTACCAATTACCTCGATGCCCGTTCCAGTACCTATTGTACCGATGTGGCCAAAGTAACCCTTTCGCCCGTTATGCACGTTAATGCTGATGATGCTGAAGCTGTGGTTCACGCTGTTGAATTGGCTTTGGAATACAGAATGCGTTACAAAAAAGACGTTTATATCGATTTGTTGGGCTATAGAAAATATGGGCATAACGAAGGGGATGAACCTCGATTTACCCAACCTAAATTATATAAAGAAATCTCAAAACACCCGAATCCATTTAAACTTTATTCCGATAAGCTAATTGCTGAAAATACGGTAGATAAAGATTATGTGGATGGTATTGTAAGTGAATTTAAAGACACTTTAGAGTCGGAATACGAAAAATCGAAAGAGGCTGAGTCGTCCAAAGTAAGAGAGTTTATGCAAGAGCGTTGGAAAGGGTTCGAACGTAGAGGCATTGAGGCGATGTTGGAATCGGATGAAACTGGCTACGATGAATCTAAGTTGAAAAACATTTCAAAAGTAGTTTCCACAGTTCCCGATGGCGTTAAGTTTTTAAGAAAAGCTGAGCGTATTTTGGAAGGTCGTGCCAAAATGGTTTTCGAAACCGATACTTTAGATTGGGGTATGGCCGAGACTTTAGCTTACGGAAGTTTGTTGGAAGAAGGCTATAACGTGCGTATTTCAGGTCAGGATGTGGAGCGTGGTACCTTTAGCCACCGTCATGCTATTTTAAGGGACGAAAAGTCTGAAGAGCGTATCAACCTACTAAATACCAACCCAGAGAATAAAGGCGAAATGTACATCTACAATTCGTTTTTATCAGAGTATGGCGTGTTAGGTTTCGATTACGGTTATGCATTGGCCAACCCAAATACATTAACTATTTGGGAGGCTCAGTTTGGTGACTTTAGTAACGGTGCACAGATTATTTTCGACCAATATTTATCGGCTGCCGAAGACAAGTGGAAATCGCAAAACGGCATTGTGGTATTGTTGCCACATGGTTACGAAGGGCAAGGTTCAGAGCACTCGTCTGCCAGAATTGAGCGTTATCTTCAGTTGTGCGGAAACGACAACATGGTTGTGGCGGATTGTACTACACCGGCAAACTTCTTTCACTTGCTGCGTCGCCAAATGAAGCGCAATTTCCGTAAGCCGTTAATTGTCTTCACACCAAAAAGTTTATTGCGTCACCCAAAAGCAGTGTCGTCCATTAGCGAGTTAACCTCTGGGAACTTCCAAGAAGTTATAGACGATACTGTAAACCCAGAAAACGTAAAGAAATTGGTGTTCTGTACCGGTAAATTCTATTACGATTTGTTGGAAGAAAGAGAATCGTTGGGCAGGGAAGATGTAGCATTGGTAAGAATAGAGCAGTTGTTCCCGCTTCATTTAGATAAAATACAAGGCGTGATTAATCGTTATAGCAACGTTGAAAAATACGTTTGGGCACAAGAGGAACCTAAAAATATGGGGGCTTGGACGCACATGGCACAACGCATGGATTTAGTGAAATTAGAAGTGTGCTCAAGACCATACAGTTCAGTTCCTGCACCAGGATCCAGCACCAGAGATAAAAGAAGACAAAGACAAGTAATTAACGCTGTTTTTGATATAGAATAAAAATTAGATTTAGATACCATTAAAATTATAAAGAATGATTTTAGAAATGAAAGTTCCCTCGCCAGGGGAATCCATCACAGAAGTTGAAATAGCAACATGGTTGGTTGAAGAAGGAGATTATGTTGAAAAAGACCAAGCCATTGCAGAGGTAGATAGCGACAAGGCTACTTTAGAATTGCCTGCCGAAGCCAGTGGAACCATTACTTTTAAAGCAGAGGAAGGCGATGCCGTTGCAGTTGGTGCAGTGGTTTGTTTGATTGACACAGCTGCCGAAAAACCAGAAGGTGGCGACGCTCCAAAGGCTGAGAAAAAGGAAGAAGCTCCAAAAGCTGAAGCGCCTAAAACACCTGCTGCCGAAACCAAAACTTATGCTACTGGTAGCGCGAGCCCAGCTGCAAAAAAGATTTTGGCCGAAAAAGGTATGGATGCCGCTTCTGTTACCGGAACAGGTAAAGATGGTAGGGTAACTAAAGATGATGCCGTTAAAGCGGTACCGTCTATGGGAACACCAACTGGTGGAAACCGAGGAACTTCACGTACTAAAATGTCAATGCTGCGCCGTAAGGTAGCCGAGCGTTTGGTGGAAGCCAAAAACACTACGGCTATGTTAACGACCTTTAACGAGGTAGACATGTCGCCTATTTTCGCATTGCGTTCAGAATATAAAGAAACTTTCAAATCCAAGCACGGTGTTGGTTTAGGGTTTATGAGTTTCTTCACTTTGGCTGTGGTTAGGGCATTAAAAATGTATCCAGCCGTAAATTCCATGATTGATGGGAAAGAAATGCTTACTTACGATTTCTGTGATATCAGTATTGCCGTTTCTGGACCAAAAGGTTTAATGGTACCTGTAATCAGAAATGCCGAAAACTTAAGTTTTAGAGGTGTGGAATCTGAAGTAAAGCGTTTGGCTTTGCGTGCCAGAGACGGACAAATCACTGTTGATGAAATGACTGGTGGTACTTTTACCATCACCAACGGTGGTGTATTCGGTAGTATGTTGTCAACGCCAATTATCAACCCACCACAAAGCGGTATTTTAGGTATGCACAACATTGTTGAGCGTCCAGTAGCGGTTGATGGTAAGGTTGAAATTCGCCCAATAATGTACGTAGCGCTTTCTTACGACCATAGAATCATCGACGGTAAGGAAAGTGTTGGGTTCTTGGTAGCGGTTAAAGAAGCTTTGGAAAATCCAACCGAGTTATTGATGGATAACGACGTTAAAAAAGCGTTGGAGTTATAAAGACAGAAAAGGAAACCTCCCCTTTTTAAAATTCAAATTATAGAACAAAGAGCATTCCGGTTTATTCGGAATGCTTTTTTATTTTTGCAACCAAAATGAATGTTTATGTGGTCATTTTTAAAAGGGTTATTTGCAAAGAAAACAAAGGTTGAAGAACAGGACGTTATGAAGAAATTTTTAATAGTTGGTTTAGGGAACATTGGTGAAAAATATGAAAACACCCGTCACAATATCGGTTTTAAGGTGTTGGATTATTTTGCCGATAAAGAAGGCTTTTCGTTTGAAACCCAAAAACTGGGCGATGTAGCTACTTATAAATTAAAAGGGCGAACGTTTATATTTATGAAACCCAATACTTATATGAATTTAAGCGGAAAAGCGGTGCTGTATTGGTTAACCAAAGAAAACATCCCGATGGAAAACCTCTTGGTGATTACTGACGATTTAAACTTGCCTTTCGGGAGCATCCGATTAAAAACCAAAGGTAGCGATGGCGGCCACAATGGGTTGAAAGATATTCAAGATAAACTCAATACCGTAAAATACAACCGCTTCAGATTTGGCATTAGCGATGCCTTTAGCAAAGGCCGACAAGTGGATTACGTGTTGGGCGAATGGACCGATGAGGAAAGCAGCAAACTTAAAGAGCGCTTGGAAAAATCAAACGAATTGATAAAATCATTTGTGTTGGCCGGGGTCAATAATACCATGAATGCTTTTAATGGGAAGTAATCCTTAAATAGTAAAAAGAAATTCTGTTGAAATTGTTGGTTTCAAGTTTTGATAGTTATTTTCACTAAAGTAGTATTGGAATAAAACCTCTTTGTTTTTTTGAATGTACACTTTAATAAAATTCGTCAATTCGAGTGGATTTCACGAAAAAATGAGTGAAATTTGTATCGAGAATTAGAATTTTAGTAAACAAAAAAGTTCTCGATATAATTTTTCGTTCCTCAAAATCACTCGAACAGACGATGCTAAACTAAACTTTATCGATCAACAACAATCTTTTTAGTAGCCCGTCTTAATCCATCACTCACGCGTAAAAGATAAATGCCCGATTGCGCATGTTTTAATGAAACGGTTTCATTAAAATCGCCCCCTTCTTCATAAAGATTTTGATAAATCATGCGTCCGCTAACGTCGTAAACTTCCACATTTATTTTGCTAGTTGAAGCGCTATTCAGTTTGATGTTGAATTCACCTTGATTCGGATTGGGGAAAACGTTGAAATTGGCAAACCCAAATTCTTGAATGCTCAATGCAGCTTCAACGTTTATGGTATAATCTTCCACTTCACCGTCAAAATCATTTTCACACGAAGTTGGGGCCCCATCCTGTTTATATTTGGTGGCTACACGCATGATGGTGTTTCCAAGAACGGCATTATTCGGAATGGTTATTGAAACCGGTGAATTGCCCGTTGGTCCATCAGAAACATCGGTAGCATCTCCTAAATTGTATTCTTCATCAGGGTCGTCAAAACTACAGTTTTGGTTCCAGTCTATCCATACTTTGGTGCTAACGGTAAAGTTGCCATCTGTGTTGGCGTTTACGGTTAAATCGTAACTGCTGTTTCGGTTAACATCGGTTGAAATGTTCGTGAAATCTGAATAGGCAGATTTTGCAGAAGCATTATCAATAGTATTGAACTGAACGCGTGTTGTACTGGTTTGATACTCCAAACTGCCCGATGCGGTGCAGATGGAATTGAAAAAAGGAAAGTCCACATTTTTATTTTTGGTTTGCGTAGTGGCCGTTCCTGTGATAATAATCGTGTAATCGCCTTGGGATACATCATCTAAGTTTCCGAGGGTCAATGTGACTGCGCCCGAGCTGCTCAAATTGGTTGGTGAAAACGTAGCGGTGGCGCCGCCCGGAATGTTGGACGCACTAAACGTAGTATTTTCAGAAAACCCGTTGGCTATTACGTAATCAAAAGTAAATACCGCACTATCGTCACCACAATTTACAGGTGTTAGTTCTTCTTCAACTATAAAGAAATCAGGGTTGGCGGAAATACTGAAATCAAAATCAGAAATATCATAAAAAATATTGTCGGCAGCCTCAATAAGCAATCTTGCAGAACTGGTATCTGAAATAGACGGAACAGTAAAAGTATGTTCGCCGTCGTTTGGTGTGTTTGACGCGATTGTGGTTGGGAAGGTCAATCCGCCATCTGTCGATAGTTTGATGTTTACAAACTGGCAATTAATAGTGCCAACATCAGCGGTTTGCCCCACATTCCAGTTAATGGTTTCTGTGGTGGTTTGAGCCCAATTTACGGGGTTGCTAACTGTGAAAGGTTCGGTGCTGTTTACGGTAACGTTCATAAAATCAACAGCGGTTTGTCCGCCGCCGTTAGTGCCAACAACGTCATTGTCTCTTACCGTTAAAGCAAAACGCATGGTTCTGTTAACTGCAGGCAGTTTTTCCCAATCGGTTGAACCGTTTGTGGTGAGGTAATCTTCAAAATCTGGAAAATATCTTACGGGGTCGGTAGTGCCTTCAAAAGAACGAAACAACGGGCCCGTAACGTTGGTTTCTTCCGGAGCGCCTGCTGCGCCTAAGTCGTATTGCTCCCAAGTGTAAGTGTGGGTACTGGTGCCGTCTGGATCGGTTGAATTTCCTGTAAGTTTGAATGCTGTTGAAATAGGAATGGTATAATCGGCACCTGCATTGGCAATAGGTGCGTTATTTCCGGTTGCGGTTTGTGTGCCGCAGGTACTGCTGCCAGTGGTAATGTTATCCCACATCATTTGGATACTTTTTTGATGGAAATATGCGTCGCTGTTTGATTGAACATTTTGTGAAGAACATAGCCCGGCATAGCCCATAATGGTACTGCCGCTTCCGGGTTCGTAAGCATTGCTAGCTGTTCGGTTGCCACTTCCACAACCTCCGGCGTTACCATTGAAAGTATGTGGCGCCCCAAATTGATGTCCCATTTCGTGGGCTACGTAGTCAATGTCATAAGCATCGCCCACGGGAATTTGAGAGCCTGTATAACCCATCGCTTTTACATCGTTTACACAGACTGAGCCTAACATTTGTACAATACCGCCATTACCGGTCATAAAAGTATGGCCTATATCGTAATTTGCAGGCTGTATTAGGTCGTCTGTTAAAGTTTGTATTTGACTGAATACAGTTTGTACTTCATTATCATCAGGGTTGTTGGTAATGTTATCCGTATTAATAAAGATAATATCGGTATTGTCCACCAAAACCATTTTTACGGACAGGTCGCGCTGAAAAATGCCATTTACTCGTGTCATCGTCACGACCATGGCATTGAGCACAGCATTTTTTTTGTCGGCTTCGCTGTCGCCGGCATTAAGTCCGGCCGCTACCCAATGGTATTGGGAATATTCAACGGTAGATGCTAATGCCAATCGAAACGTTCTTAACATGCTGTCGTTCGCATTAGCCAAAGCTTTAGAGTGGTTTTCCGATTTACTGGCAACGGTAATATCTTCAGGCAAGTGGCATTCAAATCCTTTTTTCAAAGTAGGCAGGTCGCCTTTATTGTAAACAATATATTGATTGGTGCTTTTTGAATACGGATCAATAAACTGTACGCCATTATCTGTGGCAAATGTCATGGCGTGCAGTCCCTGCGATGTTAAACTAAAAGTTATGGTTGAGGCTGGATGGTTAACGTTTTGCCCGATATAGGTTCTAATTTCGGGATGTTTCGCTTGGAAATCGGCTTCCAAAATAGAAGATTCGGTGATGCGGAATGTTTCCAAATTCCCATTGCTATTGGGGAAATTTACCAGAATATTTTCCGCCGCTTTTGTTTTGTTTTTATGGGCTTTACTCAAAACCGTTTTTAAACTTTCAATATCCAATTGATAAAACTGTGCTTTTTTTGGCTCTGTTTTTCTAGCCAGTTTCTTTGCGTTTGATGCTTTTTCAGAAGATATTGCTGTCCAAATTGGATTTTGGTTTTGTGCTGCAAGATTAAAAACAAGGCAGAAAAAAAACAGAGACTGTAGGGCGGTTTTTGAGTAAAAACGTTTCATTCGGTTAAATTTTTGTGGCAATTTACTTTTTAAATTGTTGACAATCCTTGCCAAAAGGCCGTTGAGGGCTATCATGGCAATTGCGATTTGGGCGTTACAATTGGCTAAAAATACTCTGTATAAATATCAATTGCAAAAAATAATCCGTCATTTTAAAATACATATATTTGTTTATGAAGCATTTGTACCTACTTATTTTACTTGTTTTTACACTTTCCTGTAAAAGTGAAAACACAGCGGTAACCCAAAAGAATAGTGAGTTAAATTCAATTGTTTGTCCTGAAAACGGCGTTTGTGCATTTAAAGTTTTGCAGAACAAATCATTAGCGATTAAAACCGATGGATTGGGAGATTTGTTTTTGGAAACCGTTGAAGGTAAAAAACTAGTTTTAAAATTTGAGTACAGTAAAAATCACGATAAAAAACTCGAAGACGGCAGTTACAGAGAGGAAGTTTTTTTAGAGCTGAACCCAAACGATTTAAAAATAGAAACAAAAGACTTGGTAAATCAGAAACTCTATTTTGCACGATGGTGTTATTGTAAGGGGGAAACCGGGTACTATAAAATCAAGGAAGGCCTGTTGAAAGTTGAGAAATTGAATGATGGGAGTTTTCAGCTTTATTTAAGTTTTAAAATAGACGAAGTGCCGCAGGTAGTTACCCAAATAAATGAAACCTTCAGTTTACAATAAATGCTTTCAGTTTGTTTTAAAAGGGATTATACCTAGTTTTGTAGAAAATTCATAGCTTGGAAACGAAGAGTAATTTAAACGCCCTGGGCAAAGAAGGTGCCGTAGTAACCATCGGTACTTTTGACGGTGTGCACATTGGGCATCAAAAAATAATAAAGCGACTTATAAAAACGGGAGAGGAATTTGGTTTAAAATCGGTAATCCTTACGTTTTTTCCGCATCCTCGAATGGTGCTGCAGAAAGATTCCAATATAAAACTCATCAATACTATTGAGGAGCGCCACCGCATTTTAAACGATTTAGGTTTAGATTACTTGCTTATAAAGGAGTTTACACAGGAGTTTTCAAGACTTTCGGCCGAAGATTTTGTAAAACAAATTTTGGTTGATAAACTACACGCCCGAAGAGTGATTATTGGTTACGATCATCGTTTTGGACGAAACAGGAATGCCGACATTAACGACTTAAAACAGTTTGGTGAAACCTACGGTTTTGAAGTGGAAGAAATTTCGGCTCAAGATATTGATGATGTTTCGGTAAGTTCCACAAAAATTAGAACAGCTCTGCAGGAAGGCGATATTGCCAAAGCAAATGCTTATTTGGGCTATCCGTTTATGTTAACTGGAGTGGTGGCAAAGGGAAAAGGTTTGGGAAGGCAACTCAATTTCCCCACGGCAAACATTCAGATTCCCGAAGACTATAAGCTTATTCCCAAACAGGGAGCGTACATCGTCAGTTCAAAAATCAACAATAAAACGGTTTTTGGAATGATGAATATTGGTACTAATCCCACGGTAAATGGCAGCCAACAAACCATAGAGGTGCACTTTTTTGATTTTGATGCCGATATTTACGGCGAAACCATCCAAGTAGATTTGTTGCAACGCATCCGTGACGAGCAGCGATTCGAATCGGTGGAAGCACTAAAAGCACAATTATCGCTCGATAAACAAACCGCACTACATTTTATTTCAAACCAAAATGGGTAATAACGGGCTGTTCAAGCGAATTGATAATTCGGCATTAATTGTATTCCGAATTATTTTTGGACTGCTTTGTTTTTTAGAATCGGTGGGAGCTATTTTTACCGACTGGGTAAAAACAACCTTAATCGATCCGCAATTTACCTTTTCCTTTATTGGTTTTGAATGGTTGCAGCCATTGCCGGGGAACGGCATGTACATTTATTATGTATTGATGGGCGTTTTCGGTTTGTTCATTATGCTGGGCTATAAATACCGATTTAGTATGTTGGCGTTTACGTTGATGTGGTCGGCCACGTATTTAATGCAGAAGTCGTCGTACAACAACCATTATTATTTGTTGATGTTAGTCAGTGCCATTATGGTTTGTCTTCCAGCCCATCGTTATGCTTCACTCGATGCTAAACGCCATCCAGAAATTAAAAATATTTCCATGCCGCAATGGTGCCGTTGGGTGATTATTTTACAACTTTTTATTGTTTACACTTATGCTTCGGTGGCTAAGTTTTATCCCGATTGGTTGGATACCACGGTTATTGAAGTGTTTATGAAAAACAAGCAAAACTATTTTTTGGTGGGCGATTTGCTCCAACAAAAATGGATGCACTATATTATGGCTTACGGTGGCATTTTGTTCGACGGATTGATAGTTCCACTGCTATTGTACAAACCCACCCGAAAATATGCATTTGCGGTTGCGGTGTTTTTTCATCTGTTCAATTCGGCGGTATTTCAAATTGGTATCTTTCCGTATCTGGCTTTGGCGTTCACATTGTTCTTTTTTGAACCGAAAACCATTCAAAAGTTATTCTTAAAAAAGAAACCGTTTTATGAAGGAAATGAAATTGAACTTCCGAAGTATAAAGACGCATGGATAACGGTTTTTTCAATCTATTTTATCGTCCAAATAGCTTTGCCGTTGCGACATCATTTTTTTGAGGATGATGTGTTATGGACAGAAGAAGGCCACCGATTGGCTTGGCGCATGATGCTTCGGACCAAAGGAGCCCAAATTGCTTATTGGGTTGAAGATAAGCAAAGCGGCAAGCGCGAACACATTAATTTAAGTGAGTACCTTACCCCAAAACAAAAGCGGGCCGCCAGCACCAAACCCGATGTGATTTGGCAATTTGCACAACATTTAAAAAACAAGTATAAAGCTGAAGGAAAAGATGTTGCGGTTTATGTAAATAGTAAAGTTAGCGTTAACGGAAAGCCGTTTAAAACCTTGATAAATCCCGATGTGGATTTGGCCAGTGTAGAATGGCAGCACTTTAAACACAGCGACTGGATTTTACCTTCAAAAACGGCGGTAATTGAGGAAGTAATTCCTTAAATTTGTCGCTTAAATTTTCATTGCATGTTACAAGTTCCCTTTATTAGAGAAAACAAAGATTTAGTGATAGAGCGGTTGGCAAAACGAAACATTGATGCCACGCAAATGATAAACGGTGTCATTACTTTTGATGAGGACAGAAGGCGTCTTCAAACGGAGTTGGACAATACTTTGGCCGAATCGAACACCCTTTCAAAAGAAATAGGAAACTTGTACAAATCCGGCGAAGTTCAAAAAGCCAATGTGCTCAAGGATAAAACGAGCCAGTTGAAAGAGGCCTCGAAAGAATTGACCGAAGCTTTAAACCAAAAAGCCGAAGCGCTTAACGAATTGCTTTATAAAATACCCAATGTGCCCAACGACATTGTGCCACAAGGCGGTACCGATGCCGATAACGAAGAAGTTTTTCGTGCAGGCGATATCCCCAAACTTCATCAAGGGGCATTGCCGCACTGGGAATTGGCGAAAAAATACGATATTATCGATTTCGAATTGGGCAATAAAATTACAGGTGCCGGATTTCCCGTTTACAAAGGAAAAGGAGCACGATTACAACGCGCGTTGATTGCTTATTTTCTGGATAAAAATACTGCAGCTGGTTATACCGAATATCAATTGCCGCATTTAGTGAACGAAGCTTCTGGCTTTGGCACCGGGCAGTTGCCCGATAAAGAAGGGCAGATGTACCAAGTAACGGCCGATAATTTATATTTGATCCCAACAGCCGAGGTGCCTGGAACCAACATTTTTAGAGATGTGGTTTTAAATGAAAGCGATTTGCCTATTGGCATTACGGGCTATACACCGTGTTTCCGTCGTGAGGCTGGAAGTTACGGGGCGCACGTTCGCGGACTCAACCGTTTGCACCAATTTGATAAGGTGGAGATTTTACGTGTAGAGCACCCAAGTAAATCTTATGAAGCTTTAGATGGTATGGTGGCGCATGTAAAAACCATTTTGGAAGAATTAAAATTACCTTACAGAATTTTAAGGTTGTGTGGTGGCGACTTAGGGTTTACGTCTGCACTGACTTACGATTTTGAAGTGTTTTCAACAGCGCAAGACCGTTGGCTGGAAATTTCATCGGTGTCTAACTTTGAGACTTTCCAGGCCAATCGTTTAAAATTGCGATTTAAAAATAGCGATGGAAAAAACGAATTGGCTCATACCTTAAACGGAAGTTCTTTGGCATTGCCGCGCGTACTGGCCGGGATTTTGGAAAATTTCCAAACCGAATCGGGTATCGTTATTCCTGAGGTTTTACAACCGTACACTGGTTTCAAAATTATTGATTAAAATGTAGGTTAAAACGTTCTTTTTTAGGGTGTTTGATTTAAAATAATCGACAAAATACACAAAACACATGTTGTTTGGTGTGTTTTTTGTCGATTTTCTTGTTTTTTTAAATTTTATTTCCCAAGTTCGTCTTCCCAAATCTAATTAACCTGCTGATTATGAAAAATGTTAAACGCATTGTTTTATTAATTGCTCTCATTTTTTTCGCGACAAAAGTTTTGTCTTCAGATTTTAAGCTATTTAAATCTGAAGGAGAAACAAGAGCGATTGTTAGCAAATAAATATTTCCTGTTTATTTACTTGATAAGAAAAATAGCCTGTCTTGCAGAGCAGGAGTATAATGGCTGTCCCCAATCGAGTAGTTAATTAACAAGTAGTTAATGGAACATTATTTTTGGTTGGTTAGTGCCCGGATTGTTGTCCGGGCATTTTTTGTTACTCAGATTTCCAAAAACTGCCAAAAATATCCCGTCTTATCTAAAACTGAAATTCACATTTGTTATATTTACCGCATGAGGCCTCTATTTATCATATTGTTTTTCATAACTACAAGCGTTTTCTCCCAAAATGAGCTAATTGCAAATGAATATTTTAAGAACGGTGAATTCGAAAAAGCCTTATTGGAGTATAAAAAAGTCTATGCCCAGTCGCCGTCCAATATTAACGTTATCAATCAAATTATAAGTGCGCACCAGCAGTTGGAGCAATATGATGAAGCCGAAAGCTTTTTGGTACAGCTTATGGATCGGGTAAAATATCCAGCGTTTTATGTAGAGCTGGGTTATAATTACCAGCTTAAAAGCGATTTGGAAAATGCTAAGGTAAATTACAATATGGCATTACAATCGATTGACGAGCGACCGTCGAATGTATTTTCGGTTGCCCGAGGATTTCAAAACCATACGCTTTTAGAAGAAGCAGCAACAGCTTATGAAAAAGCCATGACCCTAAACCCCGATTATAATTTTAACGTGCAATTGGCACAGGTTTACGGTGAACAAGGGCAGATTGAAAAAATGTTTGGGAGTTATCTGGATTTTGCCATGTCGAACCCTATTGTTTTGAGTGATGTAAAACGTAATATAAACGAGTTTGTATCTGAAGATGCCAACAACGAAAACAATATTCTGTTCCGAAAAATGCTACTGAAAAAAATGCAGGAACAGCCAGATGTGTTATGGAATGAGCTGCTCAGTTGGTTGTTTATTCAACAAAATGACTATAAAAAAGCATTTATTCAGGAAAAAGCCATTTATAACAGGGAGCAGGCCGGCTTGCAACGCATTGAGGAACTGGCAGCGATTTGCGTAAATGAAGACGAGCCCGAAACCGCCAAAGAAATTTATAATTACCTGATTGAAACGGCACAAAACCCCGATACGAAACTCAATGCCCATTATCATTTGCTTCAGATTCAAATAGGGGAAAGTTCGGCTAAAGATTATCCTCAGATTAAAAATCAATATTTGGAATTGTTGAATGATTTTGGAAATGAAGCCAATCTGCTGAGTTTGCAAATATCGTATGCGCATTTTTTAGCCTTTTATATGGACGACCCTAAATCCGCCAGTGCATTTTTGGAAAACCTTTTGGAAGAACCTTTGTCGCAAATGGAACAGGCGCAACTTAAATTGGAACTCGGCGATATTTTAGTGCTTCAGGAAAAATTCAATCAGGCGTTGATTTACTATACGCAAATCCAGCGTAATTTAAAAAACAGTACCATTTCGCAAGAAGCACGCTTTAAGGTGGCCAAAGCCAGTTATTACAAAGGCGATTTTAAATGGGCCGAGTCGCAATTGAAAATATTAAAATCGTCTACCTCGCAACTCATTGCCAACGATGCACTCGATTTAAAGTTGCTAATAACCGATAACAAATACGAAGATTCGCTTCAAACGGCATTGAAAAAATACGCAAAGGCTGATTTACTGGCCTTCCAAAACAAAAATAATGAAGCCATAAACTTGCTCGACGGCATTTTAAACGAACATAAAACTGAACCCATTATTGCTCAAGCATTATACAAGCAAGCCCAATTGTTCGAGTTGAAAAAAGAATTTGAAAAAGCCAAAGCCAATTACGAAGTGCTTATTGAAAATTACCGTGATGGAATTTTGGTGGACGATGCCCTGTTTCATTTGGCTAAAATTTTTGAGAACAAATTAAGCCAACCCGAAAAGGCCAAACAGCTTTACGAAAGCATTATTTTTAACCACGCTGATAGTATTTATTTTGTCGATGCCAGAAAACGTTTTAGGGCACTTCGGGGCGATGCGATTAATTAATTTTCAAATCTCAAAAACTAAATTCCAAAAATATTCATTCTTGTGATTTAGAATTTAAACATATTCTCAAATTTCACTAATATTGTCACCTTGAGCGGAGTCGGAAGGTAATAAAACATCTCGACTCCGCTCGATGTGACGACTTTTTGGAACTACTGCATTATAGAGTATTTACAAATTAAATATTGAAATTTTATGATAATTTACAACGTAACCGTAAATATTGACGAAAGCATTCACGGCGAATGGCTAAAATGGATAAAAGAGCACATTCCGCAAGTATTGGGCACGGGCAAATTTGAAAAAGCCACATTAACCCGAGTGTTGGTTGAAGAGGATATGGGCGGTGTAACCTATTCCATTCAATACCGCACATATTCCCGCGAAGCTTTAGATGCTTACTACCGAGAAGATGCTGACAGACTGCGCACGGAAGGTTCAAAAAAGTTTGCCGATAAAATGCTGGCATTCCGGACTGAGCTTCAAATCATCGATGAATATTCGGTAGATTTTAATTGATTTTTCGGCACTAAAAAACGAAACCTATGAACTTTAGAAAAGCAACCGAACAGGATGTTCCTGAAATAGTGGCTTTGTATGCTGACGATGAACTCGGTAAAACCAGAGAAGACTACCAATTGCCATTGCCCAAAGTTTATTTTGATGCTTTTAAAAACATCGTGGCCGATCCTAATCAAGAATTGGTGGTGGCTGAAAATGACGACGGAGAGATTTTGGGCACGCTACAACTTACATTTATTCAATATTTAAACCGCTTGGGTGCGTTAAGAGCCCAAATTGAATCAGTGCATGTAAAATCAAACCAAAGAGGAAAAGGCTTGGGAAAAGAAATGTTTAAGTGGGCTATAAACCGAGCCAAGGAAAAAAATGCCATAATCATACAGTTGACATCCGATAAAAAAAGACCTAAAGCCATTAAGTTTTACGAGCAATTAGGTTTTGAAGCTTCCCACGAAGGACTCAAATTACATTTTTAAGTATAAGGCTAATAGAAGTAAGCGCTTTTGTATCTTTGCTAACTTAAATTGTTATATCCCGTGGCGCAACATTCCAATCAACATCAAGTAAAGGCAAAGAAACATTTAGGTCAGCATTTCTTAAATGACGAATCGGTGGCCCAAAAAATAGCCGATACCTTAAGCTTAAACGGCTATAAGAATGTTTTGGAAATTGGCCCGGGTATGGGCGTGCTCACCAAGTATCTTTTAAAAAAGGACATCACCACTTATGTTATTGAAATCGATACCGAGTCGGTGGAATATTTAAAAGCCAATTACTTGAATTTGGCACCTAGAATCATTGGAAAAGACTTTTTAAAGTACGATTTAAACGAGGTGTTTAAAGGAGAGCCGCTTGCCATAATTGGAAATTATCCTTACAATATTTCGAGCCAGATTGTTTTTAAGGCTTTGGAAATGCGCAATCAAATCCCTGAATTTTCGGGGATGTTCCAAAAGGAAGTGGCACAGCGCATCTGTTCAAAAGAAGGGAGCAAAGTGTACGGAATCCTTTCGGTACTTACCCAAGCGTTTTATGATGCCGAATACTTATTTACCGTACCGCCAAATGTGTTCAATCCGCCACCTAAAGTAGATTCGGGTGTATTGCGACTCACCAGAAAAGAAAACTTCACGCTTCCATGCGACGAAAAACTATTTTTCAGAGTGGTGAAAATGGCTTTTCAGCAGCGCCGAAAAACCATTCGTAACAGTTTAAAAACATTGAATTTGTCCGATAATTTAAAAGCAAATAGTATATTTGGCAAGCGTCCCGAACAGTTGAGTGTTCCGGAGTTTATAGAGCTAACCCAATTAATCGAAGCAGATATTTAATCCTTAAAACTTTTCCATTTGTCAGAAGAAAAAGAAAACATACAATTTCAACTCACAGATGAACTCTTAGAGCAGGTTGAGCAACTTATCGAATCGCAAAGTGATAAGCAGCTCAAAAAGCTTATGGATGATTTTCATTATGCCGATATCGCCGAAATCTTGGATGAGCTCGATTTAGACGGTGCCATGTATGTAATCAAACTTCTGGATTCTGAAACCACTTCCGATATTTTAATGGAATTGGATGAAGACAACCGTGAAAAAGTTTTAAAAAATCTATCGGCACAAGAAATTGCAGAAGAAGTTGAAGAGCTCGATACCGATGATGCTGCCGACATCATTGCCGAACTTCCCGAAGAACGCCGGCAAGAAGTTATTTCTAGAATTGAAGACGAAGCCCACCAAGCAGAAATCAGGGAACTTTTGGCTTACGATGAAGATACCGCTGGTGGACTCATGGCTAAAGAGTTGGTTAAGGTTTACGATACTTGGACGGTGGCCGGTTGCTTGCGCCGTATTCGTGGACAGGCCAAAGAAGTGACGCGGGTGCATTCGGTTTATGTGGTCGATAAACAGGAAAAACTCATTGGTCGTTTATCTTTAAAGGATTTAATTGTAGCCAAAAGCGAACAGAAAATCGCAGACATTTATATTTCCAGTGTCGATTACGTTAATGTGAACGAAGATGTGGAAGAAGTCGCCAGAATTATGGCCAAGTACGATTTAGAAGCTATTCCGGTGGTTGAAAGTGACGAAAACAAGGTGCTACTAGGAAGAATCACCATTGACGATGTTGTAGATGTCATGAAAGAGGAAGCCGATAAAGATTACCAAATGGCAGCGGGTATTACGGGCGATGTCGATTCTGATGATAGTATCCTTCAACTTACCAAAGCACGTTTACCATGGTTGTTTTTAGGGCTTGTTGGTGGCGTGGGTGCCTTTTTGATTATGGAAGGGTTTCACGAAGCGTTCAGTAAATATGCCGTGTTGTTTTTCTTTACACCACTAATTGCTGCGATGGCGGGTAACGTTGGGGTGCAATCTTCAGCGATTATCGTACAAGGTTTGGCCAACGACGATGTAAAAGGCAGTGTTAACAGCCGCTTGTTGAAGGAAATGCTTTTGGCAGCCTTAAACGGTGTGGTCTTGGCCCTGTTTTTGTTTTTGTTTGTATGGGCTATAGAGAACGATTTCAATACGGCTCTTGCCGTTTCAATTTCGTTGGTTGCGGTTATTGTTGTGGCAGGATTAATCGGTACTTTTGTGCCGTTGTTTTTAGATAAACGTGGCATTGATCCGGCCATAGCCACCGGTCCGTTTATAACTACCAGTAACGATATTTTTGGTATTCTTATTTACTTTTCAATCGCCAAACTAATTTTAGGAATTTAAGGTAGATAGGCCGAACTTGTTTTTAGTTTCGTATTTGGGTGTTACCCTTCGACAAGCTCCGGGTCGGGCTTTCCGTTTTATCTTTTTAAAAGGTCATGGCGAGTAGGAAACGCCAAAGCGTCCATTAAATTTCAGCCAGGCATATTGCGCATCGCCTTTTTAGCCTTTTAAAAAGGATGCCACTGCAATCCCTAACGCAAACTTCAGCAGTTCTAAAATTTGTTCGGTGCTACATTATTTTTAATTTTGGGTTATATATAATATTCAAAATGAAAATTCTTCACTTAGATACCAATCACGAACTTATTATTAATCAACTAAACGATTTAGGCTTTCAAAACGACGAAGATTATCTTTCCTCAAAAGAAACCATCGAAAAAAAGATAGACCAATACGACGGCATTATTATCAGGAGCCGTTTTACCATCGATAAACAGTTTCTCGATGCTGCCACCAACCTGAAATTTATTGGTAGGGTAGGTGCCGGACTCGAAAATATAGACTGCGAGTACGCCGAAAAAAAAGGCGTGTATTTAATTTCAGCGCCCGAAGGAAATCGCAACGCCGTAGGTGAGCACGCCTTGGGGATGCTGCTTTCGTTATTCAATAAACTGAACAAGGCCGATGCCGAAGTGCGTTTGGGCCAATGGTTGCGCGAAGATAACCGAGGTATAGAACTCGATGGCCGAACAATAGGTGTTATAGGCTACGGAAATATGGGTAAGGCCTTTGCGAAAAAATTACGCGGATTTGATGTTGAGGTACTGTGTTACGATATTAAAGACAATGTGGGCGATGCCAATGCCAAGCAAGTGTCGTTAAAGGAATTTCAGGAAAAGGTAGATGTGGTGAGCCTAAACACACCGCAAACCCCATTAACATTGAAGATGGTAAACACCGAGTTCATCAACCAGTTTAAAAAGCCGTTTTGGTTTATTAATACGGCCCGCGGAAAAAGTGTGGTGACCCAAGATTTAGTGGAAGCCCTGCAATCGGGTAAAATTCTGGGTGCGGGACTCGATGTTTTGGAATACGAAAAAGACTCGTTCGAAAATTTATTTAAAACGCCCGATACCTCCGGAAATGTAGAAAAAGGGTTGCTTAGCGAAGTGGAAGCCACCAAAGCCTTTCAGTATTTAATACGTTCAAAAAAAGTATTGTTAACACCTCATGTTGCGGGATGGACGGTGGAAAGCAAAGAAAAACTGGCACAAACTATTGTTGATAAGATTAAGGCAAAATTTTGTTAATTTTAGGTTCGTAAAAAAGAACCGATGCAATACAACGCTACATCACCCGAAGATTACATTAGTCAAGTACCTGAAGAACGGCAGGAGGCCTTAATAGAGCTTCGTAAAGTTATAAACGACAATTTGCCTAAAGGTTTTGAGGAAGGCATCCAATACGGTATGGTCGGCTATTACGTACCGCATTCCGTTTACCCCGACGGCTATCATTGTAATCCCAAAGAACCCTTGCCGTTTATGAGTTTCGCTTCACAGAAAAATTCGGTGAATCTTTACCATAGCGGAATTTATGCCGTGCCCGAAATTCACGATTGGTTTGTGGCCGAGTATCCGAAGCATAGCAAACGCAAACTGGATATGGGCAAAAGTTGCATTCGGTTTAAAAAAGTGGACGATATCCCATTGAAATTAATTGCCGAATTGTGCCAAAAGCTAACGGTTAACGAATGGGTAAACATTTACGAAACCGCCATTAAAAAGTAACCAACAATACCAATATTATGAAATTAGGAGCATTTTCGGTAAGTCTTAATGTGAAGGATATTAAGGCATCTAAACACTTTTACGAAACCTTGGGTTTTTCGCAATTTGCAGGCGATATCGAGCAAAATTATCTCATTATGAAAAATGGCAATGCTTTAATAGGGCTTTTTCAAGGGATGTTCGAGCAAAATATTTTGACTTTTAATCCTGGTTGGGACGAAAATGCGGAAAATGTTGAGCCTTTTGATGATGTCCGTGCCATTCAAAAGCATTTGAAAAACAATAACATTAAATTGGAAAGCGAGGCCGATGAGAGCACCTCTGGTCCCGGCAGCACCGTACTTTTTGACCCCGACGGAAATACCATTTTAATCGATCAACACGTTTAATTAGTAAAAATTGAGATGGTTTAAAAGGCGTCATTCCGAACATCGTGAAGGAATCTTTTTAAATCAAGTTGTTGATTATAAGATTGCTTCGAAATGTAATTTGTCCCCAAAGACGTTAATTAAATACTTTTTAAATAACCTTTAAAGACAAGCAATGAAAAAACGAGTAACAGGCATAGGCGGATTGTTTTTTAAAACCAAAGACCCCAAGGCCACAAAAGTGTGGTACAAAAAACATCTGGGATTTAATACCGACGATTACGGTTGCACCTTTTGGTGGAAGGATGAAAAAGGTAAGGATTGCTCTACGCAATGGAGTCCGTTTCCTGAAGACACCAAATATTACGAGCCATCCAAAAAAGATTTCATGTTTAATTATCGGGTGGAGAACCTGAAGGAATTATTGGAGATTTTAAAAGCAGAAGGCGTTACCGTTGTAGGTGAAATTGAAGAATACGAATACGGAAAGTTCGGCTGGATTTTAGATAACGACGGCAATAAAATTGAGCTTTGGGAACCCGTTGACGAAGCTTTTTTGTAGTTTTGGTCAATAGTCAATAGTCAATAGTCAATAGTCAATCAAAATCCCCTTGTCTTATTTAGAAATTTTACAATCTTTTCACTTGTCGGTTTGGCAATGGTTGGCCATTGGTTTTGCCGTTTTCCTTTTGGGCTTATCGAAGTCGGGTATTAAAGGCATCGGTATTATCATCGTGGTTATTTTGGCTTTTGTGTTTGGTGAAAAAGCGTCCACGGGTGTGTTGCTGCCCATGCTTATCGCTGCCGATATTTTTGCAGTCACCTATTATTTCAAACATGTAAAATGGGATATCATTAAAAAACTAATTCCCTGGATGATTGTCGGGGTACTCGTTGGCGTGTGGGTAGGTAACGATATTTCGGAGTTGCTTTTTAAACGCATGATGGCCGTTATCATTATCGTTTCGGTGTTTATTATGTTTTATACCGAAAGGCGCTCTTCGCCCAAAGTGCCCACCAGCAAATGGTTCGGAATTATTATGGGGTTTTTGGCGGGCTTTACCACCATGATCGGGAATTTAGCGGGGCCCATTTCCAATATCTATTTTTTGGCCATGCGATTTCCGAAGAATCAATTTATTGGCACGGCAGCTTGGTTGTTTTTTATAATCAATGTATTTAAACTGCCCTTTCATATTTTGGTGTGGAAAACCGTTACTACCGAAACTTTGGTGCTTAATTCAGTACTTATCCCCTTAGTAATTGTTGGTTTTTTCTTGGGAGCAAGAATTGTTAGGTTGATTTCAAACACCCACTACAGGCGTTTTGTGTTTTTGGTTACAGCCTTGGGTGGCATTATCATGTTGTTTAGGTAGCTATCGTGTTTTCGGTTGAAGATTATTTTATTGTTTATAGGTTTATAAAGCAAACTGATTTTTTACTACATTTATAATCAATTTACTAACCAATAAAAATATTTTTATGTCTGATGAAAAAAATCTGGGCGACGACCTAAACGATATGTTGGGCGACGCCAAAGAAGGTGCAAAAAAAGCAGCCAACGAAGCTAAAGAAACCGCAGCAGAGTTTGCTAGTAATGCCAAACAAACATTTGATTCTACTGATAACAAGAAAATTTTAGCCGGAGTTTTAGGGATTCTTTTTGGAGGACTGGGTATACACAAGTTTGTGTTAGGTTACAACAAAGAAGGCGTTATTTTATTAATTGCAACCATACTTACTTGTGGTGTAGCAAGTATCATAGGGTTTATTGAAGGAATTATCTATTTAACAAAATCAGATGCTGATTTTTATAATACATATCAAGTGGGCAAAAAGCCTTGGTTTTAGTTTTTAAGACCAGTAATCAAGTAAAATAAAAAAGCCGAAAACTTAGTTTTTGGCTTTTTTATTTTACGAGAATCAAATGGGTTCAATGTTCAATAATAAAGGGGTGAGGTTCGTGTTTAAATAAAAAAACCAGTGAATATTTTCACTGGTTAATTTTAAAGTTTGCAAAAAATAGAATTATTCTTCTAATTCTTTAGCTTTATTTTCAACGGCATCGCCAGCTTCTTTAATGGCATCTCCTGTTTCTTTAATAGCGTTATCTGTTGCGTCAACAGCTTCATCCATAGCTTTTCCTGCTTCTTCTAAAGCGCCTTCGGTAGCGTCGGCAGCATCATCAGCAGCTTCTTCCATGGCATCACCGGCATTTTCAATGGCGTCTTCAATAGAGTCAGCTTTTTTAGTGTCTCTGCAAGAGGTGAAACTTAAGGCAAGTGCCACTAACATAACGGTACTTAAAAATAATTTTTTCATTGGTTTTTTCATTTTAGTGTTAATTATTAAAGTTGATGCTTAATTTAATAACTTTATTTGTTAATAATGTTAAAATTTTAACAAATAAATTTTTCAACTTCAAGTGTATATACGAAGGTAGTCGAGTATTTGGATTACGGCACCTTTATTTTTCATAATGAAAGTAGCGTTGGCCAAACCCGTTTTGCGACGTTTCGCTTCGTTATTGATTAACTTATCTAAAATGTTGTTGAGTTCTGTTTGGTTAGAAATAGAAAACATACCGCCATTGGCAATAAGGTCTTTGGCCTCGGGAAACTTGTCGTAGTTTTTTCCGATAATAACGGGTACTCCAAATACGGCAGGCTCTAAAGTGTTGTGCAGTCCGGTGTTGCCCATGGCGCCTCCAACATAGGCGATATCGGCATAATTGTAAATTTTTGTGAGTAGCCCAATGGTATCGATTATAAAAACGTTTACGCTTTTTAGGTTGGCATTGTCTTTTTTTGAAAAAAGCACGTATGGTGCTCTTAGTTGGTTTTCAATATCTTTAATATGGCTAGACTTAATATCGTGCGGTGCTATAATGAATTTTACATTTTTCGGAGCTTTGGTGTTTATGTATTCCGACAAAAGTATTTCGTCCTCTGGCCACGAGCTGCCAATAACCACGCAAAGCTGATTGCTTTTGAATTCCTCAACAAAAGGCAGGGTGTTGTCCTGCTTCAGTTGGTTTGAAACTCTGTCGAACCTTGTGTCACCGCTTACCGTAACATGGTTAAAGTTTATGGATTCCAACAACGTTTTGGACACTTCGTTTTGGGTGAAAATATGTTCGAACGCAAAAAGGGCTTCGCGCAAAGGTTTGCCGAATGGCTTAAAGTAGGCTTGGTTTTCCCTAAAGGCTGCCGAAATTAAAATAGCCCGGAGTTGATGTTTTTTAATTTCATTTAAATAGTTGGGCCAAATATCATATTTTACAAAAACAGTGAGTTCGGGTTGCAACAAGTTTATAAAACGTTCAGCATTTTTTGGGGTATCCATGGGCAGGTAGACTACCACATCTGCAATGGGTGCATTTTTCCTCACTTCGTAGCCCGAAGGCGAAAAAAAAGTCAGTATAATTTTATGTTTAGGATATTCTTTTCTGAGGACTTCAAAAATAGGAAGCCCCTGTTCGTATTCGCCCAAAGACGCACAATGGAACCACAGGGTTTTGTCGTTTGGGGTTAAGGCCGATTTTAAGGTTTTAAAGCTCTGTTTTCTGCCATCAACTCCGTTTTTAATTTTAGCATTAAATATTGAAGCACAGTGTAGTACAAAATCCGCTAAATAAATGCCTATGTTGTAAATGAAGTTCAAAATACATTTTATTTGCCGCTAAAATACATCACTTTAAATAAACAGGCCGTAAATTCCGTAGAAATCAAAAGTTTCAAATAAAATGTAATCGATGACCTTAAATAATAGCAAATGTTTGATTGTTTGTAGTCAATGATTTTTGTAGTTTTGAAAACTATTATTCTGAAAGATTTTCGGTTGAAAAGCATTTCAAATAAAGGGAAAGGCTATAACGCTTTTAAATGTCATGGCATTTGAAAGTTATAAATTTTTGAGCGCGTGAGAAAAATTCAAATGGTAGACCTAAAAGGTCAGTACAACTACATAAAAGATGTTGTTAATCCCTCAATCCACGAGGTTATTGAAACCACTGCATTTATAAACGGACCAAAGGTTCACGAATTTCAGAAAAATTTAGAGGAATATTTGGGCGTAAAGCATGTTATTCCGTGCGCCAACGGCACCGATGCGCTTCAGATTGCGATGATGGGCTTGGGCCTCAAACCCGGTGATGAGGTGATTACGGCCGATTTTACCTTTGCGGCAACTGTTGAGGTGATCGCTTTGCTGCAACTAACACCCGTTTTGGTTGATGTTAATCCAGACGATTTCAACATTAACATCGAAGCCATTAAAAAGGCCATTACACCAAAAACCAAGGCTATTGTTCCGGTGCACTTGTTCGGGCAGTGTGCTGACATGGAAGCTATAATGAACATCGCAGAAGAACACAATTTATTCGTTATTGAAGATAATGCTCAAGCCATTGGGGCTACCTACACCTATAAAAACGGAAAAAAAGTTAAAGTGGGTACTATTGGCGATGTAGGAGCGACGTCATTCTTTCCGTCTAAAAACTTGGGTTGCTATGGAGATGGTGGTGCGATTTTTACCAATAACGACGAGTTGGCCCATACCATTCGCGGTATTGTAAACCACGGGATGTATGAGCGTTACCACCACGATGTGGTAGGGGTAAATTCTAGATTGGACAGTATCCAAGCTGCGGTTTTGAATGCTAAATTGCCGTATTTGGATAGGTATAACGAAAGAAGAAATCTGGCAGCCACAAAATACGACGAAGCTTTAAAAAATATAGATGGCATTATAACACCGTTTAGGTCGGGTGAAGCTGATAATCACGTATTCCACCAATATACCTTACAGATAAAGGGGATTGACCGAGATGCGTTGGTGAAGCATTTAAACGAAAACGACATTCCGTGTGGGGTGTACTATCCCATTCCTTTGCACAGGCAAAAGGCTTATTTTGACGACAGATACAACGAAGCCGATTTTGAAGTGACCAACCAATTGGTAAAGGAAGTCATTTCATTGCCCATGCACACCGAATTGGACGACGAACAAATTGAATTTATAACTTCAACCATAATAAACTTTATAAATGGATAAAATTTTAGTTACCGGCGGCCTTGGTTTCATTGGTTCGCACACCGTTGTAGAATTACAGAGCGAAGGCTACGAAGTAGTGATAATTGACGATTTATCGAATTCTTCGGAAAACGTATTGGAAGGCATCACCGCCATAACCGGTAAAACGCCCATTTTTGAAAAGCTCGATTTAAAGGATAAAGCCGGGGTTGAGGCCTTTTTTGCAAAACACAGCGATGTAAAAGGCGTTATTCATTTTGCGGCTAGCAAAGCCGTTGGCGAAAGCGTACAAGAGCCGTTGTTGTATTATGAAAACAACATTGGTACGCTGGTATATATTTTGAAGGAATTGAAAAAATTACCGGAAGCTAGTTTTATTTTCAGTTCGTCGTGTACGGTTTACGGTCAAGCTGATGAATTGCCAATTACTGAAAATGCTCCTGTAAAACAAGCTGAGTCGCCTTACGGAAACACCAAACAAATTGGGGAGGAAATCATTCGAGATACCTGTAAAGTAACACCAAGTCTCAAAGCCATTGCATTGCGTTATTTCAACCCAGTTGGAGCGCACGAATCTGCTAATATTGGGGAGTTGCCAATCGGAGTGCCTCAAAACTTAGTGCCGTTTATCACGCAAACGGCCATAGGATTACGTGAGAAGCTGTCTGTTTTTGGAGATGATTACCCTACGCCAGATGGTACTTGCATCCGCGATTATATCCATGTGGTCGATTTAGCGAAAGCACATGTTGTGGCACTTCAACGGTTATTGGGCAATAAAAACAAATCAAACTACGAAACCTTCAATTTAGGAACCGGTAAAGGGAGTTCTGTTTTAGAAGTGGTGAAAGCTTTTGAAAAAGTATCCGGTGAAAAACTGAACTACCAAATTGTTGGTCGTCGTGAGGGCGATATTATTTCAGCTTATGCCGACACTACAAAAGCTAATAACGAATTGGGCTGGAAAACCAAGTTGACTTTAGATGATGCCATGCGTTCGGCATGGAAATGGGAACAGAAAGTTAGAGGATAGATTATATCAAATAACAATAAAAAAAGGTTGCTTTATTTTAAGCAACCTTTTTTGTTTATGCAGTTTGTGTTTTCTTTTTTCTGAAACTGACAAGAACCAAAATTATCATTCCCGTGGTGACCGAAAGATCAGCCAGATTGAAAATGCCCGTTCTAAAAACGCCGCCCAAATCAATAAACAGAAAATCGGTTACTTTTCCATAAACGATGCGGTCGTAAACGTTGGCGATACCTCCTCCTATAATGCTGGAAAAAGCAAATAACGACCACTTATCCAAGCTTTTGTCTTTTATAATATGGCGCAGTACAAACCCCAAAACCAAAATTGGAAGTACGAGCAATAAAAGAACACGCAGAGTTTCGTTCAGTTCGCTACCCATACCCAAAAAGGCACCGGTATTTTCAACGTGCATTAAAACAAAGGCATCGCCAATTAATGGAATGCGTTCGCCGGGACTAATTTCATTTCTTAACCCGACGTTGGCTCGAACCAATACTTTTGAAATTTGATCGGCCGCTATGGTTAAAACAATAACCACAATAATAAAGATGGAGCGTTTGCTGAGCTTCATTTAGTTGTTGGTTTCAAAAGTTGCAGAAACGGTTTCAGATTGGCGGTTTATTTTCTTTACCAAACCTTGTAAAACTTTACCAGGACCTACTTCTGTGAAAAGAGTAGCGCCATCAGCAATCATTTGTTGTACGGATTGCGTCCAACGCACCGGAGCGGTAAGCTGTGAAATTAAATTTGTTTTTATCGCTGCCTCATCAATCACGGCATTGGCCGTTACATTTTGATAAATCGGGCAGTTGGGTTTATTGAAAGTCGTGTTTTCGATGGCTGCCGCCAATTCTTCGCGGGCAGGCTCCATTAATGGCGAGTGGAACGCACCGCCAACAGGCAATACCAAAGCACGTTTTGCTCCTTCTGTTTTGAGAGCTTCACAAGCTTTATTGATGGCTTCAACTTCACCTGAAATCACTAATTGACCGGGGCAGTTGTAGTTTGCAGCAACCACTACACCTTCGGTAGTTGCGCATATTTTTTCAACAATATCGTCGTCCAAACCTAAAACGGCAGCCATAGTGCTTGGTTGTAATTCGCATGCTTTTTGCATAGCTAATGCACGTTGCGAAACCAATTTTAATCCGTCTTCAAAATTTAAAGTACCATTGGCTACCAAAGCTGAAAATTCCCCTAACGAATGCCCAGCAACCATATCGGGCTTAAAGCTGTCGCCTAAAGTTTTGGCTAATATCACGGAGTGCAAAAATATAGCGGGTTGGGTAACTTTTGTTTGTTTTAGGTCTTCGGCCGAACCTTCAAACATGGTATCGGTAATGGAAAAACCTAATATTTCGTTAGCTTGTTCAAACAATTCTTGAGCCAATGGTGAGTTTTCGTAAAGGTCTAAGCCCATTCCTGAAAATTGTGCCCCTTGGCCCGGAAAAATATATGCGTTCATAATGTTGTCTTTTTTGTGGAGCAAAAATAAGAATAATTAACTATTATCGATGCTTTTAATGATTTTAGCTGGATTTCCGGCAATAACCACATCATCGGGAAAACTTTTTGTAACCACCGAACCAGCCCCGACAACTACGTTGTTTCCCAAAGTCACCCCAGGACAAATGGTACTGTTGCCACCAATCCAAACGTTATTACCGATTTTAATGGGTTTGGCAAATTCTTTTCTGCTATTGCGTGCTTTGGATTCTATGGGATGCGTGGCTGTATAGATTTGCACATTGGGAGCGAACATGCAATTGTCGCCAATTGTCACTTCAGCAACATCTAAAATGCAGCAGTTAAAGTTCATGAATACGTTTTTGCCTGCTTTGATGTTCGAGCCATAATCACAGAAAAATGGCGGTTCTACAAACAAGTTTTCCCCAGCTTCACCAAAAATTTCATAAAGTACTTTGGTGCGTTCCTCCAAGTGCTCTTCACTTAAATGGTTGAATTTATGAAATAACAAACGCACTTTTTGGCGTTCGGCCATTAATGTGGGGTCCGACGGACTGTACATTAACCCGGCGAGCATTTTTTCTTTTTCGGTCATGGGTGTTTTTTGAGGTTTCTATTTCGATTCGGCGTAAGCCTTAAAGTTATTGAGGATGGCTTGCCAACCATCACGTTGCATGTCAACAGGATTCATATTTTCGGCTTCAAATACAACGCTTACTTTGGTTTTTCCGTTTTCATCCTTAAAATCGATGTTCACTGTTCTGCCGTCTTCAATGGTATAGACGATTTTTTTGAATTCTGAAATAATGTTGTAAGTCGCCTCAAAATCAAACCCAAAACTGCCATCTTTGGCTTCCATTCGGGATTTCATTTTTCCGTTTACTTTTAAATCGATTTCAGCTTTTGGGCAATGCCAATCTTCTGAAGCAAAATTCCAGTTAACAATGTGCTCTGGCTGATTGTAGTATGCCCAAACTGATTCAATCGGTCTGTCGATTGTAGCTTCAATGGTGATTTTTTCGTGTGCCATTTTTTATAACATTTTATTTATTGAAACGCAGTTCTATTTAATAATTGCTGGTTGAGGGTCATTCCGAATTTATTTCGGAATCCCATCATGTTAATTTAAGCAATTTAATGAGAACCTGAAACAAGTTCAGGTTGACGAAAGTCCCCTTGTTTATGATGAAATTGGAGAAATAAATCAACTTTAATTCTAGTTGGTTTCCAGCGGATAAAAGATATAAAAAATTTACATGCTCCCAACAGCCGCTTCGGCACAACGTTCGCCATCCATAGCCGCCGAAACTATGCCTCCAGCATAGCCAGCACCTTCGCCACAGGGGTAAAGATTGGTAATTTGTAAGTGCGCTAATTTTTCATTTCTGGGGATGGAAACCGGTGATGAGGTTCGCGATTCTACCCCAACAATATTGGCTTCGTGGGTGTAGTAACCTTTCATTTTTTTTCCGAATGCATCAAAACCTTTTCGCAATCGGCTGCCAATCAATTTGGGTAATAATGAATGTAAAGGTGAGGAATTTAATCCCGGTTGATACGATGAATCGTTTAAGCTGTTCGATAGTTTGCCTTCTACAAAATCGGTGAGTCGTTGGGCGGGTGCGGTTTGGCTTCTTCCGCCAGCGGTAAAGGCCAATTTTTCTAAATCCTTTTGGTATTCCAAACCTTTTAAAACGCCGAATTTTTCATATTTGAGAAGATCTTTATCCACATTAATTTCAACCACGATGCCCGAATTGGCGTAAAGGTTATTCCGTTTGGATGGCGACATCCCGTTGACCACCACTTCGCCGTTGGCGGTTGCTGCCGGAACGATAAATCCACCGGGGCACATGCAAAAAGAGTACACGCCACGGTTATTGACTTGCTGCACTAAACTATACGAAGCTGCTGGCAATAATTCTGAACGTTCACCCGAACAATGGTATTGAATGGAATCGATAATGTGTTGCGGATGCTCGACACGAACGCCCATTGCAAACGATTTGGCTTCTATAGCCACTTCCTTTTCGTGGAGCATATAAAAGATGTCGCGCGCTGAATGTCCCGTAGCTAAAATGACTTTATTCACATCCAATTCATCACCATTTTTTAATAGAATGGATTGTATTTTGTTTTCCCGGATTTTAAAGTCGGTAACACGGGTTTCAAAATGAATTTCGCCACCGTAATTTAAAATAGTCTCCCTGATGTTTTTAACTACTTTGGGGAGTTTATTGGTGCCAATATGCGGATGAGCATCTACCAAAATTTGATCGGTGGCGCCATGATAAACCAAGTTTTCGAAAATACGGCGTACATCACCACGTTTCAGGCTTCGGGTGTACAGTTTGCCGTCGCTATATGTGCCGGCACCGCCTTCGCCAAAGCAGTAATTGGAGTCTTCGTTTACGAAATGGTGCTGGTTAATGGCCCGTAAATCGCGACGACGGTCTTGTACGTTTTTGCCGCGCTCCAAAACAATGGGCTTGAATCCCAATTCGATACAACGCAGGGCAGCGTACATTCCCGCCGGACCAAAACCAATGATATGAATGGGTTTTGCGTTTGAAACGTCCCTATAATCGAACTGGTATCCGGAAGTTTGGGGAACGTCTTCGTTGATAAAAACAGCGACTTTATAGTTGAAAACGATATTGGGTTTTCGTGCGTCAATCGACTTTCGAAGTACTTTAATGCCCGAAATATCAGTTTGGTTTATCGCTAATTTTTCAGCAGATTTTACCAGAAGAATATTGCTGATTTCTTCCTCTTTTAAGCTAACCCGAAGCTGAATGTCTTTTATCATACTGCAAAAATACTTGAATTTTTTATTCCGAAATTCACAAAAACTGAATAAAAATTCATGGATAAATGGAGTGACCAATGGTGTGAAACTTTTATTACAACAAAACTTAGTTTTACGGAATTATTAAGAGAAAAAGTTTTTGGTTTATGGTTATCCGAAAAAATACTTAGTAATAATAAAAAGTTGAGTCTTTAAGGTTATATATTCTTTTCTAAACCTATTGATAGCTTGTTAAAATCTACGGTGTTCTATAAACTACTGCCAATTTTAAAAATTAACGATTGAAAGAGTTAGTGGGAAAACGTTATGAAGCAATTTAGTTAATCTAAAAACCGAATTCGGCATTTTCCACATAATCCCATCAAATCCTGTAAATCATTATACTTTAAAAGTAACAGTAAATCAAATTTAGTAGTAACCTATTTCCTTTCGTAAGTAATGAACGAAAACTCGAACTCGTTATCGCTGTCTTTTTTATGGAAGGTGTTGTTGGTTTCTTTCCAAACGCTAAAGTCTATTTCGGGGAAAAAGGCATCGGCCTCAAAACTTCCGTGTACACGAGTGAGCTCGATTTTATCTGCAATGCCCATGGCTTGTTTGTAAATTTGGCCGCCGCCAATAATAAATGGTTGTTTGTCACTTTTAGAGGCATCAATGGCATCTTCCAAACTGTTTACAATAATAACACCGTCGGGCGCTTGGTAATCGGCTTGTCGTGTAATCACCACGTGTATTCGGTTGGGTAAAGGTTTTGGGAAGCTTTCAAAAGTTTTGCGTCCCATAATAATATGGTGTCCGCTGGTTAAGGCCTTAAAACGTTTTAAGTCGTCGCTTAAATGCCAAATGAGTTGGTTGTCTTTTCCAATGGCATTATTTTCGGCTGCCGCAGCAATAATGGTCAATGTCGATTTCTTTTTAATCGAGGGTTTTGGCTTAGTTTCGTTATAGACCTCGCTTTTGGCCAAAAGGGTTTCTTCCTTTACAAGCCCCTGTTTTATTTTTTCAATACGGTCTTGCTGTTTGGCCACAAGCTTTTCAAGTTGTTGCTTTTCCCATGCTTTTCCCATGAATTTGTGCGTTACAAAAACATTAAAAAGGTGGTACAAAAAGAAAAATAGCCATAACAGGATAGCGAACAAAAACCATTCTTTACCAAAAAGGGTAACATCTTCACCAATACCCAAAACAGTATTGGCTACAATTAAAAATATGGCACCGATTAAAAACAATACAAAATGAACATAAAGGCGTTTTTTTTGCTTGATGCGTTTTTGGGCATTTTCAATAAGCTCTAACTGCTCTTTGTCTATTTGCGGACTGGATTTTTTCTTTCCGAACATATCTAAATCTATAAGGGTTGTAAAGTTAAAGTCTTTTTTGGTGAAAGCATAATGATTGTGCAAATACAGGAAAATAAAGTGACGATTAATATTGTATAAATTTAAATAGTCTGAAAATCAGTGCGAAACGTAAAAGTTTAGGTTGCTGATAATATAAATTAGTCGGCGTTTTTTTTCTTTGCTTTAATTTTTATCGATTGCATGTTAACAAAATGATAATTCTTTAGGCTAAAGTGGCTTAAAGTGAAGGCTGTAGTAAATTGTTTTATAAATTTGTACCATATTACAACATACAACACAATTAAAATTTGAATTATGGCTATTAAAAAACAATTCTTAAAAAGCAAGCCGGTTTGTAAGGTTACATTTTCGTTACCTGCTGAAGATGCAAAAAAAGTTTCTGTAGTGGGATCTTTTAACGATTGGAATGAAAAGAAAGTGGTGCTTAAAAAATTAAAAAACGGAACATTTAAAGGTACTGTAGATTTAGAAACAGGAAACTCTTACGAGTTTAAATATCTTGTTGACGGTGTTTACGTAAACGATACTGAAGCCGATGCTTATGCATGGAACGATTTCGCCGGAGCAGAAAACAGTGTTATAAACCTGTAATTTTCCAAAACATATAAAACGAAAAAAATGCTTCCAATTTGGGAGCATTTTTTGTTTTATAAAAATCGATAATTTAAACCGCCACAGCTCCTTTTATATGAGGGTGTGGGTTGTATCCCTCTAAGGTAAAGTCATCGAAAGTAAAGTCGAAAATATCTTTTACTTCGGGATTTAAAATCATTTTTGGCAACGGTCTAGGCTCTCTGGAAAGTTGCAGTTCCAATTGCTCGAAATGGTTACTGTAAATATGGGCATCTCCAAATGTGTGGATAAATTCACCAGCTTCGTAACCACAAACTTGGGCCATCATCATAGTGAACAATGCATACGACGCAATGTTGAACGGTACACCCAAAAAGATGTCGGCACTACGTTGGTACAATTGGCATGATAATTTTCCGTTGGCCACATAAAACTGAAAAAACGCGTGGCAGGGTGGAAGTGCTGCTTTTCCATTAGCCACGTTCTCGCTAAAGCTTTTTGAAGTATCGGGCAGCACCGAAGGGTTCCAGGCAGAGACCAGCATCCTGCGACTGTTGGGGTTGTTTTTTAGGGTGTCTATTACCTCCTTAACCTGGTCGATTTCGTCATTGTTCCAATTGCGCCACTGGTGACCGTAAACAGGACCCAAATCGCCATTTTTGTCGGCCCATTCGTTCCAAATTCTAACGCCGTTCTCCGTGAGGTATTTTATGTTGGTATCGCCTTTTAAAAACCATAATAATTCGTGAATAATCGATTTTAAGTGCAGTTTTTTGGTGGTTACCATAGGGAACCCCTCACTTAAATCGAATCGCATTTGGTAGCCAAAAACACTTTTGGTGCCAGTACCGGTGCGGTCGCCTTTTTCGTTGCCGTTTTCTAAAACATGCTTTACTAAGTCGTGGTATTGTTTCATAAGCTTATTCCTAGAGAAGCAGGATTTTTTTTAATTATAAATAGCCAGAATAATCAATATTTAGCAAAAGCGAAATTAAGAAATATGTCGCTGGTCAAATTGATTTTTAGCGAGTTAATATTAAAAAGTTATCAACGGTAATTAGAGGTGAAAAGGAGGGATGAAAGTTATTTGTGCCAATCTTGTAATGATGTTCGTGGAAAAAGTAAAAAGGCATTTTCAATTTTAATGAAAATGCCTTTTTATATTACCAGATTTTTACGCGCTTATTGGGTTCTAAGTACATTGAATCGGTTTCTTTTATGTTAAAAGCAGCATAAAATGAATCCAAATTTAGGAGAGGTTGCACGGCTCTGGTCATACCAGGAGAATGCGGGTCGGTTTTAATTTGATTTTTTAGGGCGTTATCTCTAATTTTAGTTCTCCATACGGTCGTCCAAGACATGAAAAAACGCTGCTCTGGTGTAAATCCGTCGATGTTTTCTGGTCGTCTGTTTTCTTCAAGGCTCAACTGCAAGGCGTCATAAGCAGCATTTACACCACCTAAGTCGCCAATATTTTCACCTAATGTAAACGGACCATTTATGTGCGTTTCAGGTAATACTTCAATAGCGCTGTATTGGTCTGCCAGCTTTTGGCCTAAGGCTTCAAATTGCTTTAAATCTTCGTCGGTCCACCAGTTGTTTAAGTTGCCGTTTTTATCGTAACGTGAACCAGAATCATCAAAACAATGTGATATTTCATGACCAATTACAGCACCAATGCCACCGTAATTTACCGCGTCATCTGCTTCAAAATTAAAAAATGGAGGTTGTAAAATAGCTGCAGGGAAAACAATCTCGTTAAAAGTTGGACTAAAATAGGCGTTTACGGTTTGTGGCGACATGCCCCAACGGGTTTTGTCAACAGGGTTCCCTAGGTCTTCTAGATTCTTTTTGTGGTTCCAAGCACTAATATTATATAGGTTTTGTAAATAGGAACCATTGTTTTCTATCGAGTTTATTTCAAGTTCTGAATAGTCTTTCCATTTATTTGGATACCCAATTTTAACGTTTAGGGCGCGCAATTTTTCTACAGCTTTCATTTTGGTTTCATCGGTCATCCAGTCCACCGCGTTAATGCGGTTCTCGTAAGCTTGTATTACATTGGCAATCATTTTTTCAGCACGCTCCTTGGCTTTAGGGGGGAAAAACTGTTCAACATATAATTTACCTAGAGCTTCGCCTACAGTGCCATTTACAATTTGTAAGGCGCGTTCGTCCAGCGGCCGCTGCTGTTGTGCTCCTCTAAGGGTTTTGCTGTAAAACTCCCATTTTACGGCTTCCAGTTCGGTACTTAAGGCGCTCGCAGCATGATTAAAAACAGACCAGCGTAAATAGGCTTTCCAATCGGCTATATTGTTTTCAGCAAGAATGGATTGTAAATTCTGGGTGTATTTTAATTCGCTAACAATTATGGTATCTATTTGTTTTACCCCAATACCTTCAAAATAAGCATTCCAATTTATAGCGGGTACCATATTTTGAAGTTCGGCTATAGATTTAGGGTTGTAACGTTTTCGGGCATCGCGGCGGTCTACCTTATCCATTTTAGGTTCGGCAAGACGCGTTTCAAAAGCTAAAATTTGTTTAGCTTGATTATGAGCTTTTGTTTCGCTGTCACCCAGATATTGAAGCATTTTGGTAATATAGGCTACGTATTGTTCACGTTTTTCCTTAGAGTCACTATCATCTTTTACATAGTAATCTCTGTCGGGCAAACCTAAACGTCCAGAACCTAAGAAAGCAACATTCATGTTACTGTTTTTAGGGTTGGAGCCTACATAAAACCCAAAAAATCCGGCGCCTCCTTTGGGCTCCATTTCAATTAAGAAATTTTGGAGGTCATTGGTGTTTTTAATGGCATCGATCTTTGCCAAAATTGACTGTACCGGAGCGATACCTATAGCATTACGACTTGTGGTGTCTATAATGGTTTTATAAAGCGTTAGAGCCTTTTCTTGATCGGATCCAGAGAGGATTTTTATTGTTCCAGAAGACGCGTCATTGGTTGTGGCAGCATTTAAAATTCCTAGAGCATCATCGTCAGTTTTTTTTCTTAGCTCATAAAAACTTCCCCAACGGGTTTGGTCGTCTGGGATTTGGGTGTTTTTCAACCATTGTCCGTTAACATACTTAAAGAAGTTGTTTCCCGGACTTACAGAGGGATCCATAAACTCTAAGTTTATGCCAGGAGTTTTTACGGATTGGGCAGTGTCGCTTTTGGTTTCGTTTTTGCAAGAAGCTATAGCCAAAACAAGGCTTAGCCCAAGAATAGGTTTTAAAGGTGTTTTCATTTGAATTAGTCATTAAAAGTAGAAGGCAATTTACTATAGTTAAGTGCTTTCGTGGTGGAGATTATGAAAACATTAACTAAAATAAGGAAGGTTTGGATTAAGTTCTAAAAATCGAAACTAGCCTATAATCATCCCGGCGATGGTGGCCGAAATCAAAGAGGCGATGGTTCCGCCAATTAAGGCTTTCATGCCAAATTTAGATAGTGTTTTGCGTTGCCCCGGTGCCAATGAGCCTATACCACCAATTTGAATGCCAATGGACGCAAAATTGGCAAAACCGCAGAGCATGTAAGTGGCCATGATAATCGATTTTTCGTAAGTTAAATGGATGCTGCTCGTGGCATTTTTTAAGTCGGCCAATTGAATGTAACCAATAAATTCGCTAGCAGCCAATTTAATACCCAGCAACTGCCCCATAAGTGCCATATCTTCTTGGGCTACGCCAATAAGCCACATTAAAGGCGCAAATATGTAACCGAGTATAAATTCCAATGAAAAACTATCGTATGAGGTGTTTGTTGCAATCCATATGTTTAAAGACGACCAATCGCCAACCCAACCCAAAATACCATTAAACATGGCTATAAAAGCCACAAAAACCAAAAGCATAGCACCTACGTTAACCGCCAATTTTAAGCCTTCGGTAGTACCATTGGCAATGGCATCCAAAAAATTGGAGCCTATTACTTCTTCCGAAACGGTTACGTCGGTATTCACGTTTTCGGTTTGTGGATATAGAATTTTGGAAATAACTATGGCGCCCGGTGCAGCCATAACCGAAGCAGCCAATAAGTGTTTAGCGTAAAACAATCGCAAGGCAATATCGTCTCCTCCTAAAAAGCCAATGTAAGCCGCCAAAACGGCGCCGGCAACCGTAGCCATACCACCAATCATCACCAAAAGGATCTCACTTTTGTTCATTTTTTCCAAGTATGCTTTGATTAAAAGTGGGGCTTCGGTTTGTCCTAAAAAGATGTTTCCGGCAACGCTTAAACTTTCGGCTCCAGAAATTTTCAATGCTTTTGAGAGTAGCCAAGCCATGGCTTTTACCACTTTTTGAATGATACCTAAATAGAACAGAACCGAGGTTAACGCCGAAAAGAAAATAATGGTAGGTAATACTTGGAATGCGAAAATAAATCCGAAGGTATCCATGTCGACCACCAAACCTTCAAAGAGGAATTTGCTTCCAGCTTTGGTGAATTCCAAAATCTGAACGAAGAGTCCGCCAATAAATTCAAAAGCCGATTTTATAAAGTCAATCTTTAAAACTCCAATGGCAATAAGTAGTTGAAACGCCAAACCAATCCCAACAATTTTCCAGTTTATAGCCCTGCGGTTACTACTAAAAAGAAATGCCAAAAATACTAAGGCCACCATACCCAAAATACCGCGAAATAGGCTGTTTAAGGAAAAACCTGCGCTGGGGATAATTTCTGATTGACTTAGGTTTTCAGGCGTAGTTTCGGCTACTTTGGTGGGTTGGCTATTTATTGCAGCTTCGGTTAACGAATCTTGCGGGGTGTTAACCACCGTAACAGATTGTACAGCACCGTTTAGAGTGTCGTTGTTATTATTTTGAGCTGAAATGTGCGCATTGAGCAAAAAACAGACAGCAAAAAATAAAAACAATTTTTTCATAAAAAGATTTTAGGGTTATTCCCGTTTAGAGATTTCATCACGAATGTGGGCCGCCTTTTCGTAGTCTTCCTGTGCGACGGCTTCATCCAACATTTTTTGAAGCTCGTCTAAAGTTTTACTTCTTAGGCTTTCTTTGGGAGACTCGGGTTCCAACTCCTTGGCTACCATTTCGTCCATTAAAATGCTGTCTTCCGTACTTTCCTCTTCTTCCTTTTTAGGATTTACCTTTAGGTAAATTCCGGCTTTATCGAGAATGTTTTTGTATGTAAAAATAGGCGCCTGAAAACGTAGCGCCAAAGCAATGGCATCGCTGGTTCTGGCATCAATAATTTCTTCAATTTTATCGCGCTCGCAAATCAAGCTGGAATAAAAAACGCCATCAACCAACTTGTGGATAATCACCTGTTTTACTACAATTTCAAAACGGTCGGCAAAATTTTTAAAAAGATCGTGTGTTAATGGTCGCGGCGGACTGATTTCCTTTTCTAAAGCTATAGCTATAGATTGGGCTTCAAAAGCACCAATAACTATAGGGAGTTTACGGTCGCCATCCACTTCATTTAAAATTAAGGCATAAGCACCATTTTGGGTTTGGCTGTATGAAATGCCTTTTATATTTAATCGTACTAAACTCATAATTTTTTTCAAAACGCAAAGAACCGTTTAAATTAGAACTTTACCAAGTGCTAAAGCACAATTATGTATAAAATGCTAATTTAAGCAGTTAAAAAGGACTATACAATTTATGAAAAAAATAAATGACTCAATCAATGAGGTTTACTTTTCTGGTTTAGTCGCTACTAAAAGTTAGTTTTTATACCTAATTGTGTTGGCAATATATGGGTTTATTGTTGCGCTTTAAAGGCTTTTAATTTTTCGGTGAGTTCTGGAACCACTTGAAAGGCATCGCCAACTACGCCATAATCGGCGGCTTTAAAAAACGGTGCTTCGGGATCGGTGTTGATCACTACTTTTACTTTTGAAGCGTTTACACCAGCCAGATGCTGAATAGCGCCCGAAATACCAACGGCAATGTAAAGGTTCGCGGCTACGGGTTTCCCGGTTTGACCTACGTGCTCGCCGTGCGGTCTCCAGCCTAAATCGGAAACGGGTTTAGAGCAGGCTGTTGCAGCACCCAATACATCGGCTAACTCTTCAATCAAACCCCAGTTTTCTGGACCTTTTAAGCCTCTTCCGCCAGAAACCACGATTTCGGCATCGGCAATGGTTACTTTGTCGGTGGCTTTATCAACCGATTCTACTTTTACGGTCAATTCTGGAATGGCAGGCGAAAAGTCTTCCGCGGAAGCGCTACCACTATTTTCAACCAAACCGAAAGCATTGTTTGAAACACCAACAATTTTTACATCTGTATTGATTTGGGTGTTTTCAAAAGCTTTATTGGTAAACGCCGAACGTTTTACGGTAAACGGGCTGGTGCTTGAAGGTGCAGCAACCACATTGGAAGCGTAACCGGCATTTAAACCAACGGCCAAAAGCGGAGCCAAGTATTTGCTATCGGCACTAGAGCTTACTACCACAACCTTGCTGCCTTCCTGTTCAGCAGCTTGTTGTATGGCTGCAGCGTAGGCTTTAGCGTTGAATTTATTTAATTGTTCGTTACTTACTTTTAAAACTTTATCGACACCGTAGTTGGCTAAAGCCGAAGTGTCGTTGTTATTTATGGCAATGGCGGTAACAGACGTTCCTAATTGGTCTGCCACGGCTTTGGCGTACGAAGCCACTTCGAAAGCCGCTTTTTTAAATGTACCTTGTTCTGATTCTGTATATACTAAAACTGACATAAAAATTTCTTTAATTTTTTCCTGAACTCGTTTCAGGAACTCATGAATATTCCTCTATCTTTTTAAATGATTCCGAAACAACACTTCGACTGCGCTCAGTGTGACAGTTCGGAATGATTTAGTGGCCTTAAATCACTTTAGCTTCGTTGTGAAGTAAGTTTACCAATTCGTCTAAATTATCGGGTTCTACCAATTTAACCGCACCTTTTGGAGCTGGTTTTTCAAAGGACACTGAATGGGTTTCGGCCTCGGCATCAACAGGGCCCAAAACATTTAGCGGTTTTTTTCTGGCCATCATAATACCACGCATGTTTGGTATACGAAGATCACTTTCTTGAACCAAACCTTTTTGCCCGCCAATAACCAGTGGAAGTGCTGTGGAAACTGTTTCCTTTCCGCCATCAATTTCACGTATGGCTGTAGCCGAGGTGCCGTCAATTTCCAAACCAATACAGTTATTCACAAAATTGGCATCAGTTAATGCAGCAATCATACCGGGTACCATGCCGCCGTTGTAGTCGATAGACTCCCTACCGGCAATAACCAAATCGTAAACACCTTCTTTTGCTACTTTTGCTAATTGTTTGGCAACGGAAAACGCATCGGTAGCAGCGGTATCTACGCGAATAGCATCATCGGCACCAATAGCCAATGCTTTACGCAGCGTAGGTTCTGTTTCTGGGCCGCCTACGTTAACCACACTAACCGTAGCGCCTTGTTTTTCCTTAAACCACATGGCTCGGGTTAAGCCAAATTCATCGTTTGGGTTAATAACAAATTGTACGCCGTTGGTTTCGAACTTGGTGTCGCCATCGGTAAAATTGATTTTTGATGTAGTGTCGGGAACATGACTGATACACACTAATATTTTCATGGTGAATGGTATATTAAAATCTCTTATTTTTTTCAGGTTACGAAGTTAATTATTTTATTCTGAATATTTGTTATGCATGCATAGTAAATTTTAAAAAATCCCCGCCTTTTTTTACGAAAACCTATGTTTTTGTATAAAATGGTGATGTTTAAAGCTTATTTCAACGTGCTAGTAACAGTAGTTTTATGATGAAATTATAGCCAAAACGGAAACGATGCAGAGGCAATTATGGCATAAATAACGAATTAGCATAAAATACCTTGAAAGTAATTATAATTCAGTAAAAAAGTATTTTCACCGCAAAACCTAAAAAAAATAACAGGAATTAATGCGAATTAGATACCAAGTTTTTGCCAAAATTCTAATGAATAATTACTATTTTTGCTTTTCGAAAAAAATACACTTAATGAAACATCCATAACTAAAAATTTGGCATAATTGCGAAATTAATGGAGTGGGTGTTACATGTGACCGTTGAAAAACAATAGAAAAAACACATGAAAACAATTCAATTTAGAGAGGCTATTTGCGAAGCCATGAGCGAGGAAATGCGCCGCGATGAAAGCGTTTATTTAATGGGTGAAGAGGTAGCCGAGTATAATGGTGCCTATAAAGCATCAAAAGGTATGTTGGACGAATTTGGGCCAAAGCGTGTTATCGATACACCTATTGCCGAGCTAGGTTTTGCTGGGGTGGCTATTGGTTCTACCATGACGGGCAACAGACCGATTGTAGAATATATGACCTTTAACTTCTCTTTAGTTGGAATTGATCAAATTATAAACAACGCTGCCAAAATCCGCCAAATGTCGGGTGGGCAGTTTAAGTGTCCTATTGTATTCCGTGGCCCAACAGCTTCGGCGGGACAATTGGGAGCGACGCACTCACAAGCTTTCGAAAACTGGTTTGCAAATACACCAGGTTTAAAAGTGGTAGTGCCATCAAATCCATATGATGCGAAGGGCTTATTAAAAGCGGCTATTCGCGATGACGATCCTGTAATTTTCATGGAAAGTGAGCAAATGTATGGTGATAAAGGCGAAGTGCCAGAAGGCGAATACATTTTGCCATTGGGTGTTGCCGATATTAAACGTAAGGGAGACAATGTAACCATTGTATCTTTCGGGAAAATTATAAAGGAAGCTTACAAAGCAGCCGATGAGTTGGAGAAAGAAGGTATTTCTTGTGAAATTATCGATTTGCGTACTGTACGCCCAATGGACAGAAAAGCCATTTTAGAGTCGGTTAAGAAAACCAACCGTTTGGTAGTATTGGAAGAAGCTTGGCCATTTGGAAACGTTGCCACAGAAATCACCTATTTGGTACAATCGGAAGCGTTTGATTATTTGGATGCACCTGTTGTAAAAATAAACACCGCCGATACGCCTGCACCTTACTCGCCAGTATTATTGGCCGAGTGGTTGCCAAATCACGAAGATGTGATTAAGGCCGTTAAAAAGGTGATGTACAAATTATAAATATTTATTTTTTTACGTTATATAAACTTCATCGGCTGTACTGCTGATGAAGTTTTTTTGTATTATGAACTTAAGACTACTTATTGCCCTGTTTTTAACCGTAACCAGTTCATTAATCGCCCAAACCAAGGTGAGCGGTCACGTATTCGATGAAAACGGCGAACCCATATCGTTCGCCAATGTTATTTTTGAAGGCTCCACACAGGGCACGATTACCGATGAAAACGGCCGATTTTATTTGGAGTCGGATGAAACATGGAGCGGAGTCACGGTATCGTTTATTGGTTACGAAACCCTAAATGCGCCCTTGGAAAAAAAGGTGAACTACAATTTAAAATATGTTTTAAAGGAAGAGCGTGCCGAATTGAGCGAAGTGTTGGTTGTGGCTGGAAAGCAACCCAAAAAGAACAATCCGGCGATTGATTTGCTTCGGAAAATTTGGGCACACAAACGCAGCAACGGCTTAAAGCAATTTGACCAATACCAATACGATAAATACGAAAAAGTTGAGTTCGATATCAATACCATCGACAGCGCACTCATTAAAAGTAGGTTGTTCCGTGGGATGGAATTTGTGTTCAACGAAGTGGATACCTCGCGGGTTACGGGTAAAACCTATTTGCCCATGTTCATTAACGAAGCGTTTTCAGAAGTATATGGCGATAACACCATCAACAAAACCAAAGAAATTTTAAAAGGGAATAAAAATTCTGGTTTTAGCGATAACCAAGTCATTATCGATTTTGTGGACGATTTGTACAACGATTTCAACGTGTACGATAATTACCTGCGCTTTTTCGATAAGAGTTTTGTGAGTCCCCTGTCCAAAACGGGTATCAGCACCTACAATTACAAATTGTTGGATAGTGCTTACATCGATAACAAATGGTGCTATAATGTGATGTATTATCCACGCCGAAAAAACGAACTCACCTTTAAGGGTGATTTTTGGGTGGCCGATACCACTTATGCCATTAAGGAAATCAATCTGCAGGCATCAAAAAGTGCGAATATCAACTGGGTGAAAGAGATTTATATTGAGCAGGAATTTGAGGTGCTCAGCGATTCGTTGTTTTTGATAAAACGCGATTATATGATGACCGATTTCGCGTTCAGTAAAAAGGAAAAATCGCGAGGCGTTTACGGCAAGCGCACCACGCTTTACGATAATTATAAGTTCGACATAAAAAAGGACGAAGCCTTTTACGAAAAAGACGTGTACAATTATAACGAAGATGTGTACAATCGCGATGATGCGTTTTGGGCACAAAACCGTTTGGAAGACCTCAATAAAGATGAAAAAGGCGTTTACAAAATGCTCGATACCCTGAAAACCGTAAAGAAGTTTAAACGACTTTATAATTTGGGAAGCATTTTGGCGTCGGGCTATATCGAGTTCAATACACTGCCATTGGATTATGGTCCTATTTTTTCCACTTTTGGGTTTAACGAAGTGGAAGGTTTGCGACTGCGAACGGGTGGCCGCACCTATTTTGGGCCGAACGATTTATGGCGTTTGGAAGGTTTTGTGGCTTATGGGCTTCGAGACGACAAGTTTAAATATGGTTTGTCTGGAAAATGGCTCCTCGATAAAAAAAGCCGGTTTATTATTTCCGGCGGAAACCGTCGTGATGTGGAGCAAACAGGGGCGAGCTTAACCACCAGTACCGATGTATTGGGGCGCAGTTTGGCGTCGTCGTCATTGGTGACCACGAGTGCCAACGATAAGCTTACCAATATCAACCTTACCAGTGTAGCTATTGAGGCCGAACCGTGGCGAAATGTGGTACTGCGCTTGGGCGCCAACTACCGAACGTTGGAGTCGGCATCGCCAACTTTTAGTTTGGATTACAATACGCCCGATGGTGTGAAATCGGAAATTAAGCAATATGAATCTACCTTTTCGGTATCGTATTTCCCAAAGCGGAAAATGACCGGTTTTGGTGTGGAACGCCGAACCGCCAACGATGATTTTGCACGCTTGTTTGCGCAAGTGAGTCGTGGTGATAAAACGGTAATGGATAGCGATTTTGATTATACCAAACTGCAGCTTTCGTATTTGCAGCCCTGGCAAGTGGGCGGCTTTGGGCGATTGACCACCTCGGTGGAAGTCGGCAAAACCTTTGGCGAAGTGCCTCTGGGGCTTTTAAGCGTCGTGCCGGGTAACCAATCGTATTTTTCCATTTATAACACCTTTTCGCAACTCGATTTTTATGAGTTCGTAACCGATACCTATGCCTCGTTCCATTTTGAGCATAATTTTAACGGGCGATTCTTTTCAAGAATTCCGTGGTTGCGCAAACTTAACCTTCGTGAAATTGTGAGCGTTCGTGGGGCTTGGGGCGAACTGTCCGACGAAAATATAGCACTAAGCACTACCAATAATCCCAACAACATCGAGTTGGTAGCGCCATCAAACGAGCCGTATTACGAATACAGTTTGGGTATTGGCAATATTTTTAAGGTGTTTAGAATAGACTTCAATTTTAGGGGCAACTATAAAGATAACGGGGCTTACCCCGATGTCCGAAAATTTGGTGTTACGGGTAGCTTTGGGTTTTATTTTTAAGGAAGAATTGGTTTGGGTTTTATAAAATAATGTGCCTCCTTAAAATGGGCGTTTTTTATAGTGTTTTACGAGATTATTGGATTGTGCGACGATTGCCGTTGTTGCTAGTAGTTTTTATTTCAGATTTTTCAATTTGACTTAATGTTCTTCCTTTAGAATCTTTCCAAGTTCTTCTGCCGTTTATTGAATATCCAACGATTACTGCAGCTGCAGCAGAAGGACTTGCAAACAAATACTTTTTAGTAAAAATGAAAGGTCCATTTTCAGTTTCTTCGATAGTTCCGTCTTGAATTAATTCATTTCTTAATGTCTTATATCCGTAATTTTCCGAAGGATTTTCCGAGACTTGTGAACCCGCTAGAACGACAATCCCTTCATCAGTTTGAATTGCCTTAGCTGTAATGTTTTTTACTTTTAAATTCAGTTCAGTTTCCTCTTCCTCGCTAATTAGAGTTGTTTTGTCAATTTTGTCATTTGGAGTTGCTAGTTTTTCAATTTTATGACTTATCTGACTTTCTAGAAATTTATGTCCTAAAACACCATTTAATAACTTGATGTTATTTATAAACTCTTCCATGGCATCTCTGTCTGGTAATGGCAGGGAGTTTAAACTTGGAAAACTACTGTTATCTAATAAATAGCGTTCGGTCTGTTTTGTGATTTCTATTAATCTACTCTCAAGGTATTTAATGTGTGATTTTGTAATGTTGTCGTCTTTACTTGTAAATAATACGACTTCGCTCCAAAAATCTTTTTTAACTGCGTGACTTTTTAGTCTTTCCCAAACATTTTCTCCTTCACCTATATATACTTTTGATTTTCCTGTTTCGTCATCTGTCCCAATTAAAAAGTAGACACCTTGCGTATTTATCTGACTTTGGAAAAACTCATTCAATTCTAATAGTTTCTTTCGAGGACTTGATAAAGCTTGAATAGTTAAATTTACAACTTCAGCAAGTTTAATTCCAGTAACAGAACCTTCTTTTAAATAAATTCTAATGCTTTTTCCTAATATCATTGGCTGGTTTTAAATTGTTGGCAACGGTTCCGAATATGTAAAGTAGCGCTGAAAATCAGCTGTTACTTTGACGACTTTTCAAAAATGCCAAACCATTATGTTTTCAATAACTTTCACTATTTTTATATACAATGTAACCCGCAGTTTAATACGTGCTTGTTGTGTTTCGAATTACTAAAACAATATCCGCATTTCTCTCTGATTTTTGCTCATCATTTTTATTTAAATCTTGACTTGCGTTACTGTCAATAGCCTTGCTAAAATATTCCTCAATATTTTCACTATCTAATCTTTCGTAATTATTTAGCTCTTTACCAATTTCTTCATGATTATAAGATTTGATGCCATTTTCTTTTTGGTTTTTGCAACAAACAAGTTCTGATAAAGGTGATGAACGATTTGGGTGAAAGAAATTAAAATTCCAGCTAGCTTTATTTGAAATCACTGATTTAATATTGTCAATACTGGTGTAACTCAATCCATATTGCTCTTCATTGAATGCGGTTCTGCACTTATTGTTTCCAGAATATGTATAATTGGCAACACCATTATAGAATAGATAATTTACATAACAGCTTTTATAAATACCATAATTTTCGAGCTTTTGGTATTGGTATGATCCATTTGAATGTCTATTCAAATCACTATATGTTTGACCGATTTTTAAGAGTTTTGCTTGAAATGCATAAAGTAAGAAATCATCAACACCTCTTTCGATATAAATATCAATATCACTTCCCCATTTTTTTTCCAGTCCAGGCTCTTTTGCAAAAATTGAATAATTCCAAGATTTGGTGTGAGTTAAAATAAATGAAATTATTTTTTTTGTGTAATATATTTCAGAAGATTCTTGACCGGTAGAATGTAATGAGATTATATCTTCCCAAATGTTTTTCGATACGTTCTGTATCAAATGACAACGATTAGTGTTTCGATGTAATAGATTACTCATTATTATTTAATTAAGGGGGTGTTCCTTATAAATTACAGGTGACAAGTGAATAAATATAAATAATTGTCTGCAATCAATAGTTGAAAAATGCTACAAAATTAAAATGGTATAAAAAAGAGGCGGTTTAAAACGTAATAAATAAACGTCATTGCGAGGAGGTACGACGCGGCAATCTATTTAAATGGAGTAGTTCCCTTTTTAACAGATAACTTCGGTCATGCTTCCCTCGTAATGACGATGTGTTGGCCGTTTTAAGCTATAAATCTAAATAATTCCGTCATTGCGAGGAGGCACGACGTGGCAATCTCATCATCAGTAACTAGAATTTTAAAGATTCCCACGTCGCTTCTGTTGTCGCTCCTCGTAATGATGGTCTTACTTTTTAAACCGCCTCTTCAATTTTTTTTAGAAGCCGGGTTTACACAAAGGTAATACCGTGTTCGCCGCAAATGGCAGCCACTTTTTCGAAGTCGGGTGGGCCAGGAGGCAGTTGCGCCAATGTATTAAACATGTGTTCAATGCCGGCGGGAAAGGCGGAGGTAATCATTTTGGCTTTTTCGGTGCCCACCACGGTCCAAGCATGGGCGATGCCTTTGGGGGCAAAGGCGGTGTCGCCAGCTTTTAAAACAGTGGTGTTGCCATCAACGGTTATTTCAACTTCGCCTTTAATCACCCTAAAAATTTCGTCTTCTTTGGTATGGATGTGCGGCGGAATGCCCACTCCGGGTTCTACGTTATCTACCCATTCCACAATTTGGTTGTTGGTGTCGCTGCCCACCAGTTTGTGGGTTTGTATGTCGCCGATTACGTTTAAAACCTCGCCCTCGCTGTCTTTAACGATTTTGGGCTGGGCGGTGGTGTTGCCGTTGTCTGCTTCTGCGGTTTGGCACTGAATGCTACTGGGAATAAGGACCAGCCCTAAACCTAATCCTGATGTTTTGATAAATGTTTTTCGGTCCATAATAAATGCTTTTATGCAATTTACAATGGGAATGAAAGTGGCACAATGTGAAAAGTGCCGTAAAACCTTAGATTTTGTTTTGGCTTAGGCTTTTCGGAGTTCGGAAGGTGGTATGCCTGTATGGGTTTTAAAGAAGGCACTGAAATAGTCGGGCGACGAAAATCCCAATTCGAAACTGATTTCCTTTATGGTTTTGTTCGAAAATTTTAGGGCGTGCCTAGAGCGCATAAGCAACTGTTCTATTAAAATACTTTTAGAACTCACGTGCAGCACTTCCTTAACGCATTCGTTGAGGTATTTTGGTGTAATGTTGAGCATTTTGGCGTAATCGCCCACCTCGTGATAGTTGAAAATATGCTGGTCGGCCAGTTTTTTAAAGCTGTAAACAATGTTGGCTTTAGAGCTGTTGTCGTGTACCATCGTTTTGATGTTGCATTGTCCGTCGCAATAAATAAAAAAGGTATTGAGCAACGAAAGGATGGCTTCATCTTTGTGGTTGAGGTGTGAACCCAAAAGTTCGTCGATCATTTCTAAAATGGACTGTGTGCGCTTTTCAATACCCGGGCTTAACTTAAACATCGGGATATTGTCGCTGCTGAATAAGCGCACTTTATTAATGTGCAGATTGCTTAACGTGGGCAGGTTCAACACGGCTTCACTTAAATACAGTACGTAACCGGAAGCATTGGTGTTTTGGATGGAGAGACGCCATTGGTGTTTGGAGTCGATAAAGAATACGGTATCAGACACGTTTTTATGAAAAGCACCGTTAATTTCGATGCCGTCAATTTCATTTTTCACCCAACACACCACAGAGTAACCTGGTTTTTGTTTTGGGATTTCAGTTTGGCTAATGGGCGATATGCTAACGGAACTTGGCGTCATTAACACAAATATAAGCGTTTTCGTTTTAAAATATGGGTGCTGGTTTAAAACGAAAAAAGACGGTTTAAAAAGTGAAATCGTCATTCCGAACAAAGTGAAGGAATCTTTAAAATCAAGTTACTGATTATTAAGATTGCTTATTGAGCGTTTCATTTTATAATAATGCAGCATAGCGATTCAGGTTACACATAACAATTGAATAAATACCATAGCGTTTATGCTAAGATGTTTTTTTCGGATTAACACCCGTTGTGCATTTTAACCATAAAATTTAGTTTGAACGTCAGTTCGAATGATTTTTTTTCAAAATGCACAACGGGTGGATTAACATAAAATATTAGTTGTTGAAATAACTGAAAATATTATAGTCTAAAAAGCTTCAAAAAAAAACAGGTTGTAAAATTTGCAGCCTGTTTTCAACGTTATAAAAGATTCCTTTTTTTCAAAGGAATAGTTATTCTCCCAAAAACGGGTAACGGTAATCGGTTGGGGTTACAAAAGTTTCCTTTATCAATCTTGGCGATACCCAACGCATTAGGTTTTGTGCGCTACCGGCTTTGTCGTTGGTGCCAGACGCTCTGGCGCCTCCAAAAGGTTGTTGGCCTACAACGGCTCCGGTACATTTGTCGTTAATATAAAAGTTTCCGGCACTGTTTTGCAGGGCGTCGGTAGCCTCGGTAATGGCGTATCGGTCGGTGGACAAAATAGCTCCCGTTAAGCCATAATCGCTGGTTTCGTCAACCAGTTTTAAGGTTTCCGCGTAAGCGTCGTCTTCATAAACATAAATGGTCAACACAGGGCCGAACAGTTCGGTGCACATGGTGGTGTATTTAGGGTCTTGTGTAACGATTACGGTAGGCTCCACAAAATAGCCTTTGCTTTTATCGTAGTTTCCGCCGGCAATGATTTCGGCTTCATTGTCATTTTTGGCCGCGTCGATGTACTTCGCCAATTTATCGAACGAGCCTTCGTGGATTACAGCCGTGATAAAGTTGTCCATATCTTCTGGTGAGCCCATTTTAAATGATTTCACATCTTCCAAAAGATATTTTTTTACATCACCCCAAATGCTTTTCGGGATGTAGGCACGGGAGGCCGCACTACATTTTTGGCCTTGGAATTCGAACGCACCACGCGAAAGCGCCGTTGACACCTGTTTAGGCACTGCCGAGTTGTGGGCTATGATGAAATCTTTTCCTCCGGTTTCGCCCACAATACGTGGGTAGGTTTTATAATTATGGATGTTGTTTCCTATTTGTTTCCAAAGTTCCTTAAATACAAAAGTAGAACCTGTAAAGTGCAATCCAGAAAAATCGGGACTCGACAATACGGTGTTGCTAATCATCTCTGGGTCGCCAAACACCACGTTGATTACTCCTGGTGGCACACCGGCTTCTTCAAAAATATCCATAATAACCTTGGCAGAATACACTTGGCTGTCGCTGGGTTTCCAAACCACCACATTGCCCATTAAGGCCATGCACGAGGGTAGGTTTCCGGCAATAGCCGTAAAATTGAAAGGGGTTACCGCATATGTGAAGCCTTCCAATGGACGGTACTCCACACGGTTCCAAGCGTCGCTGGTGCTTTCGGGCTGTTCCATGTAGATTTCGGTCATGTACTGCACGTTGAAACGCAGAAAATCGACCAATTCGCAAGCCGAATCAATTTCAGCTTGATGTATGTTTTTAGATTGCCCCATCATGGTGGCGGCATTTATTTTGGCGCGGTAAGGGCCGGCAACCAGTTCGGCAGCCTTTAAAAAGATGCCCGCACGTTGTTCCCACGGCATTTTGCTCCATTTTTTTCGGCCTTCCAAAGCCGTAGCAATAGCGTCTTCCACATGCTGCTTTTCGGCCAAATGGTAACTGCCAACTATATGTTGATGGTCGTGGGGAGGCGAAATAGGCTTAGTATTGCCCGTAGAAACGTATTTCCCGTTAATGTACAATGGTATTTCTATCTTGCTGTTGTACATGGTTTTGTACGCTTCTAAAACAGCAGTACGTTCTGGCGTTCCGGGCGCATAAGATTTTACAGGTTCGTTTACGGCAATTGGTACATTAAAAAAGCCTTTTCCCATAGTTTTGCAGTTTTTATTATTAAAAATTCAGTAAATATGTAACAAAGCTAGTAATTTTCAAATGATAAATGGGGGCGCGAGTTGCTAAATCGGCGTTAAAATTTGTAGAATTTTTGTAAGTTGGCTATCTGATTTAAGACTACTGGTTTTATGTGTACTGTAACGATTGTTCCGCAGAATAACAACGACTTTGTTTTGACCACCAATAGGGACGAAGCATCCAATAGAGTATCGCTCGACCCCGATTTTTATAACCATGAAAATACCAAACTATTATTTCCGAAAGATAAAATGGCCGGAGGTACGTGGATTGGTGTAAGCGAAAAGCAGCGCGTAGTGTGTGTGTTGAATGGTGGATTTGAATATCATAAACGGAAATTAAGTTACGGAAAAAGCCGGGGCATTATCGCTAAAGATGTATTGGCAGCCGATGCTGTTTTAGAAACTGTTAACGATTATGATTTGATTGAAGTTGAACCGTTTACTATGGTAATTGCCGATTGGAACCACGGTTTAAAATTCATGGAATGGGTTTGGGATGGAAACCAAAAACACATTACCCAATTGCCTCTGGAAGCCTACATTTGGTCGTCGTCCACTTTATATTCACCAAAAATGAAAGCGGAACGGTTAAAGTGGTTTCAAAATTTTAAATTGGATCATCAACTGAATGCCGAGACGCTGTTGCGTTTCCATAAAACCGGAGGTTGCGGCAATACTGATTTTGGTGTAATTATGGACAGAGGTTTTGTGAAAACTACGAGCATTACCCAGGTGAAAAAAACTGACAAAAAAGTAAGTATGCGTTATGAAAATCTTCAGAATAGTACCTCGTCTTCAGTCAACTTCAATTTACCACAAACCGTAAATGAATAATACCGGCATCATTTTAACCTTAGCTTATCCGGAAACGATTGTTATGGTTTCCAAAGAATGGTTTTCGCCATTTTTACGTTTCTTCGGCATTGGTAAAAAGAATTACTTGCGGGCTGGGCATGCGGCTTTGGTGCTCATTAATAAAGAAACGGGTATTTTGGAATACCATGATTTTGGGCGCTACATTACGCCCGAACCCACCGGACGTGTTCGTGGAAAGGATACCGATAACGAATTGGATTTTCCGTTGATGGCGACCATTGAAGGTGGGAAAATCACCAATTTAGATGACATTCTGTCTTTTTTGGGTACACATCCTAAATTGACGCACGGCGACGGAAAATTGATTGCTTCGGTGTGCGATGTGGTTGATTATCAAAAAGCGAGAACGCACATCACCAACATGCAAAATAAGCACTTTATTCGCTATGCCGCTTTTATTAAGGACGCCTGCAATTGTGCCCGCTTTGTTACCGATAGTTTGATTGTTTCGGTAACCGATAGCAAGATTAAAAGGAGACTTGAAAAATCGAAATGGTTTACGCCCAGTACGGTTGGAAATGTGGTGTTGGCCAATACCGAAAATAAGGTCTATGAGGTTTCGGAAACGGGTGATATTTCAGAATTTAAAGGCTCACAAAAAAGTGAAAATATCCGTTGTTTTTTGGACAGGTTGAAAAATCATAAAGTGAATTTTGTGGGAACGTTACAGCCTAAACCTGTTGACGACTTGCATGAAAAAGCACAATGGTTGCCCGGTATTGCTGCTGGTGCGTGGTTCGAATTACATGCTAACGGTCACGACACAGAATTTGATTATAAACGCATTTCACCTCATGGGAATATTGATGTGCACGATAGGTTTGTGGCGCAGGACGAAGGTTTTGATTACAATTCAGAATTTGAATTCGTGCATTATTCCAACTGCAAATTTTTTCATGTGAAACAAAATGGAAGGGTATTTCGGTTTAAACGAAAGGTTGACTGATTTTGTCCTTTATAGAAACCGACCTTAATTTATAGCAAACGGCGCACTCAGCCTAAACGTAGGGATGGCCACTAAAAACTTTTTGGTGGTGGTAAAATTAACCATGCTGTAATGGCCCTGCATCGCTCCAAAAGGAGAGGTAAGCAAACAGCCCGAGGTGTAAGTGTGTGTTTCTCCAGGTTTCAATACCGGTTTTTTGCCAATTACGCCTTCACCGGAAACAGTTTCCACATTATTGAGGGCGTCCATGATTTCCCAATGGCGGGCATTCAATTGTACGGTGTCTTTGCTTTGGTTATGTATGGTTATGGTGTACCCAAAAGCGTACTGTATTTTATAGTTTTTATAAAATGAGCCTTCGTAGTGGGTTTCCACCGAAATTTTTATGCCTTTTGTAACTTGTTGAACCATGCTAACTATTGATAAACAAAGCGTTTTGCGCTGCTAAAATAACTAAAATAAAGCGGATGGCGTTAAATTTTAACGCATACCGATAAAATATTAGTTGAAATGCGCGATTAGTTCGAGATATTAACCGAGCTGCCTTCGCCCAAACCAATAATTTGGTCGTAGCGCGCACCCAGATCGCGATAATACACCAGTACTTTGTAGTTGTTTTCGGTTTGGTAAAAGTTTCCGCCAATATGGCCTTCGTCAATACTGCCGTCGTTGTTTGCCACTACATATTTGTAGTTGTAAAACCCTTGTTTTAATAAGATGGGTTTGGTGAAAACTTGATTGTTTTCATCGTATTCCAAGCGGGTGGATTCGTCTGTCACATAATTGTTGAAGTTTCCGTAAACATGGATGTTTTTGCCGGCTAAATGCGCTTTGTTTTCCAACGAAAAATGTACCCAAACATAATCGGCCTCAATGCTGGGGTTGTCGGCATCAATGTTTAAAATCACATAGTTTCCGTTAATATCGGGGTTGTAAGTGTAGGGTCTGTTGGCTCGAACAATATTAGTGTAAAGGTAATTGTGATACAGGTCTTTTAAATCGATAAACTGAATGCCCGTATTGGCTGCCCGAACATCTTTGTTTTCAAAGAAAAAATACTCGTTTCCGCCCCAAAAACTGGTTTCGGTGTCGTATTTGTAAATCAGCTGGTTGCCAATGGTGTACTGTGGTTTTAGGTTCGAAATGACGTTATGCAGATTGTTGTTCTGAACAATAACAGCCTTTACGGTTTGTTTGGGGTTGTTCAGTTGCATGTTGTTGGGGGTGATAACAATATCCACACGTTGTTTTTCTTCAATATATTGAATATCGCGAGAGCGTTTAATGCTCACGCCGACCGAAGCTTTGTCTTCGTAAATCATAAATTTCCGTGAAAATACCAACTCGTTGTTGCTGTTGAAAATGGACAGGAGGTAGTTGCCCGAAACCTTTAACGCCCTGGTTTGGTTGTTCGGGATGGTGAGTTTGTAATGCGAATAGATTTGGTAGGTGTTGTACGAGTTCTCATAGTCGCGGATACGTTGGTTATCGAAACCGTCCATAAATTCGGAGCGCACCAAAACCGAAGGCGTCCAATCGAAATTAAAATGTTCTATTTTATAGTAGTAATCGTCTTCATTGCCGTTTAGGGCATCAAACTCCAAAACCAAATATTCGCCCAGCCTTAAAATCGGCAATTGGGTTTCGGGGGTGTCGCCTTTAAAATTTATGGTTTTAATATAATCTGGCGGCGGGGTTTCTTCCACTTGTGCAAATCCGATAACGGAAAAAATGGCTATAAAAATGGAAGTGATGAGGTTTTGTTTCATAGGGAAAAGCGAATAATAAAACGTAAAGATATGCAAAATCCATTCCTTTTTGAAAATCGATTATTTAGAATGGATACAAATAACAAAGTCTGAAGAACATTACGTTTTTTTACTGAAGAAATTCGTATTTTTGCACCGATTTTTAGACAACTAATTTCAATAAAAATAAATATGTCAAACGACATTCGTATTAAAAAAGGTCTGGACATTAAACTTAAAGGTGAAGCTGAAAAAACCTTAGAACAGGCGATTATCAGCAACTACTGCACCGTAAGACCAGAAGATTTTCATAGCGTTACACCCAAACTTGTTGCAAAAGAAGGTTCCTCAGTTAAAGCTGGGGGCGTTTTGTTTTACGACAAAAGTAACGAGGCTGTGAAATTTGCATCTCCAGTTTCAGGACAAGTGATTGAGATTGTTAGAGGGCCAAAAAGACGTATTGATGCCATTAAAATCCAAGCGGATAAAACGCAGGAATTTGAGGATTTCGGAGCATTTAATCTAGATGCCGCAAAACCGGAAGAATTAAAGGCGCATTTACTTAAATCGGGATGTTGGCCGTTTATTAAGCAGCGTCCGTACGATGTAATCGCTAATCCGGCAAAATCGCCAAAAGCTATTTTTGTTTCAGCTTACGCTAGCGCACCATTGGCAGCCGATTTAGACTTTACGTTAAAAGGAAAGGAAGCCGAATTGCAAGCCGCGATTACAGCACTTGGAAAATTAACTGAAGGTAAAGTGCACGTTTCGGTTGGTAAAAACGCCAATTCTCCATTGGCAGGACTGTCGGGTATTACTTTACACAAAGTATCTGGGCCGCACCCATCGGGGAATGTGGGCACGCAAATCAATAAAATAAACCCTGTAAACAAAGGTGAGGTAGTTTGGACGGTTAGTCCGCAGGATCTTGTGATTATTGGGGAACTTTTATTAACCGGGAAATTCAACGCCGAGCGTATCGTTGCTTTGGTAGGTTCTTCAGTTAAAAAGCCACGTTATTTTAAAACCCTTATCGGTAGTGAAGTATCAACCATGATTTATGATAACGGCGTTGAGAAACGAGGCAACGACCGTATTATTTCAGGAAACGTGTTGTCTGGTAAGGAAATTAAACCGGATGGCGCTCTTGATTATTACAGCAATACACTATCGGTGATTCCAGAAGGCGACGACTACGAATTGTTCGGGTGGAATAAGCCTGTTTTCAATAAAATTTCTACCACTAGAGCCATGACCTTTTCGTGGTTGAACCCAAACAAGAAATACGAATTGGATACCAATACCAATGGCGAGCACAGAGCCTTTGTGGTAACTGGAAATTATGAAGAGGTTTTTCCGTTGGATATCTATCCTTTGCAAATCCTAAAAGCCTGTATGTATAAAGACTTAGACGAAATGGAAGCTTTGGGTATGTACGAAGTGGCTCCAGAAGATTTTGCCTTAACGGAATTTGTTTGTGTATCTAAACAACCACATCAAAAAATAATAAGAGAAGGCTTAGATTTAATGCTTAAAGAGATAGGATAATGGAACTTAAAAAGAGATTACATATTTTAAAGAGAAAGTTCAGGAACAAAAAAATGGCTCCTGCTTTTAATGCCTTGCATACTTTCTTATTCCTGCCTGATGAAACCACTCATGGTGGTACACATATTAAAGCAGCAGACGATTTAAAGCGTACCATGAACACCGTAATCATGGCTTTGGTGCCTTGTTTGATTTTTGGTATGTTCAATGCCGGTTACCAACATTATGTAGCTATTGGTGCGCCGGTAGAATTCTTGTCTTGGGATGCCTTTTACATCGGTTTAATCAAAGTGTTGCCGTTAGTAATTGTGTCCTACGGTGTTGGTTTGGCCATTGAATTTTTATTCGCCGTAATTAAAGGTCACGAAGTAGAAGAAGGTTACTTAGTAACAGGTATGTTAGTGCCGCTAATTGTACCAGTAGATTTACCACTTTGGATGTTGGCCGTTGCCGTTGCTTTTGGCGTGGTGATTGGAAAAGAAGTTTTTGGAGGAACAGGAATGAACATTCTTAACCCTGCATTGACTATCCGTGCCTTTTTATTCTTCGCTTATCCAACTTGGATGTCGGGTGATAAAGTTTGGGTACACGGAGCTGTAGATCGCGCTCAGGAAATTGCCGGTGGAGCCAATCTTGATGCTATTTCGGGCGAAACCATTTTAGGTAGCTTGGCACAAGGTAATCCAGCAGGGTATTCCATAGCCGATATGTTCTTCGGATTTATTCCCGGTTCAGTAGGAGAAACATCAACTTTATTGATTCTTTTAGGTGGGTTGTTTTTAATCTTTACCAAAATTGGAAGTTGGAGAATCATGTTGTCATCTGTAATCGGTGCTTTGGTAATGGGCTTGATTTTCAATGCTGTTGTAAGTAGCGGATGGATTGCAGAAAGCAGTAAGTTTTACGGATTGATGAGTACTGAATTCTGGCACCATTTATTAATTGGTGGATTTGCTTTTGGTACGGTATTTATGGCTACCGACCCGGTAACGGCTTCTCAAACCAACAAAGGAAAATGGATCTACGGATTTTTGGTTGGTTTTATTTCCATCCTTATCCGTGTGTTCAACCCGGCTTACCCAGAAGGTGTGATGTTGGCCATCTTATTGATGAACGTATTTGCACCAACCATCGATCACTACGTGGTACAAGGTAATGTGAAGAAAAGAATGAAACGTTTAAAAGTTAAAACGGCTTAATACAATGAGTAATAAAACAGATAGTAACGCATATACTATAATATTTGCCATAGGCATGGTATTGGTAGTTGGAGCATTATTAGCGTTCACTGCAGCGTCTTTAAGGCCTTCAATAGATAAAAACAGAGAAATTGAAACCCAGCAGAACATTTTGTATGCTATGGGCGTAAATGAAAACGACGAAAGCAGCGCGCAGTTTGTTGACGCTTCAAAAGCTCCCGATTTATTCAGCCAATACATCAAAAAACAATTGGTGATTACTGAAGGGACTAACGTGAAGGAAAACGATAAAGCATTTTTGATCGACGTTAAAAAAGAGCAGGCTAAAGCTAAAGAAGGTGAAGAAAGACGTTTGCCATTGTTCGTTGGTGAAAAGGACGGACAAAATTATTACATAGCTCCAATCCGTGGAAAAGGACTTTGGGATGCTGTTTGGGCATACATCGCTATGGACGAAAACATGGTGATTCAAGGGGCTTACTTCGACCACAAAGGGGAAACACCAGGTTTGGGAGCCAACATTAAAGAACGTTTCTTTATGGACGACTTTATTGGCGAGCACTTGTTGGACAACAACGGTAACTTTAAAGGGGTGGAAATCACAAAAAGTAACGCCGACCCAACCAACCAAGATAAAACCGATAACGAAGTAGATGCAATTGCAGGTGCTACAATTACAGGAAATGGTGTGGCAGCAATGATTAAAAGTGATTTGTCGTTGTACGTGCCGTATTTCAAAACTTTAAAAAATTAATCGTATGGGATTACTTTCTAAAAAAGACACAAAATTAATTACAGATCCATTAGCGGATAACAACCCTATTACCATTCAGGTATTGGGTATCTGTTCGGCATTGGCTATTACGGCGCAGTTGAAAGCTTCAATTGTAATGTCGTTGTCTGTATTGTTCGTATTGGGGGCTGGTAACGTCGTTATCTCTTTAATTCGAAACATTATCCCATCAAAAATTAGGATCATCGTTCAGCTTACCGTTGTTGCTGCTTTGGTAATTATTGTAGACCAAGTGTTAAAAGCGTTTGCTTATTCTTTAAGTAAAGAACTTTCGGTTTTCATTGGTTTGATTATCACCAACTGTATCATTATGGGACGTTTTGAAGCCTTTGCTTTAGGTAATGGCCCTTGGAAATCGTTCTTGGACGGGATTGGTAACGCTTTGGGTTATGCCGTAATCTTGATAATTGTTGGGTTCTTTAGAGAGCTATTGGGTTCTGGAACCTTATTAGGATTCAAAGTGTTGGGAGACCCTATTGAGAAAACGGGATTGTACGCTATTGGTTATGAAAACAACGGATTTATGTTGTTGTCGCCTATGGCATTGATTGTTGTGGGTATCATTATTTGGGTACAACGTAGCAGAAACAAAGACTTAATTGAAGATTAATAAAATTAGTAAGCAGTTAGCAGTCGCCAGTAAGCACTTACTAAGGACTGAAGACTGAAGACTGAAGACTTAAAAATATGGAACATATAGAATTATTTTTCAAATCGATTTTTATAGATAACATGGTATTTGCCACATTCTTGGGGATGTGTTCTTACCTTGCGGTATCTAAAAAAGTAAGTACAGCCGTTGGGCTTGGTGCTGCCGTAATCTTTGTATTGGCAGTAACCGTTCCTGTTAACTGGCTATTAGATCAATATATATTACAACCTGGAGCTTTAAAGTGGTTAGGTGCAGAGTATGCCGATTACGATTTAAGTTTCCTATCGTTTATCATGTTTATCGCAACTATTGCAACCATGGTACAGTTGGTTGAAATCGTGGTAGAGAAATTCTCTCCATCACTTTACAACTCTTTAGGAATATTCTTACCGCTTATCGCCGTAAACTGTGCGATTTTAGGAGGTTCTTTATTTATGCAGTCTCGTGAAATCCAAACCATAGGGTTGGCTTTTAACTACGGAATATCTTCAGGTATCGGTTGGTTCTTGGCTATTTTGGCCATTGCCGCCATTCGTGAAAAAATACGATACTCTAACGTTCCTGCTCCATTAAGAGGTTTGGGTATTACGTTTATCATTACCGGTTTAATGGCGATTGGATTTATGAGTTTTGGTGGTATGTTAACAGGTGGTGACGACGAAGGAAAAGAGCAAACCGAAACGGCAAAAATTGAGCAGGCCGAGCAAAAAGAAGAGAACAAATTAGCTGAAAACACCACTACAATAAACGAGTAATATGATATTAGCAGCAGGTACATTAGGAACCATTTTAGCAACCGTAGCCGCCTTTTTAACGGTAACCTTACTTTTGGTGGCCTTGCTATTGTTCGTAAAACAAAAACTTTCGCCATCTGGTCCGGTAAAGATCAAAATCAATGGTGAAAAAGAAATAGAAGTAGAATCAGGTGGAAGTTTACTTTCTACCTTGGGTAACAAAAAAATATTCTTGCCATCGGCTTGTGGTGGTGGTGGAACGTGTATCCAGTGTGAGTGCCACGTTCTTGAAGGAGGTGGTGAAGCACTTCCAACGGAAACACCACACTTTACGCGTAAAGAATTACAGCACGGTGCCCGTTTGGCTTGCCAGGTGAAGGTAAAGCAGGATATGGAAATCACCATCCCTGAAGAAGTGTTTGGTATTAAAAAATGGGAAGCCGAAGTAGTACGTAACTACAACGTAGCATCTTTCATTAAGGAATTCGTTGTACGTATTCCAGAGGATATGAATTACAAAGCGGGTGGATATATTCAAATTGAAATTCCACAATGCGAGATTAAATATTCTGATATCGACATTACGGCTCACCCAGAAGAGCACGAAACACCAGATAAGTTTCAAGCAGAATGGGATAAGTTTGGTCTTTGGCCATTGGTAATGAAAAACGATGAAGTGGTAGAGCGAGCTTATTCTATGGCTTCTTACCCAGCTGAAGGTCGCGATATTATGCTTAACGTACGTATTGCGACCCCGCCATGGGACAGAGCTAAAAATGGATGGATGGATGTAAACCCAGGGGTGGCTTCATCTTATATTTTCTCAAGAAAAGCAGGAGATAAGGTTACTATTTCAGGACCTTACGGTGAATTCTTCATTAATGAAAGTGATGCCGAAATGCTTTATGTTGGTGGTGGTGCTGGTATGGCACCAATGCGTTCGCACTTATACCACTTATTCAAAACATTGGAAACAGGCCGTACAGTGACCTATTGGTATGGTGGACGTTCTAAGCGTGAATTGTTCTACTTAGAGCATTTCTACGAATTGGAGCGTAAATTCACTAACTTTAAGTTCTTCTTGGCATTGTCTGAGCCATTACCAGAAGATAACTGGAAAGTGAAAAAAGACATCCACGATGCAGAAGGAGATGGTTTTGTTGGGTTTATCCACAATTGTGTGATTGATAACTACCTAAGTAAACACGACGCTCCAGAGGATATTGAATTGTATTTCTGTGGACCGCCATTAATGAACAAAGCGGTTCAAAAAATGGGAGAAGATTTTGGTATCCCAGATGAGAACATTAGATTCGACGACTTTGGTGGATAGACAATAAATGCTGAACTTGATTCAGCATCCCACAAATAAAATTAAGCCCAATACTGCTGTATTGGGCTTTTTGTTTTTATTAATTGTTTGTGGTTTACAATGACATTTGGTCATGTTCGAACTCAAATAATTTGGTATAATCCATGACGTTTGGAATGCCATCCAATTCACATAGAAAAGTAACCACAGCACTCAATCCTTCAAAAAGAATGGTTTTGTCGGTGGGATGTATTGGTTTATTGTTATTATGGTGAAGCGGAAGTTGGTATCCACAGGCTTTTAAAAAGATGGCTTCAATATTCAAAAGTTCATGAGGGGTATAACCGTTAAAGGTTCGTCCGAAGTTTTGGTGTACCAGCCCCACATAGTTCAATTTGGTGGATCCGTGTTCATCCGAAAGGTGTTTCCAACTATCGGTATGGTCCAAAATGTTTCCAACGGCACATTGCTTGCAACACTCAGGATTCAGGGTATTAGAATGAAAAGCGGTGTAAAGCTTTTTAATGGCGGCATCAAAACGATTGGTGGTTTCCATAACTTCTTTCTTTCTAAGATAAGAAAAAAGAACGACTTTGCCGCCTTACCTAAAAAATCAAAGGCAGAACAAAATTAAACAAAGTTATTAAAAGCAATACCGAAATGATGTTCAAAACAATGCCAACCCTCGCCATTTGACTCACTTTAACGTGACCGCTAGCAAAAACAATGGCATTGGGGGGTGTCGCCATGGGAAGCATAAAAGCACAACTACTGGCTATAGTAACGGGAATTAAAAGGTGTAGAATGGGGATGTTCAAACCAAGGGCTATACCTGCCACTACGGGAGCTAAAACTGCTGTTAGGGCCACGTTGCTCATCAGTTCGGTCATAAACAGCATTAAGAAGATGAGGGCAGAGGCCATCAACAAAACACTGATGTTGCTATTTGAAATGGCCGTTGCGACTACATCAACAATACCAGTGGCCGACATGCCATTGGCCAGCGCTAAACCACCACCAAATAATATTAAAATACCCCAGGCCAGTTTTTCGGTATCGTTCCATTGCAATACAAAATTGCCTGTTTTTAAGTTGAAAGGAATTGCGAAAAGGGCAATAGCACCCAATACACTAATGATGGTGTCTGAAAGTGCTAAGGCAGGAAGTAACGAATTGATTAGACTTCTGAAAATCCACAGAAACACAATGCAAGCGAAAATGATTAATACGTGCCGTTCTTTTTTAGAGGTTTTTCCGAGTTTTTTCAGTTCGGTATCAATAAATTGTTTTGAGGCTTTAAATTCCATGTCGTGGTTTGGGAACATCCATTTAACTAAAACCCAATAAATAATAGCTATTAAAATGATGGAAAACGGAAGCCCCATAACCATCCATTTTACAAAGGATATCTCAATGTTGTATTCGTTTTCCAATAACCCAATCAATACCGAATTGGGTGGTGTGCCAATCACGGTAGCAATACCTCCTGCATTGGCCGAAAACGCAATACCGAGCATCACGCTAAGGGCAAAATTTTTATCATTTTTTGTGAATCCGTCGGCATCATCAATGAGTAGTTTAATAACCGACATGGCTATGGGCAGCATCACAACGGTACTGGCGGTGTTGCTTATCCACATGCTCATAAATCCGGTGGCTATCATAAAGCCCAAAACAACCCGATTGGGTGAGGTGCCCGTTCGTTTTATGATGTTTAAGGCAATCCGTTTGTGTAGGTTCACTTTTTCGAGCGCCAAGGCTAAAACAAATCCGCCAAAGAAAAGAAACACAATGGGGCTGCCGTAGTTGGCGCCAACCTCGTCCATGGGCATCACCTTAAACAACGGAAAAATAAAAAGTGGCAATAGGGCAGTTACCGAAATGGAAACGGCTTCGGTAATCCACCAACAAATCATCCAACAGGCCATGGCAATCACCGAATTGGCTTGCGTAGAAATGATTTCGGGCGTGAAAAATTGTATGATTATAAACAACAAAGGACCAAACAAAAGTCCGAGTCTTTTAGATATAGGGTGTGTTTTCATGTCCCAATGATTGTTGGTTTAGTTAGCTAAAGGCATGCGGAATTTAGTGAAACTTTTTTGGGAAATCAAACTGAAGTATTTAAGCAGACTCGGCTTTTCTTCTCAAGCGTTTAAGCAAAAGTAAAGCAACAATGAGAAGTATGGCTCCCCCTAAAACCCAGTACAAAACGTTTAAATAAGGTGTGAAATGAATGGGGCTGGCATCTCCAATGAGCACGAGTCCTGCCCAATAATTCGGCGCTTTAGTCCGTCCATGGGCAGTAGTTAGGTACTTGAGTTTGGCTTGCTGCAAGGCTTTGTCTTTTGCCATCCCCTTTTTTATGTTTCTGTAGAATAGTTCGATGATTTCGGTACTCGTTTTTTCATCAATTTTCCAAAGGCTAGTTAAAATGCTTTCGCTTCCGGCATAATTAAAGGCGTGCGCCAAAGATATCATGCCTTCGCCCGCTTGGTAGGTTGGTTTTCCTGTTTCGCAGGCCGTTAAAATGGCTAGGTTTGAATTTAGATTTTCGTTATAAATTTCATAGGTGTAGAGTGAGTTGTCTTCATCCATATTGTTTTTGGCAAAAATTAATCGTGATAGCTCCGGAGTGATGTTATTCGATTCGGCGTGGGTTCCAATGTGTATAATTTTATGCTCGTTGGCTTCATTTTTAAAAACCTGTTTGGAGGCATTTTCATTAATAAAAGAGGTGCCATTAAAAAGCCTGGAATATTCTTTTGCTAAATCGACGCTAAAGGGTTGAGGCAATAGGGAGAGGTAGGTTTTATCTACCGAAACCGAATCGGTTATGCCAATGCTGTACTGTTTTTTCATGTCTTCGGTAAACTCTGGGGCAAAGGCTACAAAATCGTTTTGGTAATCAACAGTAATTTTGTTTTTGCCCAACAGTAGCAAGCTGTAATTATACGAAATAATGTATTTTTTTAGCAAACAGTTGTTCGTTAATCCATCTAAAGAAGTTACGGGTGTTGGAGTTAAACTTTCAAAACTGAGGTTAAAAAGTACACCATCTGGAATAATAACCACATTTTCGGTGGTGATACTGGCTTCCAATGGCTGCCACAATTTGGTGTATAATTGATGGAGTTTTTGGCTGGTTTTTTCAAAATCCAATTCGTTTTCAGAGAGTTGAGTAATCTCTTCGGCAATTTTAGTATCGTCGAGTAGAAATATTTTTTTTCCGTTTGATGTAAAAACCAAGGAATACAACTTTTTTTCTATGTAAAAGTAGCGAACTACCGTCGTGTTGTTGGGGATATTTTGGTTTAGGTTGTCCAGTGGTTCTTCAATACTGGCATAGCGCATTTTATAGTATTTGGGGTAGTTTTCTTTTAAGGAATCCAAAAAAGTATTCCAGTTAGCATTGGCTTGAAAAAAATGTTTAAAGCTACCATCGTTATTCTCAATGGAACTGCTAAGTGTATTAAGGAGGTGTTTTTCGCGTTCCAAAACAGTATTGGGAAGGTTGGCAAAAGCCAAATTGTTTTTTAGGTTTAGTCGCGACCTAATACGGTTGTAAAGACTCGACTCGTGGATGGTGAGCAGTCGGTTTAAATAGGTTTCATTTTTAGTAAGGTTGAACAAATCTAAAAGCAATTGCTTTGAAAAATTGAAGAGCTCGTTATTTTCCGAAATGAGTAAACTTAAATCGTCATAAGACTTGATAATGGATTTCCGTTGTTCTAAAATGTCAATTCCCGAATTAATTTCTTCTAAAAGTACTTTTAAATCGGTTTCAGTGGGGGTATCGTTTAATAGGAACTTTGATTTGGCATTGATTAAAAACGCTTTGGGTTTGCGGTATTGAATCTGCACCGAATCCTTAAAGCCATTGGTGGTAAAGTATGGTTTGTCGAGAAAAGTAATGGCCTCGTTGCTGTAGGTTGCTGCTTTTTGGTATTGCTTCAATTTAAAGTGAACTTCGCTCAAATTGACAATATGATGAAATTCTTGGATGCTGCTTTTAAAGTCGCTCGATTTTATAAAACTATAGCTTTCTTCAGCCAAAGTAATAGCCTTATTTGCATTGTTGATGTCTGCATAAAATTGAGACATGTTGATAATCTCATCAAGAAAATCGCGGGTGTAATCGTTTTTGCCAAGTGATGTTTTGTAAAGTGTATAGGCTTCATCGTAAAATTGTTTGGCATTTTCGTTATCGCCCAATTCGTGACTAATGGAAGCTTTTGTAGATAGGGCACTAGCTTTCCAGAAAAACATGGTGTTTTTGCTATTTTTTATCCTTTCAATGGCTTGGTCTATCAATTTATTCGCGGCGTTGAAATCCCTAAGTCCGATTTTAGATTGCGCCGAAATGATAAGTGAAATGGTTAAGTTATTATCATCAGGAGCCAGGTTTTTTAACTTTTTTTGATAAGAATATGAGATCAATTGGTCGGCCCGTTCAAACTCGCCAATGGAATGGTAAAAGGAGCCTAAATTGTCGATGGCTACCAATTGATGCTTAAGCGTACGAAGCTTACCAGATTCATCATTAGAGACATTTAAATAATTTTGAAAGTTATGGATTACCTGTTTTGAAGATTCAATAGCTTCTTCAATGTGCCCCAAAGCATGATTGATAACGGCTATGTTCATTTGCACCAAAGCTTTCCTATAATATTTATTTTCGGGAGTTTGCTCCAAACTATCGAGCATTTTTGTCGCCTTTTCGAAATAAAATCGACTACTATCTAGTTTTGCCGAATACCACATCATGCCACCAAGAGCATTATAAGTTTGGTGCAGCGATAAATAATCTTTGCTTTTTGAATTCAGCATGATTTTTATCGATTTGGCATATTGTTTTTTGGCTAACGCGTAATCGCCCAAATTTGAAGCCAAGTACCCTAAGTTATGGTGTATGGCGCTTAGGGATGCCTTTTTGGGGTTTTTGATATTTTGTGCAATTTTCAAAGCCTGTTCAGTGATGTTATAGGCTTTTTGTGTAAGTCCGGCATCATCGTAAATCCAAGCAAGTTCGAGTGAAAATTCCTTGTTTACATAAGGACTATTATAAGCCTTGAGTTCCTTTCCGAAGGCTTCAGCATTTTTTATGGCTAAGTCGTGATTGTTGTTGGCCAATTTTAAGCTGCCCACCAAAAAAATATACTTTAATAAACTATCTGTGTTTTTTTCGGATCGGTAAACATCCAGTTGCGATTTTAATTCTTTTTTGGCCTTGAACAGTGAATCTTGTTCAATGAGGTTTTGAATGTATTTGATGCCAGAAATGGAATCGTTTTGGGCATGGGTTTTTAAGGTGAAAGTGAAAAGAACCAGAAAAACGATTTGTTTGTAATATGGAAATAACCTGCCCATATGGTTAAAGTTTTAATCCGTTAACTCAAGAATAATTTTTTTGCTGGAATCGGTTTTGGATAGTTTGAAGTGTTTTTTTGCCAGTTCAATATTACCTTCCTTTAAATAGGCCAAACCCAAATAATGGTTGGCCTCGTTTATTAAAGGAAACGAATCTTGCGATTGAACGGTTCTTTCTAAAAACGGAATGGCACGGTTTACATCTTTGCTGTTCATGTGGGCCATGCCAATAAAATAATTTAAAGTGTCGTTTTGTGGTTTTGTTTCGAGTAATACCGTCCACTTTTCAATAGCCTTATTATAATCACCATGTTTGTAACTTACCATGGCATCATAAAAATCGAAATTATTGGTGCTGCTCATTGTAGTTGGTAAACCGGGGTCTGGTGTGAAATATTTGGCATAAAGTTTTTCACTGGGGGAGGAACTAAAAAACCAAATGCTAACCATGGCAATAACAACGGCCGCGGCAGCCACCCATTTGCTGAGTTTTAAAAACTGGATTTTTTTATAGTTATCTTTCTTGTTTTGTTGGTTTTCAATGTCTTGATGAAAAATATTCAGTTCTTCTTTTAAGGCTTGGGTTTCAATACCAGATAGTATGGTTTTAATCTCTTCAACCTGTATCCTAAAGTCTGAGTCTATTTTAAGATAATCGTCAAAATCCTTACGCTCTTTTAAGTCCATAGTACCGTTAATGTAACGCTCAATGGCTTCAAGCACTTCTTGCGATATGTCGTTGTTTTTATTTTTCAATTTATGTGTTTTTTGAGGCCAAAACCATGGTGCGCAATTTTTCCATGCAGCGGTATTTTTTGTTCCTAGCGGTGCTCTCTTCAATGTTTAATTCTGAAGCGATATCGCGCAAGGACTTCTTTTCAAAATAAAAGGTCTTTAAAAGTTGTTTGCAGGGTTGGCCTAAGTTTTTAAAGGCTTCCATGGTCATTTCCAGTTTGGTGTTTTTGGGTTCGTTGTCATCTTCTTCATCCCTCAACACTCTTAACGTAATATTGTCGAGCGATTTGGAATTTTTATAGCTTTTGGATCTTAATACATCTGTCCATTTATTTTTTGCAATTTGATACAGATAACCTTGTAAAGCGGTTTCGTTCTGCGGAACAAATTTTCCGTTGTTAACGTTGGCCCACACCAAAATAAAGGCCTCTTGGTAAATGTCTTTGGCATGCTCTATGGTGCCGCTGTTTTTTAAAACCAAGGTTTCAACCTTTGGGTAATTGGCTACATAAAACTGTTTTAACACGCTGGTGTCGTTTGTTTTTATGGCTCGTAGTAGCTGCGACTGACTTAATAAGTATAGTGTTTTCCCCATATGATAATAGCTAGGGGAAAGATACAATTATTTAGATTTCGTTCAAATACAAAGCCTTAAACGGCATATAATTTTGTTGTTCTACTAAGTATTGGCACTTGCAGCTACTTTATCCTTTCATAGTTTTCTGTTGAAACGATCGTGGTTGTGTTCCTGTTTTCAAGGACCAAGGTGTTGTCGTTTAGTGTTTTTATCTTTTGTGAAAATCCATTTTTTTCATCAAGTTCATTAAAAAAGAATACCTCTCCGTTCTCAATAGCATAACATGTGGGAATAACGGTTAAAATTTCGCAATTGCCTCCAGAAAAATTATCCCATATAAACTGGGTTTCGGTTACGGTGAGTTTGGTTTTTAAGTCGCAATGTTCTACTAAAAGTTGCCCGCCGCTAACGGTTCCTGTAAACAGCCACTCTCCAAAAATTTGTGGTGTTGTTGTGTTTTTGGCAGGACAATCATTTTCAGATTTCGCACTATCATCATCACTGTTTTCATTGCACGAGAGATATAACGATGCTACGGTTATTAAAAGTATGTACGGAATGTTTTTCATGATTTCTGGTGTTTAAATTTATTTTCGCTAGAGGTCCTGTGTAATAATTTATATGAATGTTTTGCCCCGTTTGCAACCCTCAACGGTTTCAGGAAAAATACCTGTATAAAAGCGGGCTTGTTGTTTATTTTATAAAAACAGAAAATGCCCGTCCTAAATTCTTGCCATCTGTTAAACTGGTGGCTACGCCATTTTTCCACAACATGGCCTTGTCGTTTTGTGCTCCGCGTTCGCTTCCTGCAACATATATGTCGTCGTTATGTATAAAAATAGAATTTGCCCTGGCATTTTTACTGCCATCTGTAAGTCTTGTAGGTACGCCATTTTTCCATAGGGTAGCAACCTCTTCAGAAGCATTGCCAAGCATTTCCCATCCTACTGCGTAAACATCATCCCCAGAAACAAGAACATCTTCAATAAGTGCATTTTTAGTGCCGTCTGTTATATTGATAGGGGTACCGTTTTTCCAAATCTTGGCAACTAATGTTTTGTCGCTTTCGTTATTGTACTCTGATCCGCCAACGTAAACATTGCCGTTTGAGACATAAACAGAAGTTGCTGAGGCAAATTTTGAGCTGTCTGTTAATGGTGTGCTAACTCCATTTTTCCATACTACTGCGGTAAATTCTATATTATGTAATTGCCATCCTGCAGCATAAACATCGCCATTTGATATAAATACCGATCGTGCCCTAGATTGCTTACCATCAGATAGATCGGTTGCAATACCGTTTTTCCATAGCCTTGCGTTAAACCCAATGTTTCCTACTTCATCGCCTGCAACATAAACATCATTTCCATCCACAAAAATGGATGCAGAGGTAGAGTTTGTTGTGCCATCTGTAAGTTGGGTTGGTGTACCGTTTTTCCAAACAGTAGCGATATTGTTGTTGCCGCTTAATTCATAACCGGCCACATAAGCATCATTGCCCGAAACAAATACCGAGTTGGCAATTCCAGGGTTGTTATTGCTAGAGATGTTCAACGGTGCGTTGTTTACCCATAATTCGGCAACCGAAGTGTTTTGGTTTTCGGGCTTGGTTCCTGCCACATATATTTTTGGGCCAGCACTGTCGTCTATCTTCTCATCATCTGGGCTGCTCTCACTACAGCCTAGATTGGCTAGCATGATTAAGCTAATTAAGGCTGATGCCATTCTTTTAGATAGATGTAAAACTTTCATGATTATTTTTTTTTTGGATTTTTAACTTACATTCGGATTATCTGGGGCAATGTCGAAAATATCGGGTACGCCATCGTTATCCCTATCTGAAAGGTTTTCTCTGTCGGGAAGCAACAATTCAAAAGTGATGGGAAAGAAAACATTCATAACCAAACTGTCGTATTCATTGATGGGACCAGCAGAAATTGAAATTGAAGCAGAACTTCCCAAAGGCGTAGGAACAACGGCGACCGATATTATTGCCCTTGTATTGCCAAAGCGTATGGCCCTGTTGCTAACGGTTCTGGTAATTCCGCCAAAATCTACGGTTTGGTTTGGGGTTGCGCAATCTACGGTTGGTATACCGTTAAACCCATATTCGTTTGCCAAAAAATCATTGATAAAAAAGGCCCTTATTTGGTCTATATTGGTAGTGTTGAATGAGACCACCGGATAATAACGAAAAAAGACTTTATTTTGGGCGTCGTTGTTTGACCGTCTTAAATCTACGCCAAATGCGCTATTGGGTACGGCAATTTCGGTCGCTGTATAGCCTTGCGGAAAATCAAAAGCAATATTAGTCTCGATAAATGAGTGTACAAACCTAGTTTTGGCACCTTGCATTATAGGAATACTGGTAAAAGGCGCCGGAATACCGTTTGCGGCATCCCAATAAACGGCCGTTGGTCCCGTTACATTGGGGCAGCCCTCTCTTGAGGTTGCGTTCGCAAAATTTACGCCATCGTTATCGTTGTCAGCGCTACATGCACATAATAGAAGAACTAAAGCTATAAGACTATATGTTTTTAGTGTTTTCATAAATGGTTTCATTAAATTCATATTTACATCGAAATAGTTTTAAAATGTCATCATTTTATTAATTTTCAATATCGTATTGGGTCCAGTTTTGGTCGTTCATATTGGGTCTAAATTAGGGTTGTACAAAGCGTTATCTGTACCAATGTATCCATCGTCATTATTGCCGTAATAATAGTCGTACTGACCTTCTACTTGGTACGATTGCCCAGAATTGGGGTTGGTTACGGTGCTGCGTTCCCAAATACCACTGTTAACGGTTTTGGCGTGGCCGGCACTGTTCATGTCGTTTCGGCGTTTCCAACTTTCGTGGTTGCTATCGATAATGGAACTGTAGGTGTTTCCGTTGTTTATAATGGCTTGGCCCTGTGCTTTTATCGCAGCCATGCGTTGCTGGTGCGCTGCGGCACTCTGGCCAGATAGTTTGGCATAATGCTGGTTGCTGGCCTGGACCCATTGCGGGTTTATTTGAAAGTTCACCAAAGAGTTTATAAAGTCTTTTTTAGCTTGCTTATACTTATCGCTCGGGGCACCCATAGAGTTTAGGGTGTACCCCCAATCCATACCGCCCAAAGTAGTATATTGGTTGGTGAAATAGCGAATAATACCTATGGATTTATCTCCGTTTTGGTCTTCCCACTCTGTAGCTATGCATTGAAATTGCTTGTTTTCCGGAACGCCCTTAAACAAATAGCTGTCAAATCGCTTATCAAATTGTGCAAGCTCTGGTATAGGAAATTGATTGACCAAGCGCAAACCCTGCGATTCGGCATAGGGCTTTATATCTTCTTGGATAACCCGACTGATGCTTTTTGGGGGCATAACGATGCTGCCACCCTGCTTTGCAAAATAATTTTGCTGCTGGTTGTTTGAGTAAAAATGGGATTTAAACCGCTCACCATATACTTTAACACCATCGGCAGACTCAAATAAAATCCCTTCTTTTTTATTGTTTTTTACTTGCCATGAACTAGGGATGGGCATCGTTCCAACGGGCATGCCAAACTGCTTGCTCATCACTTGGTAGCCCTTTATACTATTTGTGGCTTTGTGTTTTTTTATGTTTTCATCAGGTACGTTTTCGGTGTAACCGTCTTCATAATTAGCGAAGTTATTTTCTTTTTGTTGCCCGCACGAAATAAACGAGAGGATCCATAAGGCCAATAGTAAATGCACAGTTTTCATGTTTTTTTGTTTTTAAGATTCACTTTACTTCTACATCGAAATACTTTAAAAATGTCATCATCCCCTATTAATTTTTATATTTTTGTACCATGGGCAGACCACTAACAGAACAAGAATTGCACAACCTTGCCATGAACCACGTGGGAAAGGATTTGGAACAACGGGGCTTTGAGTTTATAGCTGTTAACAGTAAACTGAAAAAACACCCGCAGTTTGTGTGTATCGACAAAAACAAGCAGTATTATTTCGTGATCGTGCGGGCTGTGATTTTACCCGATAACCCTAATAATTATGATGTGGTTTGGATGGAAACCTTTAAAAAACATGCCCGTGAAAAAGAAGCCAAAGTACTCTATGCCGGTGTGGGCATAGGTAGTTTAGAGGGCGAAAAAGAACCCATTTATATGAACGAGGAATATTTAATGGAATACAACGGTATTCAGGTAATTGAAACCCATTTGAATTAAAGTTTTGCATCGTTATGAAACGAATTTTAATCTTTTTTTGTCTGTTCTTTTTGATGCTTTCCTGTAAAACGGAAGTGAAAAACAGCAAACTTTCAGGCCCTGTTTTCGGAACCAATTACTCCATTATTTATGATTCTGAAATCAATTATCAAAAACAATTTGATAGTTTGTTTTATGTTATAAACCAATCGATGTCTACTTATTTGGAAGATTCCGATATTTCAAAAATCAACCGGAATGAAGTGGCCGAAGTAGATGCCCATTTTAAAAATGTTTTTGAAACTTCAAAAGAAATATACAAACAAACTCAAGGAGCATTCGATCCCACCATTGGCGCTGTAGTCAACGCGTGGGATTTTGGTCCCGAAGGCAAAATAGCCAATCTCGACAGTTTGAAAATAGATAGTTTGATGCTTTCGGTAGGGTTGGATAAAGTAAAAATGAACGGGCATTCCATTGAAAAACCACAAGGTGCTTTTATTGATTTTAATGCCATAGCCAAAGGTTACGGGGTAGATGTGGTGGCCAATTTTTTAGAAAGCAAAGACATAAAAAATTATTTGGTTGAAATAGGTGGCGAAATTAGGGTGGGAGGCATTAACGCCGACTGGAAAGTAGGTGTGGAACAGCCCCATTTTGATGGCACTCAATCTATTTTAAAAGCGGTTACTTTAAAGGATGCGGCCATGGCGACTTCGGGGACTTACCGAAAGTTTAAAATAGACCAAAACGGCAACCGTTACGCCCACATTATCGATACCGAAACGGGATATCCCAGCAAAACCAATTTACTGAGTATTTCGGTGATTGCCAAAACCTGCATGGTAGCCGATGCCTATGCCACGGCATTTAAGGGCATGGGATTGGAGCGAGTGAAATCCTTTTTACAAACGCACCCCGAGCTTAAAGTATTTTTGATTTTTGAAAACGATAAAAAGGAATTCGAAACCTTGTCTCTTAATAACTTTCCGGAGTAGTTTTTATAAGGTTTGAAGTGCCATAGCAGCCCATCCGGCGACAAAAAGTAAACCGCCAATGGGCGTAATTGGGCCTAAAAATTTTAATTTCTTTCCTTTGGCGTCGCTCAAAATAAGTCCGTAAATACTAAAAGAGAACAAAACAATTCCTAGCGAGAAGCACCAGTACATCGCTGTTGAGTAAAATTCAGGATTAAAACCGAGAATTAATAATACAATAGCGTGGTACATTTGATATTTTACTCCCGTTTCAAAACTTTTTAGTTGGTCGTCGTTTAAAACTTTTTTTAGAGCATGTGCACCAAAAGCACCAAAAATAATGGATAGCATGCCAAATACTGCGCCAGTTATTATAAAAATATGTTGTTCCATTTTGTGTTTATTTATAGACTACGGGAATAATTTCGCCTTTTGCCAAGCAATAGCGTTCCATTAAATCGGTTGAAAGTTTTGAGGTATAATCCACTTCTTCAACTTTAAATCCTATGCTTCTCAGTTTATTAAAATAATCTCGCCCATAAACCCGAACATGGTCGTACTGACCAAAAATTTTAGCTCGCTCTTTTTTATCGGTAATGCTATCGTCTTCAAATGTGCTTTCCCGATTTAAATCTTGTGGAATTTGAAAAATACCCCAACCACCGGGTTTCATCACGCGTAATAATTCCTGCATGGCCTTGGTGTCGTCGGGGATGTGTTCCAAAACATGGTTACAGAAAATAACGTCAAAAGTATTGTCGCCAAAGGGTAGGTTACAAATGTCGGCTTTCACATCGGCAATTGGCGAGAGCAAATCGGTAGTGGTGTATTCGAGATTTTTAAGACTCCGGAAGCGTTTCAAAAAACATTGTTCGGGGGCAAAATGCAACACTTTAAGCTTGTCTGAAAAAAAACGGGTTTCATCCTTTAAATATAACCAAAGTAAACGGTGGCGTTCTAAACTTAAGGTTGAAGGAGATAATACATTGTTACGTTGATTACCGTATCCGTAGGGTAAAAAAGTTTTAAAACTCTTTCCGTCAATTGGGTCGGTATAGGTATCTCCCTTTAGGAAATGCGCTAATAACGGGCGAACCACATAACTCAACCTAATCAATAAAGGCCGTGGGACAAGATTGAGTATAAGTTTGAAAATTTTTTTTGACACGAATTTCACAAATTAGCACCAATCATTCTAAAGAACAATTCGTTTATATTTTAGGCTTTCTTCTCCAAAGTTTACCAGAAGGCCGAGTTTCAAATTTGACATTCAATAGCTTTTAATTCCAAAAACGATTTTATCGTTTACAGTAAAATCTGCTATGTATTTATGAGGAAGCAAATTACCTTTATAATTAATATCGAATTTTTTCTCTCTTGAATAGTTAATGTTATTATCGATAAATTCAATCTCCAGAGCATCAGCATAAACCACTTCGTTAAATCCCTTCCCTAGTTGATTGTGAATCTCCATACAAATCCCAATTATTTTATAGGCTTCCTCTTTGTAAATTAATGAAGTCATATGTATATTGGAAATCGGTTTTGTAGCAAAGTGATTTGTGGAAATTAGTGGAATTCGTGTCTATATTAAAGTACTAAAGCGTTTTGCCTAAACTCGTCTTCTTCATTACTTTCAATACCTAAGGCATCGTAGATATACGCAAAGGTTGATAGCAACTCTGGTTTGCCGTCAACTAACGCAACATCGTGCTCGAAATGTGCGGAAGGTTTGCCATCGCGCGTGGTGATGGTCCAGCCATCGGAGTGCTGTTTTATGCGCTGTGTACCCAAATTAATCATGGGTTCAATGGCTACAACCATACCCTCAACAAACTTTTTGCCACGTCCGCGTTTCCCATAGTTGGGCATTTCGGGGTCTTCGTGCATTTTACTACCTAAGCCGTGCCCCACCAATTCTCGGACCACACCGTAACCATGGTCTTCACAATATTTTTGAATGGCATAGCCTACGTCGCCAACACGGTTGTTGGCTTTAAATTCTCGAATACCAACATAAAGGGATTCTTTAGTAACCTGAAGCAATTTTTCGGTTTCGGGAGCAATTTCTCCTACCGGAAACGTATAAGCATGGTCGCCATAAAAGCCATTTTTTAACGCCCCACAATCAATGGAAATAATATCGCCCTCAACCAAAGGGTCGTTATTGGGGATACCATGTACCACTTGCGAATTCGGACTCATACAAAGTGTGTTCGGAAAGTCGTAAAGCCCCAAAAAACCAGGGATAGCACCATGGTCGCGTATACAGGTTTCAGCAATTTTATCAAGTTCAAGAGTGGTTACCCCAGGCTTTATTTCTTTGGCCAATTCGCCCAAGGTTTTCGATACGATTAAAGCACTTTCGCGCATCAATTCAATTTCTTCTCTTGTTTTTACAATAATCATAAGTATAAATAATAGGAATGCAAAGATACTCAAAAAGTTAAATGCATTATTTTGAAATTATATCATCGGAATTTTAGCCGAACAACCCGAAAAACCCTTTCTTTTTTTCTTTTAAAGGTTGTGCAGAACCATCGGTAAGCATATGGTACACTTCGCCCCAGCCGGGAAAACCACCAATATTTCGGTCGTCAATAAACAAATCGGCGTTTATCTTTCTGCTGATATCGTTGGTATATTCTTCTTCGGGAAAACTTTTGTTTACCGCATAAAACTCAATGCCATTTTCTTTACAAAATTGAACGGCTTCATCCAACCGGTCACCACATCTGTAGGTCCATAAGATAAGCCGATGCCCATCCTCTTGAAGCTTTTTTAAGGTTTCAAAAGCAAATAGCATTGGCTTTCCTATTTTAGGATACGCATCTTTAACGATGGTACCATCAAAATCGACGGCGATAATAAGGGTGTCGCTAAAATTCATTTCGATTTAAGGCATTAAATTTTTGCAAAGTTACACCTTTTATGTTTACACCAATGGATGTTGCGTCATCGCTGTTGGCTGCTCAACATCCATAAGTTTTAATATGGTTGGTGCCACATCGCCTAAAATACCATCTTTTATTTCCTTAAGTTCGTTATCGATCAAGATTACAGGAACAGGATTGGTAGTATGTGCGGTGTGCGGCGAGCCGTCTGGGTTGATCATGGTTTCACAATTGCCGTGGTCTGCAATAAGCAGCGTGGTATATCCATTTTCCAATCCGGTGGTAATGATGTCTTTTGCGCAAATATCAACCGCTTCGCAAGCTTTGATAGCCGCTTCCATAACTCCGGTATGGCCTACCATATCACCGTTTGCGAAATTTAAGCATACAAAATCAGCTTCTCCTTTTTCCAATTCAGGAACTAGGGCATCGCGGAGTTCGTAGGCGCTCATTTCGGGTTGTAAATCGTAAGTGGCCACTTTAGGTGAATTTTTTAGAATACGTGATTCACCATCAAACGGTGTTTCTTGTCCGCCAGAAAAGAAAAACGTAACATGCGGATACTTTTCGGTTTCAGCAATACGAATTTGATTTTTCCCTGCTTTTGAAAGCACTTCACCAATGGTTTCAGTGATGTTGTCTTTGTTGAAAATTACTTTGATACCTTTAAAATCATCACTGTAATTGGTGATGGTAACGTAGTAAAGGTTTAATTTTTTGGTGTTGTAATCCGGGAAATCTTTTTGGTTGAGCATTTCTGTTAGCTCACGACCACGATCGGTTCTAAAATTGTAGAATATCACCACATCATCTTCCTTGATTTTTACGATGGGTTCGTTATTGCCATCGGTTAAAATAAGTGGCTCAATAAACTCGTCGGTGATGTTGTTGTCATAGTTTTCTTGAATGGATGCGGTAGCATTTTGCGTTTTTGTGCCTTCACCGTTAACCACAGCATCGTAGGCCAGCTTTACACGTTCCCATCGTTTGTCTCTGTCCATAGCGTAATAACGGCCTGTAACGGTGGCGAGCTTGGCATTAGTGCCCGCAATATAATTTTCCAAATCTGCAACGTAACCTTTGCCCGATTTAGGGTCTACATCACGACCATCGGTAAAGGCATGTACGTACGAGTTAACGCCGGCTTTGTTGGCTGCATCAATAAAACCTCTTAAATGACTGGTGTGTGCGTGTACGCCTCCATCACTTAAAAGCCCCAAAAAATGAACGTTTTTATTGTTTTCTGAAGCGTATTTTAGAGCGTCAATCAGCTCTTTTTCGTCTTTTAAAGTATCTTTTTCAATGGCCAAATTGATTTTCGCCAAATCTTGATATACAATTCTACCAGCACCCAAATTCATGTGGCCCACTTCACTATTTCCCATTTGGCCTTTTGGCAATCCAACGTGTTCGCCATCGGTGCGTAATGTGGCAAACGGGTATTTTTTGTAAAGTGAATCGATAAACGGTGTGTTGGCGTGGTCTATTGCTGAAACTTTAGGATCTGGCGAGTTTCCCCAGCCATCAAGAATCATTAAGATAACTTTTTTGCTCATTTTTTTGTTAAAATTTTAAGATGCCGCTAAGATAATGAAGTTTGATAAAAGAGTGCGTAAAATGCTTTTAAAAGCTTTGGTTTTTAAAGGGTTTTGCGTTTTTTTCAAAAAGAAGGCTTTCCGTTAGTTTTATACTAATTAAACGTTAAAAAATATTTTTTGTGTAACAGTTAGGAAATTAAATCGTCTCTTTAATATATCAAAAAACGTAAATCAATTCATCAAATTAAAATCTTTCATCATGAAAAAAACAATCATCATTCCAGCCGTTGCGCTGTGCCTATCTATGGCATTTGCAAATGCAACCCCTAACCAATTTGAAAAAACTTATGAAGTTGAAGCCTATTTTAAGGTAAATTCTTTTTGTGTTTCAATTGCTAAAGGCGATTTAGAAACCGTACAAAAACTGATTGCCCGAGGTGCCGATGTTAATGCCAAATCGAACGGGATGACCCCCGCAATGTATGCGGCCAAATTTAACCGCTCTGAAATTTTAAAACTTTTAATTACCCACGGAGCTGATTTAAAGGCAAAATCTGATAAGAAAATGACCGCCTTAAAATATGCCGAATTGCACGGAGCCACCGATGCAGCAAACCTTATTAAGGCCACTTTGAAAAAAGCTAAAGACGAAAAGAAAAAGAAAAAATAATTTCGTAATTATTTTGAGTTAGTCACTCTAAAAAGCCCTGTTGAAAACAGGGCTTTTTTTGTTTATTGGTTTCTGTATTTGTCAATGGCTTCCTGTATTTTTTCAATACGGTTGTCGGGGTCGGGGTGGGTACTTTGGAATTCGGGCACACGGTTTGGTCCGGCGGCGGCTTTTAAAATTTCCATAACGCCAATCATTTCCTGCGGATTGTAGCCTGCCTTTATCATGAATTTAACGCCCAGGTCGTCACTTTCCAGTTCATCGTCACGTCCGTTGGTCAATAAGGTGTTTTGGCCAATACTGCCAACTAATCCGCCCATATCGGCGCCAACGGCACCCGCTGTGGTTAAGCCTTGCCAATATTCGCTTTCGGCAATACGCTCGGCACTGTGACGCCCCAAAACATGACCGATTTCATGGCCTAAAACGCCAGCCAGTTGGTCTTCGTTTTCCAATTGAGAAAATAGGGCGTAGGTGATAAATATTTGTCCGCCCGGAAGTGCAAAAGCATTGATGGTATTGGGGTCGTTGAGTAAATGGAATTCGTACCGATATGGTGTTTCTCTAGCTATACTATTATTTACCAAATTTTCGCCGACATTATCAACTAGGGCTTGGTACTGGTTGTTAGGGTGCAAACCGCCATGCTGTTCGGCCATTTGGGGTGCACTTTGCAAACCAATGGCGATTTCGTTTTCGGGAGACATCGATATGGTTTGGGTACGGCCAGTATAAGGGTTCACTTCTTGTTGGCTGCAGCGTTTAAAAACAAAAAACAGGGCAATGGCCGCGCCAATTAATAGTCTGAATTTTAAATTTCCTCCTCTCATGATTCAATAAAAAAAATGTAGTTATTAAAGCTACGAAATTTTAAACTATAAAATAGTAAAAAGGTTAAAGAGGTTTATGCATAACGTAGTGTATGCCAACCGTTTTTATATTGAAGGGCTCACCAGTAATTTTGTACCCATTTTTAATGTAGAAAAGTGTTGCGGTTTCGCGTGCGTTGCACCAAACCAAATCAGCTTGTTTTGTTTTTAGAATGTTTTCGCCATGTTTTATTAGTAATTGCCCTAAGCCTTTTTTTTGGTGGGATTCTACAATAGCCATACCGCGCAGTTGGTATTGTTCTTTTTCGGAAAAAGAAGAACTGTTGTTTTTAAAGAAAGAACATACGCCCAATAATTTTGATTCTGAAAAAATGCCGATATGAAAAGTGGTTTCCAAATTGTCGCCATCAAAAACACAGCTTTCAATGGGGTAGCCGGCTCTTAAAATTGGATGCCGTACGCTATGGGTTTCTTCTGAAGGGATTTGTTTGATGTTGAAATTCATCGAATTAGTATTTTGCGAAAAAAAGTTGCGTTTTTTTCTTGCAAGATAATTAAGAGTTTGTATATATTTGCATCCGATTATTGCGGGAGTAGCTCAGTTGGTAGAGCGTCAGCCTTCCAAGCTGAATGTCGCCGGTTCGAACCCGGTCTCCCGCTCAAAGAAGCTTCACTGAAAACGGTGGAGCTTTTTTATTGGTTGGATTTTGTAAAAGTATGAAGATGTAGGGGTAAGAAGTTTATACTGAGCGCAGTCGAAGTGAACCCGATCTCCCGCTCGAAGAAGTCTCATCCAAACGATGGGACTTTTTTTTATGCTTTCTATTTTAAATCACTCAAATCGGTTTCGGCATCGACTTCGTACGCAGGTTTGTTGTATTCAAAAATTCTGGCTTTCAGATTTCCTTTCAAAACAATGTTATTTCCTGTTACTTGCAGCCAACTCCCTTCGCGCAAACCTATAACGGGTGGTGTGTTGTAGACGTGGAATTCCTTAATTCGCGTTTCTCGAGTTTCGCCCATGTGTGTGCTGGAAGTATCGGGGTCTAAATAATGGGGGTTGATGTTAAAAGGAACCAATCCCAAAGCGTTAAAACTTGGTGGGTATACAATGGGCATGTCGTTGGTGGTTTTTATGGTGAGTCCGCAAATGTTACTGCCCGCACTGGTGCCCAAATAGGGCGTTCCGCTATTTACAGCCTCTTTCAACGGGGCTATCAGTTCATTTTTATATAGTTGCTGGGTTAAAACAAAAGTGTTTCCGCCACCCACAAAAATAGCTTGAGCATTTTTAACGGCTTCAACGGGATTGCTGAATTCATGGATACCCATAACGGTTTTATTGGTTTTTGAAAATCCATCTTTGGCGATTTTGGTGTAATCATCGTGCGAAATACCGCCCGGTCTGGCATACGGGATAAAAAGAATATCATTGGCATTTTTGAAAAATGTTTCCAGTTCGCTTAAAATATATTCCAAATAGCCGCTGCCGTGAACTGTTGATGTGCTTGCGATGATAATATTTTTCATGGGTTAAATTTTCAAAATTAATTTTGGGCTGTGTGTAGTCTTGTTTTTTGTGAGTCCTAATAAAACGGCTAAAACTAGTTAAAATTTAAGTTTTGTTCATATTTTGAAGTCTTATTCTTTACAAAATGAAAATAAAATGGTATTTTCAAAATAAAAAACATGAACAGAATCATCTTCTTTTTGGCAGTTTTAATTTCAGTGTCTGCGGTTTCGCAAAATATTATTCGGGTTTCTGTTTCCGGAAAAATTATTGTTGAAGACAGCGATTTAACAGGTATTACTGTTTTTAATGCTTCGTCGAACATGGGAACTGTGACCGATAAAAATGGCGAGTTTACCATAAAAGTGGCTCTAAACGATGTTATTGAAGTGAGTGCCCTGCAATATCAAAATATCAGTTTTAAAATTAATGAAGATATTTTAGAATCGAGAAAAATGAAACTGTTCTTGATTGAAGAAATTAATAAATTGGAGGAGGTTGTGGTGGTTACCCAAGGGTTAACGGGCAATTTGGATACCGATATGGAGCGTTCAAAACCTTTTAAGCCCAAATTGGACGCCTTGTATTTTGGTGTAAAAAATAGCGGTGAATTTGAGTTTGATAAAGATTATAAAACAGAAGCCGAGAATGTGGCCATGAATACCGAGGGCATTGCGGTGGTAAATGGGTTGAATGTGGTTAACGTGGTAGATCAGTTGTTGTTGCCGTTGTTTCGTTCCAAAGTATCGGAAAAGAAAAAAGTTAAGGTGCCAGAAGTACCTATTGAATCGATAAAATACTATTTCGGAGCCGAATTTTTGGTCGATAATTTTAACATTCCAGAACATCGCGTAGAGGATTTTATCCAGTACGTGCAAGCCGATGATTTCGATTTTTCACTGCTCAATTACGGTCGTGAAATGGAGTTTTTAGAGCTATTGAACCAAAAAAGCAAAGCATTTTTAAAATTGAAAAGCTAAATTTGGGAGGTATCTTTAACAAAAGATTAAAGCGGATTTGTATTTTTTTAAGATTTCAAAAGCGTTCTTTACGGTTTAATTAACTTCGTTTGAAACGCCTATCTGTTTTTTTGCTTTTTAATGTGCTGCCGTTTGCTTTGTATGGCCAGTCCATCGAGTTGTCTGGCAGGGTATCTGGCGCCACCGATGTTGAAAATATTCACGTTATAAACAAAACCCAACAGCTTTTTACTATTACCGATAAAAACGGCCGCTTTAATATTTTGGCCAAATTGAATGATACGCTTGCGTTTTCGTCCATTCAGCACCAACCTAAAGAAGTGGTTGTTTCGGGCAATATCATAAAAGAAAAAGTGATGTTCGTGTTTTTGGAAGAACAAATTAACAAACTGGACGAGGTGGTTGTTGGTAAAGTGTTAACTGGCAATTTAATGTCTGATATTGAAAATTTCGACGGCAACCGACCCATTAATTTTTTCGACGTAGGTATTCCAGGTTATACCGGAAAGCCGGCTACCCAAAGCGAACGGCGTTTGGCTCAAGCAGGAGAGTTTAAACCAATTATGTTGTTAGGGTTGCTTGGAGGGTCAATGCCTTTGGATCCACTTATTAATACCATTTCGGGCCGTACCAAAATGCTTAAAAATAGGGTGGAACTTGAAGAACGGGAAGCTTTAATGCAGCGTGTAAAATCCAGATTGGCTAAAGATTTCTTTCTTTCCAATCCTTTGGATGATGATTTAAAAATGGACTTCTTCTATTTTTGTGCCGACGATGAACATTTTATTAAGTACTGTAAAAACAAAACCGATTTCGAAATACTTATTTTTCTAAGGAAAAAGTATAGGCAGTACAAAGAAAACCTAAGCACAAACAAAAAATAAATGCTGTTTGGAATACTTTTTGAAAACGTTACATTAGCATAAATATTTAAGAATGAAACCTGTAAAAATACTACTACTAGCGTGTGCGCTGTCCTTTTTTTCTTTTTCGGCAGTGCACAAATATTATATCAGCCTAACGCAGATTGAATACTTGACCAATAAAAAATCGGTCCAAATTATTTCAAGGTTGTTTGTTGACGACTTTGAGAATGCCCTGCGCTCACGCTATAATGATAATATTACTTTTGGTGACCACCAAGAAGCAGAAAAGATAGATGAATATATTGAGCGCTACATAAATGACAAACTGACCATTAAAATAAACGGAACAAAAGCCAATTTTACATTCATCGGGAAAGAAAGTGATGTCGCTATTGTAAAATGTTACCTGGAAATTGAAGGGGTAGAGCGTATTGATTCGTTTGAGGTTACCAATAAATTATTGTTCGATTTAATTGAAGAACAGCAAAATATTGTAAAAACAAAAATAAACTCCAATCAAAAAAGTGTTATTCTTATTCCACAAAAGGACACCGCAGTGTTAAAATTTAATTAAAAGTAATTTACTTGTTTGAATATTTTTTTAATTTTAACGACTTTTTGTAAGAATAATTTAATTGAAATTGCTTAAAGCAACTTTTTTTTCATAATACATTTCACTTTAAATGAGTCTAACCATATTAAGAACAACACTAAGAACGCTCATTCACGCGAGGTTGTTTTTATCCTTTAGGCCGTAATCTTTAAAACAATAAAATTTCACATATGAACAAGTTATCCTATTTCTGTCTATCATTTTTGCTAATGTCTTTAGTGATCAATGCACAAGAGCAAACGGCAGTTAAAAAAGGGCATACCAATACCAACAAGTTCAAACAGTTGTATGATGAGTTTTCTACGCCTAATATGTATAGATCTGCCTCGGGAGCTCCGGGTCCCGCTTACTATCAGCAGCAAGCAGATTATGAAATGGATATTGTTCTGGACGATAAAAACGCCAAGCTTTCCGGGTTTGAAACCATTACTTATACCAATAATTCGCCCGATGAATTAAAATATTTATGGGTGCAATTAGATCAGAACAAAAGAGCAAAAGATTCTAAGTCTCCTTTAATAGAAACAAGCGGTGTAGCACCGGTTATGCTTCCAAATGCATTTGCAAAAGAGTATATGCAACAGCCATTAGAACGTGGTTTCAATATTTTGGAAGTTAAGGATGAAAGTGGAAATCCGCTACAGCACATGATAAATAGAACCATGATGCGTGTGGAATTGCCAAAGCCAATGAAAACTGGGGATAAATTTTCGTTCACAATAAAATGGTGGTATAATATAAACGACCACGTTGTTGAGGGTGGCCGTTCGGGCTATGAGTATTTCGAAAAAGACAGAAACAGAGCTTATGTTATTGCGCAGTTTTTTCCAAGAATGGCGGTTTACAACGATGTTGAGGGGTGGCAAAATAGCCAGTTTTGGGGGCGCGATGAGTTTGCCTTGCCATTTGGTGATTATGAAGTAAATATTACCGTTCCTGCCGATCATATTTTAGATGGTACTGGTGTGCTTACCAACAGAAAAGAAGTGTATAGCAAAACGATGATGGACCGATATGAAGCAGCAAAAAAATCATTCGATAAGCCCATTTTAATTGTAACACAATCTGAAGCCGAGGCGGTGGAAAAAGGGTTTTCTGAAGAAACTAAAACATGGAAATTAAAAGCCGAAAATGTTAGGGATTTCGGTTTTGCTACTTCAAGAAAATTCATTTTGGATATGATGGCCGTAAAAGTTGGCGGTAAAGATGTTATGGCGGTTTCTATGTATCCAAAAGAAGGTAATCCACTTTGGGAAGAATGGTCAACCCGCGCAGTAGCTAGCACCTTGGAGTCATATTCGAGAATGACTTTCGATTATCCCTACCATAAGGCCATTTCGGTACACGCCAAACAACAAGGTATGGAATACCCAATGATTTGCTGGAACTATGGTCGACCAAAAGAAGATGGTACATATAGCGATCGTGTTAAGTACGGTATGATGGGGGTAATTATCCACGAAGTAGGACATAACTTTTTCCCAATGATTGTGAACAGCGACGAGCGCCAATGGACGTGGATGGACGAAGGTTTGAATACTTTTGTGCAATACGTGGCAGAACAGGATTTCGGTGAAAAGTATCCTGCGGCACTTTCGCCCGAGGATAAACATTTCCCTTCAGATCGTGGGCCTGCAAAAATGATTGTGCCTTACATGGGCGGCAATCAAGATTTTATTGCACCTATAATGACCAAAGGGCTCAATACCTATCAATTTGGAAATAATGCCTACGGAAAACCTGCTACAGCATTAAATATTTTAAGGGAAACCGTTATGGGACGCGAGTTGTTCGACTATGCGTTTAAAGAATACGCCAATCGTTGGAAATTTAAGCACCCAACACCAGAAGATTTCTTCAGAACCATGGAAGACGCTTCGGCTTTCGATTTGGATTGGTTTTGGAGAGGTTGGTTCTACACTACCGATTGGGTGGATATCGCGATTAAAGACGTAAAAAAATATTATGTGTCCGATGAGCCCAACGCTTACATGAGAAAGGTTATGGAAGAAAGGGGCATTAAGAAAAAACAACTTAAACCTTTAGTGTATTTGGTTGAAGAAAACAGTGAAGATTTTAAAGCGAGCATGAAAAAGAAGTCACTTTTAGAGAATTCAAAGCCGTTGCAAGAGTATCTTATGGACAACTTTTCGCCAGAAGAACGCAAAAGTATAAAAGAGCCAAAATACTTTTATAATGTTACTTTTGAAAAACCGGGCGGCTTGGTTATGCCTATTATTGTTAAGTATAATTATACCGACGGTACTTCAAATGAAGTAACTTATCCGGCGCAAATTTGGAGATTGAACGACAACGAAGTAAGCAAGGCTATTGCTTCTGATAAGGAAATTGTAAGCATAGAAATAGATCCTGACGAAGAAACGGCCGACATTGATACAGCAAACAACCATTGGCCTAAAAAAGCACAGGAAACCGAATTTGATCGGTTTAAAGAAAATAACAAAGGGTAACCATTGAAAGTCGATTTTTTTAAATCGACTTTTTTTATTCTCACAAAACTACTTAGTATATTTGCAGTGTGATACAGCAAGCTACATTTTTATTTATTAGCGGAGCAGAAATAGCTTTTATACTATTTATTGCCATTATGGTTTTTGGTGCCGATAAACTTCCCGAAATAGCCCGTGGTCTGGGCAAAGGTATGCGTACCCTGAAAGATGCTACCAACGATATTAAGCACGAAATTACCAAAACAGCCGAAAAAAATGGGATTGATACAAGCGTAACCAATGATGTGAAAAAACAGCTAGATCAGGTGAAAGATGATTTAGATGATTTTACTGGTTCGGTTAAACGGAAGTTTTAACCTTTAGTCTGTTCGTCGATGTGTATTTCATCTATTAGTCAACTTCTTCTTGCATTTTAACGAAATTATATTCCCGCTTTTGTATTAAAAAAATACTTTAGGAGTCCCAAACTCTACAAACAAACAAAATGAAAACTAACCTATTAATCTGTTTTCTATCTTTCGCCATTTTGGCCTTCGGAAAAGAGGAACGCGAAATTATCAAACATATTGATGATATCAACGCCTCTGCCATTCAATACTACAATGAAAATAATCTGGTAAAATCGTACGAAGGTTTTGTAAAAGCCAGGACGTTGTCAGATTCTATCCAAGACCACTATGGTTATGCGGTGGCCAGTTTTAATCTTGGTAATATTTACAGTTTGGTTGAAAACTACCAAACTGCCGAAGAAAGTTATCTGTTAGCCATACAGTCGCTCAACGAACTGAAAGATAATGTTCTTATGGCTGAAGTGTACCTTCACTTGGCTAAAATATACAAGGTTAAAAAAGAGTACGATACAGCGATTCCGTATTTTGAAAAAGCTTTGGGTTTTGCTTTACAGGAAAATAATATTGTTCAGGCCGATAAAGCTAAAATAAATGAATTGGTATTCAACATTCGATTGAATCTGTGCGAACTTTATATCGATAGTAATAGCTTAAACCTTGCTTTGATGGGGCTTTTAAATGTAAAAGACTATTTAGAGGTTGAAAGTTTAGACCCTAGTTCGCAGGCTTATTTTAATTATGTGAACGGCTTGTACAATGCCCGAAAAGAGTTGTTCAATCATGCACAAAGTAATTTTAATAATGCCATTAGTTTGTTGGATGATAACAATGAAGACCATTTAGGTCTGCTGAGTAACGTATACATGCAGCAGTCTATAGCGCAGGCAAAATCGGGTAAAAGCACAGAAGCTTACCTCTCTTTATTAGATCATAATAAGATAAAAGAAAAGTTTTTAAGTCAAAAGGAGCAGCAGCAAGATGCAATCACCAAAGCAAGACTTCAAATTGAAGAATATAAAAACAATGCTTCCTTGGCCAATTTGGAGCGTTTACAGCAACTCGAAATAACCAATAAGGTAAAAAAGATAAACGTAATCATTATGATTGCGACGGTAATGTTGCTTATCTTTTTAATAATTATCTACATAGGTTATGTGTCTAAAAGAAAGCTAACGCAAACCCTGAAAATTAAGAATGCTGAGCTGGAAACGGCCAAAAACGAAGCCTTGAAAAGTTCTGAGTTAAAAACTAAATTTATCTCGAATGTTACGCACGAGTTGCGAACACCGCTTTACGGGGTTGTGGGCATAACTTCACTGTTGTTGGATAATAGCAACCTGAACAATCGCGATCGTAAATACTTGAAATCTTTAAAGTATTCAGGAGATTATCTGTTAAACTTGATTAACGATATTCTGCAAGTAGGCAAAATGGAGTCTAATAAAGTAGAGCTTCAAAATGTGTCGGTCGATTTAAAAAGTATGCTCGAAGATATATCGAATTCCTTCGATTACAGATTGGTAGAAACCAATAATAAAATCAAGGTGTTTGTAGATGAACATGTGCCAAAGCGCATTATGTGCGATAACGTTAGGCTATCTCAAATTTTAATAAATTTAATAGGCAACAGTATAAAGTTTACTAGCAATGGCGTAATTAATTTGAGAGTGAGTTTAACAAGTTTGGATGAAGACCAAGTAGGGCTTCGATTTGAAATTGAAGACAACGGAATAGGTATTCCGAAGGATAAATTCGATGCCATTTTCGAAACCTTTTCGCAGTTAAAAGACAGCAACGTGAATTATCAAGGTACGGGGCTGGGGCTTTCCATTACTAAAAACCTAATTACCTTGTTCAACAGTAAAATTGATTTGAAGAGCAAAGAAGGGGTGGGAACAACTTTTAGTTTTGAAGTGGATTTCGAAATCGACAAGAGCAAAGCTATCGAAGAAAAAGAAGCGCTCGACAATAAAATTGAAAGGCCAAAAGAGAAGTATGAGATTTTAGTGGCCGAAGACAACAAAATTAACCAAGTGGTCACCAAAAACCTACTGGAGAAGCAAGGCTATGGATGTACCATTGTTAAAAATGGAAAAGAGGCTTTTGAAGCCGTAAGCCGCAAAAAATACGATTTGGTCTTAATGGACATCAACATGCCTATTATGAATGGAAATGAAGCGACCGAAGCCATCCGTGAGTTTAACAAAACCATACCCATTATAGCTTTAACTGCTGCCGATCTCGAGGAAATTAAACAAATGTACGCGAGTATTGGCTATAATGATGTGGTTATTAAGCCATTTGATAATTACGAGTTTTTCCAAGTGATCAGTACACACATTCAAAATAGCAGGCGAGGTAACCTTAAATTGATAAAGGCTTCTTAAAAGATACTTGCTATAATTTCCGGCTTATGGTTAGCCCATCACGAATGGGTAAAATAACGGTTTCTACTCTAGGGTCGTCTTTTAAAAGTTTGTTGTATTCAATCAGCGCCGGGGTAGAGGTGTCGTCTTTTTTAAATTTGGTATCCAGAACTTTACCGCTCCAAAGCACGTTGTCCGATAAAATAACGCCACCGGTGTTTAGCTTGTCCATAATCACTTCAAAATAGTTGGAGTAGTTTTCTTTATCGGCATCAATAAAAACCAAATCGTAGGTTTTGTCCAGTTGGGGGATAATGTCTAGCGCATTCCCCAAATGCTGCACAATTTGTTTTCCGTAGCCCGATTGGTCAAAATATTTTCGTTGGAAATCGAACAGCTCTTCGTTGATATCAATGGTATCCAAAGTGCCGTTCTGTTGCATGCCCTCGGCCAAACATATCGCCGAATATCCGGTGTAAGTGCCAATTTCCAAAATGTTTTTGGGATTTACCAGTTTTGAAATCATACTCAACACCCTACCTTGATAATGGCCACTAAGCATGCGTGGTTGCAAAATCTTCTGGTTGGTTTCGCGGTTTAATTGCTGCAGTAATTCTGGTTCGTTTTCAGAATGCGCTTCAACGTAATTATCAATATCTTCTGGTATAAAATGCATTAGTTCAATATTCTATTAATTAATTTTTCTTTTGCGGTTTGGTCTTCTCCGCACAGCCATTGTATCACATTATCCTCCCACATGGCATCGTGGTCGGCTTGGGTAATTATATTCCTTTCTTTGGCCAAATCTAAAATTTTTCCGGGATACGAGGATTGCTTGGTGCTTTCCATTTCGCCCAGTGGATAAGGGTCGTCCAGGCCCATAAGCACCTGTTTGGCACCGTGGTTTTTAATCAGTAATTCCAGTCCTCCAGTATCGTGCACCAAGGTGTCGAAAAAAATATTTTTATGCCCTACGGCTTTTCGGGGGTGGTGTTTGCCTTCAAATAAATCCGGTCTGCCATCAAAACCTTGTATTCGTCTTCCCAAGTTGATTTGTGCCAATTGACCGCCATGTGCAAAACAAGTACGCATATTGGGGTATTTATCTTGATAGCCATTTAAGGTTAAAAAATGATAGGCATCGCCACATTGGGCCAGCATCCAAATTAAATGGAAACGCCAAGCCGTATTTTCAAGTTTAATAAATTTTTCACCGTCGTAAGGATGGATTTCAACAGCAAGGTTGTAATGGTTTGCGAGTTCAAAAATCGGTTCGTTTTCCTCATCAAAAATACAGCGCCAAGTGCCAATGGTGTCCATGTAATGTGTGGGCAAACATAAAAGCTGCATACCGTGCTCTTCAACACAGCGTTCAATTTCCCAACAGGCACTGCGCACAAAACCGGGATGCACCACAAAACCACAAGTAAATTTATTAGGGTGGTCGTGCTGTATGCGTGCGTTAAAATCGTTTTGAAACCGTAAGGCTTGTTTCATTTCCTCCACACGTAAACCGTTCCCGTAAAGTTGCGACAGGTTTAAAACCACCGCATGATCGATGTTATAACGGTCCATCCACTCTAATTTTTCGTAAAGAAAGAAACTGGAATCGGTAACGGGGCGGCTCCAATCTTTTTGTAACATGAACTTGCGGTCTTTGTCCACCCAGAAAATACCTTTTTCACGCATGTACTCGGGTATTTCCTCAGGGTAGGGCAGCAAGTGCGAATGACCGTTTATGCGAAGTTTACGTTTTTCCATAGTTAAAATTTAATGGGTAGATTTCTTTGCAATCCATCACGCTATAATTGCTTTAAACTGATTTAATCTTCAAGCTGAATCTTTTTTGGCGGTTGCATCACCTCTCCACAATTGGGGCAACTGCGTTTGCTTTTGTCTTTGTAATAATTATCGAAAATTTTGGGCATATCGGTTTCAATATTTTCAAGTGTAAAATCTTCTTCGTAAAGTTTGGTGGTGCAATGTTCACAAAACCAAACCAGGGCATCTTTCATACCTTTGGGGCGTTTGTATTCAATAACCAAACCCACAGTATTGGCGCCCCGTTGCGGAGAGTGCGGAACTTTGGGCGGAAGCAAATAAATATCGCCCTCTTTAATATGAACATCTTTAGGCGTGCCATTGTCAATAATTTTTAAAACAATATCGCCTTCCACCTGATAAAAGAATTCGGGCGTTTCATTGTAATGATAATCTTTACGGCTATTGGGGCCGCCAACCACCATCACAATAAAATCGGCATCTTTCCAAACCACTTTATTGCCCACCGGCGGTTTAAGCAGGTGTCGGTTTTCTTCAATCCAATCTTTAAAATTTAATGGGGAAACAAGCTTGCTCATAGTTCCATATTTTTGGGCGTGTCCCTATCGGGTCGGGCTTTTCGCGCTACACGGTAGCTAGCTTCAATCCCTCACGCAGTTTACGTTTATAAAATTAAGTATAAAACTATAAAACAAAAAGTGTTTGTTGTTAATGTTGGATTATAGTGATTTGGTTCTACCACCATCAACCGGAATGTTAATACCGTTAATGTATCCAGCTTGTTCGCTAGCCAGAAAAACCACGACACTGGCGGTTTCCTCAGGCTGGGCAAAACGTTTTGCAGGAGTATAATTTTTCATGATTTCAGCCATGTTTTCAACCGATGTATCTTCATTTGCAGCTTTTATTTTAATGATCTCATTGAGCCGTTCCGTTTCGGTAAAACCAGGAAGCACATTGTTAACGGTAATGCCAAAAGCGCCAAGTTCGTCGGCTAAAGTTTTGCTCCAATTGCCCACAGCGCCCCGAATGGTATTGCTTACGCCCAATCCGGGGATGGGTTCCTTTACCGATGTGGAAATAATATTGACAATTCTCCCAAAACCCTCTTGTTTCATAAACGGAACGGTGGCTTGTGCCAATACGTGGTTGCATTTAACGTGCATGGTAAAGGCGTTGTCGAACTCATCCAGACTGGCCGTTAAAATTTCGCCGCTTCTGGGGCCGCCTGTATTATTGATAACAATATGGAAACCGTGATTTTTCTCAATGAATTTGATTACTTGCTCCTGTAGTTCTCTCGGATTTGTAAAATCGGCCACAATATAAGAGTGGTTTCGGTGCTGAGGCAGTTCGGCGAGAACTTCCTTTAATTTCTCTCTGTTTCGGGCTACTAGGGTAACGTTAACCCCTTCGTTGGCCAATGCTATGGCGGTAGCTTTTCCTATGCCTTGCGTGCTTCCGCACACTAAAGCGTTTTTGTTGTTTATGTTTAAGTTCATATTAATCTTATTGTTTTTTTAAAATTGTCAAATTCAATTTGTGCAATTTGATTGGCCTCTTTTGATTGATGACAATTAAAATCATAGTAAAAATCGTTGTGTTCAACTTTCAAAACTTTTAGTTCAACCCGTAGCGGTTTTTTAAGTTCGATATGCTCAAATAGGTATTGTGCATCGTATTCATAAAACTTGCAGTTGCTTTGAAAAAATGGTTCATGTCTTTTCAATACTCTAAAGTCCTTTAAAAGATTTGAAACACCAATTTCAGAAAACTCCATTAATTCTTCAAAATTTTCAAAATCAAATTCTTCAAGTTCTGATTTATGAGTAATATTTAGTGTTATTGTTGGGGAAAAAATGCCTTTGTATTTTGGTAAATCATGGTAGTATTTTGTGGCAATACATATAGGGTCGCCCAAATCCTCATAAACTTCATCCTTAATTTCTTCATAAAAATCATTAAGTATTTGCTCCTGTTTTAATTTTCCAAAATCTTTAACGCTTATATAGCCCCAATCGGTTGGGATTTCGAAAATAATGCCAAGTTTTTTATTAACGTAAATATTGTCTTTAATGTTGACAGCTTGCAAAGGGTCGACCATGGTGCCTGCTAGAGCTAGGCTTGATAAGCGTAAAAAACTTCTTCTTCCTATCCCCATGTTAATATTTTATACATACATTTTTTTGTTCCGTAAAAAAACGCAGGGCTTCAAATCCGCCTTCGCGACCCATTCCAGAGGCCTTTATTCCCCCGAAAGGGGTACGCAAATCGCGCATCATCCAAGTATTTGCCCAAATAATTCCTGCTTGGATGTGCTGACTCATGCGCATAGTGCGTTTTAAATTGTTGGTCCAAATGGTAGCCGATAAACCATATTCCGTCTGGTTGGCTAAGTTCAGGGCTTCATCTTCCAAATGAAACGGCATAACAGTCACCACGGGGCCAAAAACTTCCTCTTGGTTGATGCGGCAGTTATTATTGGTAACCTCAATAACAGTTGGTTCTAAGTAATAGCCGTTTTCAAAGTCTTTCAGCGCAACCTTATTTCCGCCACATAATATTTTTCCGTCTTCGTCATTGGCTATTTTGATGTAATTCATCACTTTTTCTAAATGAGCTTTTGAAACCAATGCTCCAATTTGAGTGCTTTCCTCTGATGGGTGTCCCACTTTAAGTTGCTTCACTTTTTCAATAAAATCATGTTTGAATTTATCATAAATGGAGGCTTCTACAAAAATACGGCTGCCGCATAAACAAATCTGACCTTGGTTTGAAAAAGATGATTTTACCGTGGTGTTCAGCATATCCTCATAATCGCAATCGGCAAAAATGATGTTGGGATTTTTTCCGCCCATTTCTAACGACAGTTTTTTGAACATGGGTGCCGCTATTTTGGCAATTTCAGCTCCTGTTTTGGTGCCGCCCGTAAAACTAATAGCTTTAATGTTTTGGTGTTCAATGATGGCTTGTCCTGTGGTTGTGCCACTACCGTGAACAATATTTAACACTCCTTTGGGCAATCCAGCTTTATTACAAATGTCCCCCAAAAGATAGGCCGTCATTGGCGTCACTTCACTGGGTTTGGCCACTACACAATTTCCGGCAGCAAGGGCTGGAGCGATTTTCCAAGTGAATAAATACAGAGGTAAATTCCATGGAGAAATACAACCGACAACGCCAATGGGTTGCCTTAAGGTATAGTTGATAGCATTTTGCCCAACTGATTCGTGGCTCTCGCTAAAAAACTGGATAATGGCATGGGCAAAAAAACGGAAGTTACTGGCCGCTCTAGGAATATCGACCGATTTGGCTAAACTAATCGGTTTACCGTTATCCTTGCTTTCGGCCTCGGCTAATTTCTGAAAATTGTCTTCGATTAATTCTGAAATTTTTAAAAGAATGCGGCTGCGTTCTTCCATTGTGGTTTGCGACCACTGCCCAAAAGCTGATTGGGCACTTTGGTATGCTGCCTCCACATCGGCTTTTGATGAATTTGGTATTTGACCATAAATCTCGCCATTGGATGGGTTATAATTATCCAGCCATTCATTGGAAATAGGGTCTGTAAATTGTCCGTTTATGTAATTTTGGATTTTCATTTTTTAAATGCCACAACTTTAATTTCGACCACTAAATCGGGGTGCGGTAATTGATGCACGGCTACAGTGGTTCGGGTGGGACCAGTTTCCGCATTAAAAAATTCGGCGTAAGCTTTATTGTATCCGGCAAAATCGTTCATATTTACCAAAAAGGTGGTAACATCAACCACATCATTTAAACTAGCGCCTTCTTTATTTAGATTTTTTTCGATGTTTTTTAAAACTTCTCGTGTCTGTACTTCAATGTTGAGGTGCTTGGTGCCCATGTTATCAATAATTTCAACACCGGCAATACTGTTGTCTGCCCTTCTCGAACTGGTGCCCGAAACAAATATAAAATCGCCAACCCTTTTTGTGTGGGGGTAGGCGCCACGAGGTGTTACGTTTTGGTTTTTCATAATTTAAGCCCACCCTTATTCGGGCGGGTAAGACATTTTGTTAAACTTTTTAAAGCACTATGATTCCCTTCCTTTGGAAGGGTTAGGGAAGGCTTCGTTTTTATTTCAATCCCGCAATTCTATCGTCTTCTAAAATTGCTTCGGTTTCATTTTTAATTTTTTCTAAGTTTGATTTCAAGTCGCCGTTAATATCTATTTTTTTGTCCGTTAACAGGTTTAAAATTGCTTTGTCTTGTGCGCGGCCTCTAATCATAGCTTCGCGGTAGCCTATATTTTCATTGAAAGTCACCATGGAATATTTTGAGGCATATTCATTAGGGAATTCCTTTTCCAGAGCCATTTCCAATTTACGTTTTTCTTGAAAAATGGGGTTGGCCACGTGGTCTTTCATTTCATGGAAATTGTCAATAGCCAAATCGGCAATGGCATCGGTGTCTTTTTTTCTGTTTTTTTCGAAGGTTTTAAAAACCGCTTCCCAATTATTCAACCCTTGGTCTAAAACTTTATCGAATTCGGAGACATCTTCAAAAGAAGCATTCATCCCCTGGCCGTAAAACGGAACGATGGCATGGGCCGCATCACCCATTAAGAGCGTATTGCCTTTATAATGCCAAGGTGAACATTTTATAGTGCCCAGTGGAGAAGTGGGGTTCGTAAAAAAATCATCCAAAAGATTAGGCATAATCGCTAAAGCATCGGGAAATTCTTTTTTGAAAAACTCCAAAACCCGGTTTTCGGTGTTGAGGTTGTTGAAATTGTACTCGCCCTCATCGTAACTTAAAAATAGGGTTACGGTAAAACTGCCATCCAAATTAGGTAGGGCAATGAGCATAAAATTGCCGCGAGGCCAAATATGGAGAGCATTTTTATAAGTTTTGTAGTCGCCGTTTTTTTTAGGTAAAATGGCCAATTCCTTGTATCCATGAGTAAGCCAATCCTGAGAAAAGCTGAACAGGAATTTCTTGCCTAAATAATAGCTCTTTCGAAGTGCTGAGCCAGCACCATCGGCGGCAATAATAATATCGGCGTCTTCTACAAATTGCTTTTTGGTGTTATAATCTTCAAATAGGGCGGTGGTGTTTTCAAAATCGACTGACAAACATTTACTATTGAAAAAGACCTTGACGTTTTCGTGCTTTTCGGCTTCATCCAAAAGTAGGGTGTTGAGCCCCCTACGGGAAATAGAATTGATGTATTCGTGCTCCCTACCGCTGTAATTTGAAAGAAAGGTGTTGCCGTGTGTGTCGTGAATCATCCGCCCAGTCATGGGGATGCAGAGTGCTTTTGCTTTGTCTTCCAAACCAACCAATTTCATAGCTTTTTGTCCGCGGTTGGAAAACGCCAAATTAATGGAGCGCCCAGAGCTAATGTCGACTTTTCGTAAATCGGGACGCTTCTCGTAAACAGACACGTTGTAGCCCCGTTGACCTAAACGCAATGCCAACAGGCTGCCACAAAGGCCGGCGCCGATGATGAGTATGTTTTGCTGATTATTCATTTAAAATAACCTTTAATTTTTTAACCAATTGATACACATCCTCAAACGAATTATAAAACGGTGTGGGCGCACAGCGAATCACATCGGGTTCACGCCAATCGCTAATGACGCCTGCTTGGGTGAGCTTGTCATGTAATGATTTATCGGCGTTTTTAACTTGAATGGATAATTGGCAACCGCGTTCGTTTGGGTTTTCTGGGGTTATGATTCTAATAGTATCTTCGCCCAATTGCTTCAATAAAAATTCGAAATAGCCCGTTAGTTTTTTCGATTTTTCGGTGAGCTGTTCCATGCCTACTTCGCTAAATATATCGAGCGAGGCTTTAATGGCAGCCATCGATAAAATAGGCGGGTTACTGAGCTGCCAGCCTTCAGCACCCGGAAGTTGGTCAAACTCGTTGCGCATGTTAAAACGGGTTTGTTTATTGTGGCTCCACCAGCCCGTAAACCGGTTGAGGTTTTTATTATGGGCATGGCGTTCGTGCACAAAACAGCCCGCCAAACTGCCCGGCCCCGAGTTTAAATATTTATAGGTGCACCAAACGGCAAAATCGGCACCCGAATCGTGCAAATTCAACTGTACGTTGCCTGCCCCGTGGGCACAGTCAAAACCTACTTTGCAGCCGTACTGGTGTCCCAATTTGGTGATGCGTTTTAAATCGAAAAACTGCCCAGTGTAATAATTAACACCACCAATCATAATCAGTGCGATTTCCTCGCCTTGTTCCTTGAGGATGGTCTCTAAATCTTCATAATTCAAAAGCTCTTCGCCTTTTCGGGGTTTCCATAGAACCAGTCCGTCTTTATCATCAAAACCGTGATGGCGTAATTGTGATTCCACTGCGTATTTGTCCGAAGGAAAAGCATCACTTTCAATCAGTATTTTGTAACGGGTTTTAGTGGGTTGGTAAAACGACACCATCATAAAATGGAGGTTGGCGGTAAGGGTATTCATCACCACCACTTCAATAGGTTTGGCGCCCACCACATTGGCCATACTTTCGGTTAGAAATTCGTGATAAGGCAACCACGGGTTTTTAGCTTCAAAATGACCTTCGACCCCCAATTGAGCCCAATCGTCAAGCTCTTGGTTTACGCAGGCTTTGGTACTTTTAGGCTGAAGTCCCAACGAGTTACCCGTCATGTAAATACAATCGCTTCCATCTGGGTTTTTCGGAATGTGGAATTGAGTTCGGTAAGCTTTCAGTTTGTCGTTTCGGTCTTGTTCGAAGGCAAAATCAAGACCCGTTTTATAATGGAACAAGGTGTTTTTCTTTTTGGGTTTCTAACAAAAATAAGCAATCTAAACCAACCAATGGGCACAGTGAAAACAAGAAAATTGTCCCAAATTTTCGTATCTTTAGTGAAAACACCTACTATGACTGGGATTAAGGAATATACCAACGGCGAGGTAACCATTGTTTGGAACCCCGAGGCCTGTATACATTCGGGGATTTGTGTGAAAGGGCTGCCCAAGGTTTTTAGGCCCGATATGCGTCCGTGGATAACCATTGGTGGCGCTCAAACCGATGAAATTATCAATCAGGTGGTGCGTTGCCCTTCGGGTGCTTTGAGCTACTATATGAATGCCAGTGTTGATGAAAGCACGGTTGTTGAAGAAGCCAAAGTGGAAGTGTTGAGCAACGGCCCGTTATTGGTACACGGAACGATAAAAGTGATTGATTTGGACGGCAGTTCTGAAATGAAAAGTAAAACCACGGCATTTTGCAGGTGTGGCGCCTCGGAAAATAAACCGTATTGCGATGGCAGCCATGTGAAAACAAAATTTAAAGGATAAAACCATTGAAATGAAAAAGCGCTTCAACCATTGATTGAAGCGCTTTTAATATATATAGACGCATAAGCGGAATAGTAATTTCTATACTTTATATACGCCTATAATTGGTGTTTGGATGTTTTTATTTACAAAAATGAATTCGAAATTACTCTAAAACTACGGACACATTAGTAAAATCGAGACTCCAATCGCCTTCGCCTTTTTTGTGTTCCAAAGCTATTTTTATGCCGTTAAAATCTTGCAGGTTCTCGAAGGTGTTGGTGAGTGACGGTTCGGTTTGGTTGCCACGTCTAAAAACCCATTCTTTGATGATGTAGTTGTCATCATAAAAAATATCGTAAGCATCGCCAGGCGTGTAACCACCTTCGTTTGGGTAAGTCATTGTGATTTTATTGAGCACGGTATTTGCAATTGGAGCAGTGACTTTTTCGGGCTCGGAAATGGAAGCACTGCTATCCCAAACCAATTGAAACGGAATAAGCAACCAAAACTTGTCGTTAATAAAAGCACGGTCGGCTTTTAGGGCGGTGCTGTCCATTTGTTTTCGGTTGTAGGTTAGTGTGTCCGTTGCTGATTTTAAAGTGACTTGGTTGGTTTTTGGGAGCCATACCCAATGGCGTTTTCCCGCAAAGGTAAATTGTACCTCGGCAACGTTTTTCCAATTTTGGTAACCGTGCGCGTTGGCTATTTTTTCGGCTACCGAAATTTCTGTTTTTTTAACCTCGGTTTTTGGGGTTTGTTTGCAGTTGGTTAAAAACAATAGGCAAATAGCTATATAAGTTATGTGTTTCATTAGTTTTTTTGATGGTTAGTGTAAAGATAGTGCGGGTTTTGCATCTGAGTATTTTGTAGAAAAATACAGATAATCTAACTTCAGGTTAAGAAACCAAGTTAGTATTGTTATTATACTGTATTGGCAACGGACTTTAATTCCGTTCACTAAAGTTAAATTGGAATTTATACTCAATAAGTTTTAAATTTTTTATCTGTCTTGAAGCAAGAAGTACTCTTTCGGAAAATCCACTCGCTATTATTATTCCTCTAACTTCACAATTATCTTCTTCCGAAACAGCTTCCATATAGGCTAAAGTTTGAGCAATAACACTTGGCCTAGCTTCAATAGCTTTTAATTCAATAATCACTTTTCGTCCATTCTGGTCTTGAGCAGTTATATCAATTCGTCCAGCTTTAGTATTTCTTTCATTTCCGCCATCAACAATTTTTAATCCAAATTCGATTGTTTCTATATTTAATCTTAATGCGGATTGCAAATCTTTTTCTAGACTAAAAGTTAAATCATTATTGTCTTCATTTTCAATATTTTCAATGTCTTCATCCTGAATTTCGGCAATTACTTCTTCAGCAAATTGAATGTTATTATTTTCGTCAGGTCTAATTAAAAATACATCACCGTTAGAATTCCTTAAATTCCAATTTAGTTTTATAAGTCTACTTCTGATTTGTGATGTAGTTTGATTGTCAGGGTCAAAGTCGCTAGTTAATTGGTCTAAATTTTGTCTAACCCAATTTTTTAAAGGGCTTTGGATAACTTCATTTAGTTTGTTCTTTACAATTGCGTAATGTTTCGCCATTTCATTTTCAGTTTATTGCCAACGGTCGCCTAAACAAAATAAGTTTAGTCCTCATTATGTTTATTTCAATATTAAAAATTATATGCTAACGAAAATAACCGAAATTTTCTACAAAGTCAAAAAACGAAATGCAATTTAATGGTTGTCCTTCAAAACCTCGGGCATTTTGGATTTAAAGCGATTTAATCTTGGAATGGATACATTTTGGATATACGGGTGGTTGGGGTGTTTTTTTTCGTAGTCTTGGTGGTAATCTTCGGCTGCCCAAAACTTTTGGAAGGGATAAACTTCGGCGGCAATTTTGGCATTTAGCTTTTTGGCCAAGGCTTCTTTTTTCTTTAAAATAATCTGTTTTTGTTCGTTGTTCTGGTAAAAAATAATGGAACGGTATTGCGATCCTCTGTCATTGCCTTGTCCGTTAACTTGGGTAACGTTTTGCGAGGCAAAATAGACATCCACCAAGGTTTCAAAACTCACTACATTGGGGTCGTAAATAATCTCGACGGCTTCGGCGTGGCCGGTCTTTCCTGTATTGCTAGCCTCATAAGTAGGGTTTTTTGTATGCCCGCCGGAATAACCCGAAATGGATTCCTTTACACCTTTTACGCTCTCGTAAATGGCCTCGACGCACCAAAAGCAGCCACTCGCAAAGTATGCTTTGGCCAAGCCGTTTTCCATGGGGACTTCAACGGGTTCGGCATTAATTACGGCTTGCTGCTTTTTGTTGGTTTGTGCCGTGTTTTGGCAACTGAAAAATAGAGTAATGGCTAATAATGGGAGTAAGGTTTTCATGGATTGTTTTTTATGTTTTTTGCAACTAAAAAGTTATCTCGTCATGCTATCTCGATAACTATTTGGACTATTTCAGTATATCACAATTAAATTCGATGATGCATTGAAATAGCACTTCGACTGCGCTCAGTGTGACAATTCGGAATGACGACTTTTTAGATTTATTGATTTTAATAAATAGACGAAACAAACCGCAAAACCTTAAATAAAAAAGCCTTCAAAATTAATTTTGAAGGCTTTTGATATTTTAAAAGGAACGATGGTTTAGCTTATTTTAGCAAACAATTTTTCCATTTTTTCTTTTTCTTCTTCGGCTAATACAGGGTCTACCAAAATACGTCCACTGTGCTCATCGGTAATCACTTTTTTACGAGAAGCAATCTCTACCTGAACCTGTGGTGGAATAGTGAAGAACGAACCTCCAGAAGCACCTCTTTCAACCGGTACTACAGCCAAACCATTCTTAACATTGGTTCTAATTCTGGTGTAGGCCGCTACCAAACGGTCTTCGATTTGGTCTTTGTATTCTTCCGATTTTTGCAATAAGGCTTGCTCTTCTTTTTCGGTTTCGGCCAAAATATCGTTAAGCTCACCTTTTTTATGCTTTAGGTGGTTTTCGCGCTCTTTTAAACGCTCTTTGGTTTCGGCAATTACCTCTTTTTTCTGCTCTATTTGCGCCTTAAATTCTTTAATATGCTTTTCGGCCAATTCTATTTCAAGCTCTTGGAACTCTACTTCTTTGGTCAACGAGTTGTATTCCCTGTTGTTTCTAACGTTTTTTTGTTGCTCTCCGTATTTTTTAATCAAAGCTTTCGATTCTTCAATTAAATTCTTTTTACCTGCAATATCATTGTCGATAACCTCTAAACTGGCAACAAGTTTTTCTAATCTTATGTTTAATCCAGCTACTTCATCTTCCAAATCGCGAACTTCCAACGGCAATTCTCCACGAACATTTCTAATTTCGTCAATGCGCGAATCGATGAGTTGTAAATCGTATAAAGCTCTTAAACGCTCTTCAACAGTTGCTTCTTTCTTTTTAGCCATACTTTAAAAATACTTAACAGGATTGGTATTTGTCTTTGATAAAATGATTGCAAAATTAGGAATTTTTTTTGTAAGATAGGCTACTAAAAGGTTTTTTGTGAACTGTTCGCTTTCATAATGCCCAATATCGGCTAGAAGGATGTTGTTTTCGGCCTGAAAAAAGTCGTGGTATTTTAAATCGGCCGTTACAAAAGCTTCAGCGCCAGCGGATTTAGCGGCTTGAATGGCAAAACTCCCCGAGCCACCCAAAACGGCTACTTTCTGTACTTTTTTGTTTAAAAATGCCGAATGCCGAATGCAGGGCGTTCCCATTTTTGCTTTTAAATGATTTAGGAATGCGGTTTCGTCCATCGCTTCTTTCAATTCGCCCACCATACCGATGCCAATATTTTGGTTTTTGTTTTCGAGAGTGGTGATTTCGTAGGCGACTTCTTCGTAAGAATGTGTTTCAAAAAGCGTTTTTAGTAGTTTTTGCTCCAAATGCTTGGCGTAAGTAATCGTGATTTTGGTTTCTTCTTCGGTGTGAATTTGTCCCCTTTCGCCAATAGTCGGGTTGGAATCTTCATTGCCGTTAAACGTGCCGTAACCCTCTACGTTGAAGCTACAATCGTTGTAATTGCCAATACTGCCAGCGCCGGTTGCGAATAATGCTTTCCGAAGATTTTCGGCTTCACTTTTTGGCACGTAAGTCGTCAATTTTTTTATGGTGGCATTCTGCGGAATCAAAATGCGTTTTTTGCTCAGTTCCAATTGGTTGCAAATCATGTCGTTTACGCCTTGCAGGGCATTGTCTAAAGCCGTGTGCATGCTGTAAATGGCAATGTCGTTTTTTATGGCTTTCATCACTACGCGCTCCACGTACGATTTTCCGGTGAGTTGCTTCAATCCTTTAAAAATAATAGGGTGGAAGCTCACAATCAGGTTACAATTGTTTTCAATGGCTTCGTCAACTACCGTTTCAAGGGTGTCTAAAGTCACTAAAACGCCTGTTACTTTAGCATTTTTGTCGCCCACCAAAAGGCCTACGTTGTCAAAATCTTCGGCGTAAGCCAAAGGCGCCAAGGTTTCTAAATGGTTTACAACGTCTTGTACAATCATGTTGGATAAAGTTTTACTTCAAAGATAAAATAATTACTTTCACACTTGATTTTAGAATTAGTATATTTCGAGATTTATAACCTGTGTTCGATATAAAATGTTTTGATTAATAATTAGGAAATCAACAGTGTTTTGTCACTTCGAGCGGAGTCGAGAAGCTTATTACCTAAATATTGCTTCAAAAAGGGTCTCGACTCCGCTCGACCTGACAAAGTAAAGGCGCGTTTGAGTTCATACAGAGGAAGTTATTTACATTCAGCTCGCGGTTGTAATTTTAATTTGAAGCGATTTCAGTAAAATGAAAATAATCCGATACTTACTGTTTCCCGTGGTGCCGATTTATTATGCGGTGACTTGGCTGCGCAACAAATTGTACGATTGGGGCATAAAAAAATCAAAATCGTATCCCTTTCCGGTAATTTGCGTTGGAAACTTGAGTACTGGCGGAACAGGAAAAAGCCCAATGGTGGAGTATTTGGTGAGGCTTTTGAAAGATGACTGCAAGTTGGCCACGTTAAGTAGAGGGTACAAAAGAAAAACCGAAGGGTTTCAATTGGCCGATAAAAATGCCACTGCAGAAACTTTGGGAGATGAACCATTTCAGTTTTACAATAAATTTAAAGAAGATATAGCTGTTGCCGTTGATGCCGATAGACAAAACGGAATAGCTCAATTACAAAATTTGAATAATGCTCCAGAAGTGGTGTTGCTCGATGATGCTTTTCAGCACCGAAAAGTAAAGGCCGGATTCAATATTTTATTGACCACCTATTCGCAGCCGTATTTTAAGGATATGGTTTTACCCACCGGAAATTTGCGTGAACCCAAAAGTGGCGCAAAACGAGCCGATATCATTGTGGTAACCAAATGCCCGGAATACATCGGTGAAACCGAAAAGAATATTTATAAAAACCGAATAGCGCCCTTGCCACACCAGCAGGTGTTTTTTAGTTCCATTGCGTATGCTGATACGGTTGTTTCTGAAACGGAAAGTTTAAATTTAAACGGACTGAGCCACTTTACGTTGGTAACAGGTATTGCGAACGCCACACCATTAGTTGAATTTTTAAAGGGAAAACATCTGGATTTTGAGCATTTGAATTTTAAGGACCATCATGATTTTAGCCAACAGGAAATTGAAATACTGAAAGAAAAGCACCAAATTATTACCACCGAAAAAGATTTTGTTCGACTACAAAAGTATGACGCCCTAAAAGGGAAATTGTTTTATTTGCCCATTAAAGCGACCATTGATGACGAACATAAATTCAATATGCTAATCATCGATTTTATTAAGCGCTAGAGGTTGTTTTTTTCTTGCCAGCTAAGGCATTATATAGTTTTTTCTCGAACTCTTCCTGTTTGAATGGTTTCGGGATAATATCGGTAAATCCGGCTTCTTCAAACTCATGCATTTTATCCTCAATGGTAACGGCCGTTAGGGCGAAAATGGTAAGCTCCTTATCGAAAGATCTTACGATTTTTGTGGCCTCGATACCACTAATGCCAGGCATGTGTATATCCATTAAAATGATGTCGTACGTATTGGCCTTAATTTGTTCAACGGCGTCTTCACCGTTATCAACAATATCGCATTTTAACTCCATTTTAGTTAAAATTTTCTTGGTAATCATTTGGTTGATTTTATTGTCTTCAACCACCAAAATTTTAACATTGGTTAAATCGATATCTTCTTTGTTGCCTTCAAAATAAGCCACTTTGTTTTCTTCGCCTTCCTCGATGTTTGTTTTTTCTAAAGGTATTTCAAAATAAAACGTCGTACCAACTTCAAGTTCACTTTTTACGTATATTTTTCCTTTTAAAATGTCTATCAATCCTTTTACGATAGAAAGACCAAGGCCGGTACCACCATATTTTCTGTTAATTTGAATGGAACCTTGTGAGAAGCTTTCAAACATGTGGTCCTGCTTTTCTTGGCTAATACCAATACCGTTGTCTTCAATTTCGAAACGAAGGGTGAACACTTTTCCGGCCTCTTCAATTTTATAAACTCGTATCCAAATGTCGCCATCCTTGGTAAACTTTATGGAGTTCCCCACAAGGTTGATTAGGATTTGCGATATTTTTATTTGGTCGGCAATAAAGTTTTCGGGTAGATTTTTGTCGTACTCAAAATGAATTTTAACATTATTGTCTTGGGCCGAGTTGTTAAGCGCCAAAATAATGTTGTTGATTTTTTTGTTGAGGTTGAAAACTTCAGGCTCTAAATCAACTTTATTGGCTTCAATTTTGTTGATTTGAAGGATGTCGTTGATGAAAGTAAGCAAGTAATCGCCAGAAAATTTTAAAGATTTTAAGTGCTGAACCTGCTCGGGTTTCGGGTTTTCATCCAAAAGCATGTTACTCAAACCAGTTACAGCATACAGTGGCGTACGTAATTCGTGTGTTACGGTTGATAAGAAATTGGCTTTAGTTTTTGAGGCTAATTCGGCTTTTTCTTTAGCAACAATAAGTTCCGCGTTCTTTTTATGCAGCATATTGTTGGTTTTTAACCTGATGTTGTTGTTTTTGTACAACGACAGGGTTAAAAGCGACAAAATAGTAATAAGCGCCACACTTAAAATAGAGGTAAGCGTTTGTAAATTGTTGCTGTCTTCGGCTTTTTCCAACTTTTCCAAAGCCAATTTGTTCTTTTCAATTTCTTCACTTAGCAAATACTGTGCTTCAAGGTCGCGAGACGAATTAATGCGGGTTAAGCTTCTAATGGAATCGGATAACGCTACATAAGCACTTAAATACTCTCTTGAAGTTTTAAAGTTGTCAATGTTTTTATAAAGACTACTTAATACAAAATACCCTTCGTTAAGAATACTTGTAAAGCTGTTGGTTTTTGCAATTTGAATGCTTTCGTGGGCTATATTGAGTGCTTTTTGGTCATTGTTTAGTTTTTCATAAATCTTGGCTTGATTTAAAAGGGCATTGCTCAATATTTTTTGGTATTTGTAATTTTTGGCAATGGCGATAGATTGCTCGATAACATTGCGGGCTTTTGTGTAGTTTTTTAATTGAACGTAGGTTTTGCTTTCCTGGAGCAGAGTTTCGGCCAAGTATTCGTTCAGTTCTTCTTCTTCAAATTTTGATTTGGCTGCTGTATAAGAATCTAAAGCCGAATAGTAATCGTTTTTTGCCAAATAAACATCTCCAAAAGTTTTATATGAAATCCCTAGGTTTTTATTATCATTAATAATGCGTTGTATTTCAATGGCTTTGTTTAACGATTTTACGGCTTTGTCCTTTTCGCCAATAATAAGTTGTATTCTACCTTTAATAGCGTAAATAACGCCAATACTTTTTTTGTTATCGGCATCTTCGGCTAGTTTTAGAGCTTCATCAAGGTTTTTTTGTGCCTTGAAATAATTGAAGTTTTCCAACTCGGCTTGCGACTCCGCAATGCGGTAGCTGATGTTGTTTTGAGTCAACTCCGGGTCATTGTCAATGGTTTTTTGAGCCACTGCTTTTAAGCTGAAGACTAAAACTAGTATGTAAATGTAGCTTTTCATTTTGGGGTATAATTCAAACTAATACGGACAAATATAATTATTTTATCGATAAAACGTTGTTTTTTGACGACAAATTGCAAATTAAATCTATTATTCTGCTAGAATACCCTGATTCGTTGTCGTACCAACCTATTATTTTTACCATATTTCCAATTACCGATGTCATTTCTGAATCGAAAATGCAAGAATGAGTATTTCCTACAATATCAACTGAAACGATTGGTGCTTCAGTATATTCAAGAATATTTTTATAATGGTGTTGGGCGGCTTCTTTAAACAAATAGTTGATATCTTCAATTGAAACCGATTTTTTTACGTTGAACGTAATGTCGGTTAGCGACCCGTTAATAACAGGAACGCGAATACCGCAGCCTCCAATAACATCCGATAGGTTTGGGAAAATTTTAGTTAGCGCTTTGGCCGCTCCTGTTGTGGTAGGCACGATAGATTGCCCAGCAGCTCTCGATCGGCGCAAATCGCGATGGGGCTGATCGTGCAAACTTTGATCGGTAGTGTACGAATGTACCGTAGTAATATAGGCTTGGTCTATGCCGCAAAACTGATTAATAATATCGATCATAGGTGCCGCATTGTTGGTTGTGCAGGATGCGTTCGAAATTATAGTTTCGTCACCATCAATTAAATGGTCATTCACTCCCATAACAATGGTTTTAATATCTTCCTCAATTGGGGGCACACTCAAAACAACCTGTTTGGCACCGTTATTAATATGGTGTTGCAAAACGGAGGAAGTTTTAAACTTCCCTGTGGATTCAACTACAAAATCGACGTTATAGGCTTTCCAATTAATGTCTTTGGGGTGTGCATGGTTTAACAGCGGAACACTTTTGTTGTTCACAATAATATTTTCGGCATCATGTGAAACCTCGCCGTTAAAAATACCGTGAATGCTGTCGTACTTTAATAGATGGCTCAGGGTTTTAGTATCGGCCAAATCGTTTATGGCAACCACCTCGATGCCGTCATGGTTTTGAAGCAGCCTAAAAAGACGTCTGCCAATTCTACCAAATCCGTTAATGGCAATACGAATCATATTTAGTTAATGTGTTTTTGGGCCTTGTATGACGAACGTACCAAAGCACTGCTCTCTACATGACGGAAGCCTAAATCGAGTCCAATTTCTTCGTATTCTTTAAATTGGTCGGGGGTGATAAACTGTTTTACCGGTAAATGCCTTTTGCTGGGTTGAAGATATTGACCAATGGTTACCACATCCACATCGTTCTCTTTTAAGTCGTGTAAGGTTTCAATCACCTCTTCGCGCGTTTCGCCCAAGCCCAACATAATGCCCGATTTGGTACGGCGCTGGCCTTGGCTTTTCAAATATTTTAAAACGCCCATACTGCGATCGTATTGCGCCTGTATCCTCACCTCTCGCGTTAAACGACGAACTGTTTCAATGTTATGCGATACTACTTCTGGGGCTACATCAACAATTCTGTTGATATGCTTTTCAATACCTTGGAAATCGGGTATTAATGTTTCAAGTGTGGTTTCTGGGTTCATTCGTCTTACCGCTTTAACGGTTTCGGCCCACATAATACTCCCCATGTCTTTAAGGTCGTCACGATCTACACTGGTTAAAACCGCATGCTTAATTTTCATGATTTTTATAGAACGGGCAACTTTTTCTGGTTCATCCCAATCTACCGTTTCGGGCCTACCCGTTTTTACGCCACAAAAGCCACAGGAACGGGTACAAACGTTTCCTAAAATCATAAAAGTAGCGGTACCTTCTCCCCAACATTCGCCCATGTTGGGGCAGCTCCCCGATGTGCAAATGGTGTTGAGGTTATATTTATCTACCAGTCCGCGTAGTTCGGTGTATTTTTTTCCTGTTGGAAGCTTTACACGGAGCCATTTAGGTTTTTTTTGTCTTTCAGGTAATATATTGGATGCCGTATCTGTATTCATACTTAAAAAATGATAGAAGGCAAAGATACGAAGTATTCTTTTAAAAGATGCTCTATAAGGTGCTTAGATACCAAAAGCTGAAACCTGCCAAAAAAGCAATGCCCAATACGCACCAAATATGCATGAGTTTTGATGGCCGACAAGTTTGAGGCATGTGTTTGCTGGATATTAAAACGTAGTTAATGATGGCATAAAAAGGCGCTGTAACAAACGACAGTATGGTGGCTATTTTTATTAAGAGTCCCATTTCGGAAGCTAAAAACAAGAAAATACAGACGGTGCCAATTGAAAGCATAATGATCCAAAACCCATAATTCAATTTGGTGGTTTTATGGAAAAGCAGTTGTGTGGTTTTTTCCATGGCTCGCGGCGAGGCATCCAATGTGGTAAGTGTAGTGCTAAACATGGTGGTAAATGCGGCCAAGCCAATAATGATATATGCCCAGTTGCCTAAATTGGTGGTGTACATGCCTATTAGCTGACTGGAAAAGACCGTAGCAGAATCGCTGAAGGTTTCGCCGCTGTTAAACATAACCAAGGCGCCTAATAGTACAAAGCCGGTGCCCAAAAAAATGGTGCTGATGTAACCAATGTTAAAATCAAAAAGTGCCGATTTGGTATTGTACCTTTTGGTGTCGTTATTTTTTTCAACGGTCCATAACGATTGCCACACTGAAATATCCAAAGGAGCCGGCATCCATCCCATAAAGGCGATTAAAAAAGCAATATCTAAAGGGTTTTCGGGGAGTACCTGTTTAAATGACAATCGCTCGGTATGTTTGAGTAAGGCTATGCTTATAGCTATAATGGTGCTTATGGTTAAAGTGATGACAATTATTTTCATCAATCGGTCTAAAAGTTTGTACCTCCCTATAACCAATAGTAGTAAACAGGTTGAAATAATGATGATGGTCCAGACTTTAAGGTTGATAAAATCACCAAAAAGGGTAGAGGCTAAACCTGCGGTAACAATGGTAACTCCTGCTTGTACGGTGAAAATGGTGGCTAAATTGAGAACAAAATACAGGATTAAAATACCCTTACTAAGTTTTTTGTAGCCATCTAACAAGCTTTCGCCGGTGGCTGTGGCATATCTTGGGCCAAATTGGAAAAATGGATATTTAAACAGATGAGCCAAAAGCAATGCCCACAGTAAAGCTAAGCCAAAATCGGCACCAGCCCGTGTAGATTGAACCAAATGCGAAACGCCAATAGCGGCTCCGGCAAATAATAGGCCCGGCCCCAGGTTTTTTAGTTTTGCCCTCATTATTTCTCCCTAATAATTTCAGTAAGCAGCTTTTTGGCCCGAAGTAACTTTACTTTTACGTTGTTAATGGGCTCGTCCAATTCTTTCGATATTTCTTTATAACTCAGCTCTTGGAAATACCTCAAGTTGATGATTTCCTGGTAATGGGGCTTCAGTTTTTTTATGTCGCGCAACAGTTTCGCCAAATGTTGTTCGGTAATCAATTTGTCTTCCGGCGACGGCGATTCATCCAAAACCTGAAAGGCCTCGCGCTCATCTTTCGAAATCACTTGCCCAATGGAGTTTTTTTCCTTCCGAAGCAAATCGATATGGATGTTTTTAGAGATGGTAATCAGCCAAGTTTTAAAAGTGTATTTTTCATTGAAGGTTTCAATGCGATCAAACGCTTTCGAAAAGGTTTGAATGGTAATATCTTCGGCATCGTTCTCGTTTTGGGTGCGCTTAAGCTGAAATCCGTAAACATCGTCCCAATACAAATCCAATAAAAAGTTGAACGCTTTTTGGTCGTTTTTTTTAGCTCGTTTAATGGCTTCGGTTATTTCCAATGGTTGGGTTTTGAAATAAGATTATTTATAAAGATAGCCAATTGTAATAAAATAAGAAAAATCTCGAGAAAAGGCAGAAGTAATAGCAAATCGGTTTCGTTGAGTTTTTTAGACGACAATCCTAAAACCGTGTATTGTACTATGGTTCTTAATAAAAACAAACTTAAAACGACCTGCCATTGATATAACGAAGGGAGTAAAATGAAAGCGAACAACCAAAATAAAATGTTGGAAACGTACAAAACCGTTAAGATAACTTTATGTACGGTTTTATAATGAATGGCGGTGGAAACATGTCGTCTTTTTTGTTTAAACCATTCATTAAACGTTGTTTTGGGCGTAGATGTTGTAAAGCTTTCTTTTGTAAAACAAATAGCCGTATTGTGTTTTGTGGCTACTTGGTTGACAAAAAGGTCGTCGTCGCCAGAGCGGATCTTAATGTGCTCTATAAAACCGTTGGCCTTAAAGAATTCTTTTTTCGCATAGGCCAAATTGCGCCCCACGCCCATGTAGGGGGTTCCGGCAATGGAAAACGAAAAATAGTTTGTCGCCGTAATAAGCGTTTCAAAACGAACGATTTTGTTGAGAAACGAATTTTTGATTTTCTCGTAGGCGCCGTAGCCTAAAACCAAAGCTTTTTCTTCACTGAAATGGGCGGCCATTTCGGCAATCCAATTTTGTGAAAGTGGCTTGCAATCGGCATCGGTAAACAAAAGGTATTCGTTTTTTGATGCTTTTATGCCCAAGGTCAACGCATATTTTTTATTGCCCCAAAACGCTTCAATACTTTTAACATCCACCACTTTTATGTTGTTGTGCTCGGCAGCAAAGCTTTGCATTACTTCTAAAGTGTCGTCTTTTGAAGCATCGTTAATCAATACGATTTCAAAATTGGGATAGTCTTGTGCAATGACCGATGGTAAAAACCGATTTAGGTTATCGGCTTCATTTTTGGCACATATAATTACCGAAATGGGAAGATTTTTTTTAGTCGCTTCCTGCGGATTTAAAAAAGCAAATTTTCCGAAGATAAATACGTAAAATACAATTTGGATAACAACTACAACAATAAATGCGCAGTAAATAAAACCCAGAAGCCCCATGAATTAGTTACGAATGTTGAGGTTCGTTACAGTCACTAAATTGATCGGGGGTTTTTCCACAAAAACCGCAGGCCTCACCTTCTTGGTTTAGCATTGGGTTTTGGCTAGCGCAAGTACCGGCAAACTTGCCGTCTTTTTTTGCCCAAATTTTAATGGCAATTCCTGCAATGCCCAATCCTAATAATACTAAAGTGATTAAAAGAAGTTTCATGAGTTTTTGATTGTTTGTGCAAAGATAAGGGTTTTACTTCTAAAATTTAAGGGAACTTATTCAAATCAAAATATTATTCGTTTAGCAAAAGATATGCTAGATGTACTTTACTGGATTGCTTCAAAAAAAAGCCTCATTTTAACTTAGTTAAAATGAGGCTTTAATTATTTATAGCTATTAATCTATTGTAAATCAATTTCAGCAACCGAGTTTTCTGTAGAGGCTACATTATTGCCGCCTTTGGGCTCTATGGTAATGTTTAAACCAAGCGCGTCTTCCATGTAAGGGATGTTTTTTAATTTGCGGTCGGCTTCACTTAAAACGCCCAAACTCACCATTTTATCTTGCAATTCTGCCCAAATTTGGTAGCATTGCTCGTCTGGTAATTTAGGTAATGAAACCACATCGATCATAGATGTTTTTTCCTTGGCATTAATGTAGGCCACCGTTTTTAATTGTTTGGCCCTATCGTTGCCGTTAATAATGTATTTTTCGGTTTCGGGGTTATTCAATTTTAAAAGTTGGCGCATCACGTTGTCCAACATAGCGTTGTTCTTTTCAATATCGTTTCGCAAATCGAAAAGTTCATCAACCACTACTTGGTTTTCTCGTGCCAGTTTTTGGTTTTGGTTGTAAAAAATATACGAGGTTCCGGCAAAAAGTAAAGCGACAACACTGGCAGCTATACTATATTTGTACCATTTTTTGTATCTCCTTTTGGGTGCTAATTTTACAACAGGTTTTTCATCTAGTTCATCCAAAATATTATTTAAGATGTCTTTGGGGGCTTCCACAGCATGGGCTTTGGCAACCACCTCTAAGTTAAATTGCAGCGTATTGTAGGCATGCTGTACTTCTGGGTATTTTGAAATATAAGACTCCACTTGTTCTGTTTCGGCAGAAGAAGTTTCACCTAATAGATATTTTTCCAATAGGCCAGAATTTAAAAAAGTAGTTATTTTCGCATTCATGACGTTTGTTGTTGAGGATCGTAGATTTTTTTAAGTTCCCGCAATCCAATTTTTAATCTCGATTTTATTGTGCCCAACGGAATATCCAGTTCCTCGCTGGCTTCTTGCTGGGTCATGCCTTCAAAAAAGAGGGCGTTCAGCACTATTTGGTATTTTTCGTCTAAACTGTTTAGGTGTTTTTTGATGTCTAAAACATCCTGATTTAATTCATTTGAGTTTATCTTATATACGTTGGAAGTCTCAATTTGGACTTCGTTACCGCTTTTGTTTTTTTGCGACCGAACTTTGTCTATTGCCGTATTGTATGCAATACGGTACAACCAAGTAAATAGCTTGGCTTTGCTGGGGTCGTATTTTTTCGAATAGCGCCAAATTTTAACGAAACTTTCCTGCAAGACATCTTGGGCAGTATCTTCATCCTTTATAATTTTTTGGATGACCCCGTAAAGAGCGTCGGCATAGTACTCGTACAATAACTTAATGGCTTTTTTGTCGCCACTTTGTAGCAGGGAAACTATTTCTTTTTCTATTGCTGAAATCAAGGTCGGCTAGTTTATGTGAATAAGGATGAAAATATTTGTAAAATCAAATTTAGACATTTCTTTTGAAATCAAAGGATATTAACTTCGGCCTCAATAGAAATATTAAACAGGCGTTTAATGGTTTTTTGAATTAATTTAGAAAGCTCCAATATATCAGAGCCACTGGCACCACCGTAATTTACCAATACAAGCGCTTGTTTTTTGTGAACACCGTATTGGCCAAACCGTTTGCCCTTAAATCCGGCTTTTTCAATGAGCCAGCCCGCAGGAACTTTTACTTCGGCGTCTGAAATGGGATACGACGGAATATCTTTAAAATGTTTCAGCAGTTCCTCAAAATCGTTTTTTGAAATCACTGGGTTTTTAAAAAAGCTACCACTGTTGCCTATTTCTTTTGGGTTGGGCAATTTGCTTTCGCGAATGGCAATAACCGCATTCGAAATATCTTTTATTGTAGGTTCGGCGATATTGTTGTTTTCAAGCTCAGCTGAAATCGTGCCATAACTGGCGTTAATATTATGGTTATGCTTACTAAGTTTGAAAGTAACACTGGTGATGATAAATTTGCCTTTGACCTCCTGTTTAAAAACCGAGTTTCGGTAACCAAAATTGCAATCGGTTTTTGTGAAGGTTTTTAGGGTTGTTCCATCTAATGAAAGAGCTTCGCAAGATTCAAAAACATCTTTAAGCTCCACACCGTAGGCCCCAATATTTTGAATGGGGGCAGTACCTACATTACCGGGAATTAACGATAGGTTTTCAACGCCACCAAAATTATGGTCAATACACCACAGTACAAATTGGTGCCAATTTTCTCCGGCTTGGGCCTTAACGGTAACAAAATCGTCATTTTCCGAAATGACCTCGATGCCCTTTAGATTAACGTGAATTACTAGTGCATCAACATCTTCGGTAAGCAACATATTACTGCCGCCGCCCAAAATCAGTTTTTCGGGGTAATCATTCAAACCCAAAATCTGTTTCAGTTCATTAATGGTTTTAACCGAAACAAAATGCTTCGCCAAAACATCAATGCCAAAAGTGTTGTAGGGTTTTAAAGATATATTTTGCTGTATCTGCACTAGTTGGGGTAAACTTTTAAAGCTTCTTTTAAAATGTTAACGGCCTTTACCAAACTTTCTTTGTTTAATACGTAGGCAATTCGAATTTGGTTCAAGCCCACGTCCGGAGTGGAATAAAATCCGTTAGCGGGTGCTACCATTACGGTTTCGCCATCAATATCAAAATGTTCCAAAAGCCACTGCGCGAAATCGTCGGCGTTTTTTATAGGCAATTCCGCAATGCAATAAAACGCCCCTTGCGGAACGGCTACCTTTATGCCATCGATTTTTTTGAGTTCTGCAATTAAGGTGTCTCTTCTGTCTACATATTCTTCAATCACATCATCAAAATAGCTTTGAGGAGTATCCAAAGCCGCTTCGCTCGCTATTTGCGCGTATGTTGGCGGGCTCAATCGTGCTTGCGCAAATTTGAGCACTGTTTGCATGAGCGTTTTGTTTTTGGAAACCAAGCAGCCTACACGCGCACCGCACATGCTGTAACGTTTTGAAACCGAATCAATAATTACGGCGTGCTGGTCAATACCTTCCACCTGCATGATGGAGTAGTGTGTGTTTCCGTCGTAAACAAATTCGCGGTATACTTCGTCGGCCACCAAAAATAAATCGTGCTTAACGGCCAAAGCTGCCAGTTGCTGTATTTCTTCTTTTGAATATAAATAGCCCGTTGGGTTGCCGGGGTTACAAATTAAAATAGCCTTGGTTTTTGGCGTTATCAGCTTTTCAAATGTGTTAACCGGAGGCAAGGCGAAATTGTCGTCAATGTCGCAAATAGCCGGAACCACTTTAACGCCCGATGCGGTTGAGAACGCAATGTAATTAGCATAAAAAGGCTCAGAAATAATCACTTCATCATTGGGGTCCATGATACTACTGAAAAGGAACAAAAGCGCCTCACTGGCACCCGTGGTAACAATAATATCGTTGTGAGATACTTTTATATCGTGCTTGCCAAAGTATTGTGCCAGTTTTTTTCTGTATGATTCAGAGCCTTCAGAACGTGAATACGAAAGAATTTCTATATCGTTCTGCTTTACAGCATTTAAGGCGACTTCGGGGGTCTTTATATCGGGTTGTCCAATGTTTAAATAATAAATGTGTTTTCCGTTTTCGGTAGCTTGTTCGGCATACGGAACAAGTTTTCGAATGGGAGAAGCGGGCATATCATGGCCTTTTTGTGAAATAGTTGGCATTAAATAACTGTTTTTAAGCTGCAAAGTTGAGAAAATTATCTTAAAGTTTTTTTAAAAAACACCCATAAATCACTAAGCTCGCCTAAAGATTTGTAAATTGATATAACAAATTGTACCTAGTTTGATGACCTCCCGTTCCGTTAGCATACTCTGTTTTTTTCTTATTGGCCTATTTGGTTTTTCCCAAAGCCGGTTTGTTATTGAAAACAAACAGCGATCATGCAACATTAAGTTTAAGCTAATCAATAATTTGGCGGTAATACCGGTTGAGGTGAATGGCGTTGAATTGTCTTTTCTATTGGATACAGGAGTAAGCAAACCCATTATCTTCAATTTTTTGAATGTTTCCGATACGTTGAACATCAAAGAAACCGAAACCATTTTTTTGCGCGGGCTGGGCGAAGGTAAAATGGTGGAAGCCCTAAAATCTAAAAACAATATCTTTAAAATTGGTGAAGCCATAAAACTGAATCAAGATCTCTATGCCGTTTTCAATGCCAATTTAGATTTGTCGCCCCGTTTGGGCATTCCCATTCATGGTATTATTGGCTTTGATTTATTCCGCGATTTGGTGGTTCAGATTAATTACTCCACGCAGCGACTAAAACTTACCGAACCCGAAGCCTATAAAATGAAAGATTGCAGGAAATGCGAAACTTTCAATCTGGAGTTTTACAACGGAAAGCCTTATATAAATGTCAAGGTAGAAATTGATGCCAAGGAAATCCCCGTTAAATTGTTGATAGACTCTGGTGGGAGTGATGCCCTTTGGTTGTTCGAAAATGAAGATTTGGGAATACATTCTTCCGACAAATATTTTTATGATTTTTTGGGTTACGGACTAAATGGCAGTGTTTACGGAAAACGCTCGAAAGTGGATAAGTTTTTTTTGAAAAGCTTTGAGCTGAAAAAGGCCAATGTGGCATACCCCGATTCGTCTTCCGTTATTTTTGCCAAACAAATCAGGAACCGAAACGGTAGCTTATCTGGAAATATTTTAAAGCGTTTTGATGTGGTTTTTAATTATCAAAAAGCACGTGTAACCCTAAAGAAGAACAAGTATTTTAGGCTGCCGTTCAATTACAACAAAAGCGGTATTGAATTAGCGCACGACGGTGTTCGGTTGGTAAAAGAGGAGAAGGGTAAGGTGCTAAACCCCAAAGAAAGCTACCAAAACAACACCCGCATAATTATAGATACCCACTATAAAATTGCTTTAAAGCCAGCCTATGGTATTGTAGAGCTTCGGGAGAATTCGCCCGCAGAACAGTGCGGTTTGCAAAAAGGCGATATCGTAATAAGTGTAAACGGCAAGCAAACCCACCAATTTTCGCTACAGGAAATTATGCAAATCTTTCATGATGAAGCTGGAAAAAAAATGAGATTAAGAGTTGAAAGAAACGGTAGACCTTTAAATTTTAGTTTTGAGTTGACTGATTTTTTGGATTGAATATGTTAAGTATTTTAGTGTGCTAAGATTGGACAGCTGTAAGTGTAAATAGCGAATGTAGAAAATAAATTCGCGCCTTTTGAACCTTTGCGAGATGGTATAAAAAAAGGCCTGAATGTGAATTCAAGCCTTTTAAATTTAATTGTTGTTAAACTTTATTGCTGTACAATACTTTTTCCTTTTTTGTCTAAAACGCTAGCTTTACTAGGGTCAATAACTTCTCCTTTAATTTTTAAAGCCACGGTAGGCGTTTCGGCATTCGAAATAACCGTAATCGTTTTTCTTATCGGGTTAACACGATTGGTGTCATATTTTACTTCAATTTCGCCCGTTTTTCCAGGTAAAATAGGGTCTTCCGGTTTTTTAGGAATGGTACATCCGCAGCTAGAAGACACTTTCGATATGATTAAAGGTTCGTTACCTGTGTTGGTAAATTCGAACGTTCTAACGCCGTTGGCGCCTTTTTCTATAGTACCGTAGTCGATGGTTTCTGTTTTAAACTCAATTTTAGCTTGAGCATTAACAGAAAAACTGATTAACCCGACGAATAAAATGGTAATTAATTGTTTCATGATTTGGTTTTTTTTTATGGTTCATTATTAGGGTTTTGGCATTTTTTTTAATGCTTAAAACCGCTTAAATTTCTCCTTTAATTTAAATCAAACATACTTACTTTTTCCACAATCAACAAAAATAATAGATAAAATACATGTTAATTAACAGGTTTTAACCATTGTAAATAAGCCTTCTGCCTTTATTATTTTGTAATCGTTTCTTTCAATAATCCCTAAAAATTAAGGGCTGATAAAGCCTATATTGTTTTTGTGAAAAAAGAAATATAAGTACTTTTGCAGACTAAAATGTTCAAAAACTATTCCAAAGCATGCAAATTCCTTCAAAATATGATGCCGGTCAGGTAGAAAACAAGTGGTATAACTATTGGATGAGCCATAATTATTTCCACTCTGAACCCGATGAAAGAGAGCCTTACACCATTGTAATTCCGCCGCCAAACGTAACGGGAGTTTTGCACATGGGGCACATGCTAAACAATACCATTCAGGACGTGTTGGTACGTCGCGCCCGATTATTGGGTAAAAATGCATGCTGGGTACCGGGTACCGATCATGCTTCGATTGCCACCGAGGCTAAAGTAGTGGCCAAATTGAAGGAGCAGGGTATTGATAAAAACGATTTAACCCGCGAGGAATTTTTAAAACATGCTTGGGAGTGGACGCACGAATACGGCGGCGTTATTTTAGAACAGCTAAAAAAATTGGGTTGCTCGTGCGATTGGGATCGAACCAAATTTACCATGGACGATGCCATGAGCGAATCGGTAATAAAAGTGTTTGTCGATTTATTCAACAAAGGATTGATTTATCGTGGTTACCGAATGGTAAATTGGGATCCTGAGGCTAAAACCACCCTTTCGGACGAAGAGGTGATTTATGAAGAAAAGCAAGGTAATCTTTACTATCTAAAGTATAAAATTGAAGGCAGTGAGGATACCCTAACTATTGCCACTACGCGTCCGGAAACCATTTTTGGCGATACTGCCATTTGTATCAACCCTAACGATGAACGTTTTACGCATTTAAAAGGAAAAAAAGCCATTGTGCCCATTTGCGGAAGGGTGATACCAATTATTGAAGACGATTATGTTGATGTGGAGTTCGGTACGGGATGCTTAAAAGTAACCCCAGCACACGACGAAAACGACAAGGTGTTGGGCGATAGGCACCAATTGGAAGTGGTTGATATTTTTAATGATGATGCTTCGTTGAACAGTTACGGACTGCATTACCAAGGTAAAGATCGCTTTGTGGTACGAAAGGAAATCGTTGCCGAGTTGGAAGCCAACGGTCAGTTGGTGAAAACCGAAACGCATGTTAATAAAGTCGGTACTTCCGAAAGAACCAAAGCTGTAATCGAACCACGATTAAGCGACCAATGGTTTCTTAAAATGGAAGAGTTGGTAAAACCAGCTATTGATGCGGTTTTAAAGACCGAAGACATTAAGTTGTTCCCTAAAAAGTTTGAGAATACTTATAAACACTGGATGGAAAACATCCGCGATTGGAATATTTCCCGTCAGTTGATGTGGGGGCAGCAAATACCAGCCTATTATTACGGTGACGGAAAAGAGGATTTTGTAGTGGCCGAAAACATGCAACTGGCACTCGATTTGGCTAGACAGAAAACTAAAAATGCTGCACTTACCGAAAAGGATTTACGCCAAGACCCCGATGCACTTGATACGTGGTTTTCTTCGTGGTTGTGGCCTATGAGTGTTTTTGATGGCATCAACAATCCTGAAAACGACGATATAAAATACTATTACCCCACCAACGATCTGGTTACCGGTCCGGATATTTTATTCTTTTGGGTAGCCCGAATGATTATTGCTGGGTACGAATATAAAGGCGAAAAGCCGTTTACCAATGTGTATTTAACAGGTTTGGTACGCGATAAGCAACGCCGAAAAATGAGTAAATCGTTAGGCAATTCACCAGACGCTTTGAAACTCATTGAAGAATACGGTGCCGACGGCGTGCGCGTGGGCTTATTGTTGAGTAGTGCCGCAGGCAACGATTTATTGTTCGATGAGGCCCTGTGCCAACAAGGAAAAGGTTTTGCGAATAAAATTTGGAACGCTTTTAGGCTGATTCAAGGTTGGGAAGTTGACGAAAACATTCCGCAACCCGCAACTGCAAAAGTAGGCTTGGAGTGGTACGAAGCCAAGTTCCAAAAGGCTTTAACCGAAATTGAAGACCACTTTAGTAAATACCGTTTAAGCGATGCCTTGATGACCACTTACAAATTGATTATGGACGATTTTTCGTCGTGGTTGTTAGAAATCATTAAACCGGCTTACCAAAAGCCCATCGATGCCCGAACCTATAAAGCGGTTATCGAAGCTTTTGAAAACAACTTAAAAATATTGCACCCGTTTATGCCGTTCCTTACCGAAGAAATATGGCAGTATATTGCAGAAAGAACACCAGAGGAAGCCTTGATTGTTGCCCAGTGGCCAGAAAGTAAAACCATCAACCAAACCTTGATTGCGGAGTTCGATTTTGCTTCGGAAGTGATTTCAGGAATTAGAAACATCAGAAAACAAAAGAATATCGCCTTTAAGGAAGCGATTGGCTTTTCGGTAATCAATAACGAAAACACCAACAAAACTTTTGATGGGGTGATTGCCAAATTGGGTAATTTGGAAGCGGTTGAATATGTGACGGAAGCTATTGAAGGCGCCTTGACCTTTAGGGTGAAATCCAACGAATATTTTATCCCGATGGCTGGAGCTATTGACGTGGAAGCTGAAATTAAAAAGCTTACCGAAGAACTCAATTACACCGAAGGCTTTTTAAAATCTGTGCAAAAGAAACTCTCTAACGAGCGTTTTGTTGCCGGAGCACCCGAGCAAGTGGTAAACGCCGAAAAGAAAAAAGAAGCCGATGCCTTGGCTAAAATTGAAACGCTAAAGGCTAGTTTGGCTAGTTTGGGGTAAACGGTTTTTGATGGATTATTGCTAGCGCTCGTCTGTGACGAGTGCTTTTTTTGTATTGTTGTTGGCTAGCACTCGTCGAAGACGAGCGCTAGCGGGGGGCTTTTTCTGTACCTGAATTATTTGAATTGTAAATAATATTCTGTTCGGTTTGGCAGTCGATAACCATTACGTCATTTCCTTGATTTTCGATTGAGATAAGATTCCAAGTTCCAACCAAATCGTCTTGTTCAGAGTTGTTTGAATTATCGTCGGATGAACAAGAATAAATTAAGGACCCAATTAAGATTCCAAAAAATAAATTCGCTTTTTTCATTTCGTAAAGTTTGGTTTAAATTGTTTGTAGCGGTTTGGCTACGAAGCGTATCCCGTAGGGTATGCTTTATAGGTTTTGTTGTGTTTAGTTATTTTATAAATCTTAATTACTGGGTCAAACGTGTCAATTCTCTCATATTTTATGTTTTCGATTGATTTCAATAACCCATCAGTAAATCCATACTTTTTGAATTTTCTGAAGTTCGAATAGTGGCTTGTAAATCTCTGGTCTAACCACAAGAGTGTTTTATGTTTTACATTTTCTGGCTCACTGAATCCACAAATAATTGTGGTGTTTGAAGCAGCGATTAGCTTTTCAATTAATTCTATTGCTTTGTTCCAAGGTAATATGTGCAGTAGAAGACTTGCAACGGAGTAATCGACCTTAGGCTCTGAATACGGCTCTCTTAGTAAATCCACTATTCTAAATTCAAGATTATTAATTTGTTCTTCATTAGCTCGTTCTAATGCATAACCAATTAGTTGTTCTGATATATCGTAGCCAATCCCCAATTTTAACTTATGACAAAGTTTAAAGAGCAAATCTCCATTTCCACAACCTAATTCTACTAATGTGGTATTAGGTTCAACAAGTTCTACTATTTGCAAACGAATTGAGCGTAAATATTTGTCGACCGTATTTGCTTTAAGCTTCCCTTTCATTTCTAATTAAACACAACTTTAAGGATATGCATCGTTTTATTACTCAAACAAGTTCATTACAGGTGATTTATGTCCGTCGTTAAACGAAAGTAGTTGAAAATTTCTACAAAATCAAGTTATCGTAATTATTACTTCCTATACAAAAAGTAATCGTTAACCAATTCGATGTATTTTTTTTTGGCATCTTTTTCGGTAAGGTCGCGGGCTTGGAAGAGGGCGTTGGTTTTAAAGGCATTAATTATGGGCTTTTTGCTTCGTGGGCGCCCATAATCATTGGTAGCTTTTTTGTAGTAGGCGTAGAGCTTTAAAAGGGTGTCGGCAGGAAAGGGCTCCTTGTGGGCGTTCACCTGGTCTACGGCTTCCTGAAAGGCGATATCTAGCTTGCTTTTGCCCATTATTTTGTGGCGATAATGGTTTCTCCTCCTCGAACTTTTTGGTTTAGGCTTACGTTAACTTTGGTATTTAAGGGTAAAAAAACATCTACACGTGATCCAAATTTTATAAATCCGGATTCACTGCCCTGAGCCACTTTATCGTTAAAGTTAGCATAGTTTACAATGCGCTTGGCCAAGGCGCCCGCAATTTGGCGGTGCAACACTTTTCCAAAAGTTTGGTTTTCAACCACAACGGTTGTACGTTCGTTTTCTTCGCTGGCTTTTGGGTGCCAAGCCACTAAGTATTTTCCGGGGTGGTATTTGCTGAAAATAACGTTGCCGCCAACAGGATAGCGGGTTACGTGTACGTTTACGGGCGACATAAATATGCTTACCTGCAAGCGTTTTTCCTTGAAGTATTCTTTTTCAAAAACTTCTTCAATCACTACTACTTTACCATCAACGGGCGATACCACTTGTTTATCGTTCGGAACTGTGTTTCGCTTGGGGTTTCTAAAAAACTGAAGAATGGCAATTAAAAAGCCAATTAAAACGACCATAACAACGGTACGCAGCCAACCGATGCTTATGTAACTATCGGCCAACAACACTCCGGCAACAACAATAACAAGCGTTACAAATATAATTTTATGGCCTTCTTTATGAAACATAGTGTATAATTCTTAAAAATAAATAAATAAAAGGGGCAGCAAAAATGATACTGTCCAGCCTATCGAGCAATCCGCCGTGGCCCGGCATAATAATGCCACTGTCTTTTACTTTGGCTTGTCGCTTAAACTTCGATTCTATTAAATCGCCCAAAGTGCCAAAAACACTAACAATAATACTTAAACCAAGCCAACTGGTAAAGCTCAAGGTGTCTGTAAAGGTAGCAATAAAATAGCTTGCCACACAAGCGAAAAATAAACCGCCCAAAAAGCCTTCGACCGTTTTTTTTGGTGAAATTTTTTCGAAAAGCTTTTGCTTACCAAAGTTTTTTCCCACTAAAAAAGCGAACGAATCGTTTACCCAAACCAAAATAAAACAACCCAGTAAAATGTTTGGGTTATAAGTTTCATAAAAGTTAGCGATTAAAACCAAGAAAACAAAGGCGCTAGACAGATAAAAAGTAGTGAGTAAATAGCGTTTTGAACTGAATAGCGGAATGGTTTTTTCTGAAAACAAATCCTTGATTAGGAACAACTCTACAAATATGGAAAGTACCATTAGAATTTGGGTGGCTTCGTTGAGTCCCAATTCTGAGTTCCACACCACTTGCCAAAAGCCAAAAATGCCGTAAAGCGCAATAAAAATAATATAGGCGATATAGCTTTTTAGCTGAATGAGTTTTTTAAACTCACTGAGGCAGATTAAACCAAAAACAAAAAAGAGGGCAATAAGGGCATTTTCAAAAAACAAACTTATTATTAAGAGTAAAACATATAGAATGCCTGAAAGTGATCTTACCAGAATTTCTTTCATTTAGTTTAGTTTTTGTAACAGCTAGTTTGGTTTAAAAGTTTTTGTTTGCGCGAGTTATACGGCTTGAAGTTGATAATTACAGATCTTCTAAAAGGAGGAGGTATAGATTTTTGGCGCTACTGCCATAGCTTAAAAAATCTTTTTCGTCGCTCGATTTAAAATGCTTTATCGTGGTAATGTTGGTGGGTATTTTTTGTTTGTTTTTCAATTTTATACCGCGAAGCCCTTCACTTATATTTTCAACAATTTGGCTGGTGGTAGCAAAAACCACAAAGTTTTCAGGGAGTTCGATAAGTTTTTTTTCGAAAATTTGTTGCGATGAAATCAAAAGCGAACCATCGTTGGCTATAAGGTTTTCGCAAGTGGTTAAAAAATAGGCCGATTCGCCCGCTGATTTTGAAGGGATTGCTGAGGTGTTTTTAAACTTGTCTTGCAAGTTTTTATCGACCAACAAGGCTTTTTGGGCTTCCCATTTGTTTTCGGCAATAATGTTTTCAAAATTGGCGTAAACTTCGTTTAAGTCTTCGCAGTACAAGAACTTACCGCCGTTTGCTTTAAAATTTATAGTGAACCTTTCGTCTATTGGAAGCTTTATTTCGGGCATGTATTTCCCACGCTCTTCAGATTTTATTTCATCCTCAGACCGTTCTGATTTAGAACCAAAAAGTTTTCTAAAAAGACTCATTTAATGATTTGCTATTAACCGTGATTTACATGAGGTTTATCAAATATAAAAAATCTTAAATTAACCTTGCGGCTAATTTAAGATTTCCTTGTGAAAATTATGGGTTTAGGACTATTCTTCTTCGTCCTTTGCTATCTTTTCTTCCGTTACTTCTGTTTTGGCTAAAATAGGTTCTTCTTTTTCAAAGGCACGTTTGCCAAATATTTTTTCCAAATTGTCTTTAAAAATCACTTCTTTTTCGAGTAACACTTCTGCCAATTCGGTTAATTTATCTTTGTGTTCCTCCAACAATTTAACGGCACGTTCGTATTGTTCTTCAATAATTCTGGAAATTTCCTTATCGATAAGTTCGGCGGTTTCTTCACTGTAAGGTTTTGTGAAACCGTATTCGCTTTGTCCGCTGGAATCGTAATAGGTTAAGTTTCCAATTTTGTCGCTTAATCCGTAAACGGTAACCATGGCACGGGCCTGTTTGGTTACTTTTTCGAGGTCGCTCAAAGCACCGGTTGAAATCTTATTGAAAATGACTTTTTCGGCAGCACGACCACCAAGGGCAGCACACATTTCGTCAAGCATTTGCTCCGGACGAACAATCAAGCGTTCTTCGGGTAAATACCAAGCAGCACCCAACGAGCGCCCACGAGGTACGATTGTTACCTTTACCAGCGGAGCGGCATGCTCTAACATCCAACTTACGGTGGCGTGGCCCGCTTCGTGGTAAGCCACTGCTTTTTTCTCACTAGGCGTGATGATTTTATTTTTCTTTTCCAATCCGCCAATAATTCGGTCTACCGCATCAAGGAAGTCCTGTTTGTCTACCGCTTTTTTGCCATTTCTGGCAGCGATTAAAGCGGCTTCGTTACATACGTTGGCAATATCGGCACCCGAAAAGCCTGGGGTTTGTTTGGAAAGGAAATCCAAATCTAAATCCTTAGCCTTTTTTAAAGGTCTTAAATGCACTTCGAAAATCTCCTTACGCTCACGAACATCGGGAAGATCGACAAAAATTTGTCGGTCGAAACGCCCCGCACGCATCAAGGCTTTATCTAAAATATCGGCACGGTTGGTAGCGGCCATCACAATAACGTTGGTATTGCTGCCAAAACCGTCCATTTCAGTCAGTAACTGGTTTAGCGTGTTTTCGCGTTCGTCGTTACTTCCAGACATCGCGTTTTTACCACGGGCACGGCCAATCGCATCAATTTCATCAATAAAAATGATGGAAGGCGATTTTTCCTTAGCTTGTTTGAACAAGTCGCGCACACGAGAGGCACCAACCCCAACGAACATTTCCACAAAATCGGATCCCGAGAGTGAAAAGAATGGTACTTTGGCTTCGCCTGCAACGGCTTTCGCCAAAAGGGTTTTACCGGTTCCCGGAGGGCCTACAAGCAAAGCCCCTTTTGGTATTTTTCCACCAAGGGTGGTGTATTTTTCAGGGAATTTTAAGAAATCTACAATTTCCTGAACTTCTTCTTTTGCACCTTCAAGCCCGGCAACATCTTTAAAACTGGTTTTAACTTCGGTGTTTTGGTCGAACAATTTGGCTTTCGATTTTCCGATGTTGAAAATTTGTCCGCCAGCACCACCGCCAGCAGCGCCCGACATACGGCGCATAATAAAAATCCAAACGGCAATAAGCAAAATAAAAGGCAGGATGCCCATAAGTAAATTGCCCCATTCGTTGTTTTCAATATCAAATTTTACAACGGGTTTATTGTTTAGGTCTTTGATGGCCTCGTTAATATCGTTCTCGAAATTTTCTAAGGTACCATACTTAAGTTTATAATTTGGTAGAGGAGCCGAAGTGGGAATAAACGTTTGTGGTTTTGATTTCCTGTGCGTTTCTTTGGCTTCAGCTTCTGGGGTTAAATATACTTTGGCTACCCCTGTGTTTTTTATAATATCTACTTTGGCAATATCGCCATCTTCCAAATAGTCGAAAAATTGGGCAGTGGTTATAGAGCTACTATTTTCTTCAATGCCGCTGTTTAGCAATGAATATCCTAAAAATATAGCTATAAGTATACCGTAAATCCAGTATGGACTGAATTTTGGTTTATTGTCTTTCTTGTTTTTTTTATCTTTTGCCATTACAGTTTTTTAGTAACTAGTTTCTATAATTGTTGTTTTTGCATCGCCCCAAAGGCTTTCAATGTCGTAATATTCCCTAATGTGTTTTTGGAACACGTGCACAACAACATTTACGTAGTCGATCAGTACCCATTCGGCATTATCGGCCCCTTCGGTATGCCAAGGGTTGTCTTTTAATTCTTTACTTACTTTTCTTTGAACGGAGTTAACAATGGCGTTTACTTGTGTGTTTGAAGTACCCTCGCATATAATAAAGTAATCGCAAACCGTGTTTTCAATTTCCCTTAAATCTAAAATGCTAATTTCTTTTCCTTTAACATCCTCAATACCACTTAAAATTACCGATATGAGTTGGTCTGCGCTTGTTTTTTCTTTCGCCATTAAATTTATTTAATTTGTGCAAAGTTATTATTTTTTTGGTTCTTTATACTTTAAAATAATCATAAGATTGAATACTTGTAAAATAACCTGCAAATGCGTATAATCAAACTTGATGCCACCGATTCCACAAACAGCTATTTGCGCCATTTGAACAGCGTTGAAACGGTTGAGGATTACACTGCGGTGATAGCCAAAAATCAAACCCAGGGTAAAGGGCAGAGGGGAGCGGTTTGGTTGAGTGAATCGTCTAAAAACCTAACGTTTAGCGTGATTAAGGATGTTTCGGCTATCGATTTAAAAGAACCATTTTACATAAGTATGGCTGCCGCGTTGGCTGTGGTGAAGGCTTTAAATGGATTGTCGTTACCACGATTGACTATAAAGTGGCCGAACGACATTTTGTCAGAAAACAAGAAAATTTGCGGCATTTTAATCGAAAATGTCATAAAACAAAACCGCATCAATGCTTCCATAATTGGCATCGGACTTAATGTAAACCAAACCGAGTTTGAAATTTTGCCACAGGCCTCGTCGTTAAAAAATATTACTGGAAAAGATTTTAATACCGATGAATTGGCTTTGGGCATTTTGCAGCAGTTGAAGTACTACTTTTCGCTTTTAGAAGCAGGCAGGCATAGCGAGGTTAAGACTGAATATGAAAACCAACTGTTTAGAAAAAATAAACCTTCAACATTTAAGGATGCTGAAGGTTTGATGTTTTCTGGTTTTATTAAAGGCGTGGCCCCATCGGGGTGCTTACAAGTATTGCTGGAAGATGATATCCTAAAGGAATTCGACCTCAAGGAAATCTCCCTTTTGTATTAAACCGCTTTCGGGATACTGGTGGCCAAAGTTTCAATAAATTTGCTGATAGGCTTTTTTATCATCATGGCCATCATCGGGTTGAAATCGCCCAAAAACTCTAGTTTTACTTCACTTGAATTTTCATTTTTTGGGTTGATATGCCCAATTAGTGAAAAGTCTATTTTTCCGCCGGCGGCACCAAATACGATTTTGTTTGGAGGCACTACTTCTTTCTTTTTTAAGGTGATTTCTGGCATGCCAGACAGAGCAAAAATAAAAGTGTCGTCGCTCAACACTTCAAATTTGCTAATATTTTCGGGCATTAAGGATTCAAAATTTTTAACGTCTTCCAAAAAAATGAAAATATCTTCGGGAGATTTACCAACGCTAACTTTAGGTGATTCTAAATTCATAAATACATTTAAAAGTTTAAATTTTTAACTTATCAATCGGCGTTCCATTCGCTGGGGTTGGCATTCCATTCCGATAATGTTTTGATTTCCTTTTGTGAAATATAGTTGGTTTCCAAGGCTTGTTCCAATAAACTTTCGTAGTTGCTCAGCGTGTGCAACATCAAGTGTTCTTTTTCGAAATTTTCCTTGGCGACATCAAAACCATAGGTAAAAATGGCTACCATACCTTTAACGTTAACACCGGCTTCCTTTAAGGCTTTTACGGCATTTAGGCTGCTTTTTCCGGTGCTGATTAAATCCTCGACCACCACAACGTTTTGTCCACTTTCAACAAAACCTTCAATTTGGTTTTTTCGACCGTGACCTTTGGCTTCCGGACGCACATAAATGAAGGGTAGCCCCAAATATTCGGCCACCAACATGCCTATGCCAATGGCACCTGTGGCCACACCGGCAATAACATCGGGCTTGCCGTATTGGCGCTCAATATGTTTGCCCATGGTTTCGCGAATGTAATTGCGAATGGGTGGAAAAGACAACACAATTCGGTTGTCGCAATAAATAGGGGATTTCCAGCCTGATGCCCAAGTAAACGGTGTTTTGGGGCTGAGTTTTATCGCATTAACCTGCAGTAAAACTTCGGCTGTTTTTTTGGCGGTATCTTTGTTGAAAATCATAGCAACAAAATTAAGCATAAATTTAATTTTACCGAATGGACGGGCGTTTAATCAAAAATATTTTTTTCAACAATGCCCAGATTGCTAGTAAAAATGATATTTTTACCATGTAGAATTTGATAACAAACAAAGCCTATGTACAAAGTTTTTGTTGGTGATAAGCCCATCGTTTTAACCACTGTAGTTGAAAAAGAAACATACTTTAAAAACTATTTGCTTAAAACGGTAAACCTAAAAAAGGTAATTAGGCAGCTCAATAAAGGGCAACTAGAAGAAGCGCGACTGATACATAAAAACGAAGATAAATTATTAAAAAAGTTTTTAAAGAAACTGCCCAACGTAGTGGCCGGCGGTGGAAAAGTATATAACGATAAAGGGGAAGTGTTATTCATTTACCGAAATGATAAATGGGATTTGCCCAAAGGAAAAGCAGAAAAAAAAGAAACCATTGAAGAAACAGCCATACGCGAAGTGGCTGAAGAAACTGGGGTTAACGGACTGCAAATAACCAAGCCATTGGAGACCACTTACCATATTTTTAAGCGCAATGGGCGTTATAAAATAAAGGTAACTTACTGGTTTGAAATGAAAACAAATTTTAGTGGCAAGCTGAACGGGCAAGAGGACGAAGGCATCACTAAGGTAGAATGGCTCAGTAATTCCCAAATTGAGGCCGCTCTAGAAAATTCATACGCCAACATAAAAATTTTGGTGTAACTTTTTGATTATAAAACAGTAGCATTTTTCAATTTCGTGTTTTCGATAAACGGCAAAGCACATAAGGAAAAAAGGCATACATTTGCTTTAGGTTTACCCCTTATATTGCTATTAGAACAAAATCTCAGAAGTGTTTATAGTTTTAAGTATTTCCATTTAAATTAAGGATTACATGAAAAGTTATAGACTGTCTTTTGCTACCGTAATAATTCATAAAAAAAATTTAGCCGAGGTAGTGGTTGATGAAGGTATTGAGTTGGATGAAATCATGGTAGCCGAGTACCACGACTTTTTGTTAAGCAACTTAGATACGCCAATATTGTTGTTAATCAATAGAAAATATTCTTACGCTTATACTTTTAAAGCTCAACTAGCAATTGGTCGTTTAAAAGAAATTAAAGCGGTAGCGGTTGTTGTTACCAATACATCGTCATTAATGTCAACCAAAACGCTATTGAGTTTAAACGAAGAGGTTAATTCCAAAATAAAGATATTTCAGGATAGAGATGAAGCCTTGTCTTGGCTGGGAGCCCTGCAATATTCTCAAACGTTATAGTTGTGTTGTTTTTTTAATTAAAGAAAATACTGTTGCTAATCTGTTATTAAGCTGTAAATTTGTAGCATAAAATACCAAAAATGACAGATTTTGTAAGAAAGATTACGCCCAATGCTAAAGATGATGTATTAGCCGGAATCACGACTTCATTGGCTATGATTCCAGAGGTGGTGGCCTTTGCTTTTGTTGCCCAAATAGACCCTTTGGTAGCGCTTTCGGGGGCTTTTATAATCGGTTTGATTACCGCCATTTTTGGAGGGCGCCCTGGATTGATATCGGGTGCCGCTGGAGCGGTTGCTGTTATTTTTGTACACCTTATTTCCGAAGGACATACCAGAGGCATGCTGTTCGAACAGCCCATTGAAAACATGGGGTATTTTTATCTTTTGGCAGCCGTGATTTTAATGGGTGGTTTTCAGATTTTGGCCGGTGTGTTTAAACTTGGCCGGTTTGTGCGTTTAATTCCACATCCCGTAATGATGGGCTTCGTAAACGGTTTGGCCATTGTTATTTTTATGGCCCAAGTACACATGTTTTCGCATAAAGAATTGAATATTACTGCCGAAGGCGTTAAGGAATATATCAACATCCCGATGCAGGGTACTGAACTTTACGTGATGCTTGGGTTGGTATTGCTCACCATGGGTATTATCTGGGCATTGCCAAAAATCACCACTAAATTACCTGCCGCTTTAACGGCTATTTTAATTACAACGGCCGTTGTAGTTTTCGGCGGACTGGAAGTGAGTACCGTAGGCTCGTATATTGTTGAAGGTGGCGGAACGGGCTTAAAAGGAGAGTTTCCAACGCCCAATACCGAACTTTGGCAAAACCTGCCTTTTAATTTGGATACTTTACAGTTTATTTTACCCTATGCCTTTTTGGCGGCATCAGTCGGGTTGATTGAGTCGTTAATGACTATGAATTTGGTGGATGAACTTACCGAAACCCGTGGCAACGGAAACCGCGAATGTATTGCCCAAGGTGCTGGTAATGTGGTGAGCGGATTGTTTGGAGGTACCGGCGGCTGCGGAATGATCGGGCAAACGGTAATCAATATCAATGCTGGTGGCCGTGGGAGGTTATCTGGAATTATGATGGCCGTAACCTTATTGACCTTTATTTTATTTACCGATAAATATATCGAACAGGTGCCTATTGCAGCATTGGTGGGAGTGATGTTTATGATGGTGATTGAAACTTTCGCATGGTCCAGCTTTCGTATTATTAGAAAAATTCCATTGGCTGATGCTGTGGTGTTGGTTATCGTATCTGCCGTTACGGTAATTTACGATTTGGCCATAGCCGTGTTCGTAGGGGTTATTATTTCGGCCTTGGTGTTCGCTTGGGAAAATGCCAAGAAAATTAGGGCGAGAAAGCGTATTTCCGATGATGGAAAAACCAAAACATACGAAATTTGGGGACCATTGTTTTTTGGTTCGATTCAGGCCTTCAACGAAAAATTTGATGTAAAGAATGATCCTGATAATGTGATTATCGATTTTGTGGAATCGCGAATTAGTGACCATTCCGCACTCGAAGCCATTTTTAATTTGGTGAACAAATATGAAGCCGAAGGCAAAAAAATAAAATTAAAACATTTAAGTGCAGACTGTAAAGTGTTGCTTTATAAAGCCAGCCCGAAATTTAGGGAAGTGATTGTTGAAGATGTTGACGACCCACGTTACCATTTGGCTGAAAATCCAGAGGAATTTCCGAAACCACTATCGGAGTATAAGTTTTTTTAAAAGCATAACTTAATCAAATAGAAAACAACAAGTATTTAAGGTGTTAAAGATACTTGTCTAAAAATCATAGATTTTTATGATGAATACGGTTAAGTTATGGATGGTTAATGGGAATGAAAAGAAGATCAGGTGAATGGTTGATTTTGTATAGTTGAGCTTGTTAATTTTTTGAAAATTCTCCTGTTTTACTTGTCAGTCGATTAATTTAATAAAATTATAAATGTTTTTGTTCCATTCTTTGACTTTAGCTTTGAACTGATATCCAGCTGAAACATTCTCAAATAATTCCATATCTTTTTTAAAAACCATCACAGTACAATCCCTGCATCGTAATTTCAGAGTAGTTGATTCAACTTGATTCAAACCTGTGAAGTAATCTACTGCCGTATTTCCATAAATGATTTCCTTAATAGTAACTTCAATCTCATGAATCCCTGGGTTTATAGTCTTAATAATCATTCCTTTCGTTTTAATTAGATATAAGTAGAAATTTAAGTGTTCAGAAAGTTTTCTTTTAAGGTTTTTATTTTACAACACGCACACTCTCCGGAACCAACTTGGTATAATCCCCGTTATTCCGAATCACATCGCGAACGATAGACGACGAAATATAAGACGTACCGGCAGCGGTCAACAAAAACACGGTTTCAATTTCCGAAAGGTTTCGGTTGGTGTGGGCAATGGCTTTTTCAAACTCAAAATCGGCGGGATTTCGCAGTCCGCGTAAAATGAATTCAACCCCGATTTTTTGACAAAAATCTACCGTTAAACCTTCGTAAGTTACCACGGTAACTTTGGGTTCATCCTTAAAAGCTTCTTCAATAAATTTCTGACGTTCCTCTAGCGAGAACATGTATTTTTTATCGGCATTAATGCCAATAGCCACTACAATTTCATCAAAAACAGTAATGCCCCGTTTTATAATATCGTAATGCCCTAATGTGATAGGGTCAAAAGACCCTGGAAATAATGCTCGTTTCATGACTCTGTCATTCCTGCGAAGGCAGGAATCTGTTAAATTTAGCAACTTATCTCAAAGATACAGTTTTATTAGTTATTGAAATTTCTACTTATTTGACAATCTTTGGAGGGATTAAGGGAGGCTCTTCAAAGCCTCTTCAATAGCATTACCGAATAAATCCACCAATGAAATACCAGCCGCCGCAGCCTGTTGTGGTAAAATACTCGCTTTGGTAAGTCCAGGTATGGTGTTCATTTCCAATAAATGCGGTTCGCCATTTTTAAAAATGAATTCACTTCGGCTAAAGCCCGTCATTTTTAATACCTCATAAACCTTTTTGGCTTCGGCGGTGACTTTGGCTTCTTGTTCGGCAGAAAGTCGGGCGGGGGTTATTTCTTGCGATTTGCCCAAATACTTGGCTTCGTAATCGAAAAAATCATTCTCGGAAACGATTTCGGTAATGGGCAACACTTTGGTTTCGCCTTTATACGAGATAACGCCCACCGATACTTCGGTTCCTTCTAAAAACGATTCGATGATAATTTCGTCGTCTTCTTTAAAAGCGATCTCAATGGCATTTTGCAAATCTTCCTTTTTGTGTACTTTGCTCACGCCAAAACTGCTTCCGGCTTTGTTGGCCTTTACGAAACAGGGCAGTCCCACTTTGGCAATAATAGCATCTTCGTTAACGGTGTCGCCCAAATTTAAATAAAACGATTCGGCCGTTTTTATGCCATAGGGTTTTAAGGTGCTCAACAAGTCCCGTTTGTTAAAAGTGAGCGCCGCTTGGTACATGCTGCAACTGGTGTGCGGCATGTTTAAAAGTTTAAAATAGGCTTGCATAAAGCCGTCTTCGCCCGGCGAGCCGTGTATGGCGTTAAACACACAATCGAAAGTGATTTTTTTTCCTCCGACTTCAACTGAAAAATCATTCTTATCAATAGGGAATTCGGTGTTTTCATCGTCAACATACACCCATTTGTCCTTAAAAATATGGATGCGGTAGGCTTTGTATTTTGTGGCATCGAGGGTTTCGTAAACCACGTTTCCGCTGTTTAACGATATTTGGTATTCACTGGAATAACCGCCCATTATAATGGCAATGTGCTTCATGATTGGTGGTATTGCTTCCGCGGAAGCGAAAAAATTAATGTTAGTATTCGGAAAAATCCTTAATCGACAATAAAACGTATTTGTTTATAGTTAGTAATACGTCGAGCTAAAATATCATATAAATAGCAAAAGAAAAAACAGTTCTGTTTTTATATATTTGCCTAATTGAAAATTCTTTAGATGAGTGCATTAAAATTCCTTACCAGTAAAGCCTTTTTAAAGCAAATTGTATTGGCCATTGTGGCTCTTGCTGTGCTGTGTTTTATTATTTTGAAATGGTTAAATATTAGCACAAACCACGGTACTTTTGAAACGGTGCCCGATTTACGGGGGAAGTCTATTGAAGTGGCTAAAATCGAGTTGGAACAGAATAATCTGGAGATGAAAATTCAGGATTCAGCTAATTATAATCCCGATTATCCGAAATATTCGGTAATCGATCAAGACCCAAAAGTAGGGGATAAGGTAAAGGAAAACCGAAAAATATATATTACACTGAACCCTTCGGGATACCGAAAAATTAGAATTCCGGACGGGCTGATTGATAAAACGTTTAGACAGGTAAAACCAACCTTGGAAGCATTGGGTTTTAAAGTGGGAAACATCACTTACGAAGATAATATTGCCAAAGATATGGTGCTGAAACTATCGCACAAAGGCGACCTGATTCACGCAGGTGATAAATTGCCAAAAACCTCAGTAATTGATTTAGTGTTGGGTAACGGAAACAGACCACAATGATAGACGAATACACACCGCAGTTGCCCGACGACGAGGATAACGACGATCTATACGAACATTATGCCTTTACTGTTGAAAAAGGTCAAAGTCCGCTGCGCATTGATAAATACCTAATGAATTTTGTTGAAAACGCTACACGGAATAAAATTCAGGCCGCAGCCAAAAACGGAAGCATTTTTGTAAACGGCACACCTGTAAAATCGAATTATAAAGTAAAACCTTTCGACAAGATTAGAGTCTTGTTTGCACATCCGCCGCATGAAAATTTATTGGTGGGCGAAAATATTGATATCGATGTGGTTTATGAAGACGATCAGCTTTTGGTAGTTAACAAACCCGCAGGAATGGTGGTGCATCCCGGTCATGGCAACTATTCAGGTACTTTGATAAATGCGTTGATCTATCGTTTTGATAATTTGCCCAATAATTCCAGCGAACGCCCCGGATTGGTGCATCGTATTGATAAAGATACTAGCGGACTTTTAGTGGTTGCGAAAACCGAGCATGCCATGAACCATTTGTCGTTGCAATTTGCCGAAAAAACCAGTGAACGCGAATATGTAGTTTTGGTTTGGGGCAATGTAGATCAAGACGAAGGCACCGTTGAGGGCAATATTGGCCGCCACCCCAAAAACCGATTGCAAAATACCGTGTTTTTGGACGATGAAGCCGATAAAGGCAAACCTGCCGTTACCCATTATAAAGTATTGGAGCGTTTGGGTTACGTCACTTTGGTGTCCTGTAAATTGGAGACCGGCCGCACCCACCAAATACGGGTACATATGAAGCACATTGGACATACTTTGTTTAATGATGAACGTTACGGTGGGGATAAAATTTTAAAGGGTACGACCTTTACCAAATACAAACAGTTTGTTGAAAATTGTTTTAAAGTATTGCCGCGCCAAGCGTTGCACGCTAAAACGTTGGGCTTTACCCATCCCAATACCAACGAGTTTATGCGTTTCGACACCCCGATACCCGACGATATGCAGGAGTGTATTGAAAAGTGGCGGAATTATGCCAAGCATCAGGAGGTGGAGTAGATTCCTTTTTCTTGCTGTAAATTTTAGATTTTTTTCTTTGCCGTCAACTCCGCAATTTTACAAATCACCTCAGAGGCTTTGATCATGCTTTCTACGGGAACGTATTCGTAACGCCCATGGAAATTATGTCCGCCAGCAAAAATATTGGGGCAGGGCAGTCCCATATAACTGAGTTGTGAACCATCAGTACCACCACGAATCGCTTTGATTATGGGGTCCACATCAACAGCTTTCATTGCGGCTTCAGCAATATCAACAATATGCATTACAGGTTCTATTTTTTCACGCATATTAAAATATTGGTCTTTAATTTCGGTGGTGATCACTTCGCGTTCGTATTGTGAGTTCAACTCGTCCGTAAGGTTTAGCATCACTTCCTTTCTGGCCTCAAAATGCTCTTTATCATGGTCGCGGATAATATACTGTAAAGTGGTTTCTTCCACATCACCTTCCATGTCGTGCAAATGGAAAAAGCCTTGGTAGCCATCAGTGTGTTCGGGGGTTTCCATTCGTGGTAGCGAATTGATAAATTCGGTAGCGATGTACATAGAGTTTACCATTTTTCCTTTGGCATAACCAGGATGAACAATTTTTCCTTTAATTTTTACTACGGCACTGGCGGCGTTAAAATTTTCGTATTCCAGTTCGCCAATTTGGCTGCCGTCCATGGTGTAGGCCCAATCGGCTCCGAATTTTTTAACATCGAATTTATGCGCGCCACGGCCAATTTCCTCATCGGGTGTAAAGCCCACCCGAATTTTTCCGTGCTTTATTTCAGGGTGATCGATTAAATATTCCATAGCAGAGACAATCTCGCAAATCCCGGCTTTATCATCGGCACCAAGTAGGGTGTTCCCATCGGTGGTGATTAAGGTTTGCCCTTTGTATAGCAGTAAATCTTCAAAATAATCCGGCGATAACACGATATTTCCTTCTCGGTTTAAAACAATGTCCTTTCCATCGTATTTTTCAATAATCTGTGGCTTCACGTTGGCTCCCGTAAAATCGGGCGAAGTATCAAAATGCGAAATAAACCCTATAGTGGGCACGTCGTGTTCTACATTACTAGGCAAGGTGGCCATAATGTATGCATTTTCGTCAATAGAAACATCGCTCATCCCGATGGCTTTAAGCTCTTCGGTGAGTTTAATGGCCAAATCCCATTGCTTTTTTGTGCTGGGCGTGCTGTTTGAGTTTGGGTCGGATTCTGTATCGATTATAACGTAGCTTATAAAGCGTTTTATAATATGTTCTTTAGAAATCATTTCTATAAAATCTTTAGGTTTTGGGGTATTTTAATACTTGTTAAAATGAGGTCTAAAATACGATTATTAATTTTTTGTCCTTTCGAATTGCCTGATTTTTTAATAAGGCGTACTTTTGCACAAATATTACCGATGTACAAAAGTATTCTTCGCCCACTGTTTTTTTCGTTCGACCCAGAAAGCATCCACCATTTTACATTTTCACTCGTAAAATTCACTTCAAAAATCCCCGGATTTAAGTCCGTTTTTAGAAGTCTTTATGTGGTTGAAGACCCAAAGTTGGAACGCGAACTTTTCGGGCTGAATTTTAAAAATCCCGTTGGGTTGGCCGCCGGATTCGATAAAAATGCTTTTTTGTACAACGAGTTAGAAAATTTCGGTTTCGGATTTATTGAAATAGGAACGGTAACCCCAAAAGCTCAGCCCGGAAACGAGAAGAAAAGATTGTTTAGGCTGAAGGACGACCAAGGCATCATCAACCGTATGGGGTTTAACAATGAAGGAGTGGAAGCGGCCATTGCCCAATTGAAAAAACGAAAAGGGAATTTAATTATTGGAGGAAATATTGGTAAAAACACGCAAACCAAACCCGAAGATTACACCAAAGATTATTTGGAATGTTTCAATGCGCTGCACCCTTACGTAGATTATTTTGTACTGAATGTAAGTTGCCCCAATGTGGGCAGTCATGCGAAATTAAATGACAAAGATTATTTGGAGGAATTGATTGGTGCGGTACAAAAAGCCAATAACACGTTCGAAAAGCAAAAGCCTATTTTATTGAAGATTGCCCCGGATTTAAACCATAATCAATTGGACGAGATTGTAGAGTTGGTTATCGATACGCAATTGGATGGGGTGATTGCCAGCAATACATCAACCGATAGAACTGGATTGAAAGCTTCAAAAGAACTATTGGAAGCCATTGGTAATGGCGGATTGAGCGGGCAACCCATTAAAGCAAGAAGTACTCAGGTTATAAAATATCTTTCAGAAAAGAGCAACAAGGCTTTCCCGATTATTGGGGTTGGTGGTATCCATTCAGCAGAAGATGCTCTTGAAAAAATAGAGGCCGGCGCCGATTTGGTCCAAATTTATACGGGCTTTATTTATGAAGGCCCAAGTTTGGTGAAACAAATCAATAAGGCTATTCTTAAAAAGTAAATTCTATTTTATAAACCGTTTTACGGTTGTCGACTTTCCGTTGGAGATGCTTAGAATGTAATGACCAGATGATAATCGACTTACGTCAACGGGATAATTATTATTTACCGTGCCAGATAAAAATGGTTGTCCCATTAAGTTAGTAATAGTATAAGTGGCTACTTCACTCGGGTTGTTGTTCTTGATGTAAAGTAAGTTATCGGTAACTGGATTGGGGTAAACTTTATAAACTTCGTCGGTAATGGCTGTGTAAATAGTTTGGAATATAATGTTGTCGATGGCCAAATCGCCTTCCCAACTTGCTCCACGAACAGCACGAAAACGTATGTTTATGGTTTGGTAAGCATAAGCCGATAAGTCGATGGTTTTTGTTTTGAAATCGTCAGTTTCATTATTTTGCTGGTTGCCCACTAGCGGCGGTATAACATCATTAATATAGCCTTCGGCAGTTTTAATATCTACGTGCAGTTCGCCCATGTGTTTTCCAAACATGTGGTACGAAAACTCTAAACCGCTATTTTCATAATCTACATTAAAACAAGGGGAAATCAATTCTGCCACGTCGCCCGGTTCGCCATTACTGGCTTCAACAAATAGAAAGGAGTCGTTTTTAATATTCGGACCTGTGCCCTCCGAAGGCGTTATGCCTTTGCCCAAAAACCAATTGTAGCCGTTACCGGCAGTATCGTTTGTGCTCCAACCGTGCTTGCCCAACATATCGAAATCTTCAAAATCTTCGTCTAAAAATTCGTTTTGTGTCCCTATTCTTATTAGGTTATGGTACACCCTGGTGGCTATTTTATCCTTGCATTCTACCGTTAAGGTAACATCATAAATACCAGTTTGAAAGGTATGTGTGGGGTTTTTCGAGGTATAATCTACAATGCCATCGCTGTTGATGTCCCATTGCCAATTTGTAGCTTCGTTTGTAGTGCTTTCAAAATTTACGGTTAGTGAATCTTCACAGGTTTCGGTAGCATTTACTGTAATATCTGCATTAAATGACGGGCAGGATAAATAATTTTTAACTGTGATATAAAAGGCATACATGCGAGCCAATTGCTGTTGTGAAAAATGGGTACGACAAATTTTACTGGCATACGACATAATATTTTGAGTGTCGGGCTGGTAAAAATCACCATTGGCATCTTGAGCAGTGCCAATGTAATTGCAGCCGTAGCCCATAACTTTTGGGGTTAATCCAGGATCGGCCGGGGTGTCGCAAATCCCATCACCAGTGGTGTCGCAATTACTGCCGTCAACCAATTCGTCGGTGCCATTGGGGGTATTGCCTTGGGTGTGGAATAACGAAAAATAATGCCCCATTTCGTGCGCCAAAGATGAACTGTTTTTGGCACAATCGTTTTTCATAACGATTAAATCGGTTTTACCAGCGTTTTCGGTGTAGCCACAAATGCTTTCGTCGGAGTTGTTTTCAATATAATCGGTGAAAAAAATATTGATTAGTCCAGGAACATAATGTGTTTCTGTTAATGAAATTTCATCGCCTTTTTTAAAGTGGCAAAGCGCATCTTCATTGATATAGTTGATGCCGTCGCAAACGAAAAATTCCAAACGGGCTTCGTAAAATATACTGTTGAGTTCGGCTATGGCTTTGTTAATATCATCTTCACATAGCCCACCCGTACCATCAGAATTTCGAATAATGTGTGCTTTAACGGGAATACTATTTATGCTTTGTTTGGCCGATTTGCCACGTGCAGCTTTTGCATTTAAAAAACTGTTTTCAACCTTTTCCAGTTGTGGCTTAATGCTTTTATAAAATGAAATTTCTTCTTCGGAAACCGAAGTTCCGCAGCCTTCAAAATGTTGGGAAAAAACAAACTGTACGGTCGATAAAATTACCGCCAACAGTAAAAGGAAGTTTTTGTAGGTTAGAATATTCATTTGGGGAAAATATTTCTCCACCAAATGTATATGGAAATAAACCTACAGAATAATATTAACGTTGTAACGCCAATATTGTCGATTACTTAACAATTTGTTGATGTTAAAAACGTAAAATTCAATTATTTTAAACCGTTGAGGCTTAGTCTATAATAAGTTTGTGTGTATGGTTTTCTCCATTTAATTCATTTAAATTCAGGAAATAAACACCTCTTTTTAAATGGGAAAGGTTGAGGTTGATTGGCGAATTACTTGAATTTGTTTTTAAGTAATCGACCAATTTGCCAGTAACGCTGTACACTTCAACAGAGTACAATTTTACATTGGCAATGGCAACATGACCTTGTGAAGGATTGGGGTATATTTTCGGCTTTTTCTGGACGGTATCGGTATCTATGCCCAGCGTTGAAGAATTGTAAATAAAGGTGACAGTACCAATTTTTTTCTCATTAAAAGGTGAAATGTTCGATAAAGACGAAATGACACCGATGGGATTGGTTTCGGTGTTGCTCACGGAATACATATCACCGTTTTCGGTACCCGCATCATACGGGTATAAATCCAGAGAGTAAGTGCCTTTCCATCCGTCATTAACATTGGGATTACCCGATCTTAAATTTTCACCATTAACGCCAATAAACCAGTCAGGGGTTGGTGCAATCATCGAGGCTAGAGTCATCAATGGAAAATCTTCACTGACTTCAATATTATTAATGGCGATGGTGCCTTTTCCAGAATTTAATCCGCTGCCAACAATAACTTGGTTGGCATCGGCATTGGCGTTTACTTCATTTTCAAAAATAGAGGTGTCGCCTTCTTCAGCTATCAATTCCATCCCGGCAGAAGCCTGTACTCCCAACATCCAAAAGCTGTTTACAGTTTTATGGGTAACCAAAACCAATGGCGACCAATGGGCGTTACTCGGTAAATCGATAATACTGATGCCTTGTTCGGGGTTATTTTCAACCGATTCCCAAACGCTTTCAAAAACCACATCGTAAATGGCTGTGCTTTGGGCTATTGAAAAGTTAACGGTTAAAAGAGCGGATAAATAGAGTAGGAAGGTAGTTTTTTTCATGGCAAGAAACTTTTTTTAGTAGTCGGTTGGTAGTTAATGGTCTTACAAAACGATTTTTTAAACTTGTTTTCATTACGGTTTATGCTTTGCCAAATTAATAGTATTTTTATCACGATATTTTCAGCAGTATATGTCGAAACCCGTAAAAATAATCGAATGTCCGCGCGATGCCATGCAGGGTATTAGAGACTTTATTCCGACGGAAAAAAAGGTACAGTACATCCAGTCGTTGTTGCGTGTGGGATTCGATACCATCGATTTTGGAAGTTTCGTATCGCCCAAGGCCATTCCGCAAATGGTAGATACCGCCGAAGTATTATCACAGTTGGATTTATCTATAACCACCAGCAAATTGCTCGCCATTATAGCCAATACTCGTGGAGCTAATGATGCTTGCCTACACCCTGAAATTGATTATTTGGGTTATCCGTTTTCCATTTCCGAAAACTTTCAAATGCGTAACACCCATAAAACCATTGCGCAATCGGTGGTAACGCTTTCAGAAATTCTTGAAATGGCCAACAAATCGAATAAAGAGGTAGTGGTTTACATTTCAATGGGCTTTGGAAATCCGTATGGCGACCCTTGGAATGTGGAAATTGTTGCCGAATGGACCGAAAAACTGGCCGCTATGGGCGTTACCATTCTGTCGTTGAGCGACACTGTTGGGAGCTCCACTCCAGAAACCATCGACTATTTGTTTTCAAACTTAATTCCCATGTATCCCAATATCGAATTTGGGGCGCACTTGCATACCACCCCTTCAACATGGTTTGAAAAAGTTGATGCGGCGTACCAGTCGGGGTGCCGTCGTTTTGATGGGGCAATCCAAGGGTTTGGAGGTTGTCCTATGGCCAAGGACGAACTTACAGGGAATATGCCCACTGAAAAATTACTTTCCTATTTTACTTCAAAACATTTAAACCATTTAAATGCCATGAGTTTTGAAAGCGCCCATAACGAGGCTTCTAAAATTTTCAAAACCTATCATTAAGATTTTTTTTAGTGTCAAAAAGACGACGACAGGCTACTTTTTCAGTATTTATTTAAAGTTAATCTAAATAAATTTTGTGTAAGAGCAAATAGATTTTATTTTTGCGGTCGAAAACAAACTATTTGTAAAAAGTCTAAATAAAAACAAATCAAACAAACATGAAAAAATTAGCACTAAGTCTATTTGTAATATCTGCATTGTTTCAATCGTGTTCAAACGACGATGATGGTGGAAGCAATCCAAATAATGTTGTGGCACCTGCTACTTATGAGTTCACTAGAAACGGCAGCAGTACGGTAAGCTATGGTGGACAAACTACAAGAATTGCCATGGCAGAAGAACTTGTTGCTGGATTTAAAAAGGATGCCGGTAAAAGTGAGCAAGAATTAATGGCTATGTTCGCCCACGTTGAAAGCGAAAACGATTTTAGTGATGCCGATTTAAATGCTTCAGATAAAAGCATAAGAAGCAAAACAGCAGCTTCAACTGATTATTTTTCAGCAAATACAACCGATGCCAACGCCATAAAAGCAGATTTTGATGGGTACATTGAGTCGCAAGTAGCCGAGGTTTTTGTGAAGTGGGATGATCAGGCAACCGAAGGAAATGCCGGATTCATCCAGCAAACTAGCGGAACCATTCGTTATGTAAATGCTAAAGGGTTGGAGTACAATCAAGCCTTTGCCAAAGGATTGATTGGAGCCTTAATGATAGACCAAATACTTAACAATTACCTTAGCCCAGCGGTTTTAGATGCCGGAAGTAATGTTGCTAACAACGATAATGAAGAATTGGAAGATGGTAAGGATTACACCACAATGGAGCACAAATGGGACGAAGCTTTTGGGTATTTGTATGGTGCAGAAGCCGATGCTAGTGCTCCTACCTTGAGCGCCGATTCATTCCTGAATAAATATACCTTAAGTGTTGATAGCGATGAGGATTTTTCTGGAATAGCAGACAATATTTACAATGCGTTTAAGCTAGGAAGAGCCGCTATCGTTGCTAAAAACTATGAGGTTCGTGATGAGCAAGCTGAAATTATCAAGGAAAATATTTCATTAATTCCAGCGGTAAGAGCGGTTTACTATTTGCAGGCTGCAAAAGGCAGTTTAGATACCGATAAAGCTAGTGCATTCCATTCATTGTCTGAAGCATACGGTTTTATTTATAGTTTACAGTTTACAAGAGTTCCAAATACCGATGGCCCATATTTTACAAAAGTAGAAGTGGATGCCATGTTGGAAACTTTAATGGAAAATGACGGTTTCTGGGATATTACAGACGAAACACTTGACGATATGTCCGCAACAATAGCGGCAAAATTTAATTTCACAGTAGCCCAAGCGGCGCCGGCCAACTAACAATTAGTTCGGTTTTTATAAGAGTTGAAAAGGTAGTTGTTGAGCCCAAATGTACAACGGCTACTTTTTACTAGTTTTGCAACTATTTATTTTGAAAAGGATATGTGTACATTAAAAAAGATTTTTACAGCCATTATTGCAGTAGTGTTTATTGTAGCTTGTAGCTCATCGTCATCTGATGATGGTTCAGGTGGAAAAACCGATAATTTTGATAGGGGAGCATTGCTCAGCCATTTGGCCGATAACATCATTGTGCCGGCTTTTCAGGATTTAAGTGCAAAACTTACTACATTAAAATCAGATAAAGACAATTTTATTGCCACTCCCAACCAAACGAATTTAGATGTTTTGAGGGCGTCGTGGTTGGAAGCCTACAAGGTTTGGCAATATGTGGAAATGTTCAATATTGGGAAAGCCGAAGAAATCTTATACGGTTTCCAAATGAACATTTACCCCGTTTCAACTACCGATGTCGAGGCCAATATTTCGTCTGGTTCCTATGATTTAGGCCATCCTAATAACAACGATGCAGTTGGTTTTCCAGCGGTTGATTATTTATTGTACGGTGTAGCGGCAGATGATGCAGCGATTTTAGCCAAATATGCCGAAGCCAATTACCAAAACTACCTTTCGGATGTGATTGACCAAATGCAGTCGCTAACTGAAACTGTTTTAACCGATTGGACGGGCAGTTATAAGTCTACTTTTGTGAGTGAAGCGGGAAATACTGCAACCAGTACTTTGAATAAATTCTCAAACGATTTTGTGTATTATTACGAAAAAGGTTTGCGTGCCAACAAAATTGGTATTCCGGCAGGGGTGTTTTCAACCGATCCGCTTCCTGAAAAAGTTGAAGCCGTTTATAGCAAAAGCTTTTCAAAAGAATTGGCTTTGGAAGCTTTGCAGGCGGTGCAGGATGTATTCAACGGAACATCATATTCTGGCAGCGTAACTGGAGAAAGTTTTAAAAGCTATTTAAACTATTTAGAGCGAAGCGATTTGTCCTCATTAATAAATACAAGAATTGATAATGCCCGACAAAAAGTACAAGCTTTAAATGAAGATTTCTATTCCCAAGTGAATAGTGATAACACCAAAATGACAGAGGCTTACGACGCATTACAACTTGTGGTGGTCGCCTTTAAGGTGGATATGCTTCAAGCATTTAATATTAGTGTGGATTATGTTGATGCCGATGGCGATTAAAACAGATAAAAACGATAAAACAAAAAGGTTGTCCAACAGGACAACCTTTTTGTTTTATATTCAAATTGTGAGTTACTTTTTTAAAGCATCAACGATAAACTCAAAATCAATTGGTCTGGACGGGTATCGAGTCTGTCGTTATCACCAACTTCGCTGTAAATAAAGTTGGCTTCTTTATCGCTAAAGCCTCGTTCGTATCTTAAATCAATTCCCAATTTATTAAAGTTGAGTCCTACACCAAAATTTAATCCGACTGTAAAATCGTTTTTAACATCGCCAATAGTAACGCCTTCAAATTCAGAATCTAAAATATACAGGAATGACGGACCAGCAAAAACGCTCAATGGACCTAAAATATTGGCGCCAACCAAAACTGGAGCATCCAGTTTTTGCATTTCGAAAGAATCATTGTCATAATCACTTTTTGTGCTGGTGTAAACCAACTCAGGTCTTAAGTACAGTTTATCACCAATTTTCCCAAAAATACCAACGTGGTAACCCACATTTCGGTCGGGGCTTTTCCAAGTATCACTAACTGACTCAAAATAATCACCATTGGCATTGTAGTTTAAACCACCTTTAAAACCAAAACCTTGTGCGGTCTGGGCGCTCATAGCGGTAGGAATAATAAAAGCGAGAGCCAATGCAAAAAATACACTTTTTCCATTTTTGGTACTAAGCTTTAACGGACTTCTTAATTTTCTAAAATGTTTCATGTTGTTCGTTTTTTTAGATTTGGATTATATAAGCAAAAACGTTGCCAAACGGATATTATTTTCTTTTCAATACAATAGTTATCATTTTTCAGTTGTTATCTTTGCGCACTGAAGTAGCAAATGGTATGAAATTCGAATTAAATGGAAAAGATGCCCAGAGTAAAGCCAGGGCAGGAAAAATAACCACTGATCACGGCGTGATTGAAACCCCTATTTTTATGCCGGTGGGCACGGTTGCCTCGGTAAAAGGGGTGCATCAACGTGAGCTGAAAAACGATATCAACCCTGATATTATTTTAGGAAATACCTATCATTTGTATTTACGTCCGCAAACCTCTATTCTTGAAAAGGCGGGCGGACTGCATAAATTTATGAATTGGGACCGTAATATTTTAACCGATTCGGGCGGTTACCAAGTGTATTCGCTTTCGGGCAACCGAAAAATAAAAGAGGAAGGCGTAAAGTTTAAATCGCACATCGATGGGAGTTACCACACGTTTACGCCCGAAAACGTAATGGAAATACAACGCGCCATTGGGGCCGATATCATCATGGCTTTTGATGAGTGTACACCCTACCCATGCGATTACAATTATGCCAAGCGTTCCATGCACATGACGCACCGTTGGCTCGATAGATGCATTAACCATTTGGAAAAAACGCCTTTAAAATACGATTACAATCAAGCTTTTTTTCCCATTGTGCAAGGCAGCACGTATAAAGATTTGCGCATGCAATCGGCAGAATATATTGCGAATGCAGGAGCTGTAGGAAATGCCATTGGCGGACTTTCGGTAGGCGAACCGGCCGAAGAAATGTATGAAATGACCGACGTGGTTTGCTCCATTCTCCCAGAAGAGAAGCCCAGATATTTAATGGGTGTGGGTACGCCAATCAATATTTTGGAAAATATTGCGTTAGGAGTAGACATGTTCGATTGTGTGATGCCAACACGAAATGCCCGAAACGGCATGTTGTTTACCGCACACGGTACCATAAATATTAAAAATTTAAAATGGGCGGATGATTTTTCGCCAATCGACGATATGGGCATCACTTGGGTAGATACTGATTATTCAAAAGCCTATTTGCGTCATTTGTTCACCGTTAATGAAAGGCTTGGGGCACAAATCGCTACCATCCATAATTTAGGGTTTTATCTGTGGTTGGTTCGTGAGGCCAGAAAGCATATATTAGCGGGAGATTTTAAAACTTGGAAAGACCAAATGGTGAAGCAAATGGACAAGCGTTTGTAGTTAAATGAAAATACTCGACTGGTACATATTAAAGCGTTATTTGGTAACATTTACCATGTTGCTGTTATTATTTATACCCATAATGATAACAGTGCATTTGGCGGAAAAAATTGGTAAAATTTTGGAAAACGAAGTGCCCTTAAGTGAGGTACTGCTTTACTTTCTGGATTTTACCATCTATTTTACCTTCCTGTTATTTCCGTTGTTTTTGTTCATTTCGGTGATTTGGTTCACCTCGAAATTGGCCAACAATACCGAGGTGATTGCGTTTTTAAGTTCGGGGGTGTCCTTTACCCGTTTTTTAAGACCTTACCTGATGGGAGCAACGGTTGTGGCACTGTTCTCCATTGTTTTGGGAATGTTTTTGGCGCCAAAAGCCAGTGAGGGTTTCAACGATTTCAGTTATAAGTATTTGAAAAAGGGCAGAAGCGCGGTAGATAATACCGATGTGTTCCGGCAAATCAACGAAAACGAAATCATTTATGTGAGTCGATTTGATATCAAAAATAAAACGGGGAGTAACTTCACTTTAGAACATTTTGAGGGCAACCAAATGAAATACAAAATTTCGGCCAGTAGCATCAAATATATTGAAGAAGATACCCTATATAAATTGACTAATTACGTGAAAAGGGATGTGGGGCAAAACGAAGATGAACTTGAAATTATAAGGCGGAAAGACACTCTTTTTGAATTTGATGTGGACGATTTAATCCCGGTAATTTATGCCGCCGAAACCAAAATGTACGGAGAACTGAAACAGTTTATCGCCAAGGAAGAAGCCCGAGGCTCATCAAACGTGGGGCGTTTTAAATTAGTGCTTTACCGAAAATGGAGTTTACCGGTTTCGGTATTTATATTAACCATTATTGCCGTGGCGGTATCTTCCATAAAACGTCGTGGCGGTATGGGTGTAAACTTGGCGGTGGGTATTTGTATTGCCATGGTTTTTGTGTTTTTCGATAAGATTTTTGGCGTTATGGCCGAGCAATCCGATTTCCCGCCTTTGGTAGCCGTGTGGTTTCCCAATGTGCTTTTTGGTATTTTAGCAGTTTACCTGTTGTACAATGCTAAGCGATAAGTTTAAGAATTACCTGCACCTTCACTTTTTGGTTTTTATAGCTGGCTTTACGGCTATATTGGGCGAACTCATCACCATAACAGCAGTAAATTTGGTGTGGTACCGTATGGTTTTCGCTACGCTATTAATGTTTGTTTACATTAAGTTGTCAAAAGTTCGATTAGGGATAAATTTAAAGTCGGTGTTAAAACTTTCCATTGCCGGAATTATTATCGCCCTGCATTGGATAACTTTTTTTGGTGCCATTGAAATTTCCAACGTGTCCATAACCTTGGCCATGTTTTCAACGGGAGCTTTTTTTGCTTCAATCATTGAACCGATTATATTCAGACGAAACATTATTTGGTACGAAATCCTTTTTGGTATTCTGGTAATTTTTGGGGTGTTCATCATAACACAGAGTGAAATGGAATATCTTTTGGGCATCGTTTTGGGTATAGTTTCAGCATTTTTATCCTCCCTGTTTGCTGTGCTCAATGGTAGTTTTTTAAAAAAGCATTCGGCCACTGTCATTTCATTCTATGAATTTTTAAGTGGTGTGGCCTTTATTTCCATCTATTTACTATGTTTTGGGGGCGGGTTTTCAAAACCCTTTTTCAGTATAACCACTTCCGATTTTTGGTATCTTTTCATTTTAGCTTCAGTCTGTACAGCCTATGCATTTATCGCTTCGGTGCATGTTATGAAAGTAATTAGCCCTTACACAGTGGTACTTACTTATAATTTAGAGCCACTTTACGGAATTGTGATGGCGGTTTTGCTGTTTCCGGAGAAAGAAAAAATGAGTGCAGCGTTTTATTACGGAGCTTCTATAATCATTGCCGTGGTATTGCTTAACGCCCTTTTGAAATCCAACCGAAAAATTAACGGCCTCGGTGCAAGCACACGAGATATTCAAAGGTGACTGTTTTAAGTATTTCGAGGCAAGACTAGGGGGATTTAAATGCTTGGCTATCGCCTTGCGATTAAAAAGAAAGTATTCTTAAACGGAATATGGGGGTAAACAGAATTAAAGTTTTTATATTTGTACACTAACTAATTATTATAGCCAAAATAAAAATTCCTATGGAATATTTAGAGTTTGAACTACCTATAAAAGACCTCGAAGACCAGCTGCAAAAGTGTAAGGTTATTGGGGAAGAGAGCGATGTTGACGTTACCGAAACATGCAAGAAAATAGAAAAGAAATTAGCCGAAACGCAAAAAGATATTTATAAAAACCTAACGGCTTGGCAACGCGTTCAGTTGTCTCGACACCCAGACCGTCCTTATACCTTGGATTACATCCGTGCCATTTGTGGAAGTTCTTGGTTGGAACTCCATGGCGACCGTAGCTTTAAAGATGATAAAGCTATGATTGGTGGTTTAGGAAAAATTGGCGACCAAAGTTTTATGTTCATTGGCCAACAAAAAGGTTATAATACCAAAACCAGACAGTACAGAAATTTTGGAATGGCTAACCCGGAAGGCTATAGAAAAGCCCTTCGTTTAATGAAGTCGGCCGAAAAATTCGGCATTCCTGTGGTAACTCTTTTGGATACTCCCGGTGCTTATCCTGGTTTGGAAGCTGAAGAGCGCGGACAAGGTGAAGCCATTGCCAGAAATATTTTGGAAATGACCCGATTGAAAGTACCCGTAATTACCATTGTAATTGGCGAAGGTGCTTCGGGAGGCGCTTTAGGCATTGGTGTAGGTGATAGAGTATTAATGTTGGAAAACACTTGGTATTCGGTAATTTCTCCAGAATCGTGTTCATCCATTCTTTGGCGCAGTTGGGAATACAAAGAACAAGCTGCTGAAGCTTTGAAATTGACTGCCGCCGATATGAAAAAACTGAAATTGGTTGACGAAATTATAAAAGAACCTTTAGGTGGAGCACACCGCGACCGCGAAAAAACCTTTAAGTCGGTAAGCAGTGCCATCGTGAAAAATTACGAAGCATTGAAAAACTTATCACCAAAAGATTTGGTTGAGCAACGCATGGATAAATATGCGAATATGGGGGTCTTTAAAGGCTAAGCCCATAGTATTCAAAACGTATAAAAAATCTGAAGCCTTTGGCTTCGGTTTTTTTTATGCTTATTCACAAAATTATTAAGTTATTAACAGTTAATTTGTTAACTTTCAGTTAACAATCACTACATTAAGAAGCCCTGATTACAGGTTCTTTTTAATTACTTTCGTGGCTATGAAACAACCAAACCAAATACAAGGTTATAAAGTAGATAAGAGCACTATCATTAACCTTGAAAAAGGAAAAATACCACCTCAAGCAATTGATTTAGAAGAGGTTGTGTTGGGGGCTATGATGATTGATAAGAAAGGTGTCGATGAAGTAATTGATATTTTAAGCCCTGAAGCCTTTTATAAAGAAGCCCATCAGCACATCTTTGATGCTGTTTTTCAATTGTTTGAAAATAGCGAACCTATCGACTTATTAACCGTTTCTACCCAGTTGAAGAAAAATGGAAAATTGGAGTTGGTTGGCGGTGATTTTTACTTGATTTCCTTAACCCAAAAAGTATCTTCTTCGGCGCATATCGAGTTTCATGCCCGTATTATTTTGCAGAAGTTCATTCAGCGCAGTTTGATAAAAATTTCAAATGAAATCATCGAGGATTCTTACGATGAAACTAAAGATGTTTTCGATTTGCTCGATAAGGCCGAATCGAGACTTTATGAAGTAACGCAAGGCAACATCAAAAAATCGAGTGAAACTGCTCAGGAATTGGTGATCCAAGCCAAAAAGAAAATTGAGGAAATTTCGAATAAAGAAGGTTTAAGTGGTATTCCAACGGGATTCACCAAACTCGACAAATTAACCTCTGGCTGGCAACCTTCCGATTTGATTATTGTGGCTGCACGACCGGGTATGGGTAAAACGGCGTTAACGCTGTCGATGGCGAGAAACATTGCGGTAGATCAAAATATTCCCGTGGCGTTCTTCTCTTTGGAGATGGCATCGGTACAGCTTATTACCCGTTTAATTTCCAGTGAAACCGGATTGTCTTCGGAAAAACTGAGAACCGGAAAATTGGAAAAACACGAATGGGAACAGCTTAACGTAAAAGTTAAGGATCTTGAAAAAGCACCGTTGTTTATTGACGATACCCCGTCACTTTCCATTTTCGATTTAAGAGCAAAGGCCCGTCGTTTGTCGTCGCAACACGGTATTAGATTAATCATGATTGATTATTTGCAGTTGATGACCGGCGGAAGTGCCCATGCAGGAAACCGTGAGCAGGAAATTTCGATGATTTCCAGAAACCTAAAAGCATTGGCCAAAGAACTTAATGTTCCGGTAATTGCCCTCTCGCAGCTGTCGCGTGCCGTTGAAACCCGTGGAGGAAGTAAGCGTCCGTTACTATCCGATTTACGTGAATCGGGAGCGATTGAGCAGGATGCCGATATTGTGAGTTTTATTTACCGACCTGAATATTATAAAATTGATGAGTGGGATGACGAAGAGCGTTCGCCAACCGAAGGTCAAGGAGAATTTATCGTTGCCAAGCACCGTAACGGTGGCTTGGAAAATATTCGATTAAAGTTTATCGGGCATTTAGGTAAGTTTGATAATTTAGATGATTTTGATTCGCCTTTCGAATTCCATTCCAAAATGAATGAAGGTGGAGGTGAGGATAATTTCAATTCAGGAAATTTCACCGCAAGCCCAGACCAAGCGTTTGGTAGTTCGTTTAACGACGATGACGATAACGATGTGCCGTTTTAAGCGTTAATTAAACGGTAATTTATCCGATAAAACTATTTTCATTATATTTCGGTAAACTTTAGGACGAAGTCATTTTTTAAGGAAAATGATAAAGAAATCCCATAAAGCATTGCCTCAATTGAAAAAAATATTCTTTACATTATTATTGATTTGTTTAGGCTTTAAAACCTATGCATCCTACATCCTGATTCCCATGGATGCCGAAGGACAAAAAAATCACCTAAAAGCCTACGGTATCACTTATTGGACGCTCAATAAACAATTAAAAGTAAAATGGCTTTTGAACTATAAAGGCGGTTCGTTTTTGCTGCCCGATACTGAAGATATCCAACGCGAATGCCAAATAAGGGGAGTGTCTTTTGAAGTGATTTCCAATGATAAAGCCGAATCGATTCTTCAAGAAATTAGTAGCCCCAGCCAAAATATGGAAGCGGTTGTTTTGGAAAAAGCTCCAAAAATTGCTGTTTATACCCCAAGCGGTAAATTACCATGGGACGACGCAGTAACCATGGTATTGCAATATGCCGAAATCCCCTATGAAACTGTTTACGACGAAGAGGTTTTAAACGACGGACTTTTAGCCTTCGATTGGTTGCACTTGCACCACGAGGATTTTACGGGGCAGTACGGTAAATTTTATGCGCAGTACAGAGCGGCTTCTTGGTACATTCAAGAAAAAAAGGATGCTGAGGCCTTGGCCAACAAATTAGGCTACAACAAAGTATCGCAATCTAAGTTGGCGGTGGCTTTAAAAATACGTGATTATGTGGTGGGCGGCGGATTTATGTTTGCCATGTGCAGTGCCACCGATAGTTTTGATATTGCTCTTTCAGCCGAAGGTGTCGATATTTGCGAACCCATGTTTGATGGTGATGCCAGCGACCCAGGTTATCAAAATAAAATAGACTACAATAAAACCTTTGCGTTTACAGATTTTCTTTTGGAAAGAAGTCCGAATGTTTATGAGTTTTCATCCATCGATATGACCAGAAAACGAATGATTCCCAAAACCACCGATTATTTTTCGTTAATGGAATTTTCGGCAAAATGGGATCCCGTGCCTACCATGTTGTGCCAAAATCACACGGCTTTGGTGAAAGGTTTTATGGGACAAACCACTTCTTTTACACGCGATGAAATAAAATCGAATGTATTGGTTATGGGCGAAACAAAGAGTAATGGGGAGGCAAAATACATTCATGGCATAAAAGGAAAAGGCTTTTTTACGTTCTATGGTGGGCACGACCCAGAAGATTATCAACACAGAGTAGGGGATGCTAAAACCGAACTCGATTTGCACCCAACTTCTCCAGGATATCGGTTGATCTTAAATAATGTTTTGTTTCCCGCGGCCAAAAAGAAAAAGCAGAAAACGTGAATCGTTTTCAATTCAAAAAACTACTTGATGAAATTTTACCAAAAAGAAATACAGCTCCAACCGTTTTCTAGAGGATTCCATTTAATTACCGATGAAATTTTACAAGCCATACCAGAAATCACAGAAATAAAATTGGGTCAACTGCAGGTTTTTATTAAACATACATCGGCAAGTTTAACCATTAATGAAAATGCCGATTACACGGTGAGGCTCGATTTTGAAAGCCATTTTAATAAAATGGTTCCTGAGAATGCTCCTTATTACAAACATACTTATGAAGGGCCGGACGATATGCCTGCACATATTAAGGCCTCACTATTGGGAACTTCGGTACAAATACCCATTACCAATGGCAAATTAAATTTGGGCGCTTGGCAGGGCATTTATTTGTGCGAACATCGCGATTACGGGGGAAGCAGAAAAATAGTCATTACTGCTTTTGGCGCATAAAAAAATCCGATTCGAAAGAATCGGATTTTTATTAAGCGAATAATATGTTTTACAATAGGCAAAAGCCTTATTTTACTTTCTCTACTACAGCTTTAAAAGCTTCTGGGTTGTTCATAGCTAAATCGGCTAGAACCTTACGGTTTAGTTCGATGTCGTTAGCTTTTAATTTCCCCATAAATTGAGAATAAGATAAACCGTGTTCTCTGGCTCCGGCGTTAATACGCGTAATCCATAAAGCGCGGAATGTTCTCTTTTTGTTTCTGCGGTCTCTGTACGAGTATTGCATCGCTTTGTCAACCGCATTTTTTGCTACTGTCCAAACGTTTTTACGACGTCCGAAGTAACCTTTTGCTTGTTTTAGAACCTTTTTTCTTCTGGCTCTTTTTGCTACAGAATTTACTGATCTTGGCATAATGTTAATTGTTTTGTAGTAGGCGGTCGATAATCGACACTTTTTTATTTCTCTAAAATTGCAAATCTAAAATCTAAAATCTACAATCGTTAATCAATGAGCCTAACTCCAGGGTTTATAAATTGTTTTAACCGATTAAAACTTAATGTTACTTTAAACGTAACATGGTTTTAATATTGTCTTCGTCAGCCTTATGTACTAAAGTATCATGGGTTAACGCAAGCTTACGCTTTTTAGATTTCTTTGTTAAGATGTGGCTCTTAAAAGCGTGCTTTCTTTTAATCTTACCAGTACCAGTTAGCTTAAAGCGTTTTTTGGCGCTGGATTTTGTCTTCATTTTAGGCATTTTCTTCTCCTAGTTTTAATTATTTCGCTTAATTACTTTTGTGCTGAAGCTATTTCAGCATCGTATTATACTGATTTCTATTTTCCGTTTAAAATAGAAATATCGATTTATTTTTTATGCGGGGCGATGAACATCGTCATTCGCTTACCTTCCAGTTTTGGCATTTGTTCCACCTTACCAAATTCTTCAAGGTCCTGTGCCAGTCTTAACAACAAAATTTGACCTTGCTCTTTAAACACGATAGAACGTCCTTTAAAGAATACAAAAGCTTTTAATTTGGCACCTTCTTTTAAGAACTTTTCGGCGTGCTTCTTTTTAAATTCGTAATCGTGGTCATCGGTTTGAGGCCCAAAACGAATTTCCTTAATGGTTACTTTACTGGCTTTGGCCTTTAAAGCTTTTTCACGTTTCTTTTGCTCGTAAAGAAACTTTTTGTAATCCATAACTTTGCAAACAGGAGGGTCGGCGTTAGGCGATATCTCAACTAAATCCAATTCCAACTCGTTGGCTATTCTCATGGCATCACCTTTGGTATAAATGCCCACCTCTACGTTATCTCCAACTAAACGTAGTTTTTGTGCTGTAATCTTAGAGTTAATCTTATGCTTGTCCTCTTGTTTAACCCTTCTGGGCTGTTGTCTTCTTCTAATTGCTATGGCGTTATGGTTTTAAATTAAACTTAATTATATTTATTAAAACGATTTCAACGTTTTTTTGATTTCTTTATTTATGATTTCCGTAAACGCTTCTACAGAAATCATGCCTAAATCTGCTCCACCGTGCTGACGCACAGTTATTTTACTTTCTTGCTCTTCTTGCTCGCCAATGATAATCATATACGGGTGTTTTTGCATTTCGGCTTCCCGAATTTTCTTCCCAATGGTCTCATTTCTATGGTCTACAAGGGCGCGAATTTCGTTATTTTCTAGCAAATTTAAAACTTTTTGCGCGTATTTTTCGTATTTCTCACTAATAGATAGGATAATAGCTTGGGTCGGCATGAGCCAAAGCGGGAAATTTCCACCTGTGTGCTCAAGTAACAGCGCTACAAAACGTTCCATACTTCCAAATGGCGCACGGTGAATCATAATAGGACGGTGCGATTCGTTATCACTACCTTTATAGGTTAAGTCGAAACGCTCCGGTAAATTGTAATCTACCTGAATGGTGCCCAGTTGCCAACGTCTGCCTAGAGCATCCTTTACCATAAAGTCTAACTTCGGCCCATAAAATGCGGCTTCGCCTTCTTCAATCACATAATCTAAACCTTTATCGGAGGCTGCATTGATAATGGCCTGTTCGGCTTTTTCCCAATTGGAAACATCACCAATATATTTGTCGGGGTTTTTAGGATCCCTTACGGATACCTGCGCCGTAAAGTTTTCAAACCCTAACGAACCGAAAACATAAAGTACCAAGTCTATTACATTTTTAAACTCAGCATCTAACTGGTCGGCCGTACAGAAAATATGGGCATCATCTTGAGTGAAACCACGAACACGGGTTAAACCATGCAATTCACCACTTTGCTCATATCTATAAACGGTACCGAATTCGGCATATCGAACAGGTAAATCTTTATAACTCCATTGGTAGTGTTTGTAAACTTCGCAGTGGTGCGGACAGTTCATTGGTTTTAGTAAAAACTCTTCATCTTCCTTTGGGGTGTGGATAGGCTGAAAGCTATCTTCTCCATATTTGGCATAATGCCCGGAAGTAACATAAAGTTCTTTTTGTCCAATATGGGGTGTTACCACCATATCGTAGCCCGCTTTCTTTTGGGCGGCTTTAAGGAAATTTTCCAAACGCTCGCGCAAAGCAGCTCCTTTGGGGAGCCACAACGGAAGACCTTGACCAACTTTTTGCGAGAAAGTAAAAAGCTCCAACTCTTTACCTAGTTTTCTGTGGTCGCGTTTTTTCGCTTCCTCGAGCATGTTTAAATACTCGGTAAGTTCCTTTTGTTTAGGGAACGAAATGCCATAAACACGAGTTAATTGTGGTTTGTTTTCATCGCCGCGCCAGTAAGCACCTGCAACACTCAAAATTTTAACCGCCTTAATGATGCCAGTGTTCGGGATATGCCCGCCGCGGCATAAGTCGGTAAACGTAGAATGGTCACAGAAAGTAATCGTGCCGTCTTCCAAGTTTTCAATCAATTCGGTTTTAAACGGATTGTCATTGTACAGTTCAAGAGCATCTGCTTTACTGGCCGAACGCATCTTAAAGTCGTGCTTGCCTCTGGCTATTTCCAACATTTTGTTTTCAATAGATTTAAAATCCTTTTCAGAAATGCTGTGCTCGCCAAAATCCACATCGTAATAAAATCCGTTTTCAATCGCCGGGCCAATAGTAAGTTTAGCACCAGGGTAAAGTTCTTCAATAGCCTGAGCCAAAACGTGCGCACTACTGTGCCAAAAGGCCGTTTTGCCTTCGTCGTCCTTCCATGTATATAATACTAAATTACCATCGATGGTCAGCGGGGTTACGGTTTCTACGGTTGTGCCATTAAAACTGGCCGAAATAACATTCCTTGCCAAGCCTTCGCTAATGCTTTTTGCAACATCCATTGCTGTAACGCCTTCGTCAAACGTTTTTACGCTCCCATCGGGTAAAGTAATATGTATCATAAATTAAATTGAAATTCGGCTGCAAAGATAATAGTATAAACAAACACATACAATATATATATGTGTATAATTTTCTTTTTGGGCGTTTCCCTTCGGGCCGGGCTGTAGTTTATCCTGAGCGAAGCCGAAGGGCTTGAAGACCTCGTTTGTTCCTCGCTGCGGACTGTCCGCTGCTACCCCTGCCGCGGGCACGTTTGCTGGTGTCCGTTGCCGTTCAGGGTTCCCGGCTACCTTTATATAAGGTAACGTTCGGGGCGTTTCCCGCCCTGCACATATATATAAGGGTCCCTTTTTTTGGTCTTGAGCATTCCCCAAGGGATGCCCGTTCAAAAAACTTCCGCCGTAACTCATGCACGTTCAGCGCGTTGCGCCCGAAGCCAAAAAAAGCCTAAAAAAAATCGCCGAAAAGTTTGTTTGGAAAAGAAAAAGGGTGGTATATTTGCAGCCGCTAAAAACGGCACATGCCAACAGGCGGAGTTCATAAAAATAACGGTTTTGCCACGCTTTTTCAAGCTTCGAAAAAAAATCGAAAAAAAAAACAAAAAAAAGCTTGCCGGCAACAAAAAACATCGTATGTTTGCAGCCGCTAAAAACAGCAGGTCTGTTGGAAGCGGAAACGTTCACGTAAAGGTTGTTTTTTATCGCCGCAACGGCCGGGAAAATTTTCCGAAAAAAAACCGAAAAAGTTTTGTGGAGTTAAAAAAAGGGTTTTATATTTGCACCCGCTTAACAAGGAAACGAGTTGAGGAAAGAGAAAAGAAGTTCATAGACATATTGAATTGACAGCGTAAGATTCGGACTGGAAACGGTCCGGGTCAGCAGAGAGAATAAACCATTTTTGAGCACCTGGAAATCCTAACTTAGGAACGTTAAGAAACAGGCCGCTAGGCCAAAAGATTTAACGATGAAGAGTTTGATCCTGGCTCAGGATGAACGCTAGCGGCAGGCCTAACACATGCAAGTCGAGGGGCAGCGGGGAAAAGCTTGCTTTTCCGCCGGCGACCGGCGCACGGGTGCGTAACGCGTATGCAATCTGCCTTTTGCTATTGGATAGCCCAGAGAAATTTGGATTAATACAGTATAGTATCGTATTGCCGCATGGTATTTACGATTAAAGGTCACGGCAAAAGATGAGCATGCGTCCTATTAGCTAGATGGAGTGGTAACGGCACCCCATGGCGACGATAGGTAGGGGCCCTGAGAGGGGGATCCCCCACACTGGTACTGAGACACGGACCAGACTCCTACGGGAGGCAGCAGTGAGGAATATTGGACAATGGGCGGAAGCCTGATCCAGCCATGCCGCGTGCAGGAAGACTGCCCTATGGGTTGTAAACTGCTTTTATACGGGAAGAAACCGCCCTACGTGTAGGGTTCTGACGGTACCGTAAGAATAAGGATCGGCTAACTCCGTGCCAGCAGCCGCGGTAATACGGAGGATCCAAGCGTTATCCGGAATCATTGGGTTTAAAGGGTCCGTAGGTGGACGATTAAGTCAGAGGTGAAAGTCTGCGGCTCAACCGTAGAATTGCCTTTGATACTGGTTGTCTTGAATCATTGTGAAGTGGTTAGAATATGTAGTGTAGCGGTGAAATGCATAGATATTACATAGAATACCGATTGCGAAGGCAGATCACTAACAATGTATTGACACTGATGGACGAAAGCGTGGGTAGCGAACGGGATTAGATACCCCGGTAGTCCACGCCGTAAACGATGGATACTAGCTGTCCGGACTTCGGTCTGGGTGGCTAAGCGAAAGTGATAAGTATCCCACCTGGGGAGTACGTTCGCAAGAATGAAACTCAAAGGAATTGACGGGGGCCCGCACAAGCGGTGGAGCATGTGGTTTAATTCGATGATACGCGAGGAACCTTACCAGGGCTTAAATGTAAGTTGCATAGTTTAGAGATAGACTTTTCTTCGGACCACTTACAAGGTGCTGCATGGTTGTCGTCAGCTCGTGCCGTGAGGTGTCAGGTTAAGTCCTATAACGAGCGCAACCCCTGTGGTTAGTTGCCAGCGAGTCATGTCGGGAACTCTAGCCAGACTGCCGGTGCAAACCGTGAGGAAGGTGGGGATGACGTCAAATCATCACGGCCCTTACGTCCTGGGCTACACACGTGCTACAATGGTAGGGACAGAGAGCAGCCACTTCGCGAGGAGGAGCGAATCTATAAACCCTATCACAGTTCGGATCGGAGTCTGCAACTCGACTCCGTGAAGCTGGAATCGCTAGTAATCGCATATCAGCCATGATGCGGTGAATACGTTCCCGGGCCTTGTACACACCGCCCGTCAAGCCATGGAAGCTGGGAGTGCCTGAAGTCCGTCACCGCAAGGAGCGGCCTAGGGTAAAATCGGTAACTAGGGCTAAGTCGTAACAAGGTAGCCGTACCGGAAGGTGCGGCTGGAACACCTCCTTTCTAGAGAAAGACGTCCTAGGGGAAGTTTCCAAAGCACAGAGATGTTTGTTCTCACTGCTGTCAATTTAAAATATACTAGTTGTTAGTTTCTAGTTGTTAGTTATTCGTATTAACGACCGATAACCGATAACGGGAGACCGATAACCGAAGAGTAACAGTCTCATAGCTCAGCTGGTTAGAGCGCTACACTGATAATGTAGAGGTCGGCAGTTCGAGTCTGCCTGAGACTACAAGCTAAGCTTGATTAGGCAAACGTTTAATTATAGTTTAGAAAAAGTTCATTAAATACTGAAAGGAAATTCTAGGAGCAGAGGATTCTAAATTCGTAATTCTGAATTCACAATTCTGAATTTCAAATGGGGGATTAGCTCAGCTGGCTAGAGCGCCTGCCTTGCACGCAGGAGGTCATCGGTTCGACTCCGATATTCTCCACAATTTTGATTTTGAATTCAAAATTTTGAATTTAGAATTGAATACAGTTCATTGACATATTGAAAAAAGATACATGAAATTAAAAGTTAAAGAGATTTAACTTTAGCAATAATTCTGGTCGTTTGCATCACTACGAGCGATGTAAATGACCGCAAATCGATTGAGGAGACTCAATTGATTGAACTCATAAAAAAGCAAAAAGTACAATAAGCTAAACAAGGGCGTATGGGGAATGCCTAGGCTCTCAGAGGCGATGAAGGACGTGATAAGCTGCGAAAAGCTGCGGGGATCGGCACATACGATTCGATCCGCAGATATCCGAATGGGGCAACCCAGCATGTTGAAGACATGTTATCCGCAAGGAGGCGAACCCGGGGAACTGAAACATCTAAGTACCCGGAGGAAGAGAAAACAAAAGTGATTCCGTTAGTAGTGGCGAGCGAACGCGGATTAGCCCAAACCGGTGCTGTTACGGCAGTGCCGGGGTTGTAGGACTGCAATGTTCGAGTTGTGCTGAACTGGAACGCTCTGGAAAGAGCGACCGTAGAGGGTGATAGTCCCGTACAGGCAAAAATCAACGAGATAGCAGTATCCTGAGTAGCGCGGGGCACGTGAAACCCTGTGTGAATCTGTGGGGACCATCCCATAAGGCTAAATACTCCTGAGAGACCGATAGTGAACCAGTACCGTGAGGGAAAGGTGAAAAGAACCCTGAATAAGGGAGTGAAATAGAACCTGAAACCATACGCCTACAAGCGGTCGGAGCCCCATTGGGGTGACGGCGTGCCTTTTGCATAATGAGCCTACGAGTTACCGTTGCTGGCAAGGTTAAGGCATTAAGTGTCGGATCCGTAGCGAAAGCGAGTCTGAACAGGGCGTGCAGTCAGTAGTGGTAGACGCGAAACCGTGTGATCTACCCATGGGCAGGGTGAAGCTGTGGTAACACACAGTGGAGGCCCGAACCGGTTGACGTTGAAAAGTCTTCGGATGACCTGTGGGTAGGGGTGAAAGGCCAATCAAACTCGGAAATAGCTCGTACTCCCCGAAATGCATTTAGGTGCAGCGTACTGTTAGTTTTATAGAGGTAGAGCTACTGATTGGATGCGGGGGCTTCACCGCCTACCAATTCCTGACAAACTCCGAATGCTATAAAATGTTGCAGTGCAGTGAGGGCATGGGTGCTAAGGTCCATGTCCGAGAGGGAAAGAACCCAGACCATCAGCTAAGGTCCCCAAATGTATGCTAAGTTGAAAAAACGCGGTTGGACTGCTTTGACAGCTAGGATGTTGGCTTGGAAGCAGCCATTCATTTAAAGAGTGCGTAACAGCTCACTAGTCGAGCGGTCCGGCATGGATAATAATCGGGCATAAGCATACTACCGAAAAGCTATGGACTTGTAAAAGTGGTAGGGGAGCATTGTAGTGCCGCTGAAGGTGCGCTGTGAGGCGTGCTGGAGGAGCTACAAAAGAAAATGTAGGCATAAGTAACGATAATGCGGGCGAGAAACCCGCACTCCGAAAAACCAAGGTTTCCTCAGCTATGCTAATCAGCTGAGGGTTAGTCGGGACCTAAGGCGAACCCGAAAGGGGCAGTCGATGGACAACGGGTTAATATTCCCGTACCCGCTCCCATTAAAAGTGACGGAGGCGTATATTCGGTGCGTGCTGACGGAATAGCACGTTGAAGCGAGCAGTAATGCCGCGATAGTACACTAAGGCTCCGGCCGCGGTGATAATCCGGAGAAGCGACTTCCAAGAAAAGCGAGGGAAGTACCCGTACCCCAAACCGACACAGGTGGTTGGGATGAGAATTCTAAGGAGCTCGAGAGATTCATGGCTAAGGAACTAGGCAAAATAGACGCGTAACTTCGGGAGAAGCGTCGCCCATCTTCGGATGGGCCGCAGTGAAAAGGTCCAGGCGACTGTTTATCAAAAACA